>JBGCEZ010000058.1:0-247329 GCA_045106735.1 Phycisphaerales bacterium | reverse complement strand
CCCCCCACCCCGACCCCCACCCCCCGAGCCCCACGCCCCGCGCCCCACACCCCACACCCCACACCCCACCCCCCACGCCCCACGCCCCCGTCAGCCACCACCGCCCGAGGGGTTCCGGTCGCCCGCCTCGGGCCGTACACTCCGCGTCCCATGACCGGATTCATAGAAGAACTGCGCTGGCGAGGTCTGATTCATCAGATCACCGCCGAGGACCACCTTGCCCGTTGGATCTCCACGCCGGGCCGGGTGGCCTACGCCGGATTCGACCCGACGGCCGACAGCCTGACGATCGGCAACCTCGTGCCGCTCATGCTGCTCCAACATTGGCAGCGAGCCGGCCACGTCCCAGTCGCCCTTGCCGGCGGGGCAACCGGCCTGATCGGGGATCCGTCGGGCAAGGATGAAGAACGGTCGCTCCGCTCGCGGGAAGAGATCGAGGCGAACATCGCCGGCCAGCGCCGCGTGTACGACCGAGTGCTCGATTTTGATCCGGCGCGGCCGAACGCCGCGCGGCTCGTCAACAACATCGACTGGTTCGAGTCGATCGGCTTCATCCACATGCTGCGCGAAGTCGGCAAGCATTTTTCGGTCAACGAGATGATCCGCAAGGACTCCGTGCGCACGCGACTCGAGGGCCGTGAGCAGGGGATCAGTTACACCGAGTTCAGTTACATGCTGCTCCAGGCGTACGACTTCCTGCATCTCTTTCGTACCCACGAGTGCCGGGTGCAGATGGCCGGCAGCGATCAGTACGGGAACATCGTTTCGGGCATTGACCTGATTCGCCGCGAGCAGTCCGCGGCCCGCGGCGACGTGGAAGCTGACGCTCCGGATGCGTTCGGTTTTACCGCGCCCCTGATCACCCGGGCCGACGGGCAGAAGATCGGGAAGACCGCCGACGGAGCCATCTGGCTGACCGCCGACCGCACGAGTCCGTACCGCTTCTTCCAGTACTGGATCAACGTGGCCGACGAAGATGTGGCCAGTCAGCTCCGCATCTTCACGTTCATGGCCCAGGATGAAATCGACGCGCTGCTCACGGCCCACGCCGCGGCGCCGCACGAACGGGCGGCCCAACGCGCGTTGGCTCGATCCGTCACCGAGATGATCCACGGTCCTTCGGAACGGCAATTGGCCGAGGACGCGTCAGAAGCACTCTTCAGCGGCGACGTGGCCACGCTCGACGCCCGGCAGCTTGCCGCGGTGGCGGCCGAGGTTCCTTCGAGTGAACATCCCACGGCCGATTTGGCCGGCGATGGGCTCAAGCTCCTGGAACTGCTGCCCGCAACCAGCTTGGCCAGCAGCAAGCGGCAAGCACGCGAGTTCTTGGGCTCCGGCGCGGTGAGCGTGAACGGCCGGAAGGTCGAGGGCGTGGACGCAACCCTGGCTTCGTCCGACGTCTTGGACGGAGGCTTGACCTTGCTGCGCCGCGGGCGCCGGGCCTGGCACGCGATTCGTTGGACGTCGAAGTCGTAGGGGCCCCGGAATCAACCGGGGCGCCGATCCGCGAGATCCGCCAGAGGCGACTCAGCCTTCGGGGGCATCGTCCGGCGTCGGGGCGGCCGGCTTGATGATCGAGTACGTCACGTTCGGCAGGCCGCTGTCAGGTTCGGACTGGGCCGCGGTGGCGTACACCTCGCCGAGCACGGGAATGATCGAGCCGCTCCGGGCTCCAGGGCGATTGTCCATCACCGCGAATCCGGAGAGTTGTTTCGTGGACTGGGCAAGTCCGAGTTCGATCGACCGAAGATGCAGCACGCCAATGAGCATCGCGTCACCCGAATTGTCCCGCAGCCGTGCGAGCAGGTCCGGGGGGCCCTTGATGCGCACCCGCTCGAACCGCGGGGGATCGAGCACCACGCGGATGTCTTCGTCGGGGCCGTACATGACGTGCACCCTGACATTTCGAGCCTCGTAGGTTTCGTCGTCCGGCATGACGGTGAAGTCGACGAACAGCTGTGGCGGGTCGAACGTGAGGTCTTCGATCTCCGGATAGCCTTTGATGGTCAGCCGGGTTGGGGCCCGAATGACGCTTTCCCCGATCGGGACATCCCAGCTTCCACCGGACTCGGGGCGGGCCAGAAGTGTGATCGCCGTGTCGCGCAACGGCTCACTGTCGTCGGCCGCGTCGAACTCAACCCATCGTTCTTCGGCCACGACCTCCCGCCGGAGGTCGGCGACATCGTGCAAGCGCAGCGTTTCCCCGGTAGCCCGGGCGTGGATCTCGACGTCCTCGACGCGCCGCCGGATGCGTTCGAACGCATGGACCTCAATGTTGGTCGCTCCGACCGGCTGGACGAGCAATCCCGCGCGGCGGAACGAAGGATCCCGGGCAAGTTCGTTGGTGAGCGAAACGTCTTGGCGACCCTCGGTCGGGGCCAGTTTCACGGTCACGGTTGATGTCAACGAGCCGAGTTGATTGATCGCGATCCGTGAGCCTTCAGCCTGGACCTGGAGTTCCCGTTGGGCGGGCGAAACCCGCCACCGGCCGCCATCGGGATCGCTGACCTCGAAGACGATGGTGATCGGAACCTCTCGAGCCACGCGCGTCGCCCCGGTCGCCCATGTCCAAATGAGCACCGTCACCAAGGTGATCCCGAAGAGGATCGGCAGATTCTTGGACATGGAGCGGGCAACGGCCATGGGGTTCCTCGGGGCGGCTCAGTTCGGGCTTGGCGAGACGGACGACGAGATGCTGGACGGGCGGGATGCATCGTCGGGATCGGGGACGGCCGGCGACGCGGATGCAGCTCGGGGCGTGGCGGTTGCGGTCGCGGCGGGCGTTGAACCCGAGGACGAGGCCGAGGACGTGGCGGACGACGAGGCGGACGACGAACCCGACGGGGCGTCGACGCGAATGATTGTCGTGTCCGAGTCGTCGGCCGACGCATCGTCGGAATTGCGGTCCGCGTCGCTGCCGGCGAGCCGGCGGGTCAGCTCCTCGGAGAGGGCCTCGCGGTCGTACGGCCCGTCGATGTGGCCGCGCTCGCAGATCACGATGCGACCGGTCTCTTCGCTGACGACGACGACGAGGCAGTCGCATTCGGTGGACAGTCCGACGGCCGCGCGGTGCCGCGAGCCAAACTCGGGAGGCAGCACGCCCTCTTCCACCAGCGGGAACTGCACCGAGGCCGCGGCGATCCGGGTGTCGCGGATGACCACGCCCAGGTCGTGCAGGGGGCTGTTCGGATAGAAGATCGATTGCAGGAGCCGGACGCTGAGGACCGCATCGAGTTCGACGCCGCTCTCGGCCAGGCCGCCGAGCCGAGTTCGTCGTTCGATGGCCATGATCGCGCCAAATTTTGCGCGGCTCAGGAACTCGCTCGCTTCCGCCACCATGGCCGCGGTCGTGCGGGCTCCGTCGCGCCGGACGCCAAATGTCCAGGCGTGGCCGAGCCGAATCATCGCCTGCCGCAGCTCGGGCTGGAAGACGACGATCAGGAGGATCGCGGCCAGGCCGAGGAATCGGTTGTAGAGGAAGGCCAGTCGTTCGAACGCGTCGTTGCCCTGGCCGATGACCCGGATCAGGAAGGTCGCCACCATCAGGATGAGGACGAATCCCTTGATCGCGCCGCCGCCGCGGGTGCCCCGCAGGAAGCGGTAGGCCAGCCAGACCGCGATCCAGATAACCACCAACTCGGTCAAGACGAGCCAGGGACTGCTGCGGAAGATGACGAGGAATTCGCCGAGCATCGAGCGGAGACAGGTTCCTTTCCGGTCAAGTGTACGGTCGGAATCGGTCGGAGGATCGGTCCTCCTGTTCGGATCGGGTGAGGTGGACCCCCAGAAGCGACGGGTGAGCGATGTGATTCGTCTGCGCGGCCTCGGGCGGTCTTGGTCGATCCTGGCCCCCCGGCGGGAGATCTGCCGGCGTAGCATGCCGGCATGAGTCGATTTGGATCCCAGTACCACGTTGCCCGCTCCTCTGGCCGCTGCTCGGCCACCGATCGCGAGCTCGAGCCCGGCCAGGCCATCGTCGCCACGCTCTGCGAGCGGGAGGACGAGGGCTTCGACCGCCACGACTTCGCGGAATCGGCCTGGGACGAGGGGGCCCGGCCGGAGCGGCTCTTCAGTCATTGGCGCACCGTCGTGGCCGAGCCGGACGACGACGGGAGGCAGGCTTTCGTCGACGACGAGGTCCTGGTCGACCTGTTCCATCGACTGTCCGAGGACGAGCGTGAGCAGCGGGTGGCGTTCCGTTTCGTGCTGGCGTTGATCCTGATGCGCAAGCGTCTGCTGCGTTTCGTCGGCCGGGCGGATGCCGCGCGGACCGACAAGGCCGAGATCTGGCTCATGCGACAACGCGGCCAGGACGCGGAAACGCCCTCGCTTCGCGTGGTGAATCCGCGGCTCGACGAAGACGACGTGCACGAACTCACGGCCCAATTGGGCGAGATTCTGGACGGGGAAATCGCATGAGCCGGCGGAACCTTCCGTCGGCCGGGTTCGCTCGGACGACGGCACGGACGACGGCCCACATCGCCACGCTGGGCGTGCTTCTGCTCGCGGGTTGGGTCGGGCCCGGCTGTGCGGTCCTGCGGCCCATGGCGACCGGTGGGCCGGACGTGGCGGCCGACCCTGTTGCGGTGGACGTGGCGACGGTCGAGCGCATGTTCGACGTGCACCGGGTCCGGAGCGAGCGGTTGTCCCGACTCCGGGCGCAGGGCAACGTCGTCATGAGTTGGACCAACGCGGCCGGCGCGCGAGAAGAAATGAGCGATCTCGGCGTGACCGTCTACCGCGATGGGGCCGAACGCGTCTTCGCCGAGGTGTTCGAAACCAGCGTGTCGCTGTTCTACGCCGGGTCGGATGGCCGCTGGGTGTACTTCTGGAATCGCGGTTTCGCTGGCGAACCGAGCCGATTCTGCGGCTGGTCAGCGCTGACCCGGGAGCCGCCGCCATGTGCGGCCATCGTGCCGTTGATCGATCGGCCACGACTGCTGGCCGACATGCTCTTTGGCGTCCTGCCGATTCCCGAGAATGCGGCCGAGACTTGCCTGATCAATGACGCCGGCACCGCGGTCCGTCTTGAGTTGGTGGTCGGCGGCGAACCGCTCCGCGTGACGTGGGACGTCGCCAGCGGAATGGTGCGGCAGATCAGCCTGCTCGGGGCCAACGGTCGCGCTGTGTTGACGGCCAATCACCAGGGCGAGGTGCCGCTCCGCGTTCCCGGCGTCAGCGACTTCCAATCGCCGCAACTTCCGGGGCAGGTCTCGGTCTCCGATGCCGCGGGTTCGTTCTCGTTGCGGTTCACTTTCGACGCCGAGCAGCGGCCGGTCGAGACGGTGGCGGCGGGGCGATGGGGGACACTCTTTGACGGCGTGGCCTCGGCGCGGAGCCGGCAGGGCCGCGTGGACGAATTCCAGGTCGATCCGGCCTTGCAGGTGGAGATCGACGTGGCGCCGGCGGGATCAGATTGGTGAATCGCGGGGTCGGCCTGGCCGTCTGGGGTGGACGTGGACGTGGACGTGGACGTCGACGCGGTCCCGGATTCGTTCGCCGGAACCGACTCGAAAAGCGGGTGCTGCTGGCCGGACTGGCCGCGTGCGCGTTGATCGGCGGACACGCGGCGGGGGGGATCGGCGCAAGCGCAGGTCCCAACGCGGGCGCCGCGGCATCGCCATCGACCTCGCCATCGACGGCAATCTCGGCTGCGGATGCGATTGACGCCACTGAGCCCGCGACGCTCGCGGCCACTGAGCCCGCGGGGCGAGGAATCGGCGCGGCCGCAGGCGGGCATCAGTGGTTCGTCGTCCCTCGGGCTCCGAGTCGGGCAGATCGTCGGCCGCCACCGCGTCCGCCCGGGGACCGTGCGGATTCGCCAACGACCGGGGCCGACGACCAGATGGCGACCTCGGACGCTGGGCCCACGGAGACGGACGTCGCGCCCGCCAGTCCGCCGCTCGCTCCGGACGGTTGGGTCATCGCCCACGCCGGGCCAGGCCTCGACGCCCGGAGCTTTCGCGGGCACGCGGGCGTGTCGATGGCGCCGGAGTTCTTGGCCACCGACGGACCGAGGGCATGGCTCGTCTTTGCCTCGCCGGCACGGGGAGGCGATCGGTCGGTCCGATCGATTCAGCTCGAGTGGAACCCGTCGGTGGGCGTGTGGTTCGCGCCCGCAACGCCGGTCTTGCAGGTCGAGCCTCGGTGGCCAGCGGGGATCGCATTGCTGGACTTCGCGGTGGATGACCGCGGCCCCATTGGTCTCGGCCGCATCGGTGATGCGTTCGAGCTGCTTCGGCCAGCGTTGACGACGTGGACGTCAACGGAGTTGGTGCCAGCGCTGTCCACCGCGGATGCGCCCGGTCCCGGTCCGTGGCTGGTGGTGTTGCCGTCGGCCTCACCGCGCGGTGTTGCGGGCCGGACTTCCGGCTCCGGCGACTCGCCCGAAGCGGTCAATTCATCCGGCCCCGGCGGCCCGCCATCAGCATCCCCCGCGCCGGCGAAGTTCGCCGAACAACGCCGGCTCGCGCTGCTTCGCTCGGCGACCCCCGCCGAACGGGCGAACGATCCGGCACCCGGGCGGCTTGAATTGATCGGTCCCGGTGGCGTGCGTTCGGATCCTCTGCCGGTGCGGGCCGTTGGTGATGCTTCCCCGTGGGGGTCGACCGCGACCGGTGGCATGACCGGCGGCGCGAACGACGGCGCGAACGACGGCGCGACCGGCGGCGCGAACGACGGCGTGACCGACGATACGACCGGCGGCGCGAACGGCGACACGAGCGTGGAACTCGCCGTGGTGCACGGCCATCTCTGGGCGGTTCGACGAGGCCCAGACGCGTTCGTCGCCGAACCGCTCCTTGGCCCGGCGACCGACGCGATGGCGACCAGCGCGGATGACGACCCACCAGCCATGCCGCTTTCGGCCGCGCCGATTCCGTCCGTGCGCGGGCCGCTCTCATCGGCCGGGCTCATCGTCGGCGGCTTGGAACTGACCCGGATCGATGGCCCGCGTGCGGACCAACTTGAGATTCGCCGCTGGTCCGCCGATGGAGCGTCGCTCGGGCCGCCCGAGTCGTTCGAGCTGCATCGCATCGATCCGATGGCCATCCTCGGGGCGCCGATGGTCCTCGGTGCGTGTGTCTTCATCAGCGTGATCGTCGGCGTGCTCACCTCGCGTCCGCGGGCCGCTCCGACGGCCCTGACCGGCCGACTCGCCCCGGGCGGGATTCGGGCGCTCGCCGCGGCCATCGACTTGGTCCCCGCGATCATCTTGGCCAGCGTCGTCTTCCGGACGGGGCCGGGCGGCCTGACCGTCTCTCTGCTGATGTTCGATCCCTCGCCCATCCCGTGGATCGGCATGTGGGTGATCTTCACCGCGTCCGTCGCCGGGGGAGACATTGGGCGAGGGCGGACGCTTGGCCGCCGGGTGCTCCGTCTGCACGTGGTTGATGCCGAAGGCTGCGTCCCGCGCCGGTCCGTTCTCGTGCGGCGATGGATTCTGCGATCGCTGGCCGTTCTCTTTCCGCCGTTGGCCGCCTTCTGGGCCGCCCATGCCATGTGCCGCGGGGTGCACGACCTCGCGAGTGGAACCTGGGTGATCCGCTCGGCTCGACGGCTGGAGCTTGGTCCTGGCGGCGGCCCTCGCCCCGGCGATCCTGTTCCCCCTGATCCGGCGGACGATTGAGTGCCCCGCGGGGCCGGGGCGCTGGCTGGCTGGCAGACGACGTGGCTGACGGGCGGTCTTCTTCGCTGCTGGCGGACCGGCGGCGGAGCGCCGCGTGACCGCGTGCCTGGCCGACGCCTGGCCGGCGCCTGGCCGACGCCTGACCGACGCCTGACCGGCGGATGGCCAGCGCCTGGCCGGCACCTGGCCGGCGCTCTGGCGAACGGCCAGCATCGCGGCCGAGCTCGGTCGAGGGCTTGCGACCGGCGGCCGGCCTGTGCGCCTGACCACTGCGAGCCGAGCTCGCCGATGTCCTCTTGGGCGGCCATTCCCGGGCCTTTCGTGCCGAGGGCCGGCCATCCGATCGAACCCCACGCACGGGCTTCTCGCCCGCTCGGACGCCGCCGGGCATCGTTCTGCGCGACGCCGATACAGAATCACGTCGTACGAGAGGGGTCGTTCTGGCCGCCGAGCGCAGTTGCGGGTTGTCCCTAGGCAGAATTCTCCCGTCGGACCGCCGCTGGGTGGGCCGTCCGCACGGCTCAAAACGCGGCCTGAAGGGTCGAAAACGCTGATTCTACGTCGGGTACATCGCCGGAATCAGGTTATAGGACGTCGCTCTAGACAACGCGCAAGACTCGCCGATGGGGCATTCCGACGAGGAAGTTCTTCGGTGTGATCCGGGTTCCTCGTCGCTGACCAGCGAGCGACGCAACGTGTCCGACGACGGTTCCATCCAGGCTGACGGCAGCGACGTTGAGGGCGACGGGGGATCCCCGGGTCTCGGCCGTTCCTGGCGCGGTGTCTGGCAGCTTCCGGCCATCGTCGGCAGCCTCGGCCTGATCGCCTTGGCCATTGTCATTGCCTCGCGGCGGGCACCGGCGGAGGACTGGGACGGAGCCCTCGACGAAGTCCGCGACTTCATCGTCGCCGGCGAGCTCGAGCTGGCCCGCGATCGGATGCAGGTGACCCTCGAGCCCAACTTGCTCGAGGCGAGTCCAATTCAGCAGGCTCGTTTCCGGGCGCTCGCCGCGGATTGGATCAGCCGGTCCCAGGCCGACCGCGGGGCGAGCCTCAACGAAAACAACGTCCTCATCGATGAGCAGTACGCCATGGCCGTCGACGCTGGGCTGCCGCTGGACGCCGAACGCATCGAGCGTTGGGGCGACGCCCAGTTGGCCCTCGACCGTCTGGATGACGTCCGCGACCGTATCGCCGAACTCGAAGCCCTGGCCGCATCGGCCCTCGGCGGTCCCGAAGCCGGCGTCCGCCGCAATCGGCTGCTCCGACAACTGGTCGAACGATCGCTCCAAGAAGAAGAACTGCCGCTGGACGCGATGCTCGCGGCCTTGAACCGATACCGAGATGACGCGCTCCTCTCCGATCGAGATCGGGCCTGGGCGCTCGCTCGGGAAGTGGACCTGCGCATCGAAGCGGGGCAGTTCCGTCCAGCCGTCGACCGGCTTCTCCTGGCCATGCGGCGATTCGAAACCGCCGGCGCCCAACTGGACGAGGACATCTGGGGCGGTCTGTACGGTCGGCTCGCCCGGGGCTACGAGCGACTCGGCCTCGCCGAAGACGCGGCCTTCCACCTGGAAGAAGCATTCAACCGATTCGAGAACGCGACTCCCGACCGCGGGCGCGCCGAACTGTTGCGGGCTCGTCTCGATATTGCCGACGGGGCGTACGAAGAGGCGCTCCCTCGGCTGCAGCGGATCATCGGCGAGTACGCCGGAACCGACGTCGAACTGCCGTCGCGCCTGGCCGCGGCGGAGCTTCAGGGCATTCTCGGGCAGCACGATTCGGCCCTGGCTGACTACGCGACCCTGCGCGATCGCTTGGGGCAGGCGCCGGTTACCCGAGATGTCACGCCGATCCGCATCGCCGCATCGCTGAGTGATCGTCACGACGCCCAGCTCGCCGCCGGGGACCTTGAAACGGCCCTCGCGTACGCCGATGCCGCGCTGTCCTTCTTCCCCCGGGGTGATGCCCCGGCGGAAGTGCTGAAACGCATTGCCGCGACCAACCACTCGATGGCCGTTGGATTGCTCGGTGCGGCCCGGGCGCAGATTGCCGCCCGCGCGGCCGAAGGCGGCGCTCCCATCGACCCTCAGTCCATCGGCGAAGACGCCATCGCCCCCGAGATTCGCGCCCGGGCCCAAGAACGCCTGATCGCGGCGGCGGATCACTACCTCCGGCACGCCCGGTCGATCGTGGCGATCCCCGGCCAAGATGAAGCGTGGGCGGCCAGCCTCTGGCTCGCCGGCGACACGCTCGACCGGGCCGGACGCGTTGACCAAGCGATCGAAGTCATGAGCGAGTACCTGGCCAGCCGGCCCAACGGCGATCCCATCCGCGCCCGCGTGATGTACCGATTGGCCGAGGCCCTTGAATCGACCGGCGAGGGCGACGCGGCGATCGAACGGTATCGCCAGCTCATCGATGAACATCCCACGAGCCTCGAGGGCACCCGGGCCCACCCGTCTCTGGCCCGCGTGCTCGTGGCCACCGGCCGCAGCAGCGAAGCCGAAGACGTCTTGCTCACCGTGGTCGACGGCCGGACCCCCGGCGGTCAGGCCGGCGAATCGAGCCCGCTGTCACCGGATGCCCTGGACTACCGCCGCGCGTTGATCGACCTCGGCCGGCTCTACCTGCGAACCGGCCGCGAACGCGAGGCGATCGAACGCCTGGACGCCGCGCTGCTCCGCGATCCCGACGCCCCCGACGCCCACGCCGTGCGGCACTGGTTGGCCGAGAGCCATCGCGGCCTTGCCGCCCGCATCGACGAACGCTTGGAGTCGGCCGAACGCATGCGACCGAGCGAACGCCGCAGCCGCAGCGCCGCCCGCGACGCCCATCTCGAAACGTCAATCCTGTTGTTCGACGACGTCGTGTCCGCCTGGGATCGCCGCGACGAATCCACGTTGGACCAACGCGAGCGCGCGATGCTTCGCGGGGCCCACGTCGGCCGCGCCCGTGCCGCCTACGACCTGGGGCGATGGGACCTCGCGGCTCGGCTGTACGACCGCGTGGCCCGGCGATTCGCGTCCGAGCACATCGCGATGCAAGCGCTGGTGCAAGTCGTCAATTGCTACGAGCGACTTGGCGATCCCGACCGAGCCGAGGTTGCCCACCGAAACGCCTTGGTGCGTCTGGCCCGCATGCCCGACGCCGCCTTCGACGATCCCGCTTCGCTGATGGACCGCGGGGCGTGGGAGCAGTGGCTCCGCGATCGACCCGCCGGGCGGCTCGCCGTCGCCCAACCCGACCCGGCCAACTGACGGGGCCAACTGACTCCGCCGTGACCCGCCCCCGTCCCCGTCCCAATCCCCGTCCCCGTCCACGCAATCGACCTTCGACTTTCGATCCTCCTCCCGCCCACGAGTGCCTCCGCATGACCGATCACCCCGAACGATCGATGCCCGCCGACGACCAAGGATGGGCGTGCGAACTCCACACCGTGCTCAAACGGCAAGACGAAGCCGTCCGCACGCTCGTTGGACTCGTTCGCCGCCAAGGCGAGCTGGTGGAGAAGAACGCCGCCGATTCGTTGCACAACCTCCTGGCTCGGCGTCGGTCGATCATCGCCGAAGTCCAGCAGGACCAGACACGGATCATCCGACTGACCGACGGGGCCGACGATCGTTTGGCCGACGTTCCGGGCGAGACCGGCCAGGCGATTCGCGAACTCATGCAGTCGATCCGCGGCGGGCTCGCCGAGGTGATGGACCGTGACGCCGAAGACGAAGCCGCGATCATCGCTCGCCGCGACGAAGCCCGCGACGAACTCGCCCGCGTGGCCCCCGGTCGCAAGGCCCACCAGGCGTACACCGGCAAGCCGGAACCCGGCCCGCGGTTCGAGGATGGCCAAGCATGAGCAGCGCCCCCCTCATGACCCTGACCGCCGGCGACGGCGAAGCGGACTTCACCGGCCTCATCGCCGCGTTCAATCGTTCGGCCGAAGAGCTGCAGCGCACCCACGAGGTCCTGCAGTCTGAGGTCGGCCGCCTGCGCGATGACCTGGCCGAAGCTCGGGCCCGGCTGCGACGCAGCGAACAACTCGCCGCCTTGGGTGAGATGGCGGCCGGCATCGCCCACGAGATCCGCAACCCGCTCGGCTCGATCGGCCTCTACGCCCAGGCGTTGGAAGAAGATCTCGTCGATCAACCGGAGCAATCGGATCTCGCCGGCCGCATCATCAATGCGGTCCGGGGACTCGACGCGATCGTGCGCGATGTCCTGGCGTTCAGCCGCGACCACCAGCCCGATCCGCGTCCAACCGATCTTGCGGGCCTGTCCCGCGCGGCCTTGGCCCACTGTGCCGGCTTGCTGTCGGAAACGGACACGCATCTGGAACTCGTGGTCGTCGAGCCGGACGGAAGCGCCGTGGCCATCGACACCGAAGAAACGCGTCCCGACGCCGACGGAAGCCCCGCGGTCTGCGCGGATGCCGTGCTCATGCCGTCGGCCGTGGCCAACCTCGTCCGCAATGCGGTCGAAGCGATGGCCAGCGTCGAGGACGGCCAGCGCCAGATCCGCATCGAGCTCCGGCGCGACCAACTGACCTTGCCCGACGGCGTACGCGATGAGCGTGCGGTGCTTCGGGTCATCGACCGCGGACCCGGCATTCCCGCCGACGTCCGCGCCCGCATGTTCAACCCGTTCTTCACCACCCGCGCGACTGGGACCGGCCTTGGGCTGGCCATCGTGCACCGCATCGTGGACGCCCACGGTGGACACGTGGTGGTGGACGACGCCCCGGGCGGTGGTGCCCGGATCGATCTCTGCCTGCCGCTCGCCGCGGCCGGACAACACAATCCCGCGACCGGTCGGCCTGCGACCCGGGCCGCCCTTATCGAAACCACGGGCTCCCTCACGGACCGGGCCCACGATGGAGTCACCGCAGCATGAAGCGCATTCTGATCGTCGACGACAAGGAAATGATGCGAGACAGCGTGGCCACCACGCTTACCCGGCGCGGGTATGCGGTGACCGCCGCTTCGAACGGCCAGGCGGCCCTCGACCAACTGGGCAAGCGCTCGGTGGACGCGGTGGTGACCGATCTGTCGATGCCCGGCATGGACGGCCGCCAGCTGCTGGCCGAGATCCGTCGCATCGATGACTCGATCCCCGTGATCCTCATGACCGCCTATGGCTCGATCGAGACCGCGGTGGGCGCGATGCGCGACGGGGCATGGGACTACATCACCAAGCCGTTTGGCGGCGACGAGTTGATCGTGGCCGTGGACCGGGCGGTTGAGCATCGCCGCATCCGCCGCGAGAACCAGGTACTCAAGGCCACGCAGACCGCGCCTTCGCAGCCCGGCCGCGACCACGAGATGGTCGGCGGCGGACACGCGATGAGCGAGCTGCGCACCGAGCTCGAGCCGATCGCGTCCAGTCAGGGCACCGTGCTGATCACCGGCGAGTCCGGCACCGGCAAGGAAGTCACGGCCCGCTGGATCCACGAACATTCCGCCCGGCGCGATGCGCCGTTCCTGGCCATCAACTGTGCGGCCCTGAGCACAAACCTGCTCGAGAGCGAGCTCTTCGGCCACGAGAAGGGTGCCTTCACCGGCGCCGACAAGATGCGTCAGGGCCGATTTGAACTCGCCGACGGTGGCACGCTGCTGCTCGACGAGATCAGCGAAGTCTCGCCGACGATCCAGGCCAAGCTGCTCCGCGTCCTGCAGGAGAAGAGCTTCGAGCGCGTTGGCGGCTCGCGTCAACTGTCGGTCGACGTCCGGGTGATCGCCACCAGCAATCGCGACCTTCCCGCCGCGGTGCGGACGGGGGCCTTCCGCGAGGACCTCTTCTACCGGCTGAACGTGCTGCCCCTGGGCCTGCCGCCGCTGCGCAGCCGGCCGGAAGACGTCGAGAGCCTGACCACGCATTTCTTGGGCCAGGTGGCCTCGCGCGAAGGCGGCTCGGCCAAGACCTTCGACGAAGTCGCCCTCGACGCGTTGCGGGCCTATCACTGGCCCGGCAACGTCCGCGAGCTGCAGAACATCTGTGAGCGGGCCGCGGTGCTCGCCCCGGAACGGACGATTCGCGCATCGCTCATCATGCCCTGGCTGCGATGTGCTCCGGGGTCGGCGATCGGTGCGACCGCGACCAGCACCATCGAAACCAAGCCTGGCGGGGCCGAGCCCGAAGCCGGGGCCCATCCGATCACCGCGGGCATCGTCTGCGATGGCGGCCTGACCCTCGGCACGATCGAACGCGAGATCATCATCAACACGCTCAAGCACTTCAGCGGTCACCGCCGCCGCAGCGCCGCGGCGTTGGGCATCGGGGTCCGGACCCTGGGCCTGAAGATCAAGAAGTGGAAGGAAGAGGCGATCATCGACGCCGCCCTCTGATGCCACTCATTGGCGGCAGCGGCCGGTCCGGGTCCGCGCGATTCATGCGCGGCGTGGGGGCCGAACGTGCGCGGCGGGGCAGTTTCGGCGCTGCGGGCATCGCGGTCCTGGCCGCCGGATCGCGGTTTCGGCCGCGGCACGTGGATTGCAATCGGTATTGGGGCCCCGCGGATGGGGCCAGCCCGTCGAAGGCGTCAGCAGGTTGAATCGGAGCCCATCCCCATGATCAGCGGAGTGACCGATGCCGGATCGCTTCCCGTTCTCGAACGGATGATGCAGTTCGCGGGCGCCCGGCAGCGATTGCTGGCCGATGCGGTGGCGAACTTCAACACGCCGGGGTACCGGGCGCAGGACGTTTCGGTGGAAGACTTCCAGTCTTCGCTCGCCGAAGCGGCCGATGAACGCCGGATTCGGCATCGCGGCCGAGCCGGAACGCTGGAGCTCGAGGGCTCTGACCAAGTTCGGGTGCGGCCGGAAGGCCTGCGGCTCGAACCGGGTGAGGCGAACGAGAACATTCTCTTCCACGACGGCAATGACCGAGATTTGGAACGCACCATGCAGGCGGTGGTGGAGAACGTGATGAGTTTCCGCAGTGCGATTTCCCTGATGCGTACCCAGTACGACCAATTGCTCTCGGCCGTCCGCGAGCGGCCTTGATCGACGGCCAATCGGCCAACCGGCCAACCGGACAGGCTGACACGCTGACACGCTGACACGCTGACACCTGACCATGCAACGTCCGACCCCTCCTGAAGCGGAGTCCGCCCATGTACGGCGCTCTTGACATCTCGACCAGCGGCCTTGTCGCCCAGCGAACCCGGATGACGGTGATCGCCGCGAACCAGGCCAACCGGTCGACGCTGACGAATGCGGCGGGGGAGTACGACCCCTATCGCCGCCGGATCGCCGTCTTCACCCCGGGCGACCCCGATCACGGCACCGATGCCGGCGTTCATGTCTCGGAGATCGCGCTGGACGATGCTCCGCTGGTGCCGAAATTCGACCCGGGCAATCCGTTTGCTGATGTCGATGGGTACGTGATGACGCCGAACGTGAACCCAGTGATTGAACAGATGGACGCGATGGAAGCCCAGCGGGCCTACGACGCGAACATCTCGACCGCCGAAGCGACCAAGGCCATGATGGAGGCGGCCCTGCGGCTCATCGCTTGAGCCAGCGGCCCCTGAACGAAAGACCACCCCATGAATGATCCACTGGGACTCATTGGAAACGCGAACCGGCTCGCGCCGCCCACGGCGCCGGGTGCCGGCCGGGCGAACGGTCCGGGTGTGAAGCCGGCCGACGGCCCGAGCTTTACCGACGTTTTCAAGGGCGAGATCGACAAGGTCAACTCGCTGCAGACCGATGCGGCGGAAGCAGCCGAAGACCTGATGACCGGCCGCCGGAATGACGTCGAGACCGTCATGAACGCGACGCAGAAGGCTGATCTGGCGTTCCGCACGCTGATGAGCGTGCGCAACAAGGTGATGAGCGCGTACGACGAGATCAAGCAGGTCCGGGTCTGATTCCGGGGCGGTCGAGTGAGGTGGCCGATCGGGTCACCTGACCGAAGATGCGCCGCCGCCGGCTCGCCCTGTTCCACACCGTTCGACTCCGGCCCGGCCGGCTCCACCAACGTGGGGTCGGCCGGGCTGTCGTTCGTGACTGGATCAGGGTGGGCGTCGCCGGCTTCCGCGGCCCGCACCGACGAACGCGCAGTTTCGGCCACCAGTTATCCGACCCTTGCGCTCCACCGCGTGAAATATGCAGGTTTGTCCCAGCGGCCGTCGATGACCCAACATCGACGGGTCGGCGGGAGCTGCCGACCCACGGATGCGGACTTTGGCCGCTTCCGATGCACCCGGCAGGGAGGCCGCCCCCATGCAACGACTGGTCGACTTGATCGATCTTGCCCGCGCCCGATTCGGCGAGATGCCGGCGTCGACGCGCGGATTGGTTGGCACCGTCGCGGTGATCCTCGTGCTGCTCTTGGGGTACGTGTTTCTCTTCACCGCAAAGCCGGCGTACATCCCGATCGGGCTCAGCGGCTCCGCCGACGACGAGACCCGCGGCCAGGTTGTCTCGTATCTCCGGCAGAACGGCATCGACCACCGCACCGAAGGGACGGAGATCACCGTCCCGGCCAGCCGGCAGTTGGAAGTGCTTGCCGGTCTGCAGCAGCGGCAAATCATTCGCAGCGACCAAATCGACTTCGATGCATTCATCGAGAACGACAGTGTCTTCCTGGACCGGGCCACCAAAGATCGTCGTTACATCTTGGCCAAGAACCGGGCCCTGAGCACGATGGTCGGCTTTCTTGACGGCGTTGACTCGGCCCGCGTCATCATCGACCAACCGGTCGGGGGTGGGGGCATCGGCCGGTCACGGATCAAGCCGACGGCGACCGTGACCCTCCGGGCCGAAGCGCCGGGACTCAGCCGAAGTCAGGCCCGCGACATCGCCCAACTCGTCGCCCACGCCCACGCCGGACTTGATTCCGCTGGGGTCAACGTTTCCGACGCCACCACCGGGCGGAGTTTCCGCGGCAGCTCCGACGTCGCGGATACCTCCGGGATCATTGGTCTGGAAATCAAGCAGAGCGCTCAGGCTGAGGTGAAGGAGAAGATCGAGGAAGTCCTCGGTCACATTCCTGGCTTGAAGGTCGCGGTCAACGCGATCATCAACCAAGATCGCGTGCAGACGGCCAGTACGCAGATCGATGAGCCGCGGCAGGGCGTCCTGCGAGAGCGCAGCATGGATCGCACCAGCAGCGCTCCCATCGCCGGCGGCAGTCCTGGCGTCCGGGCCAATGTTGCTTCTCGCGTGGCGGGGGCCGGCGGTGGATCACGGACCAATACGGAAAGCACGGCCGACGCCACGAGTCAGCCCGCGTTTCCCAACACCCGAGTGCTGACGTATTCGGGGGCGGGCACGATTGAAGAACTCAATGCGGTCATCCAGGTGCCCCGCACGTGGATGCGGCGCGTCTACCAGAGTCGACAGGGGGATCCGGCCGAGGGCGCCGAACCGGCACCGGTCGACGCTGCGGTCCTCGAAGCATTCGCCGCCGATGAACTGCGACGCATTGAAGTCAAGCTGCGGCCGTTGCTCGATACCGACGCGGCCGGAGGCGACGCGAGTGGCACCGTCACCGCGTCCATGTACGACGACGCGATCGAGATCGATGACATGGCGTACGCCATGCCGGGGGTTGGTGTGGGGGGCGGCTTTGCGTCGAATCTCATCGGCAGCGGAGTTGCCACCACGGCCAGCGTCGTGTTGTTGGCCGTCGTCAGCCTGGCCTTGATGCTCATGGTCGTCCGGAACGCGAGCCGCGAGCCGGCGATGCCATCGGCCGAAGAACTCGTGGGCATTCCACCCACACTTGAGTCGGACGACGAAGTCGTCGGCGAGGCCAGCGACTCGTCGCTCGCCCTCGAAGGCCAGGAAGTTGACGACGACACGATGCGCCGGCAGCAGATGCTCGAGTACCTGAACACGTTTGCGTCCGAAGACCCAGAAGAAGCCGCCTCCCTGATCCGCAAGTGGATGCGGGCCGACGTCAAGTAAGCCGACCACCGGAGCCGCGACATGCGAAACGGAACGAAATTGCCGACGTCGGCTGCGGATCTGCGCGGAACGCAGAAGGCGGCCATTCTGATGATCAGCCTGGACGAGGAAGCGGCGTCGGAAGTCCTGAAGCACCTCAGCGCCGAGCAGGTCGAAGACCTCATGCGGATTGTTGCTTCCATGGGGGAGATCAGCCCCGAGTTGGCCGCCGACGTCGTCGAGGAGTTCTACGGGCTTCGACTTGCGGCGGAGGGTTCGCGAGAGGGCGGCATGGAATACGCCTCGTTGCTGCTCAAGCAATCCCTCGATCCCAAGATGGCGGCGCGGGTCATCGGCCAGATTCAAACGCAAGTGCAGAAGACGCCGTTCGCCTTCTTGCAGAAGGCCGAGAGCGAGAACCTGTTGACGTTCATCGAAGATGAGCACCCGCAAACCATCGCGCTCATCATGAGCTACTTGTCATACCACAAGGCGTCGGACATCCTGGCGCGCCTGCCGGAACAGAAGCAAATCGAAGTGGTCCGGCGCGTTGCGGTGATGGATCAAACCAACCCAGACGTGATCCGAGAAGTAGAACACGGACTTGAGACGCGCTTGTCAAACATGCTGTCGACAAGCGTCGAGAAGGTCGGCGGCGTCGACACCGTGGCCGAGATTCTGAACTTGATCGACCGCGGGACCGAGAAGCAGATCTTGGAAGGCATTGAGACCGACGATCCAGATCTGGTCGAGGACATTCGAAAGCTCATGTTCGTGTTCGAAGACATCAACTTGATCAACGATCGCGGCATCCAAGCGATTCTCAAGGAAGTCGACAACGACGAGTTGTGCTTGGCCTTGAAGACGGCGAGCGATGAGTTGCGGAACAAGATCTTCGGCAACATGTCCCAGCGAGCGGCCGAGCTCATCAAGGAGGACATGGAGTACATGGGTCCCGTCCGCATGAGCGACGTCGAACAATCGCAGCAGCGGGTGGTCGACACGGTTCGCCGACTGGAAGAAGCCGGTGAGATTGTCATCAGTGGCCGCGGGGCCGACAAGGACATGGTGGTCTGACCGTGGCATTGATCAAGGGCGGGTTGACCGCCGGACAAGTTGAAGGCGCGATCGTTCTTGACCTGGGCGACTTGGAGCGACAGGGAGAAGCGATCATCGCCGAAGCCGAACGCAGAGCCGAGGCGATCGTTTCCGCCGCCGGGGCCGATGCCCAGATCAAGGCCGAGCAATTGCATGCCGACGCGGCGGTCGAAGGCCGGGCGGCCGGAGAAGCCGAAGGTCTCGAAGCCGGATTGGTCGAAGGACGACAGCAGTCGATCGAAGAGTGGACGCCGCGGCTTGAAGCGCTGGCCGCCGCTCTCGACGCCGCGACGGCAGCGTGGGCGTCACGAATGGACGCGGATCTTGCCGCGGCCTCGACCGATGCAACGCGCCTGGGGCTGGCGGTCGCCGAACGCATTCTGCACCGCGCGGTCGACGCCGATCCGTCAATGGTCGTCGATCAGGTCGCCGCGGCCCTCGAGTTGCTGATCGCACCGCGTGCGGTGGAAGTGCGACTGCATCCCCACGACGTGGAAACGATCGAAGCCGCCATCCCCTCGCTCCGAGAGCGAACCGCCGCCGCGGCCCGCATGACGCTCGTGCCCGATGCGGGCGTGGATCGCGCCGGTTGCGTGGTGCGGAGCGGCGAAGGCACGATCGACGCGCGCATCGGCGTGCAACTTGACCGGATCGTGACGTCACTCGTCGGCGATGCGAAGGGGGCCAAGACCGACGCTGAGGCCGAGCTCGGAGCCGAGATCGAAGCTGAGATCGAAGCTGAGATCGAAGCCGATCTCGAAGCCGAAGTCGAAGCGGAGTCCGAGCGGAACACGCTTCACGGTGACAGCACGAGCGTTGCGTCAGAAGCGATCACACTGGATGGCGACGCCGCCGACGCCGGCACCGTGACCGACGCGCTCTCGGCCCTGGTGGCGGAACTGGCTCCGGATCGGACCATCGATGATCAGCCGACGTCGCCGCTGGATCCCGCCCTCGACGCCTCACTCGACGCCTCGCTCGACACGTCACTCGACGCACCGCTCGACGCTGGCGACGCCGGTTCCATCGGCAACGAAGGCGATGAGGACCTGGAGCGCGCGGCATGACATCACCCGAATCAGCCCTGGCTCAGCTTCCCTGGCTGGAGGGGCGAAACATCCGCGGCTCGGTGTCCAGCCTCCGGGGTCTCGCGTTGCACGTCCGCGACTTGCCGCTTCCGGTCGGCACGGTGGTGCACGTCGAAGCCCCGCCCGGTCCCTCGGCCCGTGGCGAGATCGTTGGTTTCGACGGCTCCACGTCCATCGTGATGCTGCTCGATGAGAATGCGGCCGTCCGCCCGGGGGCGACGGTACGGGCCGACCGACTGGGGGGCGTGGTCGGCGTGGGACTCGAACTCATCGGGCGAGTGGTCGACGCGATGGGCCAGCCGATTGACGGGGGCCCGGGTTTCGCGTCGACCGTTCCGCGTCCCATCGCGCCGCCGCCGATGGGGGCGATGCAGCGAGCGCCAATCGTTGAGCCGCTCGCCACCGGCATCCGCTGCATCGACGGACTGTTGACCCTCGGCCGAGGCCAGCGTATCGGCGTGTTCGCCGGCCCGGGCGTCGGCAAGTCCACCTTGCTCTCGCAGATCGCGCGGAACACGAGCGCGGACGTCAACGTGATCGCGCTGGTTGGCGAGCGCGGTCGCGAAGTGATTGACTTTCTTGAGCACGCACTCGGCGCCGAAGGCCGCGCCCGCTCCATTGTCGTGGCATCAACCGGAGACGAATCGCCGGTGATGCGGGTGCGCGCCGCCTTGGCCGCCACGGCGATCGCCGAACATTTCCGGGACATGGGCGCCGACGTCATGCTGATGATGGATTCTGTGACCCGCCTGGCCCAGGCGCAGCGGCAGATTGGATTGACCGCCGGCGAGCCGCCGGCCACCCGCGGATATCCGCCGTCCATGTTCGCCATGCTGCCGCGGCTGCTCGAACGCGCCGGCCCGGTTGCGGGACGTGGGTCGATCACCGGCATCTACACCGTGCTGGTCGAAGGCGATGATTTGAACGAGCCGGTCTCGGACGCCGTCCGCGGCATTCTCGACGGGCACATCACGTTGTCCCGCGCGATGGCCGGGGCCGGGCGCTATCCGGCGATTGACGTCCTTGATTCCATCTCGCGGGTTGCCGACCAGGTGATCGATGATGCCCATCGCGTGGCCCGGGATCGGGTCCGGTCGATGCTGGCCGCCCTGGCAGCCAAGGAAGAACTGATCGGAATCGGGGCGTACCAATCCGGCAGCGACCCGCTCGTCGACCTGGCCCGGGAACGTGAACCGTTCATCGAAGACTTCCTGCGTCAATCGTCGGGTGACGGCAGTGCGTATCCGGAGACGTGTCGCCGAATGGTCGAGATCGCCGCCGGCAGGACGACGGCAGGAGCTCGGCTTCAATGATGCGCGGCTGCCCTGATCCATTCACCGGAGCCGCACGCGCTGCGGCATCGCCATGAAGGGCTTCCAGTTCCCATTGGATCCGGTGCTGCGCCAGCGCGAAGCAGTGGAGTCGGTCCGGCGGCGCGAAGTCGAGTCGATCGAGACCGTGCGCCGCGAGCTTGAGGATGCGATCCGGCAACAGCAAGGGTTGATTCTGGAATCGCAGGAACACCAGCGGGGGACGATGGTCGGGGCGATCGACATGCGGGCGCTGCGTGGCCGGGCGGCAACCGGACTCGGGGCGATGCGGCAAGCCGGACGCTTGGCCGTGAAGCTGTACGGCGTCCACCAAGAACTCGAAGCGGCCCGGACCCGATTGGTCGAGGCGGCTCGCGAGCGGCGGGTGATCGAGAAGCTCCGAGAAACACGGCTTGAGGCGTGGAAGCGGGAGCAGGCGCGCCGCGAAGCCATCGAATTGGACGAGATCGCGACCGAGACCTGGCGCCGCGGACAGGCGGCGTCCGGCGAGCACGACGGATCTGACGCGTTTGACGCGTTTGACGCGTTCGACGTGCCCGACGCGTCCGGAGCGCCCAACGCGCCCGATGGGTTCAACGCGTCCGGCGGATCGGTCGGTCCCAGCCGTCCCGATGACGCCGATCAACCGACGCCCACACTGGGCGTCATCGATCCCGAGGTCGAGGAATTGAACCGATGATGCGAACCATCTGGAATGGTGTGGCGTTCATCGCCGTCGTGAACCTGTTGGCCGTGCTCGGATTCGGAGCCTGGCTCGGCCAGACGGATCGACTGAGCGTGGAGCGGCTGCGGGACGTCCGGAGGATCCTCGCCCCCACCCTGGCGGAGGCGGAAGCGGCCCAAGTCGCGGCCCAAGCCGAATCCGACGCCGCGGACGTCGAGGCCCGCGAAGCGGCCCTGCGAGAGAATCCACCCTTGCCGGCGGCCGAACGCATCATGGCCGACGACCTCTCGGAAGACGTCGCCGCGCAGCAGATCCAGCTTGTTCGGCAGGAGGTGCGCGAACGGCAGTCCGAACTCTCACTCCGCGTCGGCCAACTCGAGTCGGATCGCCGAGACTTTGAAGCCGAACGGCAGGCGTGGTTGGACTCGATCGCGGCCGAAGCTGAGCGTCGTTCGGACGAACAATTCGCCAAGGCGGTGAAGCTCTACGGAACGCTGAAGCCCAAGGATTCCAAGGCCATGATGGTCGAGATCATCGCCGGCGGGGACCGGGCCCAGGTCGTGCGTTACCTCGACGCGTTGCCGACACGAACGGCGGCGAAGATTCTGGCTGAGTTCAAGACGCCAGAAGAGCGTGGATTGGCAAGCGGATTGCTCGAAGACCTTCGGCGTCTCGACCGGCCATCGCCGGCACCCGAGAACGCGCCGGAGCAACCGTCCGATGAGCAACCTCCTCTCGACCAACCTGACGGGTGAGATTCTGCTGCCGACGATGACCGCCTTGGGCGGCCCCGCGTCGGCCTTGGCCACGCCGGCCGAGCCGGGACGGTTCCGCGAGGCGCTGGATTCAGCGCAGCGACGGCGCGACTCGCGCGTGGACGACGCGGCCGACGCGCAAGATGTCGGATCGGACGACGCGGCGGACGAGGCCGATTCCGTCGATGCCGCCGACAAGCCCAACGAAACTGGTGACGGCGAGACTTCAGCCGACGACGACGCCCAGGCAGACGCCGGGGGCGAGGATGCGTCGGCCGCCGACGAAGCGGCCGTTCCGATCGTGACCATTGAACCTGGTGCGTTTGAGGCGTGGGCCGAGGGATCCATCGTCGATCCCGGCGTCGCCGCCGCGGCGGTGGCCGAAACCGGTCGCGTCCGCGTAGAGACAGCATCCATCGACCCCAGCGGCGATGTCGCCGGCGACCTTCAGACTGGTCCCGTCCTCGACCCCGCCGGTCTGCAGGCGGCTCGAAACGCCACGGGCGAGGCCACCCACGCCCAGGCCGCCGACCACGCTGCCGTCCGGCCTGGCGATGCCGCGGCAGCACGGGCCGACGCGCCGCTGGCCCGGGCGACCGCCGACGCGGCGACCGCCACGAACAACGCAGTCGCCGCCCCCAGCACCGTCTCCCCCGGAGCCGAGGCGGCCAACGGCGCGTCCAATGCCACCAGTGCGGCCCAGAACGCGGCCGAGGCCCCGCGAGCGAGCTCCGGCTCGGACGCGGTCGACTCGGCGTATCGACGGGCAATCCAAGACCGCGTGGCGGGCCACGGAGCGTCGCCCGCCGAGCGAGAGGCATCCCGGCGCGAAGCGGGTCGCGGCGAGCAGCGAACGGGGCGAGCGAACGACCGTGCGGCTGGTCGTGGGGTGTCCGACTCCGGCTCGGTGGCCAGGGCAACGACCGCTGGCGTCGCGGCCGCGGCCGCGGGAAGCGTCACCTCGTCCACCTCGTCGACCTCGCTCTCGACCGCGACCTCGGCCAATGGATCGGCCCCCGCCGCAACATCCGCCACCACGGCAACCGGCTCCGCATCGTCCGCCGCGCCGTCCACGTCACCGTCGACGGCCAGTCCCGCCGCCGCCGGGGTCGCCGCTCAACCGAGCGGCACCAGCGCTTCGGGCGCACCAACCGCCGCCGCCGGCGCAGGATTCGCGCTCGCGGCCGACGGTGAAGCCGTGGGCCAGCAAGCGATTCGAGGCATGAGTTTGATGCTCGGCCGGCGCGGTGGAAGCATGACCATGCGGCTCAATCCCGGGGACCTGGGCGACCTGAAAATCCGCATGTCGATCGATCAGGGGCGGGTGACGGCCGAATTCGCCACGAGTACGTCGGCGGCCCGGGAGCACCTCAGCGGGCAGATTGATTCCCTGCGCGGAGCACTTGAGGCACGCGGCTTGCAAGTGGATTCCCTGAAGGTCAGCGGTCCAACCGCGGCCGATGAGGTGTCGGCGGCCGGAGATTCCTCCACCGCCCGCACGAACCGCTCGGCGTCGGAGACGCCAGCGGCGACCGACGGGACCGGCGATGACACGCCGCAAGGTTCCGACAGCGATGCGGCCGGCGGTGAATCCCGTGGCCGCGGCGACGAATCGGCGGAGGACCGCCGGGACGATCGCGGATTCACGGCCTCGACGGCCGAGGCGCTTCGCGCCTTTGCCCGGATCTTCGGAGAGCAGTTCTCATGAGTGCCATCAGCGGAGCCGCCTTGACCACTTCCCAGCTCACGGATCCGGTGGCGTCCTCGACGCCCAGCCGGTACAGCGAGCTGAACAGTGAAGAGTTCATTCGCATCATCTTCACCGAGCTGCAGAACCAAGATCCGCTGCAGCCCAGCGATACCAAGGCGTTGCTCGAGCAGCTCAATTCGATCCGCCAGATCGAGTCCGACCTCGAGCTGACCTCGAACATCCAGTCGCTCGTGACCGAGAACCAGCTCTCGACCGCCGGCGGTCTGATCGGGACGTACGTCACCGGTCGCACCAATGACTTCAACCCCGCCGAAGGTTGGGTGGTCTCGGCCGCTCGCCGCGGCGACCAGATCATGCTCGGGCTGGACGACGGAAGCGAAGTCAGTCTTGAGAACCTGCAGGAAGTGGTGAACCCGAGCGCGTTCCCGGATCGGCCAGATGCTCCGTAACCAGCGAACCAGGCCCGTGCGGTCCAGCCGACTGGCTTCGCGCTTGAGGCAGTCCTCGACGCATCGTTCCACCGCCCGTTCTGCGTGATCGCGCACTTTCCCAACGCTTCCAAGGCACCGTCCCGTCACCATGACCATCGACCCTGCTGATCTTCTCCGTCGTCTTGAACCGGCCGTTCGCCGCGGCGGCCCCGGGCCCCGGTCCGCGCCGCGGCCAGACGTCTCCGGCGCAGGCTTCGGTGATCTCCTCGCCCTGGTGGCCGACGGATCGCTGCGGAGTGACGAGGCCCTCACGCTGGCCGACGGCACGCTCATTGAGCCGGCACTCAACGAAGATCAATTCGAACGCTTGGCCTCGGCCACCGACCAAGCCGAGCGAGCGGGGGCCCGCCGCGCGGTCATGCTGCTCGACGGTCGGGCGATCGTGATCGACGTGACCGAACGAAAAATTGACCAAGAACTGGCCGCGGTTGACGGACCACTGACCGGGGTCGACGCCGCGGTCACCGTGCCGGCCGCGGAAGTGACCGGGGCGCTCGGGCAATCGCTCGGCGGCGCCGCCGGCCTCGGGCCACCGCCGATGGATCCACGGGCGGCCACGTTCAGCGCCGTCGCCCGGCCGCCGGACGACTGACGTCGCCCGACCCCGCTCTCGACGAGCGATTTCCTTGCGATCGCTCGGACCGCCCACGCCCACGCCCGCTGACCCGCTGACTCATCTCTCACGGACGAGACCCTGCCATGCCTTCAATGACTTCCCTGTTCACCGGACTTTCGGGTCTGAACGCCAACGCTCGCAAGTTGGATACGATCGGTAACAACATTGCGAACGTGAACACCACCGCGTTCAAAAGCAACCGAATGATCTTCGCGCCAACGTTCAGCCGGACGTTCAGTCTCGGCACCGCGCCGAACGAGAACACCGGTGGCTCGAACCCGGGCCAGGTCGGTCTCGGTGTGTCGATCGCGGGCACGCAGCGGAACTTCAACAACGGTTCGATCTCGACCACCGGCGTCTCAACCGACATCGCCATCGAAGGCGACGGCTTCTTCATCGCCGAACGGGCGGGGCAGCAGTTGTACACGCGGGCCGGTAGCTTCCAGCGCAACGAACGAAACGACTTGGTCACGATCAGCGGTGAACAGTTGTTGGGGTATGAAGTCGACAGTCAATTCAACGTGGTGCGGGGCAACCTCAAGCCGCTCAACGTTCCGCTGGGCACGTTGACGCTGGCCGAAGCCACCCGAAACGTTGTCTTCAACGGCAACCTCAATGCTTCGGGGCCGAAGCCGACGACCGGTTCGGTCCACACGACCCGTCAGTTCTTTACCGACGTCGGCCTCACCAACCCGGCCGATCCGACCACCGACTTGACCGATCCCAGTGTGCAGCTGTACATCGACGACGGATCGGGCGGTCAGTTCTTGGCGTTCCAGGGCGGCGAGCCCGGCGCGGCGATCACCATCCGCGGAGCGGAAAAGGGCGGCAAGGATCTTGGCGAGCAGACCTTCCAGTTCTCCGCTGCGGAGCCCGTGGCCGGCATCGACGAAACCGGTCAGACCATGGATGACCTGCTGACGTGGCTTGATTCGGTGCTCGGCCTTTCGTCGGTGGAGATCGACGGCCAGGATCTCGGTGGCGGCATTCGCATGGAAAACGGCGCGATCGTGGTCGAGGGTAACGAAGGTGTGGTGCAGGACCTCGACCTGGAATCCGGCGACTTCACCGTGACGAACAATGGGGCCGGCATCGGGACGCCGTTCTTCTTCAACCGCTCGGCCGTGGCCGACGGCGAGAGCGTCCGAACGAGCTTCTTCGCGTTCGACTCCCTCGGCACGCCGTTGAACGTGGACCTGACATACGTCCTGCAAGACACGCAGGAGACCGAGGGCACGACCTGGCAGTTCATCGCCGAGTCCACCGATACCGCAGAGTCCGACCGCATCGTCGGCCTCGGCACGGTGAAGTTCGACTCCAACGGACGCTTCGTGAGTGCGACCAACCAATCGGTCACACTCTCGCGAGACAATGGTGCGGTCAGTCCGTTGGTCGTCGACCTCGAGTTCGACTCGGGGTCCGACGCGATCACCGCCCTGACGGATACCGCTTCGAACCTCGCGGCCGTCTTCCAGGATGGTTCGGCGATCGGCACGTTGACGACGTTCTCGATCGGCGAAACCGGCTTGCTTACGGGAGCGTTCACCAATGGCCTGACCCGGACCATCGGCCAGGTCGCGATCGGCAAGTTCTCCAACCCCGAGGGCCTGGTCGATATCGGCAACAACCTGTTCGGCATCGGTCCGAACTCGGGCGATCCGATCATCACCGAGCCGCTGAACTTCGGAACGGGGCGACTGTTGGGCGGAGCCCTCGAACTGTCGAACGTGGACCTGTCGCAGGAATTCATCGACATGATCCTGACGAGTACGGGCTACTCGGCCTCGTCACGGGTCATTCAAACGACCGACGAACTGATCGATCAGCTGTTGGTCCTTGGCCGATGATCTGGGCGGCTGATCGATCGGCGTATCGATCGAAGGATCGATCGGCATTTCGATCGACGTATCGATTGCTGCATCGATCGCTGCAGCGGTCAGCGAGTCGAACGGTGCATCCATCGGCAACGCGATTGGTTGACCGGTCGGCAGCCGCGGTGGAGTGCGCAGCATGATCTTCGTCACGCGACTCAACGGCACGCGCATTGTGGTCAACGCGGAACTCATTCGCACCGTCGAAGAGCATCCGGACACGATGATCACATTGCTCAACGGCGATCGATTGATCGTGCAGGAAACCGCGGAAGACGTGGTCGATCGCGCGATCGAATATGGCCGGCATCTGCGCACCATCGTCGCGCCGAGCTGACGCACGTGCGGCGGCGAGGGGGCATGTCGTGGTCGGGGCGGCGTCGCGGCCCCAAACCGAGGACGAGCTGGGGACGAACCGGCCACACGTGTACAGCATGACCGCGGCGGCGAACGGGAGTGTGACCGCGTTCGCATCCGTCGAGGCTCGCCGGTTCGCCGGGCAGCCAGGTCGCCAGGCAGACGGGTCGTCGGGCAGTCGGGCATCCAGGCGGCCGAACTGAGCGAGTAGCCATCAACTGCGGCCAGCGGCGGCCAACTGCCGCCAGCGGCGCTCAGCCGCCGCCGTCGGCCTTCGGATCCGCCTCGGTGCGGACGACCTCAAGTCGCTCGTCGTCGTAGACGTAGAGCGTGCCGGCCTCTTCGCGCTTGATCGCCGAGTGGGCGCCGTCGCAGAACGGGGCGTTTCGGGTGAGGCCGCAGTTGCAAATGAACACCGGCTTGTCCTGCGGATCGATGCGGATCGGGCCGTCGCCTTCGCAGCGAATCATGCGGGCCATGGTCGAAGTCCTCGTCGGGGGCAATGGTGGCGACGCTCGACGGGCGGGGGGCCTCGGCGGGCGCCGTGGGGTCAGTCGCGGGCAAACGTCACCCGGGTGATCATCAACTCGAGCGTTTGGCAGACCAGGTCGATGTCGCGATCGCTCATGCCCGGATAGAAGGGCAAGGCGATGGTGCGATCGCCGACCGACTCGGAAACCGGGAAGTCGCCGGGGGTGTAACCCCAACCTTCGCGGTACGGCGGCAGCATCGGCACCGGCGGGAAGTAATCTCCGGCCCCAATGTCGTGCCGGCGCAGGCCATCGATGATCATTTGTCGATCATCGGAGCTGAATTCATCGCTGAGGCGCACGACGTACACGAACCAACTCATCGTGGTGTCGGGTTCGACGGTCGGGACGATCAAGTCGTTGTGGCCGAGGAGCCGGGCGGTGTAGCGTTCGGCGATCCGTTGACGCGACTCGATCAGCGCATCGAGGCGGGCGATTTGCGAAACGCCCAGGGCGGCGGAAATCTCGTTGAGCCGGTAGTTCCAGCCGATGCGTTCGTGCTGCAGCCACGAGCCGAGCCCCGGAGCGATGGGGCCCGTCGAGGAGGCGATCGGGCGGCCCTGGTTGCGCAGGGATCGGCAGAGATCGGCCAATCGATCGTCATTGGTGACGATCATGCCGCCTTCGCCCGTGGTGATCTGCTTGTTCGGGTAGAAACCGAAAATCGCGACGCGACCAAAGTTGCCGATGACGTCGTCGCGATAGGTCCCGCCGAGGCCTTCGCAGGCATCTTCGATCAGTGGCAGTTCGTACTTGGTGCACAAGGCGGCCAGCTCGGGCATCCCGGCGGGATTGCCGAACACTTCCACGCCGATGATCGCCCGCGTCCGGTCGGTGATCTTGGACTCCGCTTGGGCGAGGTCCATGTTCAGCGTGCGCGGGTCGCAATCGACGAACACCGGCGTGGCGCCGACGAACGTAATCGCATTGGCCGGCGCAACGAACGTGAACGCGGGAACAATGACCTCGTCGCCAGGACCGATGCCCAGGGCCATCAGCGCGAGGTGCAGTCCGGCCGTGCCGCTGCTCACGCCGATGCCATGTTCACGGTTGGTTCGCCGGGCAACCGCACGCTCGAAAGCTTCGAGGCGTGGGCCGATGCTCAGGCGACCGGACCGCAGGGTCTCGGTCACCGCGCGAACGTCGGCGTCGGTGATATCGGGCTTGCTCAGGGGAATCGCGTCTGACACGGAGGACCCTCGGAGTCGGTGACGGCGCCGAACGAACCTTCGTGGGGTCGTTCGGAGTCCCGCAGGACACGCCCGGTCGCCCGGGAGCGGGTCGAAGAGTGTATGCGAGGCCGCAGGGGCTCGTCGCCCCTCTTTCGATTCGGCTCGGGGAGGAGGATCCTGAGCCGAGCCGTCCGAAGGGCGACGAGCGTCGGGAGGGCGTGGAATTGGCCTCGGGGTCGGGGGTCACGGTCGCCGCATCGCCGTTGTCCGCCGGGGCGCGACCGGCGTGGCGATCCGCGCACGCATTGCGCGGCTCGGCTCGATGCGGGAGCTGGACGGTCCGCGGCGTTCGGCGTCCGGCGTCCAGAGGCCGAGCCGGACTCAGCGAGCGTTCCGCGTGGCCGCCTGTCCGGCGTCGTGCCGCACTTGGTCGATCAGCTCTCGCAGTTCGATCGTGCTGCCGTCGAGATCCCGCACCTGGTCGTCGCGGCCGAGGCGGTCGCGAACGGTCTGGACGGCCCGGTGCACCGAGGCGTGGGACGCAAGGCCCAGTCCGCGGGCGATTTCCGGATAGCTCGAGGGCGTCATTTCCTTGGCCAGGAACGAGACGATTGATCGGCCGAGGGACGCATGCCCGCGACGGGAGCCGCCGACGAGGTCCGACCGAACCAGTTGCAGCCGCCGGCAGGTGGCGTCGATCAATCCGGTCACCCGAACCGGACGCATGGGCCGGGTCGCGGCGTCCTTCAGCACTCGTTCAACCAGGCAGAGGCCGATCTCGCGGCTGGCCGCTTCGTCGCCGGCCTCGAGCCGGTGCATCGCCGCGACCTTGGTCACCGCTCCCTCGATCTCGCGGACGCTGCCGACGCAATGGGAGGCGACGGCTTCGATCGCGGCCGGGCCGAAGTCCAAACCGTGGCGGACGGCCAGCCGCTGGGCAATGGCCCGCCGCGTTTCGCGGTCCGGACGTTCCACTTCGATCACCATGCCCGAAAGGAAGCGGTTGACCAGTCCGCGGCCGCAACGCCGAATAAGCGTCGGGTGGCCATCGGACGCGAGCACCACCCGCGAGCCGACAAGGTCGATTGCGTCGAGGGTGTGCAGCAGTTCATTCTGCGTGCGCACCTTGTTCTCAAGGAAGTGGATGTCGTCGATGGCCAGGAGGTCAAGCCGTCGGACGCGTTCGCGGAAGGTCTCGATGCGGCCGTCGCGGACCGAGGCGATGAACTCGTTGGTGAACTGTTCGCCGGTGCAGTAGCGGACACGGGCGGGCTGCCCGGCACTCCGCATCGCGTGGGTGAACTGCCGGCAAACGCCCTGAAGCAGGTGGGTCTTGCCGACGCCGCATTCGCCGTGCAGGAACAGCAGACCAGCCGGGGCCAATGAATCGATGTCGGCGGCCTGGGACGCGGCGGTCCACGCCAGGCGATTGGACGGACCGACGACGAACGTCGCCAGATCGCGGAGTCCGCCGTCCTTGCGGGGGCCGCGGGCGGCCGGGTTCGGGCGGATGGCGACGCGGGCCGGGGTGGCCGCGGTGGCCGGGGCATGCAAGGCGGCGGCATCTGCCGCCTCGGAGGCGTCGGCCGACGCCGATGACTTCAGCGGGGCGGTGACAACCTGCACCTCGACGGCGACGTCCCGGCCGATGGCCGTGGCGATGGCAGAAGCGAGGTCCGTGCCCCACGTGTCCTCGAACATCCGCTTGCCGAACGCGCTGGAGACCTGCACCACGAGGCGGTCCTCGGTCAGCGTCAGTTCGGTGCCACGCATCCACCGCTCGAACCGTTGGCTGCCGATGCGGCCGCGAAACAAGTCATGGATCGCCGCAAGGCCGTCGTCAGAGGGCGAAGCAAGCCGGAGATCGGCGGCCGCGTTCGGCTCGTTCTCAAGGGCGTCGATCGGCGAGATGGGGTGGTTCATGGTGGTCACGGAAAGAGGCTCCCCTGCAAAGATCGGTCGGGCGTCGGAGGAGGCGGACGAGGAGATCGCCCGCCGGCGAGTCGGGGCCAAGGCCCCGAGCCGGTTCAGCAATGCGTCGACGACGCCGAGTCGAAATCGTTCACCGGTGCATGCCGCGCAAGCCGCACGGACCGGGGAGCGATGCCGCAGGTGGCATCGGCGGTCATCGTCGGTTCGGAACCGTTCGCCGGAGATCCAGGCGAACGGTGCAGGTCCGACGGAGGACACCGCACTCAAGTTGGGAAGAGTCCGTTCTCGGTCATCCCGCGATGACCGTGCGACGTGAACCTGATCGACCGTGGACGAGGAACGGCGTTTCGACGTGGAGTTCGGTGCGATGGGCAATCCCGTCGCGGCGATCCAGGCCGGTGTGTCCGCTGAAGCGATGGAAGTCCGCGTCGGGTTCGTCATGAACCTCGGAATGCGATCCGATTCGCTGCCGTTGGTGCCGGGTCTCGCCGTCGCAAACCGTTGCGTGCGGCTGAGGCCCTGTGCGTTCCGTGTCCGTTCCCCCAACGCCGCGTGCGACGTCCAGTGTCGAGTGTTCAAGTCATTCGCTCGTTCCATGAGCGTTCGATCACGGTACCTCGTCACGCGCGACTGACAAGAGGTTGACAAGGCGTTCCGGCATGTCGAATTGCCGGAAGTCCCGGCATGAAGGGACCCAACGGCGAATGAACTTTTTCGTGTCGCGTACTCGGCGCATCTCGGTCGCGCCCAAGCGTGGTGGATAAGCCGGACGCGGTGTGGACAAGGTGCCGATGGCCGTGGCGAAACGTGTCAAAAGCTCAGAAAAGCCTGAACAAGCTGCAGGGTGCAGGCAGTCTCGGTAAGCGGCGCGAGCGCGCGAAGCACGCTCAGGTCGAAGCGCGCAGCGACCGGATGAACGCGGTCCGTCTCAGCTTCCGTCGGAAGTCGAGTCCGCGGTAGAGCGACAGTGCCGGATGATTGCGCAGGTCGACCGCGAGCGTGATCGAATGCTCGGTGCGGCCGACGAGCCCGTTGATGGCATCGCGCAGCATGGACGCGCCGAATCCGCGCCCTCGCGCGACAGGTGCGAGGCCGAGATAGACCAACTCGATGGATGCCGATCCCGGAGCCGTATTGAGCATGGTGACGCCGGCCGGTTCATCCCCGAGGTACAGGACTCGCCAAAGTCCGGGCTCGAAAACGCCCGCCTTCATGTGCCCTTCGAGGATGTCGTCAAGCTCACGGAGGCCGCGCAGGCCGGGGCAGTCGAGCGTTCCTTCATATGACTGCTTCAGGATCCGCAGCACGTCCGCTCGTCGCTCCGGCTCCCAGCCGGTGATGCGGACATCGTCCGGCCATGGGGGCACGGAGAGCGGGCCTCGAGGGAGCGGGCGTTCGAGATAGGCAAGCTGGGCCAGTTCGGTGAACCCGCCGGACCGAAACGCCGACCCGAGTCCGGAGTCGGCGGGTTCGAGGAGGGCCTGGGCCAAATGGATGTCCGCCGGATCCAGTTGTTGGCAGGCGTGCTCAATCAGTCCGCCGAGGGCGGGGATATTGAGCCGCGACGGGGCCGGTCCCGCGAATGCGACGGCCGTGCGGCCCGGATTCGGCACCAGGAGCACGGTTCGAATCGGGCGATTCCGACCGTCGACCTCCGTGAACATCCGCTGGACATCAATTTTCTGCTCGACGGCGTAGCCGAGGAAACGCTCGGCCTGGGCCCGGGACGAGCCACCGGGCGTGCCGACCAGCCGTTCGACGGCCGGCAAGAGCAATGCCTGATCCACGCTGACGTACCGATGGCCGGCTGCGAGCACCGGGGTCGGCGGTGCAGCAGGGCTGGTGGCGGGGTCGGGCGGCGAGGGGGGCGTTGAGGGCCTTCCATCCCCGGCCGAAGCGGCCTCGGACGACGAACTCCGTGGGGGCTGGGGCAACTCTCCTCCGGTTTCCTGCGAAGGGACCAGCGGGAAGCGGGGACTCCCCGCGTCTCTGGGCTGTCCTGCCCTTCGTCGTCCAGTAGGATATCCGCCCCGACCCGTCAGGAGCCCTTGATGCTGCACTTCACGCGAACCCGCCGGTTCCTCGCGACCTGGACGTTGGCCCTCGTTGCCACCGTCGTCGCTCTCTCTGGAACCAGCCGCGCCCTCGACGCCGCGCCGCCCAAGCCCTCGCCGTTCCCGGTGCAATGGGAGTTGGAATTCGAGCCTGGCCCGATGCGGCTTTACGTTGATCCGCTCAACGGCGATGGCTATTGGTATTTCACCTACCAGATCACGAACCAGACGGGGCAGGATCGCGTCTGGGCGCCGGACCTCGTCCTCTATTCGGACGCCGGCGAGATTCTCGAGTCGGGGCGTGATGTCCCGAATCGTGTCCGTGAGGCCGCCCGACAGATGCTCGGCAACGACTTGCTCGAGCTCCCGTCGGAGATCATCGGCGACCTTCTGCGGGGCCGCGAGAACGCCCGGGAGGGCTTGGCCATCTGGCCGGCCGACGATCTCTCGGTGAACGAACTCACGCTCTTCATCGGCGGCATCAGCGGCGAAACGGCCCGGGTTCGGCACCCGCGGACCGGTCAGGAATTCATCCTCCGCAAGACCATGGTGCGCGAGTACCTCATCCGCGGTGAGGCTCTGGCCTACGGCGACGATCCGTTCGAGCTGACCATTCCGCCGTTCTGGGTCATGCGCTGATCGCTGATTCCGGCTGACGGATCTGCGATCGTCGATTCATGTTCGTCAGCCGCAGCCCGTCGCCGAAAGCGGTGGGCGGTCGCGTTCTTCGCCGATGCCGTCCGCCTGGCCGGCCCCGCGGTCTTGTCGCGGCAGCCGCCGCCCGGTACACTCGCCGATCCCGCTCGTCCCCGGCCACTGGGCACGAGCCTTTCGATTTCAGACACCCCACGGACGCACCGATCCGATTTCGGATCCGCGCCCGTTCGCCTCGGGAGGAACCTGATGGCTCATAAGAAGGGACAGGGCTCGACCCGCAACGGTCGTGACTCGAACCCCCAATTCCGCGGCGTGAAGCTGTACGGCGGTGAGCGGGCCCAGCCCGGCGCGATCATCGTTCGGCAGTGCGGGACCCACTTCAAGGCTGGCTACTTGGTGTCGCGCGGTCGCGATGACACCCTGTTTGCCCGAGCCAATGGGACCGTCCGGTTCCGCGGCCGCTTCGTGGATGTGGTGCCGTCCGATCCGGATGCCCCGCAGTACACGGTCGTCGAACGGGCCAGCTGACCCGAATCGGACTCGATTTGATGTCCGCTTGCTTGATGGCCGGTTGGCTCGATGGCGGGTGGCGCACGGATCTCGTCCGACGTGTGGTCGTTCTTGCGGCCACGATTGACTCGAACTCGACGCCGCGTGCGTTGCATGCATCCGCCGAACGGATTCATGCCGTGCACGCGGCGTTCTGACGCGCGGCGGCTGTTTTGCGGCCGCGCCGGCGGTAGGGAATCCAAGACCCGTGCTCATTGATCAGGCCACCATCTTCGTGCGCTCGGGCAAAGGCGGCGACGGATGCATGAGCTTCCGCCGCGAGAAGTACATTCCGAAGGGCGGTCCCGACGGGGGCAATGGCGGGCACGGCGGAAGCGTCTTTCTCGTCGGCGATCCTTCGTTGAGCACGCTGCTCCCGTTGACGCCCCGTCCGCACTACCGAGCCGAGCACGGCCGGCAGGGGTTGGGCAAGTCCATGCATGGGCGCGACGCCGAAGATCTGTTGGTCCCCGTTCCCCTGGGGACGATTGTGCGGGATCGCGACAGCGGCGAATGGCTTGGCGAAATGCGTGCGTCGGGTGAGCGGCTCTTGGTTGCCTCGGGCGGCAAGGGCGGCCGGGGCAACGAGTCGTACAAGAGTGCAACGCACCAAACGCCCCGCGAATGGACGCCGGGCGAGCCCTCGGTCGAACTCGCGCTGCACCTGGAACTGAAGCTCATCGCCGACGTCGGACTCGTCGGCCTGCCCAATGCGGGCAAGTCGACCATGCTTCGGGCCACGACTCGGGGCCGGCCCAAGGTTGCCGACTATCCGTTCACCACGCTGTCCCCGCACTTGGGCATCGCCGAGCTGCCAGGGGAAGATCACCGCCGGCTGGTCGTCGCCGACATTCCGGGCCTCATCGAGGGCGCGGCCGACGGCGCGGGTCTCGGGCACGATTTCCTTCGCCACGTCGAGCGAACGAGCGTCCTCCTCCACGTCGTTGACGTTGCCCCACTCGACGGCAGCGATCCGGTCGAAAACTACGAGACGATTCGCCAGGAACTCGTGGCGTACTCGGCCGTGCTCGGCGAGAAGCCAGAAGTCGTGGTCCTGAACAAGGTTGATCTGCTGCTGGCGGAGGAACGCGAGGAGGCCATTCGCACCATCCGGCGCGGTCTCCGTCTCGACCCCGAGGTGCCAATGATCTTGGCCAGCGGTGCGACCGGTGAAGGGACCGCGGAGATGCTGGAGTCGTGTTGGACGGAACTCGATCGGTCATCGCCCGAGGGTTGGACCGACGCGTGAGTGGGGGCGGGTGATCGCGAAGCGGCCAGCGGGTCCTGCTTGGTGAACCACCGCCAGCGAACCACCGCGAGCCAGCCGCCGCGAGCCAGTCACCGCGAGCCAGCCGCCGCGCCAGCCGATCTTGGCCGCGGATGGATTTACGCGGCAACGCGGACCGGTTCGGCGCTCACCGGAACGTTCACGGATGCGATCTGCGGGGCGGGCACGTCGGGGGATGCGTTTTCAGATCCGGCCGCGGCGTCGGCCGACTCATCGACGGATCCGTCGGCGGCCCGGGGAAGCGGTGGGAGCCCGAGGCGATGCCGACGGCGGTCTTCGCGCCGATGCCGAATCTCATCTTCGACTCGCTGGGCTTCGCGTTCCGCGGCGATCACCTGCAAACGGCGTTCGCGTCGGAGCCGATGGCATTGCACGGTGAGCATATGCCAGCGGATCCCGCGATCGAATTCTCCCGTCAAGACGACCAGCAGGCCGCCGAGCATCGCGAAGACGATGGTCAGCAGGCCGATCCACACGGCGGGTCCGATCGAGGCGATGGTATTCAGGCTCTCCATGGTTCTGCCATCGGATGGTGGGGGCGGCGACTTGATGGTCGGGCGCGGGGTCTGGATTTTCGGTCGATTTCCGACCGGCCGGCCCGCCCGGAACCCACGGGACGCCTTCCGCGGCGGACCGGGTACACTCTGACGATTCCCATGACGCACCTCTTGCGCCGCTTTCGACTTCCGGGCCGGTTCCTCCTGCTCTTCTTCGCCTGCCTGCTCGCGTTCCCCGCGACGGCGGGGGCGCAGACTGTGCGGGTGGAGCTCGATGCCGAGTCCGCTGACCGGTCCTACGCCGCATTCGGCGTCGCCGGGGCATTTCGCCCGGGCACCCCGGTCGGCATCCAGGTGCGGGTCACAGACATCTCGCAGAATGCCGCGGCCGAGCGGGCCACCAATCTGATTGTCCAGTGGGAAGTTCAGAACGCCGACGGCGACATCGCCGAGACGAGCCGCTTGATCACGCTCACCCGTGGCGGTTCGCAGTCGGTGTGGCTGTACTCGCCGCTGGCGTGGGACGTCGACCCGAGTCAAATCTGGGTTCTCCGCGTCTTCGAAAGTGAGCCCGATTCCCCGAGCGGCCGCGGCGCCGAGGTGGGCACGGCGACGTTCACGCCGCCCGCGGGCAGCCCGTTCGCTCTGGACGTCCGCTCGTCGGCCATCGGCCGCATTGGTCAGCGAGACGCTGGCTTGTCGGGGCTTGGCTTTGCGACCGGCGGCCGCAATGGCTCAGCGATTTCGAACGTGCACGAACAGACGGTCATCGTGCCGATCACGGTGCCGGATCTGCCCGACCGGGCGATGGGCCTGGAAGTCTTCGAGGCGATCGTGTGGCTCGACACGTCGACGGAGGCGATGAGTCCAGATCGAATGAGTTCGGCCCAGGAAGAAGCCCTCTCCGGCTGGTTGAACGCCGGCGGGCATTTGGTGATCGGCCTGCCGATGGGGTCGAACCCATGGAACCTGGGGGCGCCCGAGACGGGGCGTCTCGGCACCTTCATTCCGGCCATGCGTCCGCAACAAGTGGACGATGTGCCGCTGGCTGATTTGCTCGGCGTCCTGTCCAAGAGCCAAGGACTCCGACCTGGCCGGGCTTCGTCCGACCTCAAGCTCTCGTTGCTCTCGTTCGGCAACGTCCTCGAACGCGACCAATCGCTTCGTCTCGATCCCGGCTGGATCCCCGTGATGGCGACGGATCAGGGAGAGATCATCGCCGCCCGCCGTCCGGTGGGGCACGGGCATCTCACGATGATCGGGCTGGATCTCAGCAACCCGCAGCTCCAGACGATCGCCTTGATCAACGAGGAAACCGTCAACCTGCCGCAGTCCGACGTGTTCTGGAATCCCATTCTTGGACGCCGAGCCGACTCGCCCACCCCGCGCGAAATCGCGGCGACGGAATCGGCCAATGAACTCGCGCTCTCGGCGAAGGATGGGCGATTGGTCGACGGCCGGATCGTGGCCGACATGATCTCCATGCGGGAAGCAGCCACCGCCGGCCTCCTGTTGGCCTTGGTCTTGTTCGTCGCCTACTGGCTGGTCGCCGGGCCCGGCGGCTTTGCCGTCTTGAAGGTCAACGGCCTGGTCCGCCACGCGTGGGTCAGCTACGTGATCGCCGCCGCGCTGTTTACTGGCTTGGCCTGGGTCGGCGTGACCGCCTTCCGCAAGCGCGAAGTTGGCGTACAGCACTTCACCGTGCTCGATTGGGTCGCCGACAGCGGCGTGATGCTCCCGGGGCCCCCGCAGCTCGCCCGCGTTCGTTCGTACCTGAGTCTCTACGTGCCGAATTACGGCGACGCGGAAGTCTCGCTGCCCGAACCGGCCCGCCGCGATGAGCGGGCCACCGTACGGTCGTGGATCGCGCCGCACAGTGACCGCGCGGCGGCGTTCCCAAACCCGGCCCGGTACCGGGTGGACTCGTCCGACCTGGACGCGCCGGTGAGTTTCCCGGCCCGGGCGACGGTCACACCGTTGTCAATCGACTACATCGGCCCGCTCGACGCCAACTGGGGGGGCATGATCCGCGTTGATCCGAGCAATCCGGTCACCGCCAACGTTCCAACAACCGGCTCACCGCGCCTGACGGGCTCACTCGTCAACGGATTGCCCGGCGCCTTGACCGACGTGATGCTGCTTTGGTCCGACGGGACAACTGTTTCGCGGCCCGAGTACCGCGTCATCGGTGACCCTCCCCGCGAGATTCCGCGGACCTCCGGCCGGGATCTGAGCCGCGCTCCGTACCGCGTCTTTGCCTGGGACCTCACCCAGAACGGCACGTCCATCCCCGCCGGAGCAACGTTCTCCGTCGCCAGTCCGGCATCGCTCATCGCCGACCATTCGCTCCGAGAAACCGTCTTCGCGTGGACCCGTGACCGCGCCAACGCCACGGCCAACATGGGCGTCGTCGGAGGGGGTGGGCGGAGTCCGGGGCGTTCGCGCCGGCTGCTGAAGATGCTCAGCATGTACAACCTGCTGACGCCGCCGGCCTGGTCAACTGCGGCCGGGCGCGTGCGCAGCGTTGATGCGTCGGTTCCCCGCTACTTCGGTCGCGATCTGGATCTCTCGGATTGGCTGGTGCGACCCTGCATCATCATCATCGGCTTCATGGACGCCCAAGAGCTGCCGGTTGAGATGAAGGTGGACGGGCAAACGCAGCGCGGGTCCGGCCAGATCATGGTGCGATGGATTTTGCCATTGGATGTCGATCCTTCGGTGCGTTTCAACTCGATCATCGAGGCCGAAGCGGCCCGACGGTTCGCCGAAGACGCCGCGGCCCGCGCAGCCAGGGCGGCGGAACGAGATGCGGCCAACGATCGCGAAGAAGAAGAAGAAGTCGGACGGCCAAGGCGGCCACCGGGCAGTGGTGGCCGCGACGACATCAGTGACCTCGGGCTGTCCATGCTCGAGTCCGGCGACGGCGGCCGGTCAACGGAGGACGTGACGCGGTGTCGATGATCGAAACCATCAATTTGACCAAGAAGTACGGCAATCTTGTCGCGCTGGACAATCTGAACCTGACCATCGAGCAGGGCGACTGCTTCGGGTTCATCGGTCCCAACGGCGCCGGCAAGACCACGACGATCAAGATCCTGGCCACGCTGCTCAAGCCCACCTGGGGTGAGGCCCGCATCGATGGCAAGGTGGTCGGCTACCAGAACCCGCTGATCCGGCCGGTCATCGGCTACGTGCCCGACTTCATGGGTGCGTACGACGACATGGTGGTCAGCGAGTACCTGGAGTTCTTCGCCGCCTGCTACGACCTGCACGGCAAGCAGCGCAAGCAAGTCGTTGGCGACGTGCTGGAACTCACGGATCTGACCTACAAGGCCAACGCCGAAGTCAACGGCCTCAGTCGCGGCATGAGTCAGCGGCTGTCGATCGCCCGCGTGCTGTTGCACGATCCGAAGGTGTTGCTGCTCGATGAACCGGCGTCCGGTCTCGATCCCCGAGCCCGCATCGAGATCCGCGAGTTGCTGAAAGAACTGCGCCGGATGGGCAAGACGATCATCATTTCGTCGCACATCCTGCACGAGCTGGCCGAGCTCTGCAACACCGTCGGCATCATTGAGCAGGGCAAGCTCGTCTTCAGCGGCGCGGTCAGTGAGATCATGGCTCGGGCGAGCATGGGTACCGTCGTGCACGTCATTGTGGATGATCGACACGACGAAGCGGCCCAGCTGTTGGCCGAGGTCGCGGGCGTGACGCAAGTGGACATCACGAATCACGATGGCAAGCCGCGGATCGACGTGACCATCGACGCCGACAGTGGGCTCACCGTGAGCGAACTGCCGAATCGGCTGATCGCCCGCGGGTTCCGCGTCGCGTCGATGCAGCAAGAACAGGTCAACCTGGAGACCGCCTTCATGCGGTTGACGCGGGGCCTGGTCTCGTGAGTGATGCCGCGGGGAACGCGGGTTCCCGGGTGCTGCTCGTGGCCGATTGGTCGCGCGACGAAATCGCCGAGGTGCGCGACTGCGTCAGCGCCACGGTCGAAGCCCACGCCGACGAAGTCGTTCGCGAAGACGCCGAACATCCGGGCAATGGCCGGACCGCGGCCCCGCCCACGGGCCGGTTCGATCTGGCCGTGGTCATCGGCGGCGACGGGACCATCATTGGCCAGCTCCGACGCATGGCGGCGACCGGCATTCCGGTCGCTGGCGTGAACGTCGGCCGACTCGGTTTTTTGGCCGAGTTTGACGCCGAACGTTTCGCGGCTGAGTTCCCGGCGATGCTCGCCGGTCGGGCCGATGTCCAGGACACGCGTTTGCTCCAGTGGACGCTGCGGCCCGCCGACGGGTCGGATCCGCGGACCGGCATCGCGGTCAACGACGTCTCGATCGCGTCGGGCGCCCCGTTCCGAATGATCGAACTCGGGCTTGTGATCGACGAACAACCGGGCCCGACCTTGGCCGGCGACGGCTTGATCGTCGCTTCGCCGACCGGTTCGACGGCGTATTCCACATCGGCCGGCGGCCCCATCGTCCACCCAGCGGTCGAGGCCATGCTCATCACGCCGGTGGCCGCCCAGAGTCTTGCCTTCCGGCCGATTGTGATCGCCGCCGGATCGGTCATCCGAGTCGACGTCCTGCGGGCCAATCCGGGCACCGCCCTCGTTCGTGACGGGGCCGTTCGCGAGCATCTGGCCGTGGGCGACGCGGTTGAGATTCGGTTCGACGCCACCGCGGCCCGGCTCATCGTGGATCCTGACAAGAGCTACTGGCAGATTCTGCAGGACAAGCTTCAGTGGGCGGCTCCGCCCCGGTACCGGCGTCCCTGACCGACCGGCTGGCCCGATGGGGTGGCCCGGCGGGCTGGCCAACCCGGGTTCGGTTGACTGAACGGAACCTCGCCGTTCTCGGCCCGGCACCCGAGCCAACAACTTTGGTCGATTGGCTCGTTGACCGCTTGACCGCTTGACCGCTTGACCGCGTGGCTGCTGGCCGCTTGGCTGCTGACCGCTTGGTGCTGCGTCCGCTCGGCTGCGGGTCGCGTGTCCGATGCCCCGATGCCCCGTGCCGTGGGCTGCCGTTCACCGCAGACGGTGGGAGGCTCGCATTCGGCCGGCCCGCAGATCCCCACCGGCGATCGGCCGGCGGCGCGCTCGCCGCCTGCTACCATCCCGCCCATGATCGACATCAAGGCCCTCCGCGCCGATCCCAATCGTTACAAGCAAGGGGCCCGCGACAAGCGGGTCAACGTTGACATTGAACGCCTGCTGCGCCTCGATGAGGAGCGCCGCCAGATCATGACCGATCAGGAGCGGCTGCGCAGCGAGCAGAAGCAGATTGGCCGGGAGATCGGACCGCAGATCGGCGCCCTGAAGGGACGGATCAAGGGACTCGAGGGTTCCGAGCGGGACACGGCCGAGGGCGAATTGCGCGAGCTCGAAGAACGGCCGCTGCGCCTCAAGGCGGAACTGCAGGCCTTCGATGCCAAGCTTCATCAGTTGGACGTTGACTGGCGCGAGCTGCTGCTGCAGGTTCCGCAGCCGGCCGACCCGGATGTGCCCCGCGGCACGTCGGCCGATGACAATGTCGAGCTGCGCACGTGGAATCCGGATGGCTTTGATGCGTCGCGGAGCTTCACCGAGAATCGCGGCTTCGATCCGGCCTCGCACATCGACCTGATGCTCAATGCCGGCATGGTCGACTTCGAGCGGGCCGTGCGAATGGCGGGGGCCCGGCACTACTGCCTGATCGGGGACGGCATGCGACTGCAGCAGGCCTTGCTGCGGTACGCCGTCGACTTCATCACCGAGCAGCACGGCTTCGTGCCGGTCTCGGTGCCCGTCATCGTGCGCGAAGAATGCATGACCGGGACCGGCTTCTTCCCGGGTGGCCGGGAAACCGCGTACCACATCGAAGAGTCGGCCCGCGGGGCGGGGCACGATCTCTACCTCACGGGCACCGGCGAAGTCGGGCTCATGGGCTACCGCACCGGAGAGATTCTGGACGCGGCCGAACTCCCGCTCCAGTACGCCACCGTGTCGACGTGTTTCCGTCGGGAGGCGGGGGCCGCCGGCAAGGACACCGCCGGCCTGTACCGAATCCACCAGTTCGAGAAGGTCGAGCAGGTCGTCATCTGCCGGGCCGACGAAGCGGAGAGCCGCGACTGGCACCAGCGGATGATCGGCATCGTCGAGGCGTTCCTGCAATCACTGGAGCTGCCGTACCGGCTCCTACAGTGCTGCACCGCCGACCTGGGCGTGAAGAACGCCGACATGATCGACATCGAGTGCTGGATGCCCAGCCGCGGCACGGTCGGGGACGACGGTCAGCCCAGTGGCGACTGGGGCGAGACGCATTCGGCCAGCCGGCTGTACGACTTCCAGTGCCGGCGCCTGAACCTCCGCTACCGGGATGAGAACGGCAAGACCGTCTTCTGCCACAGTCTGAACAACACGGTGGCGGCCAGCCCGCGGATTCTGATCCCGCTGACCGAGATCCACCAGCAGGCCGACGGTTCGATCCGGGTGCCCGAACCGCTGCGTCCGTACATGGGCGGGCGTGAGACGATCGGCGGATGAGCGTGCCGGCGGCGACGGAAGCATGCGTCGTCTGCGGAGCGGCGACGGTGGATGCCGGGCCTTCGGTGCACGGGCCGTCGCCTCAGGTTGCGGGCGTTCCGATTGAGCTTGGCGATGCCGCGGCACGGGTGCGCCGCTGTCCGGGATGCGACTTGCTGTTCAAGCATCCGTTCGTGTCCGATGCCCAGCTCATGGACTGTTACCGCCAGTCGCCGGAAGACAATTGGGAACACGATCCGGATCCGCGCAAACGCCGATTCGACACGTTGGCGGACTTGGTGCGGACGCACGCGCCGGGGCCGCGGGTGTTGGACGTTGGCTGTTCGAATGGCGCGCTCTTGCACCATCTGGGCGCGGAGTTCGAGCGATTCGGCCTGGAACCGAGCCACTCGGCCGCGGCGGTCGCGTCGACCCGCGGCGTCGGCATGCTCGGGGCGACGTTCGATGACTTGGAGCCCGATGCACTGGACGGCGGGGACGCGAGCGCCGCGCCGCCAGTGTTCGACGCGATCTTGGCCATCGACGTGCTCGAGCACCTGACCGATCCGCCGGCGTTCATCGCCGCGGTTGCCCGCCATCTGCGGCCGGGAGGCGTCTTCATCGGATTGACCGGCGATCACGGGGCCTGGCCGTGGCGGTGGCAGGGAGCAGCCTATTGGTACGCGGCTTTGCCGGAGCACCAGGTCTTTTACGGCCGACGCACGATCGAACGCTTGGCCGCGGACCATGGCCTTGCGGTGCTCGAGCAGCGGCGAACGAGCCACGCCCGTCAGTCGGTGAGCCGAACGGCGCGCGATGCCGTCCGCGGCACGCTGTTCGGGCTGCGACGACGGCTCGGGTTGGCCGGCAATCGGCCCGGGCCCGGTTGGCTGCCCGCCCACGATCACATGCTGTTCGTGTTGCGCCGGGTCTGAAGCGGCGGCGGGAACGGGCGGCGAGCGCGATGCTTCTCCGGCCGGCGTTCGCGTCCAGATCTTGCGTCCAGATCTTGTGTCCAGATCTCGCGTCCAGAACTCGCGTCTAGAACTTGCGTCCACCTCGGCGTCCTCACCCGGCTCAAGCCTACGGACGGACCGTCGAAGCCGCATCCGGAAACACGTCGACCAATGGGCGCCCGCCGTGGGCCCGCGTATCGCGCCGCGCCAGTCGCCCGCGACCGGTGCGGAGGCGTTCGGCGTAGAACGCAATGCGTCCCAGGTGGTAGCGAATCGGGTGCCCGTGGATGTCGGGATAGCGTCCGGCGATTCGCTCGCGTTCGGCTCGGTACCGGGCTTCCCAGCTCGCTGCTTCACCCTTGGCCGCGTCATGGACGCGATGGACGCCGGTGTAGCGGTGCACCCGCTCGGCCGGCGCGGCGGCCAGAATGCGGTACCACAGGTCGGTGTCCATCACGCAGTGCAGCGACCGGTCCAGTCCGCCTACTGCTTCGTACACGCTGCGGCGAAAGAACGTACTTGGCTGATGGATCCGCATGTAACCGTGCCGCATCCAGTTGGCCGACGGTCCGGCTCGCCGGTCGCATCGCACCACGCGGGAGTCGGCGTCGACCACCACCGTGTCGCCCTCGACCAAGCCAAGTTCCGGCCGCGCTTCGAATCGCGAGAGCAGGGCATCGGCGGCGCCCGGAAGGAGCGCATCGTCGGAATTGATCCACGTGACGATGTCGCCGGTGGCCATCTCGAGGCCGTCGGCGATCGCGTTCGCTTGGCCGCCGTCGGGTTCGCTGCGCCAGTGGTCGATGTGGCCGGCGAAGCGCTCGATGATCTCGCGCGAACCGTCGGTCGAACCCCCGTCGAGCACGATGAACTGCGTGACCCGCCCGCCCTGCGACAGGATCGAATCAATCGCTTCTTCCAGGAACGTTGCCTGGTTGAAGCTTGGCATCACGACGGTAAGGGTGCAGGTGTTCGTCACGGGATGCGCAGTCTACCGCAGGTCTACCGCCAGACCATGTACAGCAGCGCGCCGAGTTGTCCGGCGACCAGCAGCGTCGTGACGATTGCAACCTGAGGCACGCTCCACCGTTGGATGCGACCTCGTCCGCGGCGCCGGATCGAGAAAACAACCGCCGGCAGATGGATGGCGAGCACGCACGTTGCCGCGGTCAGGATGCGGGTGATGTTGCCACCGGTCGACCGCTCGATCAGGAAGAACCACGCGGTGATCGCCAGGAAGAGCGATCCGAAGCCGAGGCCAGCGATGGATGTCAACAGAACCACCAGCCATCGGCGCCGAAGTCCAGCGTGCCGCGTGAGCCCAAGGCTGAGCCGGGCGCCGCAGGCCGCGCAGGCCGCGGACGATCCCTTCAGGGTGATCGGTTTGTCGCACACCGGACACGTCGGCCGGTCGCGGGCCACCAGCTCCTCCATCAGGATTCGCTGGTGCATGGGCGAAGGCGCAAACCGTCCAGGCGACGACGACGACGACGACGACGGCGACGGTAGCGGTGGCGGTGGCGTGCGCGGTGGTGCTGGCGGCGTTGGGCGCCGCGGTGGTGGAGGCGGCGGTGGCGGCGAACTTGATGCCGACCCGCTCATCGGCGCATGAACCCGAAGGCGATGTACATCGACAGTGCTCCGATGCCGAGGGCGATCGCCCACGCCGCCCACCGCGGGAGCCGGAGCAGCAGGCGACGGCAAACCAGCCAGAGCACCAGAAGCACCACCAGCGCCCCGGATGCTCTGAGCACCGTGCCGACTTCATCGTCGATGCTGAGCCCGCGGCCGCGCCGAAGCTCGAACAAGATCGATCCGAGGGCGAGCATGAGCGTGAATCCAAGCGGACCACCGATGCCCAGCATTCCGGCGATCAAGGCCGACGAGACGCTGGCGTCGGCCGTCACCTGGAGCGCGATCGACTCGCCGCACTCCGCGCAGACCGGATGCCGCAGACCGGTGAGGTCGTATTGGCACCGGGGGCAGCGGCGCGGCGACATCGTGATCCAGCGGGCCAGGAGCGGGTCGAGGTCGGTTGCCGAGGTGTCCGTCGGTCCGTCGGGCATGCACGCACGATCCGTTGGGGTGCCAGCCCCGTCAAGGGTCGTGGTCGCGGTGGGCGGCCGAAGAGGGGCCCGCAAGATCGAAGAATGGCCCCCACGGCAGACGCAAGGACGACCCCCGACGAGAAGGCCCAAGGGCGGGCCAGCGATCGGCCCCGGTGGACCGCAGGTGCCGGAGTCGACGGGTGACGAGGCCCGCGACGTGGGAACTCCATCGTCCGCCCGGGAATCGTCCGGCCCGAGGCCGCTGCCGCCGGGGTGGCGGCGGGCTGGCGGCGATCGCGTGGCTGGCTCCGGCCTTCCCCCGCGACTGGCGCCGACTTGCCAGCGACTTGCCGGCCCGCACGGTCTACCATGGCGGCGTGGAAGACCCGATCCTCGATCCTGACAACGCCCGGCAGGCCGCCGGCGACCTGACGACCTACGCCGCGGGGGACGATGAAGCGGGCCGGCGGCTCCTTCAGCGCCTGTATCCCGAGTTGCGGGCGATCGCCGGCCGCTGTTTTCGCGGCCAGCCGGCGGATCACACGCTGCAACCAACCGCCCTGGTCAACGAGGCCTGGATGCGACTGTCGGACGCCGCCGGCGATGCGGTGGCCGACCGCGACCGGTCGCACTTCCTGGCCCTCGCGGCCACGGCGATGCGGCAGATCCTCGTGGACCATGCCCGGCGCCGGCGCGCGGCCAAACGCGGCGGCGGCGAGCGCCCTCGGCCACTGCTTGGCGATGAAGCCGTCGAACGCGTGGCCCGCGACGACCTTCCCGAGATCGACGAAGCCCTGGCTCGCCTGACCGAACTCGATCCTCGCATGGGACGCGTGGTGGAGCTGCGATTCTTCGGTGGGCTGACCGTCCCGGAAGTCGCCCGCATCTTGGACGTGTCGGTGACGACGGTCGAGACCGACTGGCGGATGGCCCGCGCGTGGCTGGCCCGCGAGCTCGAACGCATCGACTGATTCGCGGTCCCGGTATCCCGGCGTCTCGAAGTCCCGGCGTCTCGAAGTCCCGGGGTCTCGGCGTCCCCGGGTCTCGATGTCCGGCCGCGCGCACGTCGTCGCCGCTGGCCGACGCGCGTTTGCCATCGATCGCGCCGCCGCGCCGTCAACGTCCCCAACGAAAACGGGCCCTTCCATGCCGAAGCACGGAAGGGCCCGCCTGTCACTCATGGACCGGTCGGTCGCGCGCGATCACTCGCCGCCGGCGGTCTCTTCCTTGGCCGCTTCGAGCGGCGCGGGCGTGGGCAGCCCGGCCTTGGCCAGCAGGCCGTCGATCTTCTCCGCCTTCTCGGCGAGCGGGCTCGCCGGGTGCATGCCGCGGTAGCGGACGATGCCTTCGGGGTCGATGATCGCAACGTGCGGGATGCCCTGCACGCCGTAGTCCGGGTTGAACACGTCCTGGGCGGCGAACGCGACGGTCCAGGAAACGTCCTTGGCGTCCATGAAGCCCGGCATCAGCGAGTATTCCTTGTCCGGATCATCGCTGCAGTCGACGCGGTTGCCGTCGGCTCCGTAGTGGGTGCCCTGGAGGCTGGTCACGCCGATGACGGCGACGTCGTAGCCGTTGTAGCGCTCGGTGAGCTCAGCGACCTTGGGGAAGCTGCTGATGCAGGGGCCGCACCACGTCGCCCAGAAGTCGAGCACAACAACCTTGCCCTTGAGGTCATCCAGCGAGCGCAGGTTGGTGTCGCCGCTCGACCACTGGAAGGTCAGGGCCGGAGCCTTGTGGTCGACGAGCTGGCCACGCATGTAGGCGCCGTCGAGGTAGGCGACGGTCTTCATCAGGCGCTCAACGCCATTGTCGCCCTCGGGCATCGCTTCGGCCGCGGCCTTGAGGCGATCAACGACCTTGGTGCGGGTGGCGTCACGGAAGTCGGCGGGGATCGCGTCGCCGAGATCCTTGAGCATGCCGACGAAACCGCGGGCGAGACCGGCGTCGGCCGCGGTCATCGGACGGTCGACCATCTTGGCCAGCGACATGATCTCGGTCTGCATGCTGCCCGCGGCTTCCTTGGGAAGCGCGCCGATTGCTTCGAAGAGCTGGCCGGCGGCCGGCGTCTTCATCATGGCGTCGAAACCGGAGTGGTTCATGAGCTTCCGCACCATGCCAGCGCGGTCGGCGTCGGCATCGGCCGCGCCAAGCATCATCATCATCGCCTTCGCGCCGTCAGCACCGGGCATGTCGGCCAGGGCACTGAGTCGGGCGCTGATGGACTTCTTGAGTTCCGGGGCGAAGCGGGTCAGGCGGTTGACGTTCTCGATCTCGGCCATGCCGAGGGTGGAGAAGTCGACGTCCTTCATCATCTCGACGATGTGGGCGCCCATCTCGGCTTCGGACGGGTTCGCGCCCGTCTCGTTGGCCGTGGTGCGGTACCAGGAGACGAAGTCCGACCAGTAGTCGGTTCCGGTCGCGGTCTGGGCAAAGGTGGTGGTGGCGCTCAGGCCGCCGAGGGTGATGGCGACCGCGGCGAGCATGCCGGGGCCGACGAAGCGACGAAATCGACGAACGGGGGTGGGAAGGTGCATCCTGGCACTCCGTTGGGAATGGGCCCGCTTGGGGGCGACCCGGGACGGGAGGGTGCCGCGAGGGGCCGGTCCGTCGGGCGACGAGTCGGCCGCGAAAGCCCGCGACGTTTGATCTGGCGAGTGTACCGGTCAGGTCGCGGCGGGCGGCATGGATTCCGGTCCACCGGCACGGTCTGGTGGTGCGCTATCGATGACAATATCGTGCGCAAAGATGTCGCAGATGGCCCCGGCCGGCCACGGGAGCCGCCGAGGATGCTCGCTGGCATCCCGGGCGTGCTTGACGGCTTCGGAGACGTGGTTTCGGGTCAGGCGATCGGCCAGCTCCGGGCATGCCGCCAGCGCCACGGCTCGGATCAATCGGCTTGCTTCGGCCGGGGACGTGCGTCGCAGTGTGGCCCGCGAGATCGCCGCACCTTGGCCGGTCGGCGCGGGGCTCATCGTCGGCGCGCCGGGCGCGGTCTTCGCCGTGGCCGCCGCTGAATCGAACGACCGGCTGGACGCGTGGTCCGTCAAGCTCGCGGCCGCGCGAACAATCGCCCCAGGATGCATGGATTCGAGCGTCGGCAGGACCGTCCGACGGAGGCGCGCGCGGGCCCGCCGGAGGTCGCGATTGCCGACGTCTTCGCGCCAGCGGACGCCGGCGGCGCGGCACAACGATCGGAGCTCCTCCGGAGGCACCGTGAGCCACGGACGAATCAGGTCTGCAGCGTTGGTCACGCGCCGCGCCGGGGCCATGCCCAGGCGGGCGAGGTCGGTGCCGCGGGCCAAGCCCAGCAGGGCCGTTTCGACTTGGTCGCCGGCGTGGTGTGCGGTGACGATCGCGCGGATGTCGCGCTCCGCCGCGATCCGGGCCAAGGCGTCCAGGCGCGCATCGCGGGCGTTGGCCGCGAGGTTCCCGGGACGGGAGGCAAGGTCGCGCGGCAGGTCGACCCGGACATGTTCAAGGCCCAGGCGATTGGCGAGGTCGGCGACGAATGCCGCGTCGGCATCGGCATCGGCGAGGCGAAGGTGGTGGTGGACGTGGACCACGAGCGGCGACGGCCAGGGATGGCGCCGGCGCTGGGCCAGCACCGCGGCGGCCAGCACGAGGGCGGTGGAATCGGCCCCGCCGCTCGCGGCCAGCACGAGCCGCGCCCGGGGCGCGGACGCCTCGCTGCGGCGAGCGGCGGCCGAATCGGCCATGCCCCCGGCCATGCTCCCGGCCATGCACCCGGCCAGGCCCTCGGCCAGCCGGGGCACCAGCGGATGTCGCCGCAGGGCGATCGGCAGTCTTCCGTCAGCTTCCAACGTGATCGGCACGGGTTGGACGATACCACTGCCATGCCCTTCTCTCTGCCCTGCTCTTTGGCCAGCTCGCTCGTTCTTGGCTCCCATTCCGCCAGCTCGCGTCTGGCCACGATTCGGGCAGCGGGGCTCCGGGAAGGGGCCAGCCCGTTCGGGGCGACCCTGGCCGTGGTCCCGGTTGGGCCGACCGGGCCGACCGGGCCGACGGGAGACGCGTCGGGAGAGCCGAGCGGCCTGCCGAGCATCCTGATGGGCCTGGGCATTCTGATTCTCGGCATCACCATCATCCGGGCGGTTCGCGGCCGCTTGCGGGCCGGCCACCGGAAGCTGCCGCCGCCGGAGGAACGCCGAGAGCGGTTGGCCGAGCACGTGGCCCGTGCCCCGTGGCGGGATCGCCGCGATCCGACGGAAGCAGAGATCTCGGCCTTGGAAGCGAGCCAGCGGCTGGTTGTGGCCTTGGACGCCAAAGGCCGGAGGCTGGAACGCCTGCTGGTCGAGGCCGACGAGCGGATCGCCAAGCTTCGGGCTTCGGCGGCCGACGCGCGGCCTGGACAGGTCGGCGTCAACGCGGGCTCCAGCCCGGCGTCAGTCGAGGTTCCCCGATCCGGACCGGCCGCCGGGGCACGGTCGAGTGGTGGTGGGAGTGCCAGCCGGAGTGCCAACGGGAGTGGGAGTGAGAAGGGGAATGGGGATCGGACTGGGACTGGGACCGGGACTCGGACTCGGACTGGGACTGGGACGGGGAGTGCGAACGCGAGCTCGAATTCGCGTGCCCATGCCGGGCCGGCGCCGAGTTCCGCATCGCACCATCGGCCAGGCTCCGCGTCGTCTCCGGCCCCGGTCGACGGCCGGGCGCGCTCCGCGGACCCCTCAGATCTGTCCGATGACCCGCCGCATCCGGAGGTCCAGATCCCCTCAGGACCGCGAAAATCCGCGGCCCCAGGACGGCGGAGCGCAGAAACTGCCGATGATCTGGCCCGGCAGGTCCACGCGATGGCGGATGCGGGCCATGATCCGGTCCAGATTGCGCGGTCACTGGATGAGCATGTGGGCAAGGTCGAGTTGATCCTTGCCCTGCGCGAACCTCCGCTGACCCCAGGAGATGCCCGTTGACGGGATCCGCTGAATCGTCCTCCGACCCATCCGCCGATGCCTCGACCGAGTCGGGCCAAGGCTCCAGTTCCGGCTCCGGTTCCGGCCGACGGCGCCGTGGCCGCCGCCGCGACTGGCGCAGCGAGCGTCACGACGAAGCCATGCGCGAGGCCGCGTCCGATGGGCCAGCCGCGCCGATCATCGACCATCCGCTCGTGCCGTCCGGCAAGCCGATTCTGGTCGAAGACGCCGAGGGCATGGCCGCCGCGGCCGACGCCATCCGCGCGTCGGGCACCTTTGCGTACGACACGGAGTTCATCGGCGAAGAGACCTACATCCCGCAGTTGTGCGTCGTGCAGCTCGCGACGAGCGAAGCCGTCTGGCTCGTCGACCCGCTCGCCGGCGTCGACCTGACGCCGGTCTGGGAACTCATTGCCGACCCGGACGTCACCTGCGTCGTGCACGCCGGGCAGCAGGACTTGGAACCCGTCGTTCGACTGCTCGACCGCGAACCGGCGGCGGTCGTCGACACCCAGATCGCCACCGGCTTTCTCGACCTGCCGTACCCGCTGAGCCTCGCCGCCCTCATCGAGCACTTTCTGGGCGTCAAGATCGGCAAGGGCATGACGTTCACGCGGTGGGACAAGCGTCCGCTGTCGTCGGCCCATCTGCGGTACGCGGCCAATGACGTCCGTTACCTGGTGGCCGTGTGGCGCGCGATCATGGTGCGGCTGGAAGCGGCCGGGCACCTTGACGCGGTGCGCGAGGAATGCACCGCGGTCTGCGGGCGCGAGCACTTCAGCTTCGATGTGGACCGGCGCACCGACCGGGTCGTCGGCAGCCGCAACTTCCGTCCCCGCCAGGTCGCGGTCACCCGAGCCCTCTTGACCATGCGCGACGAGTTGGCCCGCGAGCGAGACCTTCCGCCGCGCAGCATCCTGCGCGATGAGATCGTCGCCCGGATCGCCAAGGACATGCCGGCGCAGCGCTCGGACTTCGACCGGATGAAGGGCATGCCGCGGCCGATGATCGAGAGCCACGGCGACGTGATGCTCGATTTGGTCGCCGCCATCAAGGATCAGCCGACGAGCGAATTGCCGCCCCGGGTGAGCGACGAAGAGTCCGTCGCCGACCGCGTGGCCATCGACTCACTCTGGGCCGTCCTCCAGACGATGTGCCGCGGGCGTGGGGTCGATCCCAGCCTGGTCGGCGGGCGCAAGGACATCGCCCGCTTGTGGGTGAGCCTGCACCACCCGGACCGCGCGCGCCCGCATTCGCTCGCCGGTGGCTGGCGAGAAGCGATGTTCGGCGCCCCGCTCCGCGGCATGATTGCCGGCGAAGGTGGGTTCTCCGTCGACTGGGTCGGCGGCGTCGTGCGGACGGCCACGCCGGACGCCTGAACCGATTCAGCCGTCGTCGTCGCGGTCGTTGTCGTCCGTGGCCTCGTCGTCGTCATCGCCCGGTTCGTCGTCGTCGGCCGTGGTCCCGAGTCCCAGGCATTCGAGCAAGAACGCCTCGTACTTGCGGTAGCGGCCGATGCTCTTGACGTCTCCGCCCAGGCTGTGGCCACCGGTCGGGTCAAGGAACAGATCAACCAGCGGTTCCTTGCCAGCGCGAAGCAGTGCCTGGTAGACCTTGACCGTGTCCTGGTAGAGCACGTTCGGATCTTCCATGCCGTGCACGAGCAGGAGCCGGGCCTTCAGGTTCTTGGCCAACGGGATCAGCGAGTAGGTCGGACTGTCCTTCTTTTCCTCGTTGTCCCAATCGGCGCCGATGGTGCCGGTCGTGTACCAGGTGTTGTAGTTCTTCCACTCGGTCGGACCGGCCCCGGCGATGCCGGCGGCGAACACATCGGGCTCGGTGTAGAGCGTCATCTGCGTCTGGAATCCGCCGAAGCTCCAGCCGTGCATGGCCATGCGGTCTTCGTCGACGCCGCCGTTGTCGACCAGCCAGTTCGCCGCGTCGACGAGGTCTTCGACCTGCGGACGACCGACCTGCTCGAAGTTGGACTTCTCAAACAGGCCGCCGAAACCGGACGCACCACGCGGGTCGATCGTGGCCGTGACCCAGCCGTGCTTGCGGGCCATGTAGTACGCGAAGAAGTAGCTCGGTCCGCTGAAGGCGCCGCGGGTGACCATGTTCCGCATGCCCAACGGGCCGCCGTACACGTACAGCAGCATGGGCCGCTTGTCGTCCGGGCTCCAGTCATCCGGCTTGAACATGTGGCCGTGGATCTCTTGGCCGTGCCGGTTGAGGAACGTGAAGTACTCGGGCTCCGGCGCGGTCAGCGTGCGGGCTTCGTCGGAGTGTGAATCGGTCAGGGCAGTCGCTTCCGAGGCCTCGCGGTCGATCACGTAGAGTTCGCGCAGCGAATCAAAGTCGATGCGGGTGGCGAGCAGGTGCTGCCCATTCTCGCTCACCGCGACGCTGCCGTGAACACCGCGGTCGGTCGTCAGGCGTTCCATCGTGCCCGTTTCGAGATCGACTTCGTAGGCGTGCAATTCGGCCGGGTGCTCGCGGGTGCTCGTGACCCACATGCGATCCTGGGCCTTGTTCAGGGCGAGGGGGTAGACCTCGTAGCGGCCACTGGTGATCGGATCGAGCTGTTCGTACAGCGGGTCGAGGCGGTGGAGGTGGCGGAAACCGCTGAGCTCGGTGATGAACACGAGTCGACGGGAGTCGCCCATGTACACCGGGCGAATCATGCTCGGCGTGTTCGGTCCGTGGCGGTGGGCGAAGCTGTAGATGACGCGGGCGACCTCGGCCTTGACCGGGGCCGGCCCCTCGGCCGCGGCACGGGCGGCGGCTTCGGCGTCGACGTCGGCCTCGTCGCCGGACTCGTCGGAATCATCGTCGGCCACCGGGACGCGGGACTCCATGATGCGGACCATGCCGGTGGCCTGGTCGAACACGGTGAACGCGGCGCGGCTCGAGTCGGGCGCCCACTCGGGAATGTTCACGACGTCCCGCGGTCCGGTGAATCGATGCTCGTGGACCTGGACGAGTTCGCCGGATTCCGTCATGTGCCGCGCGGAGTCGTAGATCCAGACGCGCCAGCGGAAGTCGGGAAAGCCATCACCGGGCATGTGGCGCGGGACGTTGCGGGCGTTGGCGAAGCGCGACCGGTAGTCGGTGATCGTGATCTGCTGGCCGCTGCCCCACCAGGACGGGCCGCGGGTCGTCACCAGCGATGCGAAGCGGCCGTCCGGGCTGAGCCGGTAGTCCGACAGCGTTTCGCCGCCGGGAAGGTTCGGGTTGATCTGCTGGACGATGTGATCGCCCCACGTCACGCGGATGATGCTGCCGCCACGCACGTAGGCGTACCCGGATCCGTCGGGCAAGTACCGGGCTGAGCTCTCGGGTTCCTGGGTCATGGTCAGGCGGGCGATGGCGTCCGATCGCTCGGCGTCGTCGTCGGCGTCGGCGTGGGCCGACACGTCGAGTCGGTAGAGATCGCCGCCGGAGACGAAGAGCATCTCGTCTTCCACCGGCGACCAGGTGAACGACTGGACGCCGCCGTAGCGCGGGGCCCGGCGGTCCTTGGCGTCTTCGTCGCCGACGGTGTCTTCGAGTTGCACGTCGCCTTCGGCGTCTTCGTCGTCGCCCGACGCGTCATCATCGTCGTCGTTCGTGTCGGCGCCGCCGCCGGAGAGCGTGCGTTCGGCGCTGAGTTCCAGCTCGATGCGGCTGCCCTCGACGCTCAGCGAACCGGTGAGGCTCTCGCCATCGATCGTGGCTTCCACCCGGACCCGCATGCCGGAGTCGGGCTCCACGAGGACGCACTCAAGCCGGCCGGTATCGGCGTCGTACCGGCCCTCGGTCACGGTCACCGTGCCCAGGGCGGTGATGGCCGTTCCCTCGACCCGGCCGTCTTTGCCGAGCCGCAGATTCAGTTCGATGTCCATGCCATCGTCGCCGACGAGATCGGCATCGCCGGTCATCGTGCCGGTCCACCGGCCGCTCAGGGCGTCATCGGCCAGGGGAGCGGCGTCGGTGTCGTCGGCCCCGTCGGTGGACGCGCCGGCCCCGCGCTTGCGGGCCTTGGCGATCCGATCCTCGGCGACTTTTCGGGTCGACGCCTGGAAACGCTGCAGGACGGAGACGGCGGTCACGCGCTGGACTTCACCGGACTCGGTGTCGAGAAGCCAGAGATCGTTGCCGTGGCGTCGCTCGTTGGCCGGCCGGTAGAGCCAGGCGGCCCACCGTCCGTCGTGGCTGAACGCCGCCCCATTGGCTGAGGGGCCGAAGATCGGGTCCGTCGGGAAGAGGCGGTCGAGGGTCAGGTCATCGCCGGAGAGGGCTTGCGGGCCGGCGGCTTCGGCCGCGGCTCGGATCGCCGAGAACGGGCCGGCCGCGGTCGAGGGGGCGGACAGGGCCAAGCCCAGGCCGCCTCCAAGAAGCAGGGCGGCGGCGAGGAGGGGGCGATGACGACGGGGCGACGACGGGGAGTTCACGCGGGCGATCCTCGGCTGGGACGGGGAAGCGGGGTGGCCGGCGGGAGGTCCGTCGGCCGTCACCCGCGTCGCCGATCGTCGGCCGCGGGCAGCGGTTGTACGGGTGGGTCGCCGACGCGTGGCAGTGGATTCGTTGATCCCGCGCGAGATCGCGTTCCGCGGCCAAGAACCGGCTTCCAGGTGGTCCGAGAGCCAGCGTGGTGATCCGAGCGGGTGGCCGGGGGGCGGGGTCCAGGGGCCGGGGGCCCGGCGGGCCCGGGGCCGGTGGGCCCGAGGGCCCGGGGGCTCGGGGGCCAGCGTGCCTCGTGGCGGGGGCCGAGGTCGGGGACGCGGGCGTGGGAGGCCGTTGCCGCGTCGTTCGGATGGGATGGGGGCACGTCCGTCGCCGAAGGAACGTCGGAGGGCGCAGGATCGTCGACACGCCGCTGCCGGGCGTTTCGCCGAGGGCCCCGGTGCGCGTGCGGGTGATCCGCCGACCCCGGACGGCTCGAGAGCCGCCCGGGGGGGACGAGAATGCCGGAGGTGGGACTCGAACCCACAAGACCCGAAGGCCAGCGGATTTTGAATCCGCCGCGTCTGCCAATTCCGCCACTCCGGCTGGACCTCGGATTGTCCGCGGGTTCGGGGCGAGCGTCAATGACCGGAGGGCAGTCAGAGTCCGGCAAGTGCGCGGGATCTTCGGGATCCGAACCCTGGCGGCCGGCGGATACACTGGTTGTTCGAGGCCAGCTCGTGGCGGAAGGACGTCCGGATTCCACCCGGGTGCCCCGGCCGAACGACCCGGCCTCGAGCGAATTCTGCGCGTGTGCCACGCGTCGCCCCCTCTCGGAGTCTGCCGTCATGTCCGTTGCTTCGCGTCGCCGTTCGTTCTGGCTGGCCCTCGTGGCCGCTTTCGTCGTCGTCGGAGGATCGGCCGATGTCGCCACGGCCCAGGTTGTGGGGGGGCGGGCAGTCGACGGTTCGCAAGCCCAGCCCGCGCCCGCTCGCGGACGCGCCGCGCCGCGGCTCCCGCAGGCCGTCGCCGATCCGAACGCCCCGGGCGTCAACAAGCCGGATCAGCCGTTGCGGCTCGACTTCCCGTTGCCGCTCCAGGGCGAAGCGCCGAAGCTGAACTGGGGCGTGGTGCCGATGACCAGCGTCCTCTACGGCTCGGTGAACCTCATCAATCGCTCGGACGAACCGCTGACGATCGCGGCCATGCGGCCGTCTTGTCAGTGCACGGCGTTGAACGATCTCTCCGGCACCGTCATCGCTCCCGGTGAGTCGGCCGAGGTTGTGTTGTCGGTCGAAACCAAGAACATCCCCGGCACGTCGACCAATCGCGTCCGGTTCGTGTTCACCGATGGAACCGTCACGCAGGTCGATCTCATCTTCCGCACGACCTGGGCCATCCTGGCCGAGCCGACCTACATCGATGCCCTTACCAATCCGTATGGGGTGATCCGGCTGCAGTCGATCGACGGAGAGCCGTTCCGGATCTTGGCCACCAATGGCCACACGCCGATTTATGCCGATGGCTACGACCCGTCCACGCCGCCGCGCAATGAATACCTCATCGTTTGGAACGTTTCGACGTACGACGGCGAGACGTGCTTGGACGCCGATGGCAAGCACATGCCCATGTGGTGGGTGGTTGAAACCGATCACGAGGGCGCGCCGCTGATTGACCTGCGTGTACGGCAACTGCCGTGTACCCAGTTGGATTTGCCGGGCGCGACGCGCCGTTGGTACCTGAGTCAGAACCACCTGCCCCTGGGGCTGGTTGATCGCGGATCCGAGCACGACTTTGAATTGGAACTGAAGTGGCTTCCCAATTCCGTGATCAACGATTCGATCGGCCGCATCAGTGAGGAGTCCGACGAATTCGACATCACGATGACCGAGGTCATCCGCGACGGTGACCGCATCGTGGTTCGCGGCAAGGTGCGGATCACGGACCAGGCGTCCGATTTGGTGTACAGCAACGCGATCTTCCACGGCGAAGACCCGCGCAATACCCAGCGCTTGGCGATCATCGCCACGGTCAACGGTGGCGCCCGGGCGGCGGGCTCCGACTGATCGGTCTGAAGTCTCCTGGCCCTCGCGCACGGGCTGTCGTGCGCGGATCCTCCGTTCCCCGATTCCTCCGTTCCTCGGAACCGCCGGTCCAGCGTCTGTCGATCCACCGGTCCCCGTGGTGGCGGTGATCTGTCGGCCGCGTGGGTCCGAAAACCAGTACTGATTCGTTCAGCGATTCGGAATCGTTCGCCGAGCTCCAAGTCTCGCGATGATCCCGCCGATACCTCTCCCGTCAATCATCCAGCTCGGGCCCGCTCTGGGTTTGGGGGGGCGATCCTTGAGAGGATGGATCATGGCGACCCGGTCAATCACGCCGTTCATCGAATCCGTCCGTTCGGTGTTCTCGATGATGCTGCAGTCTTCGGTGACCTGCACCGGGCCGTTCGAGGGATCGTTGACCCAGGACGATCCGCCAGATGTCTCCGGCGTGGTCGGCATGTTCGGTGACCTGGAGGGATCGGTCGTTGTGAAGTTCTCCTTCGAGACCGCCCGGCAAGTCGTGGCCCGATTCGTCGGGTCCGAGGTGTCGGTCAAGTCCGAGGACTTCGCCGACGCCATCGGCGAGCTGGTCAACATGATCACCGGCGGCGCCAAGGCAAAGTTCGGTGAGGGGGATGTCAGCATCACCGTCCCGAGTGTGGTCGTCGGGGGATCCCACCGGATCCATCCCATGCCGGGGGCTGAGATTCAGTCATTCCGATGTGACGGCGAACTTGGCGTGTTCGTGGTCGAGGTCGCGGTGTGCGGCCCAACTTCTTCCAAGCCTTCCGCCGCCGGTGACCAGATCGCCGGCGCGAACGCCTGAATCGATGAGAAAGGGAGACCGGTCATGCGCATCATGCTCGTCGATGATTCCAAGACAATGCGGAACATCCAAAAGAACATCCTGGCGCAGCTGGGTTACAACAACCTCGAAGAGGCATGTGATGGTCAGGACGCACTGAGCAAGGTTGGTGCATTCAAGCCCGATCTGCTTTTGGTGGACTGGAACATGCCGACGATGGATGGCTTGACGTTTGTCAAGGCGATCCGAAAGCAGGGGCTGAAAACTCCGGTGATCATGGTGACGACCGAGAGCGAGAAGGAGCGGGTGGTTGAGGCGATCAAGGCTGGGGTCAGCAATTACATCGTCAAACCGTTCACGCCGGACACGCTCAGTCAACGTGTGACCGAGACCATCGGCAAGATGCAGATCAACTGACTGTCGATCGTGCGGCCCCGGCGTTCCCAGTCCGCCGGGGGGCGAGGAGTGCGCACCGACCATGAGCAGTTCGGAATCCAACGAACTCGGTTTCGATGTCCGCGTGGCGAAAGACGCCTCGGCGGCGTGGCTCATTTTCCGGCCGGGGGCCGGCAAGGGCGTCTTGCCGACGGCCGTGGTGTCCGAGGCCGCGGGCAAGGGTGTCCGGGTCACGGAGACGGTCGAAGCGCGGATCGTCGACGTCCTGCGCGAGCATGCTCCGGCCGACGAATCAATCCAGTACGTCCTGGCCGAGGCGACTCCGCCGGTGCCGGGACGAGATGCGACGATCGAGTGGCGTCCCGGATTGGTACCCGACCTTCTGGGTTCTGCTGCGAGCACAGCACCGGGTGCCGGCGGGCATGATGACGCCAATTCAGAGCTGGGTGCATCGACGAAAACGCCAGGCGACGGACCGTTCGATGCCCGCGCGGACGAGGATGTCCACGGCCATGGCGCCGGCGACGCGGCCACGGCCTTCTCGGACTTCGACGCCTCAGCCGAGGACGTGCCTGCGGCCGTTGTCGGTGACGACGAAGCCGCGGATACCAGCGATGGGGACACGGCGGTCGATCACTATGCGCGAAACTCAGATTTGAGCACCGTGCACGCGGGCGACGAGGTCGGAGATCTGGTGACGGCCACGGCCGGGGCGCCCGGCATGGACGTCTGCGGCAATGAGATTGATGGGCGGCCCGGCCGCACACTCCCCGTCGCCTTGTGCCCCAAGACACTCGAGCTTCGGGATGACGTCGTCATTGCGTTGGCCTCCGGGCACATTCGGGCCGACGAACACCACGCGCTCGTCGATCCCATCATGGAGATCGAGGGCGACGTCGACTTCGGATCGGGCAACGTGGATTTTGCCGGTGCGGTCCTGGTACGCGGCGGCGTCAAGGATCGGTTCGTCGTGCGTGCGCTGGGCGATGTCAAGGTGATCGGCCTGGTGCAGGGGGCCACCATGCTCGCGGGCGGCCGTTTCGAATTGCATCGGGGGATGGCGGCCAAAGAACGCGGACAGATCGTGGTCGACGGCGACTGCGAGACAGGCTTCTTCAACGGAGTGCGTGGCCGAGTTGGGGGCACCCTCCTCGTGCGACGTGAACTCATGGAGTGCGAGTTGGTGATCGGCGGCGACCTGGTCGCCGAGACCGCCGCGTGCGTGGGCGGTTCGTACGTCGTGACCGGCAGGGCGGTCTTCGCTGCCCTCGGCTCACGGGCGGGGGCGCCAACCCGTGTGATTCTGGGCGAAGTGCCGATGCTGGCTCGACGCCTCCGCCGACTCGGAGAGATGATCGAACCGGTGGCCGTCCAAGTTGACGAGGCACAAGAGCAGCTCCGAACCCTTGAGCAAACGGATGGTGTCACCGAAGACGCCATTGCTCCGCTACGCGAAGCCCAGATGGAACGACTCCAGCGATTCGATGTGATGGAGTCGGTCCGGTCCGACGTGGCCCGGCAGATTCGTGACGCTCGAACGGTGGATCTTCGGGCGAGCCGCCTGATCGGCCAGCGCGTCTGCCTGACGATCCGCGGTCAAGACTATTCTTTCGACGATCAAGTTCCGGGCCCGGTGCGCGTTTTCGTCAATGACGCCGACGTGCCGATGGTGCAGATCGGAGATCGATCCCCGGCGCCGCTCACGAGCGTGGCGAGCATGTGCACCGCCGATCGACAGGACTTCGCCGCCGCCGCATAGACGCGCGGGCCGCTCAGGCCAGCGTGCGTGATGAGCTGGCGAGGAGCGTGCCGGCTCTTCGGCTGCCGAACGCCGAGCCCGTCGGTCGCTTCCTCCGCGCGTCGCCCGTTCCTTGACCGCGCGTCTTCCATCCTTTGACCGCGCGTCTTCCGCGCGTCTTCCGTGCGTCGTCCAAGCTTCGCCCCTGCGCGCATCAGCTTGCTGGGTCGGCCGTCCGGCGTACACTCCGTCCGGGTCTCCGCGGGCGGTCGTCACCGCGCGTTGGAACCCGCGGAATCCGGGCGAACGCTCGGGAAAGCTCGGGAAAGCTTGATCATGGATGACATGCGCATTGGCGTCATCGTGCCGGCCGCCGGTTCAAGCCGTCGGTTTGGGACGGCGGACAAGCTGTCCGAAGACCTCGGGGGGCGACCGCTCCTCCTCCGTACCGTTGAAGCGTTGGCCCGGCACGAATCGGTGCACGCGATCGTTGTGGCCGGTCCACCCGGAGAGTCGGGCGACGCGGCCGAGCTTCGCGAACTGCACGGTTGGACGCTCGATTTCCTCGGGGCAACGATCGTGCCCGGCGGCACCCATTCGCGGGCCGAGACCGTCTCGCGCGCCCTGGCCGCCATGCCGGATGATGTGAGCCACATCGCGGTCCATGATGCCGCGCGGCCACTGCTGGATCGCGAGCTGCTCGACCGCGTCGTGGCCGCCGGAAGACACCGGAACGCGGTGGTCCCGGCCATTCGCGTTTCGTCGACGGTTCGGCGGGCCGCCGGAGCGGCCGAGACGATTCAGGATGCCGCGGCCGACGACATTCTGGCGGAATCGGTCTTGGGAGATGCGGGGCGCACCGAACTGTCGGCTTGGGTGTCCGAGGGTCCGGTCGACCGACGGGGGCTCTGGTTGGTCCAGACGCCGCAGCTGTTCCGAGCAGAACTCCTGCGACGGGCGTACGCGAGCATTGACCCGGTCGATCTCGACGAGTCCGAGATCACCGACGACGCGGCGCTGGTTGAACGCATGGGCGAATCGCTCACGATCGTGGAGGGGTCGGTCCGGAACATCAAGGTGACGACGCCGGATGACCTGGACGTGGTGCGGGCGATCATGTCCGTGCAGACGAACGTGGCGTCCGGCGACGCCGAGGCGAGCGCCAGCATCGACGATCTCTTCGACGACTGACTCCGGCGTCGATGGACATGGTGTTGCGTTCAGGCTTCCGGGTTCAGAATCCTGAGCGCAGGCTTCTGCGTGTCGGCGTCTGCCTTCAGGCTTCCGCACGTGCGGCACGTGATGTCCGGCGCGACTTCGTCGTCGTGCCGATGGACTCTACGACCGGTCCGTCGGCGGTCGCGTTTGCGGTGCCTTTCGCCTTCGACTTCGTCGCCGTCGCCGACTTCTTGGTGACGGACTTCTTGGCGGCGGTCTTCTTCGTCGTGGCCGTTTTTTGAGCCGGCTTCTTCGCCGGGGATCCCGCTGCCGGCCGTTTCGTCGTCTTCTTCTTCGTGACGTTCTCGACCGCCGCCGTCTTGGTGTCGGCCTTCTTCACGCCCGACTTCTCGACGCCCGACTTCTTCGCATCCGACTTCTTCACGCCGGCCTTCTTCGTGCCGGCCTTCTTCGCCCCTGGCGTCGTGGCCGAGCTCATCGTTCCCGTCGAAAGTCCCAGCAAAGGCCGAAGGGCCATGCCCGTGTGGCTGGCCGCCACGCTGGCCACCGTTTCCGGCGTGCCCTCAGCGACCACCGTGCCGCCGCGTGATCCGCCTTCCGGGCCCAGGTCGATCACCCAGTCCGCGCTCTTGACGATCTCGAGGTTGTGCTCGATCACCACCAGCGTGTGGCCGGCGTCGGCCAGGCGGTTGAGCACGCTGAGCAAACGTTCCACGTCGCCGAAGTGCAGTCCCGTGGTCGGTTCGTCGAGCACGTAGAGGCAGTGGCCCTGGGCCCGCGAGCCGAGTTCGGCGGCGAGCTTGATCCGCTGGGCTTCACCGCCCGAAAGCGTGGGCGACGGTTGGCCGAGCCGCACGTAGTCCAGGCCGACATCGCGCAGGCACTCGACCATGCCGAGGATCTTGGGGTGGGCGTCAAAGAAGGCGACGGCTTCTTCGACCGTCATGCCCAGGACGTCGGCAATGGTCCGGTCGCGGAAGGTGACCTCAAGCGTCTCGCGGTTGTACCGGGCGCCCTTGCAGGTTTCGCAGGTCACGAACACATCGGGCAGGAAGTGCATCTCGATCTTCTTCACGCCCTGTCCCTGGCAACTCTCGCAGCGCCCGCCCTTGACGTTGAAGCTGAACCGGCCCGGCTGGTAGCCGCGGGCCCGCGCCTCACGCGTGGCGGTGAAGAGCTTGCGAACCTCGTCGAAGATGTTCGTGTACGTGGCCGGATTCGAGCGGGGGGTACGGCCGATCGGGGACTGGTCCACCTGCACCAACCGGTCAATCTTGCCAAGGCCGTTGACCCGCGTGTGGGCCCCGGGCACGACCCGCGAGCCGTGCACCGCCTTGCGGGCCGCCTTCATCAGGATCTCGTTGACCAGGGTGGATTTGCCCGAGCCGGAAACGCCGGTGACGCACACGATCCCGCCAAGGGGGATCGCCACGTCCACTTCTTGCAGGTTGTTCGCCCGAGCGCCCTTGATGGTGACGGTGCCCGGTGTACCGAGCGGGCGCCGCTCGGCCGGGACGGGAATTCCACGCCGGCCGGTCAAGAACAACGCGGTGGTCGATTCGTCACTGCGGCAGACTTCTTCGAGCGATCCGGCGGTCACCACGCGGCCACCGTGCAGGCCCGGGCCGGGGCCGATGTCGACGATCGAATCCGCGGCCCGCATCATGTCTTCGTCGTGTTCGACCACCAGGACGGTGTTGCCGATGTCGGCCAGGTGCCGGAGCGTGCCGATCAGTCGTTCGTTGTCACGATGGTGCAGGCCGATGGTCGGTTCGTCGAGCACGTAGCACACGCCGACGAGTCCACTGCCGACCTGCGTGGCCAGCCGGATGCGCTGGGCTTCGCCGCCGGAAAGCGTGTTCGAGCGGCGGTCGAGGGTCAGGTAGTCCAGGCCCACCGATTCCAGGAACCCGAGGCGGGCGATCACTTCGCGCACGATGGGGGCGGCGATCGCCTGGCCTTCGGTTGAGAGTTCGAGCCCATCGACGAAGCGGCGGGCCGTCTCGATGGTGAACGTGCCGAGGTCGGCGATGTGCGTGGTGCGCTCGCCGTCGGTCAGGCCGACGTGCAGGGCGGACGCGCGCAGGCGGCGGCCGCGGCAGTCCGGGCACTCGCGGCCAGACATGTAGCCGCGCAAGCGTTCGCGGACGAAGTCGCTGTCGGACCCGTCGTACCGCCGGTGCAGGTTGGGGATGACGCCCTCGAACGCGTAGCCGTATTCGGCCTCGTCGTGTTCGTCGGCCCCGTAGAGCAGGACGCGCCGGGCGTCGTCGTCGAGTTCGTTGAACGGGGCGTCGCGGTCCACGTCATACGCGCTGCAGAACTTCCGCAGCATCCGCGCGTAGTACATGTTCATGCGGCGGCCGTTCTTCCGCCACGGTTCGATCGCCCCGTCGGCGATGCTGAGCGTTTCGTCGGGGATGACCAGTCCCTCGTCGAATTCGTCGACGGTGCCAAGTCCGTCGCACGCGGAACAGGCGCCGTACGGCGAGTTGAAACTGAACAGCCGGGGTTCCAGCTCGTCGAGCGCGCACTCGGGGTGAATCGGGCACGCCAGGTGCTCGCTGAACCGGCGGTCTTCCCAGGTGCCGTCGCGATCGATGGAGGCCACGAGCACGCCGCCGCTCAAACGGAAGGCGGTTTCCACCGACTCGGCGATCCGGCCGCGGACGTCTTCGGCGATCTTCACGCGGTCCACCACCGCCTCGATCGTGTGCATCTCGTAGCGGCCGAGGCCGAGGGGATTCTCGCCGCCTTCCTTCAGGGCGTCGCGGATGTCGCGCACGTCGCCGTTGACGCGAACCCGCACGAATCCCTGCTTCTGCAGTCCCTCGACCACTTCGCGGTGGTAGCCCTTCCGGCCGCGGACGACGGGCGCGCAGAGCATCAGGCGCGTGCCGGTGTCCATCGACATGAGGGCATCGGTCACTTGGGTCGGACTGGTTGCGGCGAGCGGCTCCCCGCACGTGGTGTCGCTGGGGCCACCGGGTTCCGAGCCATGCCAGCAGACGGGCTGGCCGCAGCGGGCGTACAGCAGGCGCAGGTAGTCGTAGATCTCGGTGGTGGTGGCCACGGTCGAGCGCGGGTTGTGGCCGCCCGATCGCTGCTGGATCGAGATGGTCGGCGGCAGTCCTTCGATCGACTCGACATCGGGCTTCTGGAGGACGTCCAGAAACTGCCGGGCGTAGGCCGACAACGACTCCATGTACTTGCGCTGGCCCTCGGCGAAGATCGTGTCGAACGCGAGGGAGCTTTTCCCCGAGCCCGAGGGGCCGGTGATCACCACCAACTGGTCGCGCGGAATGTCCACGTCCAAGTCGCGGAGGTTGTGTTCGCGGGCGCCGCGGATGCGGATGTGGGGGGCCTCGGACACAGGCGGCTCCAGGGGCGCCGTCGCGAGGCGGCGCGGGGTCGAGGTCGGGGTCGGTTCGGGTCAGAAGGCTACGCGATCCAACGGGATCGAGGCGACCCATCGGCCCCTCGAGACCGACGATTCACCCGGCCCGTCGCCCGGCCCATCACCCGGCCCGTCACCCGGCCCGTCGCCCAGCCCGCCACCCGGCCCGTCGCCCGGCCCGTCACCCAGCCTTATTCGGGCCCACCCGGGCCACGGTGCTGACCAGATCGACGCCGAGGGCGTCCAGGATCCGCCGGGCCCGTTCGAGGGTGACGTTCCGGTACTCGTTTCGCTCGTCGCGGGAGACCTGCGAGGGATCCACGCCGAGCCGTTCGGCGAGTTCCCGCTGGCTCATGGTGGCGATCCGGGCGGCCACAAGCAGGTGGCCAAGCCCGTTGAGGTTGTGCAGATCGTCGAAGATGCCACGCCGGAGCCGTTCGAACTCGGCGATCTCTTCCTTGAGCTGGGCGTGGAACGATCGGACGGGATCCAGCGCGCGAATGCACGCCTCGTCGTCCAGTCCCATTTCCCGCAGCGCACGCTCCTGCTCGGCGAGCAGCGACTCCTGCTGCTCCATGCGCTCGACGGCGATCCGGTACTCCTGGTCATTGTGAATCATGCCGGGGCTCCCGATTCGAGGCGGACGATCCCACGCGGTTCGCCGGTCCGGCGTGAACGCCGAAAAGCCGACGGGAACGTGAGGTTGTGCCCGTGCTCGTCCTTGATGTTGCTGAAGGGGCCGTGGCCAAAGTGGGGGTACAGCTCCACGCGATACCGGTGCCACATGGGCAGTTGCCGCTTGTGCGTGTAGTTGCGGTAGGGGCGGCGGGTGTCCGGGGACCACGTCCACACCTTGAAGCGATCCAGCTTGTTCAGCGCGCGTTCGAGCCGGCCCGAGCCGAGCTCGTACAAGTCGCACTCGAAGTAGCCGTCGATGTCGTTCGGGTGGCCGATGCGTTCGGTGAACGAGCCGTCGATGAAGATCCGCTCGATGCCGACGGTCCAGAGCTGTCCGCACAGCACCTCAAGCTGGCCGACGAGGTGCAGTCGCCACTCGTGGTCCCAGTCCTCGTCCTCGGCCAGGTCGGACGGTCCGGTCACGAGATGCGAGAACCGCAGCTCGGCCAAAGTCAGGACATGGTCGCCGGGCGGCAAGCAGCCGTCGGCGGTGAACGCGGGCAGGGATGGGTTGGAACGCTGGCCCATGCCCTGATTGTTGGAGGCCATGACACGAAAGTCAATGATGACATGAAAGTCATCTTCGTGTCTGATTGCCGGTGGGGCGGCCCGGCTTACCCCACTTCACGTCGCTGGAAGAGGGCCACGGCCAGGGCGAGAGCCGCAATCACGTACATCAGCCCGTAGAGCATGCTGCTCGCGACGTACTCCCAGGGGATCAGCCGCCGCTGGGTCAGGGCATCGCTCAGCCACAGCATCTGGAAGTTCGGCACGATCGAGTAGAGGAGCTTCCAGCCCATCAGGGCCATCGTTTCGGAGCCCTCGGCCAGCGTCGAGAGTTCGACGGTGGGGATCTCGCGGATCTCCGGGATCGGCGCCCGCTGGACTTCGCCGGTGGTGAGCGTGTACTCCGGAATGAATTCGCGTTGCTCGGTCAGGCCGCCGGCCACCGCGCGTTCGAGCCAGGTGCCGCGGATCGCCTCGATGCGGCGGCCGATGAGCCAGTCCGACATCAGGCCGACCACGAACACCCCGATCGTCACCACGAGCGTGAGCAGGGATCCCAGTCGGGCACTCGCCGCCACCGCCACCGCGGTCAGGACGAGGATCGCCATCGCCATGACGATGATGGCCTTCACCAAGTCGACGTCAAAATCTCGGCCGATCGGCTGGGGGCTGAAGTCCGCCCGGAACATCAGGCTGAGGACGTAGGCGATGATCACCAGCGGCGTGGTCGAGCAGATGATCGTGCTGACGAAGTTCAGGCCGTAGAAGTAGTTGCACCAGATGGCGATGCCCGAGCCGATCAGCACGGCTCCGGCCCCGAAGACCACCACCGGCACGTTGATCGGGTCGCGGGCCGTCTGCAGCACCGAGTGCTGTTCGACGAGCAGGAACACGGTGCTCATGAACGCGGTGCAGAGCAGCAAGGCCCCGGCCACGCCGAGAAACTTGCCAATGACGAACATCGGCCGGCCGACCGGCTTGGAGATGACCGTCAAGGCCGTCTTGTTCTCGATTTCTCGTGTCAGGACCCCGGTGGCGACGAATGCCGCGAGCAGGCCGCCGCAGAGGAAGACCGTGGCCAGTCCCATGTCCACGAGCATGCGCTGGTCGTCGGACAGGGTGAAGGCAGAGAGCGGGTTGGACAGCACCAGCGCGAGCGTGGCGATGGCCAACACGACCAAGACGACCGGCTGGCGGATCGACTCGAAGAACGTGTTGCGGAGGATCCCGAGGAGCTGGTCAAGCATGGGCGGAGCGATCCAGTCGGACGCGGAGAGGGCCGGTAAGTCGAGTGCAGACCACGGACAGTCGTTCTGAGGCCGGCACAGGAGACTCGGGCCGAGGGTGGCCCGAGCGGGGTCGGGAGATCCGGAACCGGGACGCGGAGAAATGAAATCGCGCGGGTTCGGCGAACCTTCGGCCGGGGAGTGTACGTACGGCTGGCGTATCGCGTTCGTTCCGAATCGTCGGGACGGCCTGGATCGCCGCCTCGGCGTTCGTCCGCCATCCAACCGGATCGCGGACGGCGGGGGGCTCGCTCCCGCGTGATGCATCACTTCTGTCCCGGGGGGGACTTCCGGGTGCGGCCGCCGACGGTGGCCCGCGCCCGCGGTGAACGGCCCGGCCGTCCGCCGACGCGAACCGACCCGAATTGAAGCGCGGACCGGCGAACCCGGACCACGTCCTGAATCGGTCATTCCGCGTACCATCCATCGCCCGCCAGCGCGTCCTTCCGACCCGCCCGGGCCCCGTTCAGATCCTCCGGCGAGGGTTCGCCCCCGTCCGGACGCCGAACGGGCCGCACTCGCGTCTGCGTCCTCCGGGCATTGGTCCGGCGGTCACGGTCCGGGGGCGGATGAACCGCCAGTCGGCGGCGTGCAGACGCGTCGCCTCCCCGTTCGTTTCGATTCGGACCCGCGTGGGCCGAATCCCCTCGAGATCCCTCCGGACGATTCACCCATGCGGATCGACCATCACGCCTACCAGCAGGCCACCCGCGTCGCGGGCACTGGACTGCTGCTGCAGGCCGGCATCGGCCTCGCGCTGCTCATCTTTGGTCTGGTCGCCGACGACCAACCGATCGTGCTCGCGTCGCTGCCGGTGCTCATTGGCATCTTGCCCTGGGGCGGACTGCTCGCCCTCTTCTTCCAGCACAAGCTCGAACGGCTTGAAGCACTGGAAGAAGACGAACTCTCGTCCGGCCGGGCCGGGGTCGAGTCGGTCTTTGACCGTGCCGACGACGAGATTCGCGTGGCCGCCCGCCGCCTGCGGCGGATGCACCAGTTGTTCATGCCGATCCTGTCGGTGGTCATCGCCCTGGCGATGATCGCGACGGGCTTCTTGATCATCCGGCACCTCGGACGGATCGAGGAGGAAACGGGCCGCCTGCTGCTCACCACCGCCCGCGGCTGGGCCGTCGCGATCTGCCTCGGCTTCTCCGCCGTCGCGTTCATCTTCTCCCGCTTCGTGGCCGGCATGGCCAAGCAAGGCGCGTGGCAGAACCTTCGCGGCGGGGCCGCGGCGATGGTCGGCATCTCCGTCGTCACCCTCGCCATCTCCGTCGGCATCATCTTCCGGTTCTTCGACAACTCCACCGTCATCGAGATCGTGACCAAGGCGCTGCCCTGGTACCTGTTCTTGCTCGCGGCCGAGGTCGTGCTGAACCTGATCCTGAACGCGTACCGCCCGCGGGTGCCGGGCGAGATGCCGCGGCCGGCCTTCGACTCCAAGCTGCTCAGCCTCGTGGCCGCGCCGGACAACATCGTCCGGACGATCAACGATGCGGTGAACTACCAGTTCGGTTTCGACATCACGAGCTCCTGGGGCTACCAGTTGCTCCTGCGGAGCACGACCTGGCTGCTGGTCACCGGGTTCATCGTGGTCACCGCCCTGAACACGCTCGTCATCGTCGAGCCGCAAGAACAAGCGGTGAAGCTCGCCCACGGCAAGCTGCTCAGTGAACGGCCCATCGGGTCCGGCATGATGTTCAAGCTGCCGTGGCCGCTGCAGTCGGCTGAGCGTTATCCCGTCACGCGAATTCGGCAACTGCACCTGACCAGCCGGCAGGTGATCGCCCCGGACGTCCAAGTCTTCACCAACGACTTGGGCCGGTTCTTCGACCGCCCCTTGGATCCGTTCATCGTCCGCAACGCCGATGGTGATCTCGGGGCCGCCGAGCTTCCCGGCAGCCCGCTCGATGGCCCGGTGAGCCAAGAAGGAGCGCAAACGCTTCAGCTCGTCGACGCCGAGATCATCCTGAACTACCGCATCGGAGAGGGTGAGGGCGACGCTGCCGACCGCGGCTTGCTCGACTGGCTCCGATTCGTTCCCGACACGCAGCGCCGCAGCCGGCAGGACACCACCGATCGCCGCCGCGCGCTGCAGATGCTCGCCCTCCGCGAAGTTTCGCAGCACCTGGCCGAGCGTTCGATGAATCAAGTGCTGTCGACGGCCCGCAACACGCTGGCCATCGAACTGCGTGATCGCATCCAGGTCGCCTTCGACCGGGCCGGCACCGGGATTGAGGTCGCGTCGGTGACCATCCCGCTGCTGCGGCCGCACGGTGAAGCATCCGGCGCCTGGGAAGAGTACTCCGTGGCCCTGCAGAACCGCCGAATGCGGGAGATGCAAGGCGTCGGCCAGGTCGACTCCGGTTTGGCCATGGCCGTCGGCGGTCGCGAGAACGCTGCTCGGGTCATCGAAGCGGTCGACGCCTACAACGCGTCGGTCACGGAATTTGGTTTGCTGGACGAGCGCACCATCGAACGGCGGAACGCGGCCGAAGCGGTGATCGAAGCGTCCGGCGGCACGAACGCCACGATGCTGCTGCGGGCCAAGGCTCGCCGCCTCACCGGCATCTTGGACGCCGACGCCGAGGCACTGCGGATCGACGGTCAGAGCCGTTCGTACCGCGCCGCTCCGGCCCTCTACATGACCCTGCAAGAAATGGGCGTCTACCAACGACGCCTGCCGGGAATGGACAAGTTCGTCCTCGGCATCGACCCGTCGCACTTCAATCTCGACTTCGAGTTCTACACCATCGACGCACTCACTTCGATTGAGGACGCCCTCAACACCGAAGATGACCCGCTCGACGGAGGTCCGTGATGAATCGCCCCATCGCCATCGGCGTCGGCATCCTGTTGTTCGCCGCCTTTCTGCTGTTCAGTTCGACGTACACCGTCAAGTACAACGAAGTCGCCCTCAAAGCGACGTTCGGTGAACTGACGGACGACAGCGTCGTGCGTGAGCCGGGTCTGCACTTCCGGTTGCCGGTCTTCATCGACCGTGTCACCAAGCTGGACACCCGGCTGCAGGTGATCGAGTCACCGCTCGAAGAGGTCATCACCGCCGACGGTCAGCAGATCGTCGCCCGCGGCTTCCTCTTCTGGCGGGTCGACACCGAGAACCAGGGGCCCATGGATTTCTTCGACGCGTACGAGTCGGTCGAAGGCGCCCGGGCCAGCCTCGCCCCGCAGTTCCGCACCGCGCTCACGTCCGGTCTGGGCGGGTTCGCGTTCGGCGACCTGCTCGGTGAGGGCAGCGATCTGGAAGCGGCCGAGGAACGCGTCCGCGCGGCCCTGGAGAGCCAGGTGCAGGCCAACGGCGTCCAGCCGGTCATGGTTGGCATCAGCCAGCTCATGCTCCCGGCCCGCACCGCCCGCGTCGTCGTGGACCGCATGAAGACGCAGCGCGAGACCCTGGCCGACGTGGAGAACCGCGCCGGACAGGCGGCGGCGAGCAGCGTCGTGGCCAAGGCCAACACCGACGCCGACAAGATCAACAGCTTCGCCCAGCGGCGTGCGTCGGAGATCGAAGCCGAGGCCACGGCCTACGCCGAGTCGCTCATCACCGACATGGCCGAGGACCAGGAGCTCGCCATCTTCCTGGCCTGGCTCGAGACGCTTGAGGCATCGCTCAGCCAGCGGACCACGCTCATCCTTCCGACCCAGGGCCAGGCGCCCTGGCACCTCATGAACGCCCCGGGCTCGCAGGCCCGTGAGTCGATCATTCCGCGCCCGCAGGGTTCGGGGTCGGCCGGCGAGGCGGGGGACTGATCCATGGCTGACGAACTGCGTCCCAGTTCCGAGGGCGAACCGAACCTGCCGATCGTGGGCGAAGAGGGCGATGAGCTCCGCGCTCCCCGTCGGGCGGCGTCGGCCGAATTCGTCGTTGAGTCCGAGGCGGGCTCCGCCGCGGTCATGCGCGAAGCGATGGACCCGGCGAACCAGTCGCTGCGCGAGGCCCTGCGCCTCAGCTACCGCGTGCTGCAGGTGGTCATCGCCGCGCTGATCATCGTGTTCGCGTTCTCGGGCTTCACCCAAGTGGAAGCCCTGCAATCCGGCGTCATGCTCCGCTTTGGCCGCATCGTCGGCGAAGAGAACAAGCAGGCCCTGGAGCCGGGGCCTGCATTCAGCATCTTCCCGTACCCGGCCGGTGAGTTCGTGCTCTTCCGGGCCAGCAACCGCGAGATCGATCTCGGCCGTCCCTATTGGCCGGACATCCAGGGCGACGTGGCCGAGGCCATCGAGAACGCGACGCCGCGGGTCATGCCGCCCGGACCGAACCGTGACGGACGCGGCGACGGATACGTCCTGACCGCCGAAGGCGAAATCGCCCACATCAAGATTCGCACGACCTACGACATCGAGAATCCCGTGCAGTTCGTGAATGCGGTCACCAACGAGATGGTGACCGACTCGGCCCTGCACGCCGACCGCGTGGTCGGACTTCTGGCGATGCGGGGTACCGTGCACACCGCGGCCCAGCGTTCGCTGACCGAGTTTGTGGAGTTCACCGACGAGGAACGCCAGTCGGTGCGCAGCATCGCCCAGCTCTCGTTGGATCGACTGGCGACCGGCATCACCCTCGGCCCGATCACCACCCCGGTGGAGCCGACGCCGGCCTTGGCGGCGGTGCGGGCGGAGAACAGTCTCCAGACCGGCCGAAGCCTGAATGAGGCGGCCATCAAGGGCGCGATCACGCAGGCGGAGAACCGGCTGATCGACTTGGTCGACAGCGCCCGCGGGCCGCTCATCGCCCTGATCGACGAATTTGAAGCGGCCGACCTGGCCGGCGATGTCGATCGCCGCACCGAGCTCCTTGCCCGCATCGATGAGGTCCTGGAAAGCGACGACGCCCGCGGCGAGGTCTCCACGATCATCCAGCGAGCCAAGGCGTCGGAATCGGTGATCGACTCGACGCTCGGGCGTCAGCATCGCCGGTTCATGCGGCTGCTCGAGCCGTACCGGCGGAACCCGCGGTCGGTGATCGACCGCGAGTGGGCCCGGGTCTACACCGCGGTGCTCCGGCCGACGGATACGGAGATCGTGAAGCTTCCGGGCACCACGAATCTGGCCACCTTCCACATGACCAGCAACCGCGACATTGCCGACATCCGGCGTCGTCAACAGCTTGACCGCGCCCGGCGCGAAAACGCCCAGCGCATCATGGGGATGAACATCCCGGCCATGCGTGGGGCCAGCGACTTCGACAACCAGTTGGAGAATCGCGCGGGCCGCGTCCTGGAGCGCGACGGCAACGCGTTCGACAATTGATCTTGGACCGAGCAGAGACGGAGTGAATCCCATGGTGAGCAATGCCCCCGATCGCGAGCCGATCGTTCAGGCGATCGGCCTGACGAAGGTCTTTCGAGACTTCTGGATGCGCACCAAGGCCCGGGCCGTGGACGGCGTGGACTTTGAGGTCTACCCGAACGAGATCTTCGGTCTGCTCGGCCCCAACGGTTGTGGCAAGTCCACGACGATCAAGATGATCCTCGGCCTGCTGCACCGCACCAGTGGCCGACTGCTGGTCTTTGGCAAGCAGCCGACGGACGTCATGGTCAAGAAGTACATCGGCTTCCTCCCGGAGGAGTCGTACCTCTACCGGTACCTCACCGCGACCGAGACGCTCGACTACTACGGCAAGCTGTTCGGGCTCGACCGCCGGACCCGCAAGCGCCGCACCGGCGAACTGCTGGACATGGTGGGGCTGTCGCACATGGCCCACCGGGCCGTCGGCGAGTTCTCCAAGGGCATGACCCGGCGCATCGGCATGGCCCAGGCGCTGATCAACGACCCCGAACTGCTGATCCTGGACGAGCCGACGAGCGGTCTCGATCCGATTGGTACCCGGCAGGTCAAGGACCTGATGCTGGAGCTGCGGCGCCGCGGCAAGACCATCCTGCTGTGTTCGCACCTGTTGGCCGACGTCGAGGACGTGTGCGACCGCATGGTCATGATGTACGGCGGGCGCGTTCGCGCGGCCGGCGATACGCCGGACCTGCTCGCCGATTCCAACCACACGATCATTCGAACCCGCCGCCTTGACGACGCCACGGTCGAACGCGTTCGGGCCGCCCTCGCCGCCGCCGGCGTGGACATCGACACGGTCGAAGCCCCGCGGCAGCGGCTCGAAGACCTCTTCCTGGAGATGGTCGAACGGGCCCGCGAAGAACAACTCGCCACCAGCGGCGCGATGCACGGCGGCGACACGGCTGCCTTCCTCCGCGGGGAAGACGCCGGCGGCGACCAGCTCATCGACCAGCTCGTGGAAGGCGCGACGGCCGCCGCCGCGGTCAAGGTCGTCGAACGCACGGTCCAGGGCGAGGCCGCCAAGGCCGAGCGGGCCGCCGAATCGGCCCGGGACGAGTTGCTCGGCGACTTGCTCGAGCCCGAGGCACCGGCTCCGGCTCGGGCGGTGGAGCGGGCCGACGCGCCCGCGGCCCCCAAGGACGTTGACGCGTCGGTCATCGACTCGCTGCTCGGCGGCGAAGATGGCGATGCCGCGCCGCCGCGGAAGGACGCCCCGTGATGGAACTGCTGCTTGGTCTCTACCGCACGCTCGGCGTCCGGCAGCGGACGCGGACGTTCATGATCATCGCCGCGAGCGTGGTCTTGATCGCCTCGGGGCTGATCTGGGGCCGACTGCTGCTCACCAGCGGCTCGCTCGCCGACCAGCGTTCCACGCTCACCCGTGAATTCGCCTCGGCCGAGCCGGGCGCGCCCACGCTCACCGCGCTGGCCGAAACCGGTGTGATCACCGTCGGCGGCGTCGAATACGGCGACCCGGTGCTCGCCCAGCAGGCGGACTTGATCTTCACGCAATCGGGACGCATCGAGAACCCGAGCGGCATGGCCGACATCATGGTCCGCGCCAAGTACCCGACCTGGGCGCCGCGTTGGCTGCTCGAACAGCCGCGGACGACCGCGTTGCTCGGACTCGTGAGTACCGGATTCCTGATGCTGGTGATCTTCACCGGGAGCACGCTGGCCTTCTGCCTGACGGCCGCCGGAGCGCTGGCCGGCTTCGGTCTCGCCCGCGTGTTCGGCGGGGCGGATCTGGCCTGGGCGGTGGTGGCCATGGTGCTGCTGACGTTCGCGTACCTGCTGCTCTCCAAGGTCGTCATGGCCGTGCTCGACCGGCCGAACCGCGTGCTGGCCGTGGCCCACACGGTGGTCAAGGAGGCAACGCGCACCGGCATTCCGCTGGTCTTCGTCATCTTGCTGTTGGTGATTCTGCCGTTGATCCCGATCGGCCTGGACCCCGAGAATCCGCTGCGATTCCGGATCCAGACGTTCCTGTCGCGGTCGATCGGCTTCAGTTACTACTTCGCCGCCTGCCTCACGCTGTTCTTGGCTTGCGCGACCGTCGCCTTTGAAATTCGCGATCGCCAGATCTGGTCGATCGTCTCCAAGCCGCTGAGCCGCGGCGGATACCTCCTGGGCAAGTGGATCGGCATCCTGGCCGTCAACTTCGTCCTGATGACCGTCGCCTCGCTGTCGATCTTCAGTTACATCCAGTACCAGCGGCAGATGCCGGTGGCGTCGGGGATCGAGGGTCAGGAAGACCTGCAGCAGATTCGCGAGGCGATCCTCGTGGCCCGCGAGGGCAAGGATCCCGACCGCATTCCGCTCACCAACGAGCAGATTCGCGCTCGGGTGGACGAGATCATCTCCCGCGATTCCGAACTCGCCTTGGCCGACGAGGTGCCGATCGAGATTCGGCGCGAGCTCGCGATCGGCATCCTGGAAGAACACGACCGCATGCAGCGGTCGGTTCCGCCGCAACGGGCGCTGAAACTCACGTTCAGCAATCTGCCCACGGATGCGGCGCCGGACGAGATGCTGACGCTGCGGTACCAGTTCCACATCCTGCGGGACGATGAACACCAGACGTACAACGCCATGTTCCGCTTCAACGAGGACAATCGCTACGTGGTCCAGCGGACGTACGTCCCGACCATGACGCAGGTCCTGACCGTCCCGGCGGTCTGGGTCAAGGAGAACGGCGAACTCACGGTCGAGGTGCAGAACGAGTTCTCCGGCTTCCGCATGGAAGACGGCTCGATCATCGGCAACCTCAACTGGGATCCGGGCGACTTCGAGGTCCTGTACCGCGTCAGCACGTTCGAGGCGAACTTCGTCCGGGCGATGATGGTGAACTTCGTCAAGCTCAGTTTTCTGGCCATGCTCGGCATCACCTGCGCCACGTTCCTCAGTTTCCCGATCGCGTGCATGACCGCGTTCACCGTCTTCATCGGCGGCACGATGGGCCCGTTCATGGCCAACGCCCTTGAGTACTACGCGCCGGTGCCGGCCGACATGGTGAATTGGCGGGACGCGGGGCAAGTGATCGCCTGGACCGCCCAGTCGAGTATTCGGGCCGTGGCTTTGGCGACGGTCTGGCTGCTCGAGAGTTTCGGTGAGGTGCAACCGGCGCAGCTCCTGGTGCAGGGCCGGCTGATTTCCTGGAGTGCGGTCTGGGCGAGCGTCGCCCGCATCGGCATTCTGTGGAGTGGACTGGTGCTGTTGGTCGGCTGGGGCGTGATGCGTCGCCGGCAGTTGGCGATCTATTCCGGCCAGGGCTGAGGTGGATGACGTCCCGCGTTGACAATGACGGGCGACGCCCGCGTTCGATCACGATCGGTGGCCAAGCCGAACGGGGCGACACGAGTCGGTTGACGCACGCGATCCGCGTGGGCCGCCGAAGTTGGCGGGGGCCGAACCCGCACGGTTGGATCGACGTATCCGACACCGGAGATTTCCGATGAATGCACGTGCCATCCAGGGAATCGCCTTGGCGATTTCAATGACGTCCGTCGCCGTCGGCGGCAGCATGCTCGACCGGCTGATCGCCGCCAACGAAGAGCAGGGGCTGCGCTATACCTCGGTGTCGGTCGAAGGCGCGCCGCCCTGGGTGGCGGTCGGGACGGCCATTGGCGCATTGCGTGGACTGATCGTCGACGTGCTCTGGCTCAAGATCAACTTCATGAAGGAGCAGGGGCTCTTCTACGAAGTGATGTCGGACGCCGAACTGATCACCAAGTTGCAGCCGCGCTTCGGCTCGGTGTGGGTCTTCCACGGCCACAACATGGCCTACAACATCTCGGTGGCCACGCACACGCAGGCCGAACGCTGGGACTGGGTCCGCGCCGGAATGCGGCTCGTGCAGCTCGACGGACTCCGTCACAACCCCAATGACCTGATGCTCTACCGCGAGCTCGCCTTCTGGTACGCCCACAAGCTTGAGGGCGTAGCCGACGATGCCCACCTCTACTACAAGCGGGAGTTCGCCCGCGAATGGCACTACCTCCTCGGCCGCCCGCCGGAGGACTACGCCGGCCGTCTGGAGTGGATCCAGAAGGTCGCCGACGCCCCCAGCACGCTGGACGAAGCCGAGCGGCGAACGCCCGGCGTGATGGAACTGATCGAGCGCTTTGATGCGTCCATGGGCACGCTCGGACCGGCGGCGGAGCAACTGCTCTTTGCCCCCGACCGGCAGTTCCTCACGCGCTACGGTGAGTGGCAGTCGGTCACCGAACGCAGCGAGGTCGCCGAGGTGCTCGGCGTGGCCAACGACCTGCGGGCGAATCGGCCGACGTTCCAGGCCTTTGACGCGGTGGCGTCGGATGAGAACCTGGCCGAACAGTGGGACACGCTCGTGGCCTTCGTGCGCAAGAAGGTGCTCAAGGACGAGTACAACCTCGAAGCCGAACTCATGGCCGAGCTCACCGCAGAGATGGGTCCGATCGACTGGCGGAGCGGCTTCGCCCATGCCCTCTACTTCACCTGGGTTGGCGAACGCCGGGCCGGAGTTGGGGCGAGCGACGTCAACAGCACGCCCACCATGCTGAACAACGACCGTCAGTTGTTGCAGGCGGTCCAGGGGCTCGCGGTCACTGGCCGCATCCAGTACGACCCGTTGCTGGACACGCCGCCCACGCGCTTCCCGGAGCCACGCTTCATCGACTCGATCGAACGGCTGTTCGGCGTGTACTACGAGAAGCACTACGACTCGCGCGGTGCGGGCGGCGAGACGTTCATCGGCTTCCTGCAGAACTTCATGGGAGCGGCGGTCCTGACCGCGTACCGGGCCGGCGAAATCAACCGAGCCGAACAGCTGCTGAATCAGCTCAATGAGCGTTTCGGCACCGGAGGTCCTCCCGGACTGCAGAATCCGCGTTACGCGCTGCCGCTCGAGGTCTTTGCCGCCGACGAAATCAAGGGCGAACTTGAGCGTCAGCCGAACCTCGCCGGCCGCCTGGCCGCTGCCTCCTTGCAGCTTGGTTTCCGCAATGGCGTGGGCCGCGACAACGAAGAGCTCTGGACGAACACCGTGAAGGTGGCCGGCCAGACGATCAAGATCTTCAAAGAGAACGAGTTCAACGACTACGAGACGAAGTTCGGCGAGGGCCGCATCGCCGACACGATTCCCGACCTGCCGATCATGATGCGCGAAGTGTTCCGCGGCGTGATGAGCAACCCGGGCATCTCGATCCGCGAGCGGGCCACGATCTGGCGCAACATCGATCGCTACCAGCCGACCCTGCGGGCGTACGTCTACGACTTCGTCATCCCGGACCTCCGCCGGCAGCTGGCCGCCGATCCGCTGGGCCGGCGCCTCTCCGCCGCCGAGCTCTTCGGCCCGCCGCCGAACCTGCGAGCGATCCGCGCGGAGCTCGCCGCGGCCGAGCAAGCCCGCCTGCGAGCGGAAGAAGAAGCCAAGTCCCGCGACGAAGTGGCGGAGCGTGGCAGCGGGGGGTGAGGGGAATGGACGTCCTCCGTACCAGCGGCGCAGCGCGGCGTCGGCGTCGTGTTTGCTTTGGCCGTGCTTCATCGACCGTTGGATGAGTCGTCAGTCGCGAGCGCGTCGCGGGGGCTTGGTCTTGAGACGCCGTTGGCCGCCACGTTGAGTGGGCGCCACGCCCTCTGTGGATGTTGACCGGCACGTCGAAGGACGCGGAGTGTGATCGAGCCAAGCGGGAATGATGGGCGACGTTTCGCGAATCGGGCGAATCGTGCGAATCGTGCGATTCGTGCTGTCGCCGCGACCGTCGTCGTCGGCTTGGTCCTTCAGGTGGTCTGGAGTACGGCTTGTGTCGCGGGAATCCGACTGAACCGGAGTTGGCCGGTCGTTCGTCAGTACAGCGCGCTCATCGCGGAAGATGACGCGGGAGGGTACTGCATGGCCACGATTCACCGAGGTGCAGTCGAGGGCGTCAAGGTTGAGCCCGGACATGCCGTGAGCGGTGGTTGGAGCTCGCTCGCAATGCCGGACCAAGCCGAGCGGAGTGAGCGACTGGACTGGGTGTTGCACGTTACGGTTCCGGGACAGAGTGTTTGGCGGAAGGCTCTGGTCGTCCGTTCGCCGTGGCGAGGTGTTGAGGTTCGGTCGGAAGGCAACACGGTGGCCGGGCCAACGTCATCCAGGCAGTGGGTCGTCGTGCATCCGTGGCCGTTTCTTGCGAATGTCGTCGTGTGCGGGGTGGCCGCGCTTGGTACGGCGGCACTTTCGGGTCGGATTCGTCATCGGCCAGTGCCACGTCCGCGGAGCGAATTTGAGCTTGCCCCGCTTCCGTGGACAGTTTAGTTACGCTGAGCTTGCCCCGCTTCCGTGGACAGTTTACTTACGCCGCCAACGCAGCGGTATGAGACTGAAGCTCGAACCCGATCGGGCTGACGTACCCGAGCGTCGCGTGTCGCCGGTCGAGGTCGTAGAGGCTCGTCATGTACTCGCGTCCGCCGTCTCGGCTTCCGCCCTCGTGTCGAAGCTGACGCCCGAGAGAAGCTCATGGGCGACCGTGCTGAAGAAGCGCTCCGCCGCCGCGTTGTCCCAGCAATCGCCCTTGCGGCTCATGCTCGCGACACTCCCGATGCTGTGCAGCCGAGCTCGATGTCGCTCGCTCGGGTGAGGACCGCCGCGATCCGAGCGGTGAGTCAGCTCCGGAACCGGAACCCGCCGGGAGATCGCCGAGTTGAGCGCATCCAGCGCAAGATCCGTATCGGTGCTGTCGCGAAATGCGATATCCCGACGAACCGGCGAGAGCAGAGTTCGAGAACCGGCGCGAAGGAGAGCCGTCCCTCCCGGGTGTGAATTGCCCTGACGTCGGTGCCCCAGGTTCCGTCGGCCTTGTCGCGAAGCAGGGTGCGCGAGTGACCAGAAAGTCGGGCCGCCGGGTCCGAGGCCCGTGCGATCCTGGCGGCCTCGATGATGCGATGTCGTGGCAATCGAACCACCGACGGGGTGCGTCGGCCGGACCTCCATGCCGGACCTCCATGCCGGACCACCACGCCGAACCATCACGCCGGACCAACCACGCCGGACTTCCATGCCAGCCGCCCAGATCGATGCCTTCGCCGCGTCGCGTCAGGTCTTACCGATCGCTCCACGAGTATGGCGCCGGCGATGGGGGCGTCATCGTCGTCGTCGGTGGTGCGGGCGCACGATCGGAATGCTGGTACTCGCCCGGCCGCGGCGCCGCGTCGCTCGAATCGTCGGTGGCCACGGACGTCGGTGGCGTGACCGTTGGCGGCACCACGGCCGGCGGCAGCGGCCCGCCCTCGACGAGTTCTTGTACCACGACGCGCTCGAGATCTTCACTCGGGTGCTCGGGAGTCTTGCGTGGGCGGCAGCCGAAGAGGTTTCGCCCGATGGTGATCGGCGTGACGAAGACGCCGATGGGGATCGCCCACCAGCCGGTGCCGGCGGTGAGAATCGTGTCACGAATCCGGGAGCGATTTCCGCACGATCGGCAGGCGACGATGGCCTTCGTCTCGGTCGAGGAGAAAAACACCGCGGACCACGTGAAGTACGACCGCTCAACGTCCACCGGACCGGCGCCGCCGCACTGCGGGCAATCGCCATTGAAGAGGTCGAGCACCGACGTGAACAGCAGGTCCTCGGGGATCGCATCCATCGCGTCTCGGTACTGATCGGCATCGCGGCACGCTCGGTTGCAGTACCGGCGCTGGCCCGAGCGGGCGCCAGCGATCACCAACTTCGATTGACACGTTGCACACCGTCGCATCGTCAGGCTTCCCCGGAGCTGGAGCGTGGGCCGTCGCCGGGCGCCCATCGCCGCCCTTGCCGCCGCCATCGCGCCCGCCCACATATCCCACGAAAAAAGGGACGCCCGAGCCAGTTGGCCGGGCGTCCCCTCTATTCAATCACGCGGCCGGCGATTCAGCAATCGCCGAAGCTGCTCAGGACGGCCAGAACGTCGCCGAAGCCGATGTCGAGCGAGCCGTCGAGGTCCTCCGGGCACGGATCGCCGCACGGGCCCCACGCCGAGAGCACCTGCAGGAGGTCGCCGAAGTCGACGGCCCCGGACTCGTTCAGGTCGCCGAAGCAGGCATTGCAGTCGTCGGCCAGTCCGTCGCCATCGTCATCGGCGCACGTGGTGCCGACGCCGGCCCAGTCGCCGCCGACGATCGCGCAGTCGGCTTCGCTGAGCTCCAGGCAGGCCGTTCCGCCGCTGAGGCAGCAGGCGCCGACCGGCTCCGGGCAGGAAACGTCGCCGCAGGTCGAACCGTCGCCTTGGAACACGCCGCCGAGGGCGTCGCAGTCTTCCGGCGAGATGCCGTCGGTGCACGAACCGTCGGGCAAGCAGCAGGCGCCTTCCGGGAAGCAGACGATGTCGCCGCACTCCGTGAACGCGCCCTGGAAGATGCCGCCCACGAGCTCACAGTCGGTCTGGCTCAGGGTCAGGCATCCGCCGGTGCCCGGGATGCAGCATGCACCGTCGGGGTTGCAGATCTCAGGATCCTCGCAGTCGGTGCCCGCGCCGAGCCACACCGCACCCTCGACCGAAAGGCATTCTGCTTCGGTCGACTCGAGGCATTCGCCGTCGATGCAGCAGGCGCCAATCGGTTCCGGGCAGATCACTTGGCTGCACTGGATGTTGTCGCCCTGGTAGAGCCCGCCGGCCAGGAGGCAATCGGCCTGCGTCTGGATCTCGCAGGTTCCGTCGGGAAGGCAGCACGCGCCGCCGCTGCCGCTGCCGCAGTTCAAACTCTGCCACGTTGCCCGCATCACCCAGTCGCCGGACGGGCGGCAGAAGATGGGGAGCTGGCTGAAGGAAGCCCATCCGCCGTTGGCCGGGCAGCCGATGGGGCCGCAGTTGAGGCCGAAGAGCCAGTTCTGGCTGGGGGCGTCCAGGGTGCCCACGTCGGTGGTCGGGAAGGCATTGCAGCAGGTCGGCGGGCCGACGAAGCACGGGTTGCTGTCTTGCTGGTTGTGTTGGTCGATGCGGTAGCCGATCGAGAAGGTCGAGCTGCCGTTGTCGGTGATGATGATCTGCTCGGGATCGTTCGGATCCACGAGGACCTGCACGTTCACGCCGTTGGTGCCGGGGGGAATGATCAGACTCGGCAGGATGACGCCGTCGGAACTGAACTCGGCCACGATCGTGCCATTGGCCGGCGTGCCTTCCCAGACCAGGATGCTCCACTCGGTCGTGGTCTCCTGATTCGAGTTGCTGGTGGCGAAGATCATCTCCGTCGACTCGATGCGGATCGGGAAGTCGCTCGGGTTCAGGGTGTAGCTGGCCGCCGCGATTTCCATCTGGCCGAAGCCGGCCTGGACGATGTACGAGCCGCCGCTGAAGTCGGCGTCGGTGTGCGCTTCCACTTCGAAGGGGCAGGCGCCCGCGGCGGCGTCGGATGCGGCCGGTGGCGGGGCGATCGACGGATCGAGGTCGATGGGGCTCACGATCGTGCGGAGGGCGCGGGTGCGGGGCACGAGCGCGCCGAGTTCCTCGTAGGGCCGCATGGCCGGGTCGCGGGTGACCGATGCGCTTGGTCCGGCGACGGGCGGGCGGTCGGCGGCCGGGGCGCTGGGCGCTGACTCGGCCAACGAGGGGCCGCTCGGTGTGGCGGCCAGCAGCACTGCGGGGAGCAGGGCGGCGGCCATCCCGGTGGCGACGGCGAGGGGCCGAGCGGCAAGGAAGGGGCGACGGGCGGACGAGGACGGTCGATCCATGACGGACTCCGCGGATGGGGGGCGGGAAACGTGATTGAAGGCCGGGGGTCCGTCGCGGATCGCACGTCCGGTCCCATCGGAATGGGCGGGGGCGCGGGACCGCGGCGGTGGCCGGTCTCCACCAGCATCCCGCGCCGGCGACCGTCGGCACAAGGGTCGAGTGGGCACTGGGCGGCAATTGCCCTGGTGTCGCCATGTGGGCGGCAGGGGCATGGAACGGCGATTCGGGGCGGCTGGCGTGGGGAGCACGGGGAGTCGCGGGGGTTCCGGGCCGTTTGGCCGCGGTCGCGAACGCGGCCGGCGCACGGGCATGCGGACCGCCGGCGACGGGCCAAACGCGGCAGCGGGCCGTTTTCCGCGCGGGGGGTTGGTGACGGGGGTGCAGATTTTCGGACGCGCGGGGACCCGGGCGGGCCGCACCGGCTCAGTCCAGCGGCGGCATCGCGGCGCACTGGCGATCCACCTCGGCCAGCAGGTCCTCTGGCTCCGGCAGTCGGCCGGGCCCATCGGTGCGGCAGGCTTGCCAGCCAACGCCGGGATCCAGCACGGTGAAGCCGTCGGCGTCGAGGGTCTTCAGGTTTCGCTGGGTGGACGGCTGGTGGTACATGACCGCGTTCATGGACGGCGCGAGCAGAACCGGCGTCGTCGCCCGATCGATCACGCTGCTGAGCAGGCACACGATGTCGTCGGTCCGGCCGTGGGCGAGCTTCGCGCAGAGGTCCATCGTGCAGGGGCCGATGAGCATCAGGTCGGCAGCACGGCCCAGCGACACATGCTGCGGATCCTGCGATTCCACGTGGTCCCATTGACTCGAGTAGACGTGTCGGCCCGAGAGCGCTTGGAATGTCAGCGGGGCGACGAAGCGCGTGGCCGCGTCGGTCATGGCCACCGTCACGTGCGCGCCGGCCTGGGCGAGCCGGCTGACGACCGTGGCCATCTTGTACACGGCGATACCGCCACCGATCCCGATGAGGATGTGGCGACCGCGAACGTGGGGCGGCAATTCATGCATGGATTGGTCCATCCGACGACTCGCGCGAACGCGGCGATCAGATGGTTCAGAGTTCGGACTCGTCGCGGACGATGTAGCCGGTCTCCGAGAAGTCCGGGGCGATCTTGTCCTGGTTGATCTCTTCGATCACCAGCTCCAGGTCGGTGCGCCCATCGCGGTCCACGAGGGGGCGGGCGCCGTCGACGATGATTTCCTTCAGACGCCGCTGAATCAGGGCGGTCAGCTTGAAGCGTCCGCCGCACTTGGCCACGATCTCATCGCTCTTGAGGGCCTCGATCATCGTCGGTCGATCTCCGTGGGGCCATCCATGGATACCGCGTGCGGCACCGGGGGACGATCCGGGCAGCGGGCGGAACGGGGATGGCGCGAACTTCCGAGCCCCAGAGTGTACGTCTGACCCGCGTCTCCGTCGAATCGGGCCGCCCCAGGCTGATAGACTCCGCCGGGTGGCCGCCCCGCGACGGGCTGGCCGCCGCCGCCAGTGTGCCGCCCGCCGCCCATTCCCCCTCGCCGTTTCCGTCGCCCCCGGCCATCCGCCGACCCCATGTCCGCTTCCTCGCCATCCGGGTCCTCGGACACGCCGTCAGCGGCCGACGCCGCCTCCGCGCCGGCGGGGGCCGGTTCTTCGCCCGCGGCCAGCTCGCCAACGGGGGCCGGGCCTGATTCGTCTTCAGCGTCGGGGACATCGTCGAGTCCAGCGGCGCCGCCGCCGGCCAGCGTCGTTCCTGCGGCTGCTGCAGCCGCTGCAGCAGCCCCCGCAGCCCCCGCAGCCCCTGCGGACTCCAGCGGCCCCGGCCCCGGCGCCACGCCGACGACCGCCGCGTCCACGTCGTCCAAGTCGCCCGAACGCCCGGTTGGCGGCGAGCGAGCCGCCCGCTTCGGGGCCCGGCTGGGCTTTGGACCGGACTGGCTGCTGATCCCCATGGCCATGGTGATCGGGCTCGTGATGAGCCTGGTGGCGATGGCGTTCATCCTGCCGCTCCACTGGCTGGAAGAGCAAGGAGCCCATGTTGACGCTGGGGTGGTCACGTGGCTGGTGCTGCTGGTGCCGGCCCTCGGCGGGCTGGGCTCGGGCCTCGTCCACCACCTGCTGCCGGCCCCGGGAAGCGGGCCGGGCGTCTCTCGCGTGATGTACGCGATCCACCGAGAGAAGAGCCGGCTGGCCACCCGCATTGGCATCCGCAAGTGGATCGCGGCCACCCTCACCATCGGGTCCGGCGGATCGGCGGGGGCCGAAGGGCCGATCGCCACCATGGGTTCGGTCTTTGGGTCGCAGGCCGGCCAGTGGCTCGGCAGCGGACGCCAGGCCCGGGCGACGCTGATCGGATGCGGCGCGGCGGCCGGGATCGCGTCGGTGTTCAACGCGCCGATCGCCGGCGTGTTCTTCACGCTGGAGGTTTTGCTGCGCGATTTCTCGATGCGCACGTTCACGCCGATCGTCGTGTCCGCCGTGGTGTCGGCGGCCGTCACCCAGGGTTTCCTGGGCAACGAAGCACTCTTCGCGTCCGGGGCCGACATCACCGAGGACGCGTTTACCTGGATCGAGATTCCGAACTACCTGTTGCTCGGGCTGATCTGCGGCTCGGTGGCGCCACTGTTCGTGCGATCGCTGTTCAAGACCGGAGCGCTCTGCGAACGACTTCCGGTGTCGCCGATCGTGCGGCCGGCGATCGGCGGCCTCATCGTCGGAATGCTCGGGCTCGCGTGGATCTTGCTGCGACCGGGAGATGCCGGTTCGGCCCATGGGCCGGTGCCGGGATTCATGGGCAACGGCTACCCGGTCATCCGCGACCTGATGGGCATCGACTTCTGGTACGAGCCGGTGATGGCCGAGGGAGACGATCCGGTGCTGCGGCCGGCGGTGATGATGATCGGGTTTTTGGTGTTGATCGCCGCCGTCAAGGGCGTGGCCACCTGCATCACCATCGGCAGCGGCGGGGCCGGCGGCGTGTTCGCGCCCTCCATGTTTCTGGGGGCGGCGATCGGCGGGCTGTTTGGCTACGTCGTCAATCTGATTGGTCTGTTCCCGTCGGCCAGTCCGGCGCACTACGCCCTGGTCGGGATGGCCGCAATGGTGGCGGCCACTTTGCATGCGCCGCTGACCGCGATGCTGATCATCTACGAGATTACGCGCACGTACGAGGTCATCCTGCCGCTGATGCTGGCCGCGGTGATCGCCACGATCGTCGGCCGGCTCTGGTACCGCGAGAGTGTGTACACGGTGACGCTGACGAAGCGCGGCCTCAGGCTCGGCTCGATGAGCGACCTGACGATCATGCGGCGATTGACGGTCGGCGATGTCCCGCTGATCGCCCCGGTTTTCGTGCGCCCCGAAGAGTCGGCCGAACGCCTGTTGGAACTCGCGGAAAAGCTCAGCGTCAGCGATTTCGTCGTCACCGACGCGGACGGTCGGTACATCGGCATGGTGACGGACGACGACCTGACGGAAGCACTCGTCTTCCGCGAAGCGATTCCGCTGCTGCAGGTCCACGAACTCATGCGCGACGACCTGCCGACGATGCATCCAGACGACACGCTGGACATCGCCGTGGACCGGTTTGCCGACGTGGAGGCTGGCAGCGTGGCCGTCTTGTCCGAACCAGGGAGCCGGACCGTCCTGGGGCTGCTCTCGCGGAACCGGCTGATGCGGCACTACAACGACGCGCTGGAGTCGATGGGATGAGCGGGCCGGCGAACGAGCCAGGGCCGCCGCCGGATTCAGGGTGCGGGTCGGGATTGCGGCCGGACGGTGACGATTCGTCGCCATCCGCCGGTTCGCCGGGGAGATTCTGCTTTCCACCCGAGGTCAGGGTGCGTTTGCGCCGCGACTTCGAGGTCGTGTACGCGGCCGAGACGCGCAAGCGCATCGGCCCGTTCGTCGTGCACGCGGCGAAGTCGCCGGTCGGGCACGCGCGCATCGGCTTCGGCATTCCCCGGCGCTTTGGCCCGGCCCCGCGGCGCAACCTCATGCGGCGCCGGCTGCGCGAGGCCTTCCGCCACATGAAGTCTGAGTTGCCGCCCTTGGATCTGGTCGTACACGTGCGGCCCCACGATCCGGTGGCCAGCGTCGAGCGATGCCAAGCCATGCTGCGCGATGCCGCTTGCCGGCTCGCCGGGCGACTGGCGGACCAGCCATGAGCCAGCCGTCGGCCGAACCGGCGATGCCGATCACCGCTTGGCCCGCGGCGGCGATCGTGAAGCTCTACCAGCTCACCCTGCGACCGTTCATGGGCGGCCATTGCCGCTTCCAACCAACCTGCAGCGATTATTCGCTCCTGGCGTACCGGCGGCACGGGCTGCTCCGCGGAACGTGGCTGACCGTGCGACGCATCGGCCGCTGCCATCCCTGGGGCGGGGCGGGATTCGACGACGTGCCGCCGCGGGGGTAGAGCGTTGGTGCTCCGGTTCGGCTCAGTCGTTCATGTGGATCAGTACCTCGGCCTCGCGGTCAAGCGTCGTGCGGATGAACTGTTGCAGTCCCTTGGCTGCGTCGAGGCATGACTGGACGTACTCCGCCTCGTGCTGCGGCCGCACCGAATGTTGATGTGCGTTCAGGATGAACTCCCGCGAGCCATGGCCGCACGGCGGGGCGTCGCGGATCGCCGGTCCGAGGATGCGCAGTGGCTCCAGTTCGATTCGATTGGTGATCTCGTCGATCGCATCCGATGCGCCGACGAGCGTGGTGACTGGACCTTCGGAGGCGGCCACGAGCGCAAGGTCGAGTTCGGCGAAGCCAGAGATTTCAGGGTCGAACGCGACCCTCGGGTCCGATCCGTCGGTTGTTCCGGGCAGTACGGCTTCCAATGTCCACTCGAATCCCGCGGGTTCGCTCCATCTCGTTGATTCGGGGCTGGGGTGCGGCCCGTCGCGTCCCGTCGCGGCCGACGGAGCGTGGGACGAGGCAACTCGGCTTCGGGTGGACATGCGTCCGGCGGGAATGGATCGGTAGAATCGCCCCCATGCCCGCCCGGTCCATCCTGCACGTCGATATGGACGCGTTCTTCGCCTCGGTCGAACAACGTGATGATCCGTCGCTGCGCGGTCAGCCGGTGCTCGTCGGCCACGACGGGCCGCGCGGCGTGGTGGCGGCGGCGAGCTACGAGGCCCGGCGATTTGGCTGCCATTCGGCCATGCCGATTGCGGTGGCCAAGCGGCGGTGCCCCCAGGCGATCATCGTGTCCGGCTCGCGTGGCCGGTACAGCGAAGTCTCCCGACAGGTGTTTGCGATCTTCGAGCGGTTCACGCCCTTGGTGCAGCCGCTCTCGGTCGACGAGGCGTTTCTGGACGTGACCGGTTCGGTGCGGCTCTTTGGCTCGGCGGCCGACATCGCCGCGGCCATTCGGGCCGCGGTGCAGGACGAGACGCAGTTGACCTGCTCCGTCGGCGTCGCCCCGAACAAGTTCCTCGCCAAACTCGGCAGCGATTTGGAGAAGCCCGACGCGCTGGTCGAACTCTCGATGGACGATGTGCCGGGCCGCATCGCCGCACTGCCGATCGAGCGACTCTGGGGCGTGGGCGATGCGGCGGCCACGCGGCTGCACCGGGTGGGGCTTCGGACCTTTGGCGATCTCCAGGCGCTCAGTGAGCGCGAGATCGAACTGGTCCTGGGCAAGCACGGGCCGCACCTGCGGCGGCTCGCCCTGGGAATCGACGCCCGGCCGGTCCACACCGACCGCGAGGCGAAATCGATCAGCAGCGAGCGAACGTTCGGCGAGAATCTGGTCCGGCCAGATGATGTGCGGCCATTTCTCCGCGCCCAATTGGAAGAGGTTGCCACGCGGCTGCGGCGTCACGAACGCTACGCCCGCACCGTCACCGTCAAGATTCGCTACGGCGACTTCGAAACCATCACCCGCTCCGAGACGCTCCGCGAGCCCGATGACCGAACCGACGTTCTGATCGCCGCCGCCCGCCGACTCTTCGACGCATGGGCCGGCCGACATTTCCAGCCGGTCCGACTGATCGGCGCCGGCGTCTCGAACCTGGCCGATCCCGCCGACGGCCGCCAGGTCGATCTGTTCGCCGCCCCCGAAGACGCTCGGGCCCGCCGCCTTGACTCCGTGACCGACGCGATCAAGGGCCGGTACGGCAAGACGTCGATCGGCCGTGGGGGGACGCCGCCGCGCCGCAGTCTCGGGACCACACCCGATCGCCCGGTGTTTCCTGACCAACGGCCGGAAGCATCTGGGCCCAGTGGGTCATCCGGGACGTCAGGCTCCGCTGGGGCATCCAATCCCTCCGGGCCAGTTGCATCCCCCACATCACGAACCGCCCGGCCTCCGCGCCCCGGCGACGGAGCCCCGCGTCCATGAGTCATCTGCGTATTGAATTCCCCGGCGCCCTGGGCGAAACACTCGCCGCCCGCCTCGATGAGCCCGACGGTGAGCCGCAGGCGTACGCGCTGTTCGCCCACTGTTTCACGTGCTCCAAGGACATCGCCGCCGCGAGCCGCATCGCCCAGGGCTTGGCTCGCCGAGGAATCGGCGTACTGCGCTTCGACTTCACCGGCCTGGGGCACAGCGGCGGCGAGTTCGAGAACACGACCTTCAGTTCGAACGTTGGCGATCTGGTGGCCGCGGCGAGTTGGCTGCGTGCCCATCGGAGCGCCCCGCGCATCTTGGTGGGCCATTCCCTGGGCGGGGCGGCGGTGCTCGCCGCGGCGGGCCAGGTCGACGAGTGCCGGGCGGTGGCGACGATCGGAGCACCGGCCGATCCCGAACACGTGACGCATCTGTTCGCGTCGGCCGAGGGCGAGATCGAGCGCGATGGCCGGGCGGAAGTTTCGATCGGTGGCCGGCCGTTCACCGTCGGCCGCGGATTGGTCGACGATCTGCGAAGCCAGGATCCGGCGGCGACGATCGGGTCCCTCGGCCGGGCCCTCATGATTTTCCACGCCCCGGGGGACGCCATCGTCGGCATCGAGAACGCCGCGCGGATCTACGGCTGGGCCAAGCATCCCAAGAGTTTCGTGTCGCTGGACGGGGTGGACCACCTGGTGAGCCGGGCGGCGGACGCGAGCTTCATTGCCGACGTGCTGGCCGCGTGGGCGTCGCGATTCGTGGGGGCATAGTCGTGCCGTGATGCGTCGTCGCGCCCTGCGACGGCCTCCGGTGCCGGGCAGTTCATGCCCCGCCGCATTCCGGGCATCGGCTCGGCCACAGCGCGGGCTCGTCGGACGGATCGATCATTCGATGGCCGCAACGGCGGCAGCATCCGGATCGGCGGCGGCGGAGTCCGCGCGTCCGGTGCCACGCCCGCCGCGCATGCAGTCCCGCCATCCCGATCCACGAGACCAACGACCAGGCGGCCAGATTGCCGGCCAATCCAGACGGGATCGGCGTGACGGGAAGAAGTCTGGATCCGTCACGCAAGGGCTCGAACGGCGACATGGCCGCATCGGTCCGGACGTACGGGGACAGGGAGCGGGTTCCCGCGGCGTCCGTGACGCTGCGCGTCGTCCCCGCGCTGGCCTTGAAACAGCGCCACGGCCAGCCGACGGTCTGCGCCACGCGAACTTCGCGCGGGTCGGTCCAGTCGGGGCCTCCGGGGAGAAGCTCCGGCAGGTGGGCTGGCATCCACTCCATCAAACGCGGTTGCTCCGGGAAGCGATCTTGGAGCGATTCCGATCGCCACTGGCTGGTATGCCAGGTGCTGAGTCCTGTCCGCCATCGGTCGATTCGGATGAAGTGAACACCCTGGTGCGGACCATGCGGTCCGGCCACTTCAATCGACGGCGATCTCTGGGCCATGGCCCACTGACTCGTCGCCGCAAGTGGATCGCGGACTTCCGGCGACCACGTGTGCCCGGCGGCGGCCAATCCGAAGGTGATCACGACCCCGCCGATGCAACCGAGCACCATGGTGCGTCGCCGCCGGATTCGGCGCCGGCACGATCGCCGCGACCACGCAATCGCCGCGCCGGTGATCCACCAGACGGCCCCGTGCAGGACAAGGGCGCCGACGTAGGACCACCCAAGGGGCATCACGGGAATCAACGTCGCTCGGGTGGTCCAGAGGCTGGCCCCCACGATCGTCGCCGGATGATTGAACATTGGCGACCGGCTGGGGGCGGCCCAGCGGATCGCGTGGTCGCGGAAGTGGACGCGGGTGACCGGGCCGGCGGTGGGATCCATGACCTCGATCGCCCCGGCGCGAAGGGCTGGCCACGGAATGCCGCGGGCGGTCATGGAGTAGCGTGCGCTCCCGCCACCGGGGAGGCTGGAAGGAATCCCGTCGGAGCGGACCATGAAATCGTGGTACATCTCCGTCGCCCATTCGGGCAGCTCGTGCGACGGACGTGGATCCGAACCCGGGCCGGCGCTGGCGACGACAAGATGTCGAACGCCCACCGAGGCGTGGACGTGCAGGACCAGCTCGTCGTTCGTCGGCGCGGGCCCCCTGGCCAGCAGCTGGTTGGCGGGCAGGGCGTATTGCTCGCCCGGCGGCATCTCGTAGCGGCCCAGCAGGACCGCGCTGGCATGCAGACTGAAGACGGCCAGGATGATGGTCCACCCGATGCGGCGCCGAGTCCGGCGCCGGGCAACTCGGAACCGCCAGGAGAGGCCGGGCCTGGTGGCCGACGATCGCGGGCTGCTCGCCGTGGTCTGGACGGACATGGGAATCCCCTGGGGCTCGGCCCGTGTGGGACGATGGCCAAGCGTCATGCACCATGTCGTCCGAGACGGTCGATGTCGAGTCGCGACTCGATCTGCGGCGCGAATTTGATTCAGGGCTGCTGCGGCGATGGGTGGGGCAATCCGGCGCGACCGCGCTGTGCCGCACCGCGCCGCACTGCACCGCGCCGCACTGCGCCGCGCCGTACCGAACTGCACCGCACCGAGGGCACCCGAGGGCGCACCAGAGCGCAGCGTCCACTCGCAGCGCGGCCGAAGATCCCCATCCCGGCGAATCAAGCCCGACGCGGGCACCGGTGAAACGTGGCCGTCATTCACGCCCACGGCGGTCCATCGCGCGGCAGCCGCCATGCGATCGGCCCCGGCTCACTCCACCGCGAAACACGCCAATCGGTGGCCCACCTGCTTCTGTTCCAGCGGCGGGCGTTCGGTGTGGCAGCGATCCATGACCTTGGGGCAGCGGCCGGCGAAGGCGCAGCCGGCCGGTGGGTTGAAGGGGCTCGGGACGTCGCCTTGCAGGACGGTCAGCGGCCGGCGGTCGGCCGGGTCGTCGATCGGGTTCGCCCCGTGCAGGGCGACGGTGTACGGGTGTTGGGCCGTTTCGCCGCGGACGCGGTCCCGCGGCAGCTCTTCGACGATGTGGCCGAGGTACATGACGAAGATGCGGTCGCAGAAGTGCTCGACGACCTTGAGGTCGTGCGAGATGAACATCATCGTCAGGCCGAACTGCTCCTTGAGGTCCATCATCAGGTTCAGCACCTGGGCCTGGATGGACACGTCAAGGGCGCTGACCGGTTCGTCGGCCACGATGAACTCGGGCTTCACGCTGAGTGCCCGGGCGATGCCAAGGCGCTGGCGCTGGCCGCCGGAGAATTCGTGCGGGAACTTGTCGGCCGAATCAGCCCGCATGCCGACGGTGCGGATCAGCTCCGTGATCGCGTCGTCCATCTGGTCGTCGGGCACGATCCGGTGGAACTTCATCGCCTCGCGCAGGAGCGCGCGGACGGTCATGCGAGGGTTCAGCGATGAATACGGGTCCTGGAAGATGATCTGCATCTTCCGGCGAATGTCCATCATGCCCGCGTGGTCGAGCGACGTGATCTCCTGGCCGCCGTAACTGACGCGGCCGCTCGTCGGATCGATGAGCCGGATCAGCGTCTTGCCCAGGGTGCTCTTGCCGCAGCCGGATTCGCCGACGATGCCGACGGTCTCGCCGCGGTGGATGTCGAAGCTCACGCCATTGACCGCGTGCACCCGGCCCACCACGCGGTTCAACACGCCGCCGCGTACCGGGAAGTGCTTGACGAGATCGCGGACGCGGATGAGCGGGGCGCTCTGATCGGCCGCCGGCTCGGGGGCGGCGGCGGGGGCCGGATCGGTGACCGTGCTCATGACGTGGCTCCCACCGTGAGTTCGGCGTCCGTGTTCAGCGGAAAGTGGCAGCGGCGGGCGTGGCCGCTGGCGTCTTCCACCAGTGCGGGTTCCTCGGCCACGCAGCGGTCCTGGCGATGGTCGCAGCGCTCGTTGAACCGGCAGCCATCGGGCAGGTCCCACAGGCTCGGCACGATGCCCTCGATCGACGGCAGGCGCGAGCCGCGTTCGATGCTGCCGTGCTTGGGAATCGAGTTGAGCAACGCTTGCGTGTAGGGATGCTGCGGGCGGTGGAAGATGTCCATCACGTCGCCGCGTTCGATCACCCGGCCGGCGTACATCACCTGTACCCGGTCACAGACCTGGGCGACCACGCCAAGGTCGTGCGTGATCAGGATGATCGCCGTCTTGAGGCGTTCCTTGAGATCATTCATCAAGGCGAGGATCTGAGCCTGGATGGTCACGTCCAGTGCGGTCGTCGGCTCGTCGGCGATGAGGACGTCGGGTTCGCAGCACAGGGCGATCGCGATCATCACGCGTTGCCGCATGCCGCCGGAGAGTTGGTGCGGATACTCGTCGATCCGCTTCTCGGCGTTCGGCATCTCCACCAGCCGCAGCATCTCGATGGCCCGTTCACGCCGCTCCTTCTTGCTGAGCTTCGTGTGGTACTTGAGCGCCTCTTCGAGCTGCCAGCCGACGGTGAAGACCGGGTTGAGGCTGGTCATCGGCTCCTGAAAGATCATCGCAATGCCGTTGCCGCGAACTTCGCGCATGGTCCCTTCACTGGCGGCGAGCAGGTCCGTGCCGCGGTAAAGAATCCGACTGTGGTCGGCGTAGCGCGTGACGTGGTCCGGCAGCAAACGCATGATCGACTTGCTCGTGACCGTCTTTCCGCATCCCGACTCGCCGACGATGCCGAGCGTCTCACCGGGCGAAACGTCGAACGAGACATCGTCGACCGCGGTCACCAGGCCGCGGTCGGTGCGAAAGCTCGTGGTGAGCGACTGAACCTGAAGGATCGGATCGCCGGTTGGGGCGGGGGCATCAGACACGGGTCGAAGCTCCGGGAGCGGGGCGGGCGGGGGCGTTGGCTCGCAAGCGAGCGCGCGGGTCGAGCGAGGCACGGGCAGGGCGGGTGCCGGCTGGCCGTGTCACGGTCATCAACTGACGTGCTTGGGGTCGAAGGCGTCCTGCAGGGCATCGGACACGATGTTGAAGGCCAGGACCAGGCCGAACATCATGACGCTGGCCGTCACGACTTCCCAGAAGAAGCCGACGGAGATGTCGTCCTTCGCCTGGCTGATCATGACGCCCCAACTGGGCTGGCCCTTCACGCCCAGTCCCAGGAAGCTCAAGATGACTTCGCTCTTGATCGCTCCGATGAACAGCAGGCTGAGGTTGATGAACATCAGGTGGGCGGTGTTCGGAATGACGTGCCTGAACAGGATGTACAACCGGCCGAAACCGATCGACGTGGCGGCCTGGACGTACTCCAGGCTGCGGATCTTCATGACCTCGCCACGAATCACGCGGCAAGTGGAGACCCAGAACGTCAAGCACATCGCGCAGTACACCGGCACGAGAGCGAGACCAGGGCGCTTCGCCGGGTTGTCGAAGATCTCACTGCCGAAGAACATGAACACGAGCACGCCAAGCAGGACCAGCGTTGGAATCGAACTCAAGACGCTGACGATGTACATCACCGCGTAGTCGACGAAGCCCCCGAAGAACCCGGCGGCTGCGCCGAGGAGCGTTCCGATCACCACCGAGATCGAGGCCACCACGAACCCGATTTGGAATGCGATTCGGACACTGAAGAGCGCCTTCATCGAGATCGAGCGGCCCTGCGCGTCGCTGCCCAGGAACGTCCGGACGCGGTACCAGAACCCGCCGAGGCCGTCGGGCATCGGATGGAACTCAAGAATCGCTGCTTCCACTTCGGCGACCGCTGCTTCACCGGCTGCCTCGGCCTCTGGCAGACGGGCGGTCACCGCTTCGCGGTCAGCGCTCAGTTCTGCAATGCGATCCTCCCGCCCACCGCGACGCTCAAGGCGCTGGATGTTCAGGTCGATCTCAAACTGCTCGTCCAGGATCTCATCTCGGACATCCAGGACGCGGTCCACTTCGGCCATGAGCGCCTCGGACGCTTCGACTCGTTCCGTGAGCTCGTCGAGCGGCACGTCGGCGAGCACGCGTTCGGCCATCGCCAACTCGCCCTTGAGGCGGCGATAGGCGTCAACGTCCCCGTCCACGTCGCCGGCGCGGTCGATGCGGAGCCTCGTGCGCTCGACGTACCAGCGGGCCACGTTGGCCCGGGCGTCAAACGTTCGGTGTTCCAGATAGCCGGGCGTTCGGTCCGGAAGGACGCGAACCTGGGTGTCGTCCCGGCTGATCAGGCCGGCGAATCCGGCCAGCGCGATCAACAGGTAAACGCCGATGAGGAGCAGGGAAACCATGGCCAGCTTGTTGGCCGCGAACTTGCGCCAGCTGCGACTGGTAAAGAACTTTCGAATCATCGCTCGCGGGTCCCGTTTACGAAAGCCGCACACGCGGATCGACGATGGCGTAGAGCACATCGGTCAAGATCACGCTGGCGATGAAGATGAGGGCAAAGACGGCGACAAAGGCCTGGATGACCGGGAAGTCCTTGTTGACGATCGCCCCGATGATCTCGCGTCCCATACCGGGGATGCTGAAGTACATCTCAAGCAAGATGGATCCGATCACGATGAACGGCAGCGTGCTCATCACGCGGGTGATGACCGGGATCATGGCGTTCTTCAGCATGTGAACGAACATGATCTTGGGCTTGGTCGCCCCCTTGGCCACCGCCGTCGTGATGTAGTCGCGCCCCGTCTCCTCGACCATGACCGCCCGGTAGAAGCGCGTGTCATAGCCCATCGAGACGATGACGCTGATCATCACCGGCAGCATGCAGAATTCGATCCATCGACCCGGTCGGAAGCCGCCACCCTCGCCGAACTCGATCCAGGGCTTGTATCCCTCGACGGCGAACGGAGCGTTGAGGCCGGCTTCCTGCGGTACCGCGGCCAGGAAATACTGCCCGAAGATGATGTACACGAGGAAGCTGATGCTCATGCCGAGCACGGCCAGAATCATCAGTGCTCGGTCGGCCATCCTCCCTCGGAAGTACGCCGCGACCAAGGCGATGAAGACGCCAATCAGGGTCGAGAGCATGAGGGCGGGGAGCGTGATCGACACGCTCGGGACCACCGAGCGATGCAGGATCTCGCCGACCGGCGTGCCTTTCTGGTTCCACGAGTTGCGCTCGAAGTTCAGCGTGACGGCTGACACGACGTACTCGCCGAACTGAGCGGCCAGCGGACGGTCGAGCCCCATGTCGCGTCGAAGCAGATCGGCTTGCGCCTCGGTCGCTTCCTGTCCTAGGTACTGGTAGACGGGATCTTGCACCCGCAGCGCCATGAACACGAGCAGCAGGGCACCGAGGTACACCGGAATGTTGGTCAGGATCTTCCTGACGATGAAGGCCCACACGGGTCAGGTCTCCGAATCAGCGGGGTGAGTGAACGGACAGAAACGCCGGCGTCCGAATCACTCCGGCCGTTCGGGGTGCTCCATGTCGATGTCAAGGTACTTGCAGTAGTTGTAGAAGTCCTCGGTGGCCTTGAAATTCAAGACCCACGGGTGAACCAAGTACTGGCGAACGCGCGCCTGGGAGCCCACGAAGACGCAGTACTCGTTGATGATGGTTTGCATGCGCTCGTAGACCGCGGTCCGCTCCGGGCCGGGGGCCATCACCTTGATTCGCTTGTAAAGCTCGTCGTACTCCGCGTTCTTGAAGTTGAACGCATTCGGGCCGGGCGCTTCGTTCGGGCCATAGAAGAGCTGCAGGTTGTATTCCGCGTCCGGGTACGCCATGCCCCAGGCCAAGCTGAACATCGGCGCCTGGCTCTTGTCCAAGGCTTCGGTCAGCTGCGCAAAGTCCACGTACCGCGGGTTCGTCTGGATCCCAACCTCGTTGAGGTTGCGTTGGTACATCTCGACGATCTGCTCGCTGTCGGCGCCCCGGGAAGTGTACAGGTCGATGGGGGGCAGATCGGTAACCTTGCCGTCGACGACCGTATAGCCCGCCTCCCGCAGGAACTCGCGGGCGAGTTCAAAGTCCGGGCCACGGTTCGGCGGGTCGAAGCTGCCGGCCTCCAAGTGTCCATCGACGCCGGGCGGAATGATGCCGTCGTAGATCACCGGAAGGTTGTTGTAGCGGCTGGCGTTGATCTCTTCGAGATCCATGCACAGCGCCAAGGCGCGGCGAAGGGCGATCTTCTCGGGGGTGTAGCCGCCGACAAGTTCGTCGTCCATGTTGAAGCCGCGATAGATGAAATCGGCCAGCGGGACGGGCTGGTAGACGATCTCGTCGAGTCGCCATTCTCGCTTCAGTTCGCCCGTGCGTTCATCGAACGCTTCGGTGTAGCCCGCTTGCGGCACGGTCGTGAAGTCAAGGTTGCCGCCCTTGAACTGCAGCCACATGGGCGTGGACTCGACGTAGTACGTGATCTCAAGGTTGTCGGCCAACGGCAGTCGGCGTCCTTCGTACTCGGCGTAGTCATCGGCGTTGGGTTCGTTCTGCCATCCGTCAGGGAACAACATCTCGCGGTACTCGGGATTCCGGGCGTAGACGATGCGGGAGCCCGGCAGCCACTCCACGAACTTCCACGGGCCGGAGCCGACCATCGTGTTGTTGATGCGTTCGCCGTAGTGCTCGACCGCCTCGCGCGGCATGATCGCCAGGGCGAAGGTCGTGAGCTTGAAGAGGAACTGGCGGTTGGCTTCTGGCAAGACGATGTCGAACGTCCGGTCATCGATCTTGACCATGCCTTCGACCGGGACGTCGTAGTCGAAGTCCTTGCCGGCCTCGACGGCGGCATTCTGTTCGTCCTTGTACGCGTTGAATCCAACGATCATGCCGTCAACCCGCGGCCAAGCTTGGAGCTGGTACTTGGGGTCGGCGAGCCGCTTCCACGAGTAGAAGACGTCTTCGGTCACCATCTTGCGACCTTCGCCGCCGGGGAAACACTCGTCGTCGTGGAAGAAGATGTCGTCGCGGAGCGTGAAGCGATAGCGGGTGCCGCCGTCCAGGCTCTCGGGCATCGACTCAAGCAGCAGGGGCTCGAGCTCGAGCGGCCGCTTGAAGTAGTTGTATTGAATGAGCGTCTCGTAGGTCTGGATGACCGCTCGGTTGTCGTACACCGAGGTGCCGAGTGCCGGGTCCAGTGAGCGTGGTCCGCCCGTGGTGTTCGGAATCCGGATGACGCTGCCGACGTAGTCGCGCTTGGACACGGTTTCGCCCGTGTCCGTCCCGCCGGAAGAGCCGCCCCCGCAGCCGGCGGCGACGCCGATCATCAGGCCCGCGGCCAAGCCGATCGCGGCGCGTCGCATCAACGTTCGAAGCGTGGGAATCGGCCCCTGGCCGCATCCATTCCGAGTCACCGTGTCAATCACGTCGCCTCCCGGCCCGCCTGGGCCTGGTTGAATCGATTCGTGTCGTTCGCCGGACATTGACGCCGTGCGTGACGGGCGACAATGCGGCGAAGTTCGGGTTTCGGACGGGGGTCCGAATCCGGCCGACGGCCAGGGGTGGGGCCCGGGTCCATCGGCAGCGCAGAGTCTAGCAGGATGCTGCATGAGTCCGCACGGACGGGGCGGCAAGGCCGGTCGATCGTCGTCCGGGGCCGTACCATCCACGGGTGCCCGACCCCGGAACGTCGGCCCGGATTCCCGGGAATCGGCGGCGAGGCGGAATCGTTTCGAGAGCGTCCCCCCGTGCCCGACCCGATCACGATCGGCCTGATCCTCGCCCTCCTGATCGACACGGTGGTCCGGGGTCTGCTCGTCGTCCGGATCGTCATGCGGCGTCGCTCCGTTCCGGTCAGCCTTGCGTGGCTCGTGGTGCTGCTGTTCGCCCCCGGCGTCGGCGCGGCCCTCTACCTGCTGGTCGGAGAAACGCGGCTCGGCCACCGGCGGGCGGCCCGCCACGCCCGGGCCGTCGAGCAGCTCAAGCCCTACGAATTGCAGATCTGGCGGGACAAGTGGTCCCAGTGGCCATCCGGCGATGGCAGCGACCGGGCGCTTTCGCGGCTGGCCACGGCGGCCACGGGCTTGCCGCCGGTGGCCGGCAATCGGCTGGAGATGCTGGCCGACGCGGCCTTCGTCGAGCGATTGGTGACGGACATCGAGGCGGCCGAGCGGCACGTCCACATCTGCACCTACATCTGGATGAGCACCGGGGCCGGCGAAACCCTGGCCGAGGCGTTGATCGCCGCCCGCGCGCGCGGGATCGATTGCCGCGTCCTGGTCGACGGCGTGGGCAGCCGGCCGTTCCTGGGGTCGGCCTTGGCCCGCCGGATGCGGGCCGCCGGCGTCGAGATCACCGCGGCCCTCCCGGCGAGTCTGCTCCGCCTGCCGTTCGCCCGGCTCGACCTGCGCAACCACCGCAAGCTGGCCGTGGTCGACGGGCGCATCGCCTTCGTCGGCAGCCACAACGTCACCGACGACGGGTTTCGCGTTGCCCGCCGTCCGTCGATCGGTCCGTGGGTGGACGCGACGATTCGTATTGAAGGCCCGGCCGCCCAAGCCGCCCAGCTCGTGTTCGTCCAGGACTGGCTGCTCGACTGCGCCGGGCCGATCACCGTGGACCACGACCTCTTGCCCGACGTTCCGGCCGTGGATGCTCCCGGCACGGTGGTCCAGCTCGTTCCCTCGGGACCCGGTGCCGTCCCCGCCGCGATCCACGACATGATTCTGGCCACGATCTGGTCGGCCCGTGAAGAGCTCATCCTCACCACGCCGTACTTCGTGCCCGACGAAGGCACGCGCGCGGCTCTGCGCGCGGCCGCTCTGCGCGGCATCAACGTGACGCTCGTCGTGCCCGAGCGCTTGGATGGCGTCATCGTCGGTCTGGCCGGGAACGCGCAGTTGGATGAGTTGCTCGCCGCCGGCGTCCGGGTGATGCGGCACCAACGCGGCCTGCTGCACAGCAAGACGTTGACCGTGGACCGGCGCGTGGCCATCGTCGGTTCGGTCAACATGGACATGCGCAGCTTCTGGTTGAACTTCGAACTGACGTTGTTGGTGCCCGACGACGATGTGGCCAGCCACGTCGCGTGGTTGCAGCAGACGTACATGGACGAGTCCAAAGCCATCGATCCCGCCGCCTGGGCCCGGCGTCCACTCTGGCGGCGCTTCGTCGAGAATGTGGCCCGGTTGCTGGGGCCGCTGCTCTGACGAGATGGCCCGGCTGGCGGCTGGCGGCGGGCTGGCGGCGGGCGGCCGGCCGGCAGCGGCGACTTCCGCGGGCCCGCAAACTCCGCGGGATCCGCCAACGGCCTCTCCGCGAATCCTCCCCGGAGGCTCGCGGGATGGGATTCGACACGTCGCTGACCACGGTGATCCACGCCGGCCCGCTCGTGCAGGTGCGGGCGTACGGCTGCCGGACCGCGTGCCGTCGCCAGCCATTGGAGAAATGCTGCGCATGGCACTCCATCGCGTTCATGCGCCGCGGGCGGTTCGAGCGCACGCACCGCGGGCGCCGAGGCCTGGTCGACCGCAGCAACGCGTGCTTGATCAATCGCCGCGACCCGTACGTCGTCCAACATCCCGACGAACGCGGCGACGCGGTCACCGAACTCGAGCTCCGGCCGAACGTCTTGTCGGCGATGGCCGACGCAGCGGGAGCGGCCGACGATCCGGAACGTTTTCCCTTTGACCGGCCGGTGCTGCCGGTTCGGGCCGACGTGTGGCGGCTGCACCTGGAAATATGGCGGGCGGCCGAGCATGCCCGGCGCGCGGCGGGCGTGCGCCGGACGATTGGCCGCGGCGACGACCTTGGCCTGGCCATTGAAGAGGCAGCGATCACGATCGCAGGCGCGGTGTTGCACGAGCTTGCCGACCGGCAGCGCTTCGAGCGCACCGGGCGCGGGCCGCGGCGGGCGGGTGGATCGCGCACGCAAGCGGCCCATCGCGAACTGGTGCACCGCACCACGGACCTTCTGGCCAAGCGTTACCACGAACCCCTTGATCTGGCGACGATCGCTCGGGCGGTGCACACGTCTCCGCACCATCTCTGCCGCGTGTTCCGCCGCGAAACCGGACGCACGATCCATGACCATCGGCAATGCCTTCGGCTGCGGGCCGGTCTCGAGCGGATCGTCCGGGGAACGGAATCGCTCGCGGGCCTGGCCATTGACCTTGGATTCAGTGGCCAAAGTCATTTCACCACCGCATTCCGCCGGTGCTTCGGCTGCACGCCGGCCCGCGCCCGCGGCGAAGCGGATCTCGCCCGCCTCCGCGAATTGAGCACGATTCTGAAAGACGCCTGAGGACCGGCGCGGCACGCTGGTTCCATGAACACACACTCTTGCGTCTCGAACACGACTGCGGCCGGGACCAGCTTCCCGACCAGCTCCCCGACCATCAGGCCGACGACCATCGCGGTCGCCGCCACGATCATGGTCACCACGAGCCTCCTGGCGGCCCCGGCCATCGCCGCCGGGCCCAACAACGACATCGTGCTCGTCAGCGATTTCGCCGCCGACGTCGTCCATCGGTTCGACGGGCTGACCGGCAGGTCGCTCGGGCCGCTGGGACCGGGAGGCGGCCTAAACGGCCCGCTTGGCATCGTCATCGGACCGGATCAACGTGCGTACGTCGCGAGCGAAGGCAGCGATGCCGTGCTGCGCTACGACCCCATCAGTGGAGCGTTTCTCGACGCCTTCATTCCCGAACGCACCGGCGGACTGACTGCGCCGGCTGGGCTGCTCTTCGTCCCCGATGTCACCGGCGACGGCGAGCCGGATCTGCTGGTCACGAGCTTTGACACCGACCGCATACTCCGCTTCGACGGGGTCCATGGCACGTTCATCGACGAACTGGTCGCCTCCGGCGCGGGTGGGCTCGACGGACCCGACGCCGGGATTGACGTCGGCCCGGACGGCCGCCTGTACGTGCCGAGCTTCTTCGGCAACCAGATCCTCGCCTATGACCTGGCGACCGGAGCGTTCGACGGCGTCTTTGTCCCGCCGTTCCCCGGGCCAGTCTTGCGGCCCCGGGCGATCAGTTTCGTTCAGTCGCGGGCATTCGTCGTGTCCGAGGGGGCCGACCGCGTGTACGAAGTCGATCCGATACACGGCGACCTGATGGGCATCATCGCCGAAGCCGATGGCCCGAGCGCGGTGGTGATCGGTCAGTCACTCGAGCTCCTCGTGTCCAGCGTGAACGACGCCCGCGTGAGCCAGTGGGACCTCGCCGGCGGCGGCCTGATCGGCGAGCTTGTACCGCCGGATGCCGGTCGGCTGCAGGCGCCGACGTTCGTCACGCGGTTGGCGACGCAGGCATGCGCGGCCGATCTGAACCGGGACGGCACCGTGGCGTCGGATGACTTGCTGCGGCTGTTGGCCGCGTGGGGCCCGTGCTCGGATTGCCCGGCCGATCTCAATGCCGACGGGATGGTCGACGCCGCCGACCTCAGCGGGCTCTTGGCGGCGTGGGGGCCGTGCGCACGTCCGTAGCCGGGTCGTCGCGCCGTCCGACGAGCGGACGCCTTCTTGGGGTGCCACACTCCGGACATCGCATCGATCCTCCGAGGAGGTGGCGGCAGGCGCCGCACCGGCCGCGCGTGACGCGAAACGACGCCCGAAGACGTTCAGCCACGGCGAAAACAAGCCAGATCGGGAGGGCGAAGGCGAGCGTGTTCAGGAAGAACCGGTGCCAGACCACACGGGTCGGAATGATCCAGCGCCTGGACGGCCAGGGGTTCGGCTGAACGATGAAGGCGTGCAGATTCTGGGTGCCTTGGCCACGGGTCATCACCCGCTCACGGGACATGAACGGGAGTGGGAATCCAAACTGAAAGGAGTGTCGCTCTGACCCTGAGTGGCGATACGCACGGTCGGCGATGGCATTCAGCCAAGTGATGAACTGGCGCTTGTGTTCTTGGGTCGTCGCCGAGGTCCCGTGAATCAATCGCAGCGGATCCATTCCGACTTCCGCCTCGCGACTTCGCCCGAACTCGGAATCCACGTGGACGGCGACCCGGCGCCCGATCTGTGAGAGTTCGTAGGTGTCGTATTGCGGCCCGGCACCATCCGGGTGGTGCGTCAAGTCCTTGGGTGCGACGGTGATGCGTACGGTGATCGGCAGCCAGGGACTGAAATCGCGGCGTGATGCCACGAGCGGAATCGTGAGCGTCGTTCCGGCCGCGATCGAAATGACCCAGATGAGTCGCCTCACGGGGCGGCCGGCGGTACGAAGCGTGGCGAATCGGGTGTTGTGTCCTCTGAACCGGCCTCCGCGGCGAGATCGCCGTCGTGACCGGGCACGCCGCGCAGAACGGTGATCGGATTCGGGTCGCTCGCCCCACGTTTCGATCGATCGGCACGGGCGGTGGGGGCGCCGCATTCCGGGCACGTTGCTTGGTCGCGGATGCAGTGGGCGCAGCCAGGACACCGCCCCCGGCGCCGCCGCCTCGTGGAACGGACGAATCGGAACAGCTCGATCGCCGCACGCCCACCGGCAGCGACGGTGAGTCCCGCAAGTACAAGCCGAATCCAGAGCACCTCGTACGTGAAGACTCCGCGCGGCGCGGTCCCCGTTCTTCGGGCCACCACGGGGGAGTTCGCGGAATAGTCACTCTCGCTCCATTCCCAACGCCGCAGGCACCGAACCGGCCAACCGAATCGAAGCTCATCGACGTTCAGAAATGCCGTGACCCGATCGAGGCCTTCGCCTTCCTGGTGCATCCCGGAATACAACCGTCGCTCCGACGCCCAACTGGCGTATCGCGTCGCATGGGCATCGCGTTGACTGAATCGCCCCGCATCAATCGTGTTCCAGCGGTCCAGGTGGGATCGAGTTGGCGTGATGGCGGTTCCGTTCGTCGGCTCCATGAAACCGGTCAAGACCAGGTTCGGTACCGGAAAGAACGTGGTCACGACTCCAGAGGCGAAAAGCACCAGGACAGCGAGCGGCCAGAGCTTGACCACCCCCCAAGATGCCGTGCGGATCGGACTCGGACGCAAGCGTTGCATGGAAGCCGCCCTCAGGACGAGTCTTGGTGAAGGGAGAAGCGACGCGACGCGACGTGACGCGACGTGACGCAACGAGGTCGCGGAGCGTGCCGCGGGATCAGTCAAGTTGGCCGACCGCGCCCAGAATCGGCGGCATGATCCGCGGACCGTTGGCCGCGATGGCACCGTCGTCATCGACGTCCATCGAACGTTCCATTTTCGTCCCGGCCCCGGCCCCGGCCCCGGCCGCCGCCGCCCGCAGCCGCTCCATCGGTTCATCCAGTGGTTCGTCGCTCAAGACGAATGTCGAATGGTGCACCGGCAGCAACCACCGCGCTCCCAGGCGCCGGACCATTCCCCAGACCTGCTCGGGCGTCGCGTGGGCGTGGATCCACGGGTCGTACGCCCCGATGCCAAAGACAGCAAGATCAACCGGGTCCAGGGCATCGAACGCATCCGTCTCCGCCGTGTCGCCGGCGAACAGGCAACGCACGCCGCCGGCTTCGACCACGTAGCTGTTGAACCCGCGCCGGCGGTCAACCACGGTGCGGGCGCCCCAGTGCGCGGGGCGGACCGCCGAGACCTGCAGGCCGCCGACGTCGGCCGACGCGCCCCAATGAAGCTCGCGCACGGAGCCGAACCCCGCCGGGACGAGCCGGGCCGTATGCCGGGCGGTCAGGACGTGGGTCAATGGATGCGCCAGCCGCGCGAGCGTCGGGCGGTCAAGATGATCAAAGTGGGCGTGGGTCAGCAGGAGTAAGTCGGCCGGCGCGAGCTGTTCGGCCGCCACCGGGGCCGGCTGCACCCGGGTCTTGCCGACGATGACGCGGCCCACGCGGACGCCAATGCGCTGGCTGAACACGGGATCCACCAGGACGCGGTGACCGCCCACGCTGGCCATCACCGATCCGTGGCCGAGCCACGCGGCGGCGAGCGGCGTGGCGGTCATGCCCGCCAGCGCTTCGGTCGTCTCAGCCGCACCCGCCCCGATGGCGGCCGCGGCGCCGGCTTCATCCTCGCGCAGCGCCCGCGGATCCAAGCTCCGCACCAACTGGCGGGGATACCGCCGCAGGCCCGAACGCGTCGCCCGCGCGGCGAAGCGTGCCCGGTCCTGCATCAGTTGGCCGGCTGCAAGCTGGCCTGCCGGCGCGAGGGCTTGACCACGCGTTCGGCTTCGATGCGGCGACGGGCTTCCTCGGCCTCGGTGAACTCTTCGCCGAAGCGGACGAGCCGCAGGCTGTTGAAGATCACGCCCAGGAAGCCAGCGATGTACAGCAGCGGGGCGACCCACAGCGTGATGTTGCCGGTCGCGGCCAGGGCCAGGCCGATGAGGGCCAGGGCCAGCGAGAAGCCGATGTTCTGGGCCACGATCGCCCGGGCCCGTCGGGCGAGCTCGAGCAGGAACGGCACGAGCCGCAGATCGTCGTTCATCAGGGCCACGCCGGCCGAGTTGGTCGCAATGTCAGAACCCGAAAGGCCCATGGCCACGCCCACGTCGGCGCTGGCCAGGATCGGACCGTCGTTGATGCCGTCGCCGACGACCAACGTGCGGTGACCCTTCTGGATGAGGTACATCAGTTCCTCGTGCTTCTCTTCGGGCAGGCACTCGGCTTCGATCGCGTCCATGCCGACGGCCTGGCCGACGCGCTTGGCCACGCTCAGCCGGTCACCGGTGAACATGCTGATGCGCCGGACGCCGATCTTGCGAAGCCGGTCGATCACGCCGGGCGCTCCGCGCCGCAGCTTGTCTTCCAGGCCGACCGCGCCCAAGTAGCGGTTGCCCTGCATGACGTGCACGCCGGACATGCCTTCGATCTCCACTTCCACGCGGTCGATCTCGGCCCGGGCCCCCGGGTTCTCCTCGGCCAACCACGCGGCGCGGCCCGCGAGCAATTCGCCGCCGCCGGTCACGGCGCGAACGCCGCGGCCGTGCACTTCTTCGTAGGACTCGATCGTGGCCGGCGTGATGCGGGCCTGCTCGGCGGTATCGAGAATCGACCGGGCCAGCGGGTGGTTGGACGACTGTTCGGCGTCGGCCGCCGCCTGCAAGAGGGCGGCACCTTCCACGCCATCGGCCGGCACGAGGCGGCTGACGGCAAAGCGGCCGGTCGTCAACGTGCCCGTCTTGTCCATGACCACCGTGTCAATCGTGGCCGCGGCTTCGAGCGTACGGGTCTGCTTGACCATGATGCCCAGGCGGGCGGCGGCGGCAAAGGCCGCGACCATGGCCGTGGGGTGGGCGATGAGCAGCGCGCCCGGGCAGGTCACCACCAGCACGGTGATCGCGCGGACGGTGGCTTCTTCGCGGACGAGTTCGTCGCCGCTGCGGGCGGTGAAGAACCACACCAGGCCGGCGACCATGAGCACCACGGGCACGTAGTACGACGCGAGCTGTTCGATGAGCTCTTGTCGTTCGGTCTTGGTGCGTTCGGCTTCACGGATGAGGTTCTCGACCTTGCCGATCGTCGTCTCGCCGCGCAGGGCACTGACTTCGATGTCGATCTGACCGGTGAGGTTGGCGGTACCGGCGTACACCTCGGTGCCGGGTTCGGCCTCGACGGGCACGGCCTCACCGGTGAGCGACGCTTGGTTGATGGACGAGCGACCGGCCACCACCCGGCCGTCGACCGGCAGGTTCTCACCGGGGCGGACGCGAACGACTTGGCCAACGGTAACCTTGGCCAGCGAGACTTCGCGTTCTTCGCCGCCGTCGATCAGGCGGGCGATGTCGGGAGTCAGTTCGACCAGGTCGCGAATGGCGCGCTGGGCGCCCCAGGCGGTTCGCGACAGGACCAGGTTGGCCGTCCACAGGAAGAACGCCAGGAAGCCGCCGGGCAGGAACTTGCCGGTGGCCATGGCCGCGACCACGGCGATGCTGGCCAGCGTTTCGGCCGAGGGCTTGCCGCGAGACAGTTCTCGCCAGGCTCCCTGGAACAGCGGCACGGCCAGGATGATCGCCCCGGCGGCGGCCGGGATGCTCACGACCTGTTCGTGCCAGCCGAGCAGGCCGGTGATCCAGGACACCAGCAGGAGCATGCCGCCGAGCAGGGCGACGAAGAGGCGGCGTTCGAGCTTCTCGGCCCCGGCATCACCTTCCGCCACGAGGGCGGGGGTCTGGGGGGCGAGGGCACCGGGATCGGCGGTGAGCTGGCTCATGCGCGGCGGACTCCGTGGAAGGGAGCGAAAGGAGCGGAAGCGGGCATCTCCCGGGCGGACCGAGAGCATCGTTGGGCATCCGGCGAAAGACGTGACCCACGGCATCCGTCGATGAAGACGGGGCGGCGGGCGCGCGGACGGACGGCGGTCAAGCAGGACGCCGTGCGAAGGATACGCCGGGCCCGGGCCCCATGTTCGCGCAAGAACCGGCATCATGGGACGCCGAGGGCGGATTCCTGGCCTATTCGGTCGGAAACGGTCCCGTATCATCATCCCGGTCGGGCGGCCTCGGCCCGCCGAGGGGGTGCGGGGAGGTGCTCGTCGCCTGCCGGTCCGCCGTTGACCGTCCGCTCGTCGTCCGCCCGTCGTCCGTCGTCCGTCCGTCCGCCCGCACCCGCCCGCACCCGTCCGCTCGCCCACCCGCACCCGCACCCGCCCGCACCGGTCCGCTCGCCCGCACCCGCACCCACCCGCCTCCTCGCCCCGTCATCCCGCCACTTCGCCCGTGCGGCCCACCCGCCCGAGCGGCCCACCCGCCGAGCCGCCCCCGGCCGCCGGCACGACCCCAGGAGCCCCCGACATGCCCGATCAGACGTTCGGACCGGTGACGATTCTTGGGGACGGGCAGTTCGGCCTGGTCATGTCCGACGCCCTGGCCGCCGCGGGCACGCCGGTCCGGATCTGGTGCCCCGGCGTTTCGGGCGGCCCCTCGCTGGCCGAGACGCGGACCGCGCCCCACCGGCTTGCCGGGTTCCGGCTCGATGACGCCGTCGAGGTGACCCACGATCTGGCCGCTGCCCTCGCCGGGGCGGGCGGAATCCTCAACGCCATCCCGACGCAGTTCGTCCGCGACGTCTGGAGTCGCCCGGAACTCGTGGCCGCGGCCGCCGCGAACCTCCCGGTCGTCTGCGTGTCCAAGGGCATCGAGGTCGGCACGCTGCTGCGTCCGACCGAGGTCATGGAAGACGCCGTGGGCCGGCCGCTTGTCGCCTGCTCACTGTCCGGGCCGACGATCGCCGCCGAACTTGCCCGGCGCCAACCGGCCACGATGGTCGCTGCCTCGGATGACGAGTCGCTCGCCCGGGCGGTGCAGGTCGCCTTCGGCGCGCCGTGGCTCCGCGTCTACCGGCATGACGACTTGGTCGGCACCGAGCTCGCCGGGGCGGCCAAGAACGTCATCGCCCTGGCCGCCGGCATCGTCGATGGGCTCGAAGCCGGCGACAACGCCAAGAGCGCTTTGCTGGCCCGCGGGCTGGCCGAGATCGCCCGGCTCGGCACCGCACACGGAGCCCGGGTGGAAACGTTCTTTGGCGTCGCCGGGGTCGGGGACTTGGCCACCACGTGCTTCAGTCCGCACGGACGCAACCGAACCTGCGGCGAGCGAATCGGCCGCGGTGAGTCGCTCGACGCCATCCTGGAGTCGACGGTGTCCGTGGTCGAAGGCGTGCCAACCACGCGGGCCATCGCCGAGCTGGCCGAGCGCGCCAGCGTCGACATGCCCATCGTCATGGCCGTGCGGAGCATTCTGTTTGAGGGGCGGACACCCGACGAGGCGATCCGCGAACTCATGGGACGAAGTCCCAAGGCCGAACGCATCGGCTGAGCGGCGAATCGGCCGCGGCCCGCCGGCCTACTCCTCGTGGAAGTGGCCGTCGACCAATTCGATCAGGGCCTGGAGGGTGTCCTCCGCGTCGTCCCCGGTCGCCGTGATCTCAATCTCCGTGTCCTTGGTCGCGGCCAGAATCAGCAACTGCATGATCGACTTGCCGTCGACCGCTTCGTTCTGATCCGTCCGGCGCACGCGCACGTCCGAGGTGTAGCCGGTCGCTTGCTCAACGAACAGCATCGCGGGGCGTGCATGCAGCCCGAGGTGGTTCTTGATGGTGACGCAGGCGGTGGCGGTGGACGGCACGATCGCGCGGCTCCAAGGAGGTCGGGGGAGACAAGACGAAGCAGAGACGTTGCGGGACGCCTCGTGGCGTCGCTCGCGACTCAGCGGGCCGAGGCCCCAGCGTCCGCTTCTTCGAGCAGCGTGACCACATCGGCTTTGTGCCGGGCCTGCCGCAGGAATCGTCGGAACGTCTCTTGGCTCAAGTTCCCGAAGATCGCCTCCATGGCGTCCAGGTGATCTTCGGGCTTGTCGGCCGGGGAGAGCAGCAAGAAGATCGAGTAGACCGGCTGCTTGTCCAGCGCGTTGAACTCAACGCCGTCTGAACTCGTGGCGACCGCGACGATCATGCGGCTGATGGCCGCATGCTTGACGTGCGGAACGGCCACACCGTGTCCGAACCCGGTCGAGCCGCGGTCTTCGCGCTTGATGATCTCGGCGAGGAACTCGTCCCGCAGCTCTGGGCTGACGGAACCAATCTCAACGAGTCGGTCGACGACTTCCTCAATCGCGGCGTCGCGCGAGGTCGAGGAGAGTCCGGTGATGATCGCGTCTTCGACGACGATTTCCTGAAGCTTCATGCGTCTCTTCCACTGGTCGGAGCGGTGTGCTTGTGGTCGCGCAACCGGCTCTTGTGATCCTTGAGCTGACGGGTGGCACGGTCCGTCACCATGTCGATGGCGGCGTAAAGGTCGGGATCCTCGCAGGTCGCCACGAAGGGGTCATGGTGCTCGACGTCGACAATCGTCTCGCACTTGTACCCGACCTTGACCTTCTCCGCGATCATCTCGATCCGTTGGATCCGATCGAAGTATCGCGGAAGTTTCTCAAGCTTGCGGATGGCGTACGCCTCGTTTGCCTCGGTGAGTGAGAGATTCCGTCCGGTGCATTGGATCTGCAAGTGCGGGCCTCCTGGAGGGTAGGGCGGGGAAGTCGGAGAAACTTCTTCGTCGGTCAGACTGGATCCGGCGATCCAGTCGGACGGCCGGGAACCTGGGGGTCGATGGGATCGGCTGGCCCGATCGCCGAGCCGTTGGCCTTTTCGTCGCCCAATTCGTCGGCCAGCTCGTCGGCCGGATCGAGGGCCGCGGGCTTCAGATCGTTGAGCTCGCGGACGCCGTCCGGAACGTTGGCTGGGTCGAGCGAGCGGGTCGGCACCTGGTGGTTCGGCACGAGCACGCCGCCGCTGACCGCGAATCGGATCGCCTCGTCAACGGTCAACGGAAGTTCGCGGGTTTCTCGCTTCGGGACGCTGATCGTGTATCCGGTAAACGGCGTGGGCGAGGACGGGATGAAGACGGTGACCATCTGGTCGTCCGCCGCGTTCTCGATGTTGCGAAGCGAATCGCCGGTCAGAAAACCCACCGACCAGATTCCCTTGCGGGGGTACTCGCACGTGACCACGCGGTTGAATTTGATCGGCTGTTCGTCGCCAAACAGGAAGTCGACGATCTGCTTCACCGACGGATACACCTGCTTGAAGATCGGCAATTGGGTGATGAGCGCCTCGATACGCTTGTACATCTGCCGGCCGAAGAATCCGCCGAGGAGGCGGCCGGCGAAGTACACGGCGATCACCGCGACCAGCAACCCGAAGAAGTCGAGGTACCAGTGGTCCTGCCACCATTGGCTGATGTTTTCGCGCCGCAACCGAAGCCGAATCTGCTCTTCGACGGAGACCAGTCGGTCCGGCAGACTCGGGTTCATCCGGATCAGCGCGCCGACGGATTCGTCGCCACCGATGACCGATTGCATCATTTCGCGCGACGTGATCATCGACGCGTTGTCGACTTCGCCGCGCTGGATGCGATTGAAGAGTTCACTCCGAACCGCGTCGCCGCTGGGATCGAAGCGTTCTCGCAGCGGCTCGTAGACAAACGATCCCTTGACCATCGCCAGGCGAATGGACCGGTTGATCGGCTGGGCCACCGAGTTATCGACGAACTGGTACGCCTTGACGACGATCCAGAGGGTGAGGACGGACGGAAGCAAGACGACGAGACCGCGCAGGAAGAAGCGCTTGAAGTCGCCAGTAAACGTCCGAGCTGATTGATCGCTCATGCGCAGTTGTCCGGGCCCGGGTCACCGCGTCATGCTGTGACGCCCGCCGGATCGGGCCAGCCTCTCCATCCCAAGTGTACGGGCGTGGCCAGCAAGCGTCCATTCACCGAAGGACACTGAATTCACCGCCGCGCAGGATCAGCCGCCCGGTGGCGAGAATCGCCCGAGGGTCAACGCGAGTTCGAGCCTCTCGCCGCGCCGCCGCACCACCAGTTGGACCGAGTCGCCGGGTTTTCGCCGGTTCACGAGTCGGTCAAGTTCGGCCTCGGTGGGGACCACTCGGCCGTCAAGTTCCAAGATTTCGTCTCCGTTTCGCAGGCCGGCCGCCGCCGCCGGGCCACGGCGGACGATCCCGGCGACTCGGACCGCATCCGGATCTGCGGCGTTGACCGATCCGATGCCCAGCCACGGGCCACCGCGTTCGGTGGTCACCGGGTCCGGGGCGGCTTCTCGCGCCCACGCACGAAACTCGGCGGCCAGATCTTCTCGTTCCACGCCCAAGACCCGGGCGGCCGTGTCGAGCCCCGACGGATCCGCTGAGCCGTCGCCGAGTTCGGCGTACCAGCGATCGAGTTGTCCGCGCGTGTCAAGCCATCGCACGAATCCGCGGGCGATGGCGTAGTTGCGGCGGGCATCGGCCATGAACGACCGCCCGTCGCCGGTGGCCAAACGTTCGATCGCTTCGCGCCGGCCGCGAGCTCGGCGATGGACGATGTGGTCTCGGTCGGACGATTCGATCGTGCCATCCGGGGCCACGGTCTCGTACAGCGCGGCGAGGCCCTCTTGAATCCAGAACGCGTGCGCAGTGCGCATCTTCATGCGCTCCATGTGGCCAAAGTGCATCGCGTGGACGAGTTCGTGCCGCAGGCTGACGCCGATTTCGCGAACGGCGAGGATCCGGTCGACGTGGACGTACTTGCCGCCCACATGCGCGCCGGGGCCGATCAGGGCCCGGGCATCGCGTTGGCCATCGGACGCGACCACCAGGACAGGCTCGGCTGGAACGCCGCCAAAGAGCCTCGCGGCCGTGCGATCGATGATCGCTTCGGCTTCTCGGCGGAATCGCGCGTGTGAGGATTCATCGAGGGTGGAGGCGAAGACAAATCGCCGCTGCCGGTCGACGTCGTACCGGTAGCGGTCCGGCGGCACCAACTCGTGCCAGCGAGGCAGGCGCCGGGCCAGCCGGGCGTCGAGTTCAGCTTCCGCCGCGGCCACGGCGGCGGCCGGGTCGTCTCGCGGGCCAGGGGCGTTCGGGCGTTGATCTCGGCGAGGGTCTTGGGTCTTGACCGGCGAAGTGATCGGCGGAACCCGGAGCGGCGGCGTTGCGTTCGGAGCCGGAGCCGGGGCGGAACCCGAGCCAGCACCCAAGCCAGAGCACGAGCCAGCACCCGAGCCAGCCCCCAATCCAGAACCCGAGCCAGCACCCAATCCAGCACCCGCGTCCGAATCCAGGTCGGTGGCCAGTGTCGGTGCCAGATCGCCCGGCACGCTCGCCGCCGACTCGGGCACCAGGTTCAGGTCTTGCGGCGCGGCCGAACGGTGGGCGGACGCGGCCAGCGTCGGAGCCACCGCGGCCGCCCAGCCCAGGACGGCCCATCGGACGAGCTCGAGCGGCGATCGCCGACCATGAACCGATCGACGGCGGGAACGGGCGGATTCGGATTGTGTGGCTCGCATGGGCATACAGTACGCGGCCATGGAATCGAGTTGCAGCTTCAGTTTCGCGGATCTCTTCTGGTCGGCCCACGGTCATGCCTGGTCGGCTGCTCAGCGCACCGCCTTCATGGACGCGACGCAGTCCGATCGCAACGATCAGGTCCGTCTTTGGGCCGAAGCGGCCGGCGGTGTGTCGGTCGTCGATCGGCCGGGCACGGACGGGCAGACGTACGCCGCGTTCTGCTTTACCCGACCCGACTGGTGGGACGCCTTCGACTGGCGAGGACCCCGGCCAGCGGCGCCCGACGCCCACGTGGACTTGCGGGCGCCCGACAGCGGCGCGGTCATCGTCGTCCTGGCTCCGGCCGACGGGCCACTGGTCCCGCGGCGGGTGACGGCCCTCGGCTGGGCGGCGGACGGACAGTCCGCGCTCCCGAAGGTCTTGCCGGCGGCGTCGGCGGGCTCCGTTGTGCACGCGGCCATCGTGGCCTCCGAACCGGCCTCGCTCTGTCTACGCCTCGGCCAATACCTCGCCTGTCCGATGGGCTGAGTTCCGGCCGGTCAGCCGCGCGACGCGACGGCCACCGGCAACGGCCATGCGCCGCGGGCGAACTGACCGATCGCCTCGGGGTACGCAATCGCTTCTTCGGCGAACACCCGGGCGGCGAGCGTGGCCACGTCATCATCGGGCCGCACTGGACACCGCCGCTGCAGGAGCGACGGGCCGTGGTCGTACCGATCGTCCACGACGTGAACCGTGCAACCCGTTTCGCTCCGGCCCTCGGCGAGCACCGCGGCGTGGACGTGGTTGCCGTACATTCCGCGGCCGCCAAAGTCCGGCAGCAATGCCGGGTGGATGTTGATCACGCGGCCGACGAATGCCGGGTCAACGCGAAAGAGCCGCAGGTAGCCGGCGAGGCAGACCAAGTCGATCCGCGAGTCGCGGAGGATCGCGCTGATCGCATCGTGCCCGTCCCGCGGCGGACAGTGGACGGTCAAGCCGCGTTCGCGGAGCCGGGCAACGCCCGCGGCCTTCGGCGACGAAGAGATCACGACGCCGATGTCGACCGGCAGCGTGCCAGCCTCGATCGCGTCGAGCAGATTGAGCACCGTGCGACCGCCGCCGGAGATGAGCGCGGCGATGCGAAGGCGTGATGGATTGGCCGCGGCTGTCACGCCGGCGATCCGCCGGGGGCATCGACGCCGGAGACGCGGAGTTCGAGATCCGATGGCGTCACCGTGGGCGGGTTTCGGAATGGCACCGGGTTGCCCTTGGAGTCAACCGCCACCATCGTCAGCAGCGCATCGGTGACGTGCACACGTTCGCCGGAGTAGTAGCGTTCGGCTTCCACGCGGATGCGAACCCGCGCCGACGTGGTGCCGAGACGTTCTGGCTCGGTCAGGAAGACGACCACGTCGCCGACGCAGACCGGTTGGCGAAATTCAACCGTGTCGACCGAGACGGTGACCCAGCGGTGCTTGCCGTGCCGACGGGCCTCAATGAAGGCCGCCTGGTCAATGTAGGAGAGAATGACGCCACCGAAGATGGTGCCGTACTGATTGGTATCGCGCGGCATCATGACCACGCGGAGGGCCTGGTGCAGCTCGGACGATGGCGTTTCGGAGGCTTCGGTCATGCCAGGATGATCGCCGCCCGAGGCGCCGGGGGCAAACAGGGCCGCCGCCGACTTCGGCGAGATGTTCTGGTTCAGCCGCTGATCGGGGGCCGGAACTGCCGGCGCTCGGGATCGAACGGCAGCCGCCCGGCCTCCACCCGACGAAGCGCGTCGCGATGCTCCGCCATGAGCCGGCGTCCGGCCGCATCGATGCCGACGGGGCGGCCGAGCTGGGCGTGCCAATGCGGCACGAGCCGGGCGATGGCGGCCTCGGAGATCGCGGTCGCGGCCGACGCCCGGGTCGAGGCGAGCGGGCCGTCACCGGGACGCGGCGGCGAGGGATCCGTGATCCAGCCGAGTCCTGACGAATCGCCGGCGAGGGCGAGCAGGAGGCCAGCGGTGGAGCGGAAGTCCGGGGGCGTCCGCCGGGCGAGCTCCGACGCCGGCGGGCCGGGGCGGGTTTCCGGAGACATCGTGGCCAGGGCAAGCTCCAAGACCAAGCGGACGTCCGCGGAGGCCTCGGTCTCCCGGGCGGTGGTCAAGCGGCCGATGACGCTGGCCGGCGGCCCGGCGTCCGGGCCGAGCAGGGCGGTCAGGATCGCGCCGGCCGCCTCGCGCCGGGGGTCGGGATCGGCCAACCACTGGATGGCGAGTGCGGCGGCGGCGGGCGCTGGCAATCGCCGTTCGGCCACGAGGGCGGCCAAGACGGGTGGGACTTCGGGGTCGGCAACGCCACGGTCGAGTTCGCGGGCGATCCGCTCGGCCGGGCCAGACGACGCACGCCAGCTGGCCAGGACCCACACGAACGCGTTTCCATCCCCGCCGCGGCGAGCCACCGCATCGGCCGCCCGGCGATCCCGTTCGGGATCCCACGACTGCAGGACGGCGTCGGCACCCGGCACGTCCCGGCGATCCAGCCGGCCAAGGGCGTCGACGGTCGCCGGATGCCGGCGACTGGCCAGGATCGCGACGACGGGCAGTTCCTCAGCTTCGCCCGACGCCTGCATGAGTGCATCGACCACGGACTCGCAGTCGATCGCCGCGGACAATTCGTGCACCCAACGAGCGCTTCGGCGGGCGGCGGAGTGGGCCGGATTCACCGAACGATCCCCGGGAGTCCACGCGGCGCGGGTTGCCTCGGGAGCGTTTGCCGCCATGCAGGCCAGGGCGAGGTGCCACCGGCGGGCCGCAGGATCATCGGCCGCCGTGGGGGGAAGCGTGAGCCGCGCCGGTCGCCGCGCGTCCGGCGCGTCCGCGATCCAGCGGATCCAAAGGTCGACGAGTTCGCCGCGAGCGTCTGGGTCGGGGGCGCGTGACGTCCATCGCGCGAAGTGTTCCGAGATCGAGATCGATGCCGCTTCTGCTCCTGCTCCTGCTCCTGCTTCTGCGTCGCGGCCCGCGCTGCCCGCGCGGGCCGCGTCGCCCACGCTGACCACACCGCCCACGTCGATCGCCCGCTCGAGCACCCGCATCGCCAGTCGGTGGTCGCTGGCCGGAGCTTCGCCCAGCCAGCGATCGAGCAGCGCGGCCGGCCGGACGTCCGGGGTCCACTGGCCACGGCCGTGCAGCCGGCGAGCGGCGTCGATCCGGACCTGCGAATCTTCGGCGGCGGTGAGGGATCCATCGATCGTCTGAACGATTCGGTCTTGGCGCTGAGGCGAATGCTGCGCCCAGCGGTCCCAGGCCGAAGCACGAATCGTGGCGTCCGCCGCGACGAGGCGGCTGGCGAGCCGAGCATCGAGCCAGCGGTTGATCGCCGGCGGACCCGCCACGAGGCCAGCGAGAAATGCCAGGACGAGGCTGAGGCCCAGGATGATGCGGTGACTGGGCATGGGGCGATCCAACGGGTCATGTCGATTGGGCGAGTGGCATGACCACCCGCCGGTATCCAATCTGACAATAACATGGTCCTGACGTGGTTCCCGGCGGCGGGATCGACGACGACACTGCTTCGGTGTCCTGTTTCCACTGCGCCCGTTCAGAGAGCCCAGCTCCGTGAGTGAATCGACCACTACATTCTGCCTGCGCAATCGCCTCGGCGAATCGTCCAGCCGGTACCTGCAGCAGCACGCCACGAATCCCGTTCATTGGCAGCTCTGGGACGACGAGGCATTCAATGCCGCACGGACGTTGAATCGCCCCATCTTCCTGAGCGTCGGCTACTCGACCTGCTACTGGTGCCACGTCATGGAGCGGGAGAGCTTCGAGAGTGCGGCGGTGGCCGAGATTCTCAACACGAACTTCGTCCCGATCAAGGTTGACCGCGAGCGTCGGCCAGACGTCGACGAACTGTACATGCGGGCCACGCAAGCGTTGAACGGCGGCGCCGGTGGATGGCCGATGAACGTCTGGCTTGAACCCGACACCTTGCGGCCATTCTTGGCCGGGACGTACTTCCCGCCGCAGGACCGCGGCACGACCCGAGGGTTTGCTTCGGTCTTGCGCGAGATCGACGGATTCTGGCGTTCACGCCGGGATGAAGTGCGCGGTCAGGCCAGCAAGGTGGCCGAGATGGTCGTCGCGGCCGGCGATCCGGTGCCGCCGCCGGACGCGCCCGAGTTGTTGGACGAAGCGATCGTGGCCCAGACCGTCGATCACTTGCTCGAGTCGCACGACCCACGGCGTGGCGGCTTCGGCAGCGGCACCAACAAATTTCCCACGCCCGCGTACCTCGATCTTCTGATGGACGCGGGTTGGGATCGCAAGGAATCGAAAGCCGCGGTCACCGTCACACTCGACCGCATGGCGATGGGCGGCATCTTTGATCAGGTCGGCGGCGGCTTCCACCGGTACAGCACCGACCGGCGGTGGATCGTGCCGCACTTCGAAAAGATGCTCTACGACAACGCACAGCTGCTGGCCACGTACACGCGCGGTGTCGAACGCACGAGCGATCCGTTTTACGTCGACATCGTTCGGCGGATCGTCGGTTGGGCCGAGCGCGACATGCGTCAACCGTCCGGCGGATTCAGCAGCGCCCAGGACGCCGAGGCCGACCGCCGCGAAGGCTCGAATTATCTCTGGACCGAAGCGGAACTGCGCGAGTTGCTCACGGCCAAGGGCCGTGCGGACGACGTGCCCAAATTGTTCAAGACCTACGGCATCGACCGTGGTCCGAACTTTCGTGATCCGCACGACGCGTCGGTGCCGCCGTCCAGCGTCCTGTTCCTCCCGGACCGCCCCGACCGTCTGGCCGTGCGGCTCGGCATGGGCGAGGACGAGTTCCACGACTGGCTGGCGTCGATCGATGAGATCTTGGAAGCCACGCGTCGCTCCCGCCCGCAGCCGATGACCGATGATCAAGTGTTGGCCAGTTGGAACGGGATGATGATCCAGGGCATGGCCAACGCGGGCCGGGCGCTCGAGGACGACGGCATCGTGCGCGGGGCAGCCCGGGCCGCGATCTTCGTCCTGGAACACATGCGGCACGACAATGGCGGCGTTGTTCGAAGTTGGCGCGATGGCGTCGTCGGCCGAGCGGGATTCTTGAAGGATCACGCGAATGTGGTTCGGGGACTGCTGGCGCTGCACGCCGCGACGGGCGAATCCATGTGGGTTGAAGCGGCCGGCGAGATCCTTGAAGCCGCGGTCCGCGATTTTCACGTGGCCGGCGATGGCTGGTGGGATGTGCGCGACGGCGAGCGCGATCTGTTCGCTCGTGTGCGCACCATCCACGACGGCGCGACGCCGAGTGGAACGGCGGCGGTGCTGCATGCCCTGATCGAATACGGTGAAGCGACCGGCGAAGAGCGGTGGATCACCATGGCGGCCGAAGACCTGGCCGCCACGCGGTCGCGCATCATCGCGCATCCCGCCGGCTCGGCCCTCAGCGTGCTTGCGGCGTACCGCATCATGCGACATCATCCCGTGGCGTCGGAGGTCTTCGGCGGCCCGCGCCCCGAGCCGGAGGCACTCGAAGCAGTGTCCGGCCGAACGATTCGTGCTCCCAAGGCGCCCACGCCGCCGCAAGGCGCGTCGGTCATGGTGTCTTGCAGCCACTCGGAGTTGCATCTGGCCGACGGTGAGACCGCACCCATGACGTTGATCGTGGCGATCGCCGACGGTCTGCACGTGGGAGCGAACGACCCCGGCGTCGAGGGAATCCAGGGGCTGACGGTCAGCGTCCCGGAGGATGCGGGCATCCGCTTGAACCTCGACTACCCGATGGGCGACGTGTCGGAAGGGCCGCTGGGCATGACGTTCATGCACGTGGGCCGGGTGGCCATTCCCATGGTTGCCCGCCGCGTCGGCAGCGGGCCTGAAAACGTGACGATCTCGGTGTCCGCCCAGCCCTGCAGCGACAGTGCGTGCCAAGCCCCGGTGGTGCTGCCGGTGACGATCCACCTGGCGATGTAGTCAGGCTGGGCCGCCCGGTACACTCTGCGGCGTGGCCGACGACGCTTTCACCAACCCGCCTCCTCCGTCCGATCCTCCCGATCGACGCCCGTCTGATCCGCCGGCTGGCCCGCCGGATTTGGATGCCACGATGGACTTGGATCGCACGGTTGGCGATCCTGCCTCCGCCTCGGGCTCCGCGCCCGATCGCCGCTCGGTCGAGCCTCCCAGGGGCGGGCAATTGCCGGATGCCCGGGGATCAATCGCCCCGGCCGGTGGTCCTGGGTCTGGCCCGCCCGGGCCTGGGAGCAACCCAGGCATCCGCGCTGGTCTTGCCCTCCACCCCGGCCAGATCATCGGTGAGCGATACCGCGTGGTGGCCGAGATCGGCGCCGGCGGCATGGGCACCGTCTACCGGGTCGATGACCTGACGCTCGGTTCATCGCTGGCCATCAAGGTGCTCGCGGCCGAAGTCGCCCGTGATCCCGCCCGACTCGAACGCTTCCGGGCCGAGGTCCGCCTCGCCCGCGAGATCACGCACCGCAACGTCTGCCGCGTCCACGACATTGTCGAAGCCGACGGCCTGGTCTTCCTCACGATGGAACACATCGACGGGGAAGACCTGTCCACGCTGCGCCGGCGCATCGGACGCCTCCCGCCCGAACGGGCGGCCGAAGTCGCCCGCGAACTCTGCCTCGCCCTGAATGCGGTGCACGAACGCGGCATCCTGCACCGCGACCTGAAGCCGGCCAACGTCATGCTCGACGGCCGCGGCTCGGTCCGGCTGACGGACTTCGGCATCGCCGCCGACGGGGCTTCGGACGCGGGCGAGTTCGTCGGGACGCCGGCCTACATGTCGCCGGAACGACTCGACGGCGCCGACGCCAGCCGACGCTCCGATCTGTACGCCCTCGGCCTGGTGCTCTACGAACTGTTCACCGGCCGCCCGGTCCACGACGCCGGCACGATCGCCGAACTCAAGGCATTGCACCGGTCGGGCACGGCCTTGTCGCGGCCGAGCACCACGTTGGACGACATCGATCCCCGGGTCGAGGCGGTCATCATGCGCTGCTTGCAGCCGGATCCTGCCGATCGCCCGGCCACGGTGACCGAAGTGATGGCCGCGTTGCCGGGCGGCGATCCGCTCGCCGCCGTCTTGGCCGCTGGCGACACGCCGAGCCCTGAACTGCTGGCCGCGGCTGGCGAGGCGGCCGGCATGTTCCCCGCGCGGGCGATGGGGCTGGGCCTTCTCGGCGCGATCCTGGTTCTGGCCGCGTGCGTGATCGGCGGGCAACGGAGTTTGCTGCGTTCGTTGCCGATGGAACGTCCGCCGGAAGTCCTGCTCGACCGGGCCAAGACGGTGATCGAACGCTTCGGCTACGACCGGCCAATCGATCAAGCGCCGCGTGACCAGGGCTACGGCTTCTTCAGCAACTGGTTTCCGTACCAGTGGCTGGCGTCGCCCGAACAGGGTTTCAGCGTCGAACAGCAGCAGGCGCTGCTGCAATCGGACCGCCTGAACGTGCTGAGTTTCATGCACCGCCAATCGGGTCTGGCGACCTTCATCCCGCGCGGCAGCGGCGGGATCGTGGCCACGCACCAGATGCTTGAGCCGAGCAATCCGGGAGCCCAGTCGCCCGGCGACATCTACGTTTCAACCGACTTGGCCGGCCGGCTTCGCATCTTCTACGCGTACCCGTCGTTCTGGAAACGCGATGCCGATGTCGTGGCCGCCGAAGGCTCGCCGGATTGGCGACCGGCGTTCGAGCTCGCCGAATTGGACATGGACGCCTTCACGCCGATCGAACCACGCATGCATCGGTACTTCGCCCCGGAACACGCTGCCGCATTCGTCGGCACGCTGCCGGATCTGCCGGACTTGCCGGTGCGAATCGAAGTGGGGGCCAACGGTGGCCGGATCAGCCAGTTCGCGATTCTTTGGCCGTGGACGGAAGACGCGCTGACCCGCACCCTGGAAGGCGCGGAGCCGCAGGTGGCGTGGGAGGCGTCGCAAATTGTGTCGCTGCTCATCGGCGTATCGCTGATGTCGATCGCCGGCTGGCTCGGACTGCGCAATCTCTCGCAGGGCCGCGCGGACCGGCGTGGGGCGACGCGGCTGGCCGTCGGCGTGTTCGTCTGGTTCTTCGTGGCTTCGGTGCTTCGGGCCCACGCGCCGCTGCGCGAAGGGCCGGCCGCCCTCGCCCCGGCCGCGTTCTTTTCGGTCGCCTGTTGGCTGGCGTACCTCGTGGTCGAGCCCTTCGCCCGGCGCGTGTGGCCAGAGCTGCTGATCTCGTGGAGCCGGTTGGTGATTCGGCCGACGCGGTCCTGGCGCGATCCGGTGCTTGGCCGGGCCGTCTTGAATGGCGTCCTCTGGGGCGGGGCCATGATGCTGTTCGCGGCGCTCGGGCCGCCGCTCGTGGCCCTGATCACGGGGACGGACGCAATGCCACGCTTGCCGGGCACGAACGTCGTCCACGCCCTCCACGGGCTGCCGGCCACGATTGGCGTGCTGGCCAGCAGCGGGCTGTCCGCAGTGCTCGGAGGCTTTGCGTTGACGTTCGGGCTCGTTCTGGGTCGCCGGCTGTTTCGGTGGCAATGGGCGGCGACGGCGGCGGTGGTCCTGGTGGTGGCCTTGCCGCGCTTCGCCGAATGGAGCCTCGACCGGGCGACGTTCGAGTTCGACGCCCTCTTCGGATTGCTCATCATCGCCTGGGCCACCGTCCTGCTGCTCCGGATCGGACTGTTGAGCGTGGTCATCGCCATGGCCCTCGTCGGCATCTTCACCGTGACCTCGACGTTCGCGCCGGGGACCTGGTGGGGGGCGCCATCGCTGGCCGGCCTGACGGTGGTCGCCGCGCTCCTGGCCTACGGCGTCTGGGCGGCGGCGGATCCCGGGACTGGCCGGGCGCCGATGGCCGCCGCCTGAGGGCGGTCATGACGGGGCGATCGCGGCCAAGAGATCGTCGGCCGCCATGTGCTATCCTCGGCCGCTCATGCTTATTCGCCGCATCGCCCTCATCTCGACCGGCGGCACCATCGAGAAGACGTACGACGAACTCGAACAGGTGCTGCACAACCGGCTCAGCAATCTCGACGTCATGCTCGCCACGCTCGAGCTTGATGGCGTCGAGGTCGTCCGCGTGCCGCTGCTGAACAAGGACAGTCTCGAGATGTCGGCCGAGGACCACGACCTCATCTCCCGGACCGCACTCGCCCTGGCCGAAGCCCACGATGGCGTGGTGGTCGTCCACGGCACCGATACGCTGGGCATCACCGGCGATCGCATCCACGCCGCCGGCCCGCCTCCGGTGCCGGTCGTCCTGACCGGGGCGATGCGTCCGTACGAACTTCGCACGACCGACGCGGTCCAGAACCTGACGGAATCGCTGCTCGCGGTTCAATTGGTGCCGCCCGGCGTCTACCTGACCATGCACAATCGCGTCCTGCGATTCCCCGGCGTCCGCAAGGATCGCGCCCGCGGCGTCTTTGTTGAAGCCGGCGAATGACCGCACCCGCTCCCACCCACGATCGCCCCCGCCAGCCGGAGGAACCCGCTCATGTCCGCCTCTGATCCCGCTCCGACCGGCCGCCGCGGCCTGCTCGACGTCGTCGAACTCATCGGCAACAAGCTGCCGGACCCGGCCACCTTGTTCTTGCTCGGCCTCGGGCTGGTGATGTTGATCTCGGCCATTGCCGTCAGCGGCAAGTGGGAGGTCAAGGAACGGCTGCCGATCATCCGGACCGAAGTGCAGCTCGTCGATGGCGTTGAGCGAGAAGTGAACGTCGTGGACGAGAACGACGATGTGATCGTCGACTGGGAGGAGACGGGCACGGTTCTCACGGCCAAGAACGTCCTGTCCCGCGACGGCCTCTACTGGCTCTTCCAGAGCCTGGTGAAGAACTTCATCAACTTCGCGCCGCTGGGCGTGGTGCTCGTGGGCATGCTCGGGATCGGCATCGCCGAACGCACGGGGCTCATACCGGCGACCCTCAAGGCGTTCATGCTCGTCGTCCCATCCATGCTGCTGACTCCGGCGATGATCTTCATCGGCATCATGAGTTCGATGACCATGGACGCGGGCTACGTGATTCTGCCGCCCCTGGCCGCCGCGCTCTACAAGGCCGTCGGCCGGCCGCCGCTCGCGGGTCTGGCCGCCGTCTTTGCCGGCGTGGCCGCGGGCTTCAACGCCAACCTGTTCATCACCGGCCTGGACCCGATGCTCGCCGAACTGGCGGAGACCGGCACCCGCGTCGTTGACCCGAACTACGCGTTCAACCCGGCGGCGAACTGGTTCTTCATGATCGCCAGTACGTTCGTGATCACGCTCGCTGGCTGGGCGATCACGAGCTGGTTCGTCGAACGCCGCCTGATGAAGAAGGCAGCCGAGGATGGCGGCCCGTCGCCGGTGGACGCGAGCGATCTGGCCGCCCGGCAGATCACGCCCGAAGAGCGCAAGGGATTGGTCGTGGGCGGCGGGTCCTTCGCCGCAATCTTCGCGATCATCATGGCCGCGATCATGATTCCCGGCATGCCGCTGTACACCTTCAAGGCTCCGGATGCGGAGCGATACGACAACATCGTGGCCGCGGCCACCGATTCGTCCGCCGTCATCGAACTGCCGATGGCCGTGGCCGAGAAGTTGGAAATCAAGGAAGGCGAAGTCTCGCCCGGACCCGCGTGGGTGCACGGCGACCTGCCGGCCGAAGCGGTCGCCGCCTGGCGGGCCGGCAAGCGGGCCATCGCCGTCTCGGGCGGCGCGGCCCTGTTCGTGCCGGTCGGGACGGACGCCGCCGATGTGGCCACCGAAGGCGTGACCATCGGCCTGGCCGAAGACCTGACGTTCCTGGCCAAGGGCGCTGGCTTTGCCCGCTGGGTGAACGCCATCGTCCCGTTGCTCTTCGTGCAGTTCATCATTCCCGCGATCGTCTACGGCGTGGCCGTGCGCACGGTGAAGAATGACCGCGACGTGGCCAAATTGATGATCGACTCGATGGCCGCCATGGCCCCGATCATCGTGCTGGCGTTCTTTGCCGCCCAGTTCATCGAAGCGTTCAAGTGGTCCGGGCTCGACCGGATGCTCGCCATGGCCGGCGGCCAGATGCTCGGCCAGATCGACATGCCGATCATGCTGCTGCTGGTGCTCTTCATCCTGATGACGATGTTCTTCAACATGTTCATCGGGTCGATGAGCGCGAAGTACGCGATGTTCGCGCCCATCTTCATCCCGATGTTCATGATGGTCGGCATCGCCCCCGAACTGACGCAGGCGGCGTACCGCATCGGCGACAGCGTGTCGAACATCATCACGCCGCTCAATGCGTATCTCATCATCGTCTTGGTGTTCATGCAGAAGTTCGTCCCCAAGGGCGGCATGGGCACGCTGATCTCCACGATGCTCCCGTACACCATCGGCTTTGCGATCGTCTGGACGATCATGCTCCTGGTGTGGGTGCAGCTCGGCATTCCACTCGGACCGGACGGACACCTCGTCTATCCGCCGACGCCGTGATGCGGCGGGGTGCTGACCGGACCGGATTGACGCAAGGCCGGCCGACGTGCTGACCCAGCTCGCGGCCATGCTGGCCGCCACGCCACTGTTCGCCTCCCGGGCGTTCGTGCCGGCCTTCGCCGCCGCGCTGCTGCTGCGCTTCGGCCCCGAGTACGGGATCACGGCCGACGCCGGCGTGCTCGCGGTGCTCGGCGTCGGGGCGAATCCGCCGGCCTGGTTCACCGGCGATCTGTCGCTGATCCTCCTGGGGGTGCTGGCTGGCCTGGAAGTCGCGGCCACCAAGCAGGCGGACGCGCGGGCGGCATTGGACGAGATCACGCCGTGGATCAAGCCGGCGATGATGGTGGCCACGTTGCTCGGCTGGATGGACGCGGCCGACGCCCCGTTCGTCGAGTCGGTGGTGCCGGAAGTCGCCACCGCCGATATTGGCATGCTCGGCGTGCTGCTCGCCGGTGGTGCGGCGATCGCGGTCTTCGTCTTGGCCCGGGCCAAGGCGGAACTCACGCGCTTGCTCTTTGCGATCGACGAGGACGATGACCTCGGGCTGCAACGACTGTTGTCCTGGGGCGAGGACATCTTCTCGTTCGGCGGCATGGTGCTGGTCGTGCTCCTGCCGCTCCTCATGCTCGTGCTCGCCGGTCTGGGCGTGGCCGGGCTGTGGGTGGTCCGGCGCACACTGGCCGCGCGAGAGGATGCCCGGCGGGTCCCGTGCGGAAGCTGCGGGGAGCGAATGTACGGCGCGGCGCTGGCGTGTCCGGCGTGCGCGGCCGTGAACCCCGAGCCGCGGCGGCTGGGATGGTTGGGCGTGGCCAGCGAACGGGCGGCGGGGGACGACCAACCGATGCGGCTGCTGGCCCACCGGCGGTGTCCGCGCTGCGCGGAGCGCCTGCCCGGACACGATCCGACGGACGCGTGCCGGCCCTGCGGCCGCGAACCCATGCTCGACGGCGGCGGCCTGGCCGACTACGACGCGTGTGTGCGGCGCCGGTTCCCGGTCGTGATGCTGCTCGTCATCGGCTGCGCGATGGTCCCCGTCGTCGGCCTGATTCCGGCGATCCTGATCGGCCGATTGGGCGCGGTCGCCCCGTACCGCCGGCACGTCCCCCGCGGGCGAGCGATGGTCATCCGGTTCGGGATGCGGCTGCTCGTGGTCCTGGCCATCGCGCTGCAGTGGGTCCCCGGCATGGGACCCGTGCTCATCGGGGCGATGACCTGGGCGAACCATGCGGTGTACCGTCGGGCGCTGCGGGGCGCGGTTGAGGGGTGATGGACGATGGGACCTGATCGTTCGGTCGCTCGGAAGGCGGCACCGTCGATCGCGATGCTGTCGCACATGCTGAACGGCGGCTGTTGCTGCGGAGAACGCTGGCCTGAGCTCCTGCGCCTCCGGCCCCGACCGCTTCCACCGGGACATCGAATCTCAGATCAGATGGTGGAGGTCACTTGGTGACCGATTGGTCGGCCCGCGTCACGGGCGCCGGCTCACCGGCATCCTGCGGTGCACCCTTCACGCCACGAGGCCACGTTGCGGAGAGGGCCACCAAACCCTGAAAGACCAGCAGCGCGGCGATGGCCGAAAAGAGCCGAGCCGAAACCGTTTCAAAGTCGCCGAGCAGGACTTGGACGAGCGCGGTTGCGTTCCCGTCAGCTGGCGACGCCACGGCGATGACGCCCCTTGCCTCGAGCGAACCCAAGCGGAGGTGGACGCCGCTGATCGTACCCAGCGTCAAGCCGTGACCGAGAACGTAGACCAGGAGTCCGCCGACGACGTTCATCCAGCCGGCCATGTGGGCAACCGGTCGCCAGTCGATCGATCGAAGCATGCAGCACCTTCTTGATGCGGCGAGCGCGTGCGCGTCGAACGCTCCCCACGCTCGAGCCTCATCGCACGGTCGCGTCTCACCCCACGGTCAACGCTCATCGCACGGTCACGTCTCACCCCACGGTCAACGCTCACCGCGCGGTCACGTCTCACCCCACGGTCAACGCTCATCGCACGGTCACGTCTCACCCCACGGTCAACGCTCATCGCGCGGTCACGTCTCAGCCCTCGCTCGCCGTCGCCCCCAGCACGCGGTCGGCGTCGGTGATCGGCTCGAACTTCAGCAGGGTCACGCCGATCAGTTGTCCGGCGGGTTGCAGCAGGACGTACGGACGCTCGGGATCCGCCGTCGGCCGCGGAATCTGCAGGCCGGCGAGGACGCGGATCTGATCGCGGGCTTCATTGGTCGCCCGGCGGAACAGGTGGTCGCGGCGGGTCACGAGCAGGTGGTCGGCGCTGGAAACGTCGCCGATCGATGCCATGCTCGTCGAGTCGAGCAGGATCGGCTGCGGCTCGCCGGGCCGCCAGATCGCCGCCTGCATGTAGGCCGGATGGACCAGGTGCAGCACGGGCTCAGCCCGCGGGGGCAGTCCGACGACGCTGACGTCGGGGGCCAGGCACTGGTAGGCGGTGGCCAGGGTCGCGCTGTTGGTGGCCAAGGCGGTCCGGCGAATGGTGCTGGCCATGCGGTCGCCGGCCGAAGCATCCATGTAGACCGCATCGAGTCGGTCGCCCCGCAGCACGAAGGCGAAGAGTCCCGCCGAGCCGTCCAGGGCGAACCGTGGCATGACCCAGTCGCCGCCGCCGCGCGGCAGCGTGCGTTCGGTGCCGTCCGGGGCGCGCACGACGAGTTCGAATCCGTCGCCGCCGACCGGTCGCCGGCTCCAGGCGAGCCATCCGCCGGGACCGGCGGTGGCAAAGGCATTCGTTGACCCGGCCGGTTCGGTGACCAACCATTCGATCGCCCCGGTCTCCCAGTCGGCGAGCCCGATCCAGCGCGAACCGCCGGCCCGCGGGCGTTCCACCAGGAACCCAGCGGGCGTGACCGATCGGCCAAGCAGAACCGGTTCAACGACGCGCCGCAGCTCGCGCGGGACGCGGGTGGGGTCGCCGCTCAGGTCGTGGATCGAGATGCCGCCCAGGGGTAGCGGGGCGTTCGGGTCGGCGAGGACGGCTCGCCAGTCCGGGGCCAGGCCCGTCTGGACGGCCAGGCGCGTGCCGTCGGGCGACACGACGGGCAGGGTCTGCTCGTCGTACGCGACCGCACCGCGCGGCTGCACTTCCGCCCGCACGTTGGCGGTGAACACCGGAACCGACGTGCCGACCGGGCCGTCGAAGCCCGAGAGCGGCTTGATGGAGCCGTCGGGATTGCGAATACCGGTGCGCGAAGCGGGCCGCGCTCCGGCGATCGAGCCACCGGCTCCGCGGTTGCCGTTGCGGTCGAGCCGGACGACGGGATCGCCGCGCTCGACTTCGCTGGTGACGCAGCCGGCGAGTCCGCCGCCCACGCCCACGCCCAAGACCACGACCGAAGCGAGGGTCCCGATCACCGCCGCACGGGCGACGGCGATCGAGCCGTTGATTCGCGTCGGACCCGTCGGACTCGTCGACCTCGGCAACCCGGTGGACGCCGTGGGCCGCGTCGATCCCGTGCACCGGGACGATCGCACGCTTCGCGTCGGAAACATCGAGATCACCCGCCGTTGCCGCTGCGACCCTGTTGGGCCGGGTCGTACACCTCAGCGCCGCTGCCGCCGCCGATGGGCTCGGTCAGGCCGGGGCGCGGACCGATCGATTCGTTCGACGAACGCGACGGGAGGAACCGCTGGCGGAAATCCTCGGGCGTGTCCTCGTAGATCTCGACCTGCTGATCGATCGGCAGGTTGAGGGTCTCCAGCCGGCGACGCCAGTCTTCCTGGAAGTTGGTGTCGTTCTCTTCCGGATCGTCGACCACCATCGGCGTGATGAAGGCAACGAGTTCGCTGGTCACCGTCTGGTTCGAGCGGGTCTTGAAGAGTTCACCCAGCAGGGGGATGTCGCCGAACAGCGGCACCTTGCGGGTGATGCGCGACTCCGACTCACGGAGGATGCCCGAGAGCACGATCGTCTGGCCATTGCGGACGACGACGTTGGTGGTCGTCTCCCGCTTGTCGATGATCGCCCCGCCGAAGAGCGTCTGGCCCGGCACGACGGCCGAAAGTTCCAGCCGCAGGTCCAGGTCAACCTCGCGGTTGGCGGTGATGCGGGGACGGGCGTTCAGGATGACGCCGACGTCGCGGTACTCAAACGAGTCGGACGGGTTGCCGTTGGTGTTCACCGTCGTCTGGGTGATGAACGGGATTTCCTGGCCGTCGAAGAAGAACGCTTCCTGGTTGTCGGCGGTGAACACGACCGGCTGCTGGATCACGCGAATGTTCGTGTCCTGCTGCAGGGCCTGGAGCACCACGTTGAGGTTGAGGTTCGCGTCCAGCACCGTCGAGTCGAACAGGCTGCCGCCCGAACCTTCGCGGTTGGCCGATGAGTTCACGCCGGCGGAGAACAGGTTGTCAGGGTTCGACGCGGACGTGATGCCGTCGCTCGAAGACAGACGCAGGCCGAGCGAGAAGTCGTCGGTCAGTTCGATCTCGGCGATGATCACCGAGAGCATGACCTGGCGGCCAGGACGGTCGAAGTAGCCGATGAGCTTCTTGACCGACTCGGTCTGCGGACGCGGGCACAGAATGGCCAACGCGTTCTGCCGGGTGATCGGCACGATGCGGACGCGGCCGATGAGCTGCGATTCCGGGGCGGATTCGTCGCCGGCCCGGCCACTTCGCTGCCAGGGGAAGCTGAGGCGACCGGCGCTTCCCGCATCGCCCGCACCGCCATCGGTGCCTTCCAGGTTGCGGCCGCTGAGGCCAACTTCCGGGGCGGCGATGTCGGCACCCTGGCCGGCTTCCGCCAGCAAGGCGTTGAGCTGTTCGGCGAGTTCGACCGCACTGGCGTGCTTGAGTTCGACGACGAACGGCAGGCCGATCTCGGATTCCTGGTCGAGGTTGTCGATGAGTTCGCCAATGAACTCAAGGGACTCGACCGTCTTGGCCAACACCAGGATCTGGTTGGTTTCTGGCAGCGGCTGAATCTCGTACACGCCGGACAGGGCCTCGGTCACGCCGGTGCCGCCTTGCTGGCCGCCCGCGCGGCGAACGCCAGCGCCGCCGCCCCCGGTCGACTGACCCAGGACTTCGTTGAGGGCCTCGGCCAGCTTGACCGCATCCGAGAACTTCATGTCGAAGATTCGGAAGGTCTCCTTCGGCCGCTCCAGGTCCCACTTGGTGGTGATGAGCTCGGCGATTCGGTCGACGATTTCCGGGTCACCGACGACGGTCACGGCGTTCTGGGCCGTGTTGACCGCGGTGCGGAGTTCGATTTCCGGGCCGAGCGGATCGGTCGTGTTGGAGGCCTGGTTCGTGCGGCCACGCTGAACGTTCCGGCTGCCGGCCGCGGCGCGGGACGTGCCCGAGTCGCTGTACAGATCTTCGATCAGCGTCTGCACTTCGATGGCGTCGGCGTACCGCAGGACGAACGTTCGCGTCGACGGACGCTTGTACACGTTGTCGAGTTGGTCGATCAGCCGCTTGAGCTGCTGGCAGAGGGCGACATCGCCGAACACCAGGATCTGGTTCGAGTTGTCATCGGCCGTCGCGGTGGCGTACGGCGGAAGCTCGCGTTCCTGCGTGATGATCTCCAGCGTGGACGATGCCTTGGCGTTCTTCAGTTGGAAGAATGCCGACACCAGGTTGCCCTTCTGGGTCATCTGCATGATGTCCTGGTCGGCCCGAATGATCGGCGGAATCGCGACGCCGGCGAGCTGATTCAGGTCGCCAACGATGATCTGGTCGCGGCTCTCGATCACGCCGACGCCGTTGAGGCGGAACGTCTCGAAGATCAGGTCGAGGGCCCGCGATCGCGGGACCAAGGCGTCGCTGATCAACGTGACCTTCTTGGTTTGCAGCGTGGTGAGGTTGATCGGGATGACGACCTTGCCCGTTTCCTCGGCCACATACTTGAAGATGCTGGCCAGCTCGACGTCCTTGAAGCCAAGCGGGACCAGCTCATCGCCGGACTTGCGGCGGCCAAGCGGATCGCGGCTGGCTTCTTCGCCGTTGCCTTCGAAGACGCCGGCGGGAACGATCACGTCCGAGCCATCGACATCTGGATTGACGATCCCGGGCCGGGTTGGCTGCGGGCGTTCGTCCGCCTGGCGAGCCACGGCGGGAAACGCGATGAGGGCCGCGCAGAAAGCACCTGCGGCGACGAATCGGCGCAGCGGCCGGGCGGTGAGGGCGTCGTGGGATCTCACTCGAGACTCCTTGGGGGGTCGGTCGGGGACGTGGGTAGGTCGGATTCGGAGGGCGGAACGCGGTCAGACTCAGCGATCGCGGCCGTTGTTTCCGTTGGTGCGGGCACGGTTGCGGCCACGGGCCGCCGCTTCGCGGGCGTCTCGGCCACGGGAATTCCCGCGGGCCGAGGAAGAGAACGGCGTCTCGGGAGAGCCGGTCACGCCGTCGAGGTCCTTGGCGCCGGCGAACAGCAGTTCTTCATCGGCCGCAGCGAACAACGGGAGATCAAATTCCTTGCCGCGATATTCGATCTTCACGCGGGCCGGCGCGTCGGCGAAGGACTTGATGGTCACGCCGAGCGAGTCATCCGTCTCTCCGAGGCCGACGCGGACGCCATCGGTCACTCCGCGCTTCTCGAAGTACACGAAGCCGCCGTCCACGCCGATGATCGGCGGTCCGGTGTAGGCGATGACCGGGGGGGGGGCGGGCTCGGCTGGCTTGACGTCGACCGGGTCGGTCGCGACGCGGGTCGGCGGGGGTGCCGTTCGCGGCTTGGGCTTGGGACGAGGATCGACCCAGCCCTTGGGGGCTTTGGCGTCGAAGAAGAGGCTGCGACCCTCGAACCGGTCGCGGTCCACCTTCGACTGGACCTGGTGCTTCTCGGCCAACTGCTCGAACCGACGATCAAAGTCAGGGGCTTCCGGCCGCTCCGACAGAGCCGCATCGATCACCGGCGGCAGCGCCGAGACCACCGCGCCGACCGCGAGGACGCAGGCGCCGATGGTGACCAGGCTGGTGGCGGTGAGGGGTATGGCGGGCATGGAGTGATCTCCGGGGCGAATCGAGTCGAGGCGGGGACGAGCGATCGGAGCGATGCAGCGTCAGGGCGGGCGGGGTCAGATGCGATGGGCCAGTTGGGAGGCCATCCATCGGGTGGTCGTCCGAATGGTCATCGGAAAGCCATCAATTGCGTTCCACCAACACCCAGGCGTCGATCGTGATGGTGGCGGAAATCATTCCGCGGTCTTCGGCCCGGAGGCGGACGGCAGTGACGGAGCGAACTTCGGGCAGCGATTCGAGTTCGGCGACGATGGCCGCCGCTTCCTCGGGGAACGCGTTGAACTTCAGGTCACCGGTGATGCGGCCGAGCTTGCGGTTCGGATTGTCCGTGTTCTTGAGGACCTGCCGTGCGACTGCTTGCTTGACGACTTCGGTCGAACCGTTGAGCGTGAACTGATCGCCCGTGACCGAGGGATAACTCTTCACCCGTTGGCTGACGATGTCATTCAGGGCCAGGCGGCCGGCGGTCTCGGTCAGCGGATTGCCGACCGGTCCCAGGTTGGCCAGTACGACTTGCTGGCGGGCAATCCGGTTTTCCAGCGCTTCGCCATCGCGCACTTGACGGGCCATCCGTTCGATCCGGTCGCCTTGGTTCGTCCATTCGGCTCCCATGGGACGGATCGTGGTGTCCCAAAGTTGGAACCCGACGAAGAAAACGGCGGCGGCGATGGCCCAGCGAATGGCCCGTGGCAGTTCGTTGAATCGGTCGACAAGGCTCACGGTTCAAGATCCCCCGCGGTTGAGTTCACGGACACGGGAATTGACGAGCCGGTACTCGGTGTCGAGGCGCGCCTTGAGCTCTTCCTCGCCTTCGATCCGCCGCATTTGCAGGCGAATGCGCGAGAGTTCGACGAACGCGGCCATGGCTTCTTGCTTGTTCATCGCGTTGATGACGGTCTCGGAGCGGGGCTCGGGGACGTTCAGGCTTGCGGCGGAGCCGCCGGTGACCACCTCGCTGTCGTCAGCGTCGAGGCCGGTGCCCCGACCACCAATTCCGGGGCCGTCGCGGCGCGGGCGATCGGCAGCGGTGCGCGTGCCGCCGGCTTCCGGAATCGCGGTCGTCGGAAGCGAGCCTCCAGATCCGCCCGACGGGCGAGCGCCACCATTCGGGGTCGTGCCGCCGGTTCCAGTCGGCGTGCGACGCGTGATGGGATCGACGGTTGTGTCGCGCGACGCGACGGCGGTGGCCGGTGCGCCGCCGCCGTCGTCCTGCTCGCCGACGTCGCCGTCGTCGGACGCGATCGCTGTCGTCTCATCTTCCGTGGTCGGGCCGATGCCGATCTTGCGTTCCCAAGCGGTCCAGCGACCGAAGTCCTGCTCTACGTCGTACTCGACTCGGCGGTGTGGATCGGTGACGTTGCCACTCAGCGTGAGGGTGTAGCGGTCGAGGATCTTCGACTCTTCGTCTTCCCATCGCGGCGAGAGCTGCGAGAACAGGCCGCTCTGACCGAAACTGTCTTGCATCAGCACCGTGCGTTCGCGGCCGGAGACATCCTTCTGCGTCAACGACGATCCGCGGACGAGAAACTGGCGGCTGGAGCCATTGATGCTGACGAAGTCAAGTTCGATGCCCAGGGGCGTGTTGCAGGCGATGTCGCCGAGCAACTTGGACATGGGCAAACCGTCGTCGGCCGATGCGTCGTAGATGGCCATGCGCGTCGACGCGGCGTCGACCTGCTCCTTCAAGCCGCTCAGATCGCCGTAGCGCTGTTCAAGGAGGGCCAATCGGACGCGGGCACTGACCGGTCCGGCCAGGGCCGCGATGACCAAGGCGAGCCCGGCGGCGGCGACGGCCGTTTGCGGGCGAGCAATGCTCGCGGCGAGCTGACGGGAGCGGGAGACGCGGATGAGTTCGGCGTCTCGCTTCAGCCCGGCGGCGGCCGACATCGGTCCGGTCGCGGCGAGGATCGAACCCGCGGCGACCCCGAAGGTCTGCCACCAGGAGTCTTCGACCGGGGCGTCGACGAACCGGCGTCGTACGGCGTCTTGCAGGGCGGACGGGACGATGCACGTCGCGCCATCGGAGGCGAGTCCGTCCAGTCGGTGGATGACGTCGTCGGCGATGCGCGTGGCAAAGGACGTGGAGTGATCGTCGGCCAGGGCCGTTTCCACCACGATGCGGCGGACGGCGACGGCCCACTCGGCCGCCCCCAGCTCGGCGGCGGTCCCGCGGACGGCGGCACCACCGGGATGGCAGAGCACCAGGCCGATGGATCCGCGGCGGCGGTCGAGCGACACGATCGGTTCGGCCGGACGCTCGGCGTCCAGCAAGGCGGTGAGGGCGGCGGCTTCCGGCACCCAGCGGGATGACGGCGTGATCGCCGCCGCGTCCACCGAGGCGGAAGCCCCGTCGGGCCAGGCGAAGACGACGCCGGTGCGATTCGACTCGCCGGGGGCGGCCGGCAGCACGCCGCCGCCGTAGCGATGGTCGGGCGTCCCGGCCAGCAGCCACGTCTCGGCCTGGAGGCGAAGGGCCTGGTCGAGGGCGTCGTCCTCGGCGTTGGGCAGGATGAACGTGCGGCTCACGCTGGCCGAGGCGGGAACGACCTGAAGGACCGACGTCACCTTCTGGGACTCGAGCCAGGCGTCCACGCGTTCGTGGCCGGCCGATGAGGGCAGGGCCTCCGACGCGAGGATCTTCGGCCGCGAGCCGCTGAGGTCGGCGGCCACGAGGCGCCAGTCGCCGCCCGCGCGGTGGACGATGCCAAGGATGCCGGATCGGATGGGGCTGGTCACGGTGCTCACTGCTCGCGGTACTCCAGAATGCGGACGGGTACCGTTGAACGATCCACCGTGCAGATGATTTCAATCTCAGTGCCGGAAACGGACGAACGCCCGATTGAGCTTATCTGGAACACGTTGGCCCGCACGCCAAAGACGCTGGCCAGTTGCCGGTGGGTCTCCACCGAGATCGATCCGCCGCCACGTTCTCGGAGCGTGCCGAACTCAACTTCGCTGGTGATGCCCTGCGGACGGCTGGTCCGGAGGTAGATCAGATCGTCGGCGACCGAGATGTCCAGGCCGAGCAGTTCCACGATGTCGCGGACCATGTCCGGGGCGGCGGTATTGATGTTGATGCGCCCCGGCTGCCGATCGTGCAGCGGAAACATCGAGAGTTCGGCCATGGCCGCGCGAAGTTGGTCGACGTCCAGAGCGGGAACCTCGACCGGTTCTTCGCCATCTTCACCGTCGCCATCGCCGCCGCCATCGCCGCCCACCGAGCCGAGCGGAAGGCCGATCAGGTCCCAGATGTTCGCGCCATCGGTGCGGCCGAAGTTCCGCAAGGCATTGGCCTGCTCTTCGCTGACGCCCAGTCGCTCGATCAACTCGTCGGCGGTGGCCCGGCGCAGGTGCAGGCGGGGCAATCCGGAATCGGTCGCGCCATCGTCCACGCTGGAGACGGTGAGCATGCCCGACCAACGGTTGTCAATCCAGCCGTCGCCATTGTCTTCCGGCATCGAACGCGTGCGGTCGTCCTCGTTGGGATCGCGGCGCCCATTGAGGTTGGTGTCTTCGCCGCGGATGATGTCCGGCCAGATGCCGGCCACCAGCTCCATCTCGGCCACGGATCGGAACGGGCCATTGCGCGGTTCGTACAGACTCTGGGCCAGGTAGTAGTCAGCCTCGGCCCCGTAGAGCTGCGGCTCGTCGTCTTCGTCCGTCCAATCGATGATCGCCATCATCTGGTCGGGCGAAGCGTCTTCGAGCAACTCAAAGATGTCGAAGGACTGCGGGCGATTGATGTTGATGCGGCCGCCAACGTCGAGCGGGCCGTTCACGTCAACGCGGGCCGCGTGGTGCAAGACTTCGGAGCGCGCGGTTTCGAACTCGAGGTAGCTGATCGAACTGAGCTTGCGGCTGAGTTCAAATGCATCGTCGGGGTTGGGGTCTTCGGTGAAGAAGCCCATGGTCGCGATCGCATTCTCAACGCCGGCCCGGGCCGCCCACCGCGCTTCGATTTCGTGCAGCGACTGGTGGCCCAGATTCGCCTGACGAAACGCGTGGATCTGCAGGGCGGAGCCGATGATCGCGGTGATGCCGAGCGTCCACAGGACGATGACCATCACCGAACCGCGGCGGGGGCGGCCGCTGGCGCGTCCTCCGCGCGGCGAACTGGTTCGACGACGGCTCACGTGCCACCTCCGTTGGATCCGGTTCCCGTGCCCGGAGGCGCGGCCGGTGGACGCGGGGCCTGGTTGCCCGTGCCTTGGTTGGGATCGCCCGTGCCGCCTTGGGGCGTGCGCGGGGCGCCCGCACCGCCGGCGCCGCGCGGTCCGTTCGGTCCATTGGGCCCGCCGACCGCACCGCCGCCACCACCCGGGGCTCCAGCGCCGCCCAGCCCGCCGGCTCCACCGGCGCCGCCGAGGCCGCCGGCCCCACCGAAACCGCCAGATCCGTCGTCGCTGGCGCCGAGTCCACCGCCCGCGGCACCACCGCCGGCGGCCGCGGCTTCGGCCGCTTCGATTTCGTCGAGCTCTTCTTCGATCGCGTCAAAGATGTCGCGCGGCGGGGCCACGCGGTCGATGGCGACCGTCGTGCGCAGCATGGCCTGCGGGGGATCGCGATCGTCGCCGCGGGCCGAGGGGCCAACGGATGTGACTTCAATGCGAACGGCCCAGGGAAGGCCCTGTCGATCGCTGTCCCAACTTTCGAACCACTCTTCGCCGTCCCAGGCCAGGATATTCATGGCGACGATGCCGTCGACCACTGGCTCGGCCATGCCGCCGCCAAGGTCCCACTCGTCGACCACCGCATCGCGGCGGACCCACAGGGCCGGGCCCAGGTCATCGTCTTCGATGCGGTACTGGATCTCCCACTCCTGGCCGTCGCTCTCAAAGCGATTGTCGGCCCGGCTCACGGCCAGCCGACTGGAGTAGACCAGCAGTTCATCGCTCGGTACTTCGTCGGTGCCGCCGTCAACCAGCAGCAAGCGCGAGTAGAACAGGTCGTCGGCCCGGATGATCGTGGCGACGTCGCGGCGCACCGCGGCCAGCGCGGTATCGGCCCGAAGAAAAGCCTCCAGCCGGGCCTTGCTGATGTTCCGGGCGCGGCCCATCTGGCCGACGCTCACGCCGATCGTGCCGACGACCATCGCGCCGATGACGCCGGCGAGAATCAACTCGGCCAGCGTGAACGCGCGGCGGCCCGCCGGGCGACGACCGTGACGACGATGGAGCAGGGTGGGCAGGTGCATCAGCCGGTCTCCTCGTCTTCGCCGAACCATCGGGCGTCGCGATCAAGTTCTTCTTCCGGCTCGCGAACCGGATCTTCGTCTTCGTTCAGCCGGGCCGCGATCAGCGTCTCGACCAGCACGCGTTCGTTCGGGCGATCGCCCCACCAGACCAGGGCCGACACCCGCCACGGCACGCCGCGTCCGACTTCGTCGAACGAGACCTCGTAGTTGAAGCCGGCGTACGGGCCGTCGAACTCGCCCTCGGTCTCGAATTCCTTGCGATAGACCTCCGGGCCGTGGGCCACCACCATGTTCAGGAGGTCATCGGCCAGCCAGCCGGCGGTCATGCGGTTCTCGCCCTGCACCTGCACCCGCATCGAGCGCGACGCGAGGCTCATGATGACCGCCATGCCAATGCCCAGCAGCAAACCGCCGAGCATCGCCTCGATCAACGCGATGCCGCGGCGCGGCGCGGGGTTTCGGCGACCGCCGGGAAGGCCCATTCGAATGGTCCACTGACGCATTACCAGTCCTCCCGGGATCGTCCGGTGTTGTCCAGGTCCACCGGCTGGCGGCTGTTGGACTCCGACCGGATCTGCGAGCCGATTCGGACGGTGGGTCCGATGGCGTACGGTTCCAGCGTGAGCCGGGCCTGGCGGCCGCCGTCCCGCGAGCGGAAGGCGATCTCGATCCGTGGTCGTCGGTCGCCCGGCACGTGGGAGAACGGCTGGTTCTCGATGTCCAAGGACTCATCGTCCACCAGAAATTCGAAACTGGAACCGTCGACCTCGATCGGGAACACGACCGGCCGAACGAAGGGGTCGATGCGCCATTCGGCGTCATCGCTCGCCCGCTCGCCGGCATCGCCCGGGACGCCGAGGGTCATCAGGGCCAGCCGGGTTTCGCCGTCTGGTCCCGACAGCATTTGGAAGCCGACGGGACTGCTCGCGGCCAGGTCCCGCTGGGCGAACATCAGCATCGCGTCGGCGGTGCCGGTGGCCACCAGGTCGAAGCGGCGGTTGGCCAGGCCCGACAGGCGCGGCACGATCAGGCCGGCCATGATGGCCATGATGATGCAGACGACGATCACCTCGAGCATCGTGAACGCGCGGCGCACCGGCGCGGACCGGTCGCGGGACGGCGTTCGAAGTGCGAGGTTGACCGCAGCGGTCGGCATCATGGCATCCAAGGTCGGAGGAACGGCGAGGCGAATCGGGCGCTTCCCGATCAGCGGCTGAAGACGTCGGCGTCTTCGCCTTCACCGCCCTGTTGGCCGTCGGCGCCGTAGGACACGACGGCGTAGTCGTTTCCGTCGGGCTCGACGCGGTACTCGTTGCCCCAGGGGTCGATGAGGTCTTCGGCCTTGAGCGACGCGTCGTCGCCGCTGGCGAGCAAGGTCAGGTCGAAGTCGTCGTTGATCCGGCTCAGGCCCTGGTCGAGCAGCCAGAGGTCGACCTGCTGGCGGATCGCCGCGGCTTCGGAGTTCGCGATGTTCTGCTTCGCCTTGCCGACGTTGCCGAGCAGCTTCGGGGCGATGACCGCGGCCAGCAGGCCGATGATCGTCACCACGACGATGATCTCGAGCAGGGTGAAGCCGCGGCGCGCGGCGCGGCGGGCCGAACGACGAATGTGGCGGTGGGCGGAAGAAGTGGACATGGAAACGGGTCTCCGATTGGGGCGGCGGGATCAGCCGCCGATCATGTTCTGCATTTCGAGCATCGGCAGGAGGATCGCCATCAGGACGAATCCGCCGAGGCCGGCCATCACCACGAGCAGCGCGGGCTGCAGCGTCTTGGAGAAGACCTGGATTGAGGTGTCGACCTGGCGATCGAAGGCCTTGGTCGCGTGTTGGAGCATCTGGTCGAGCCGGCCACTGCGTTCGCCGAGGTTCACGACCTGCACCAGGAGCGGCGGGAAGAGCCCGGATCGCTCGAGGGGGACGGCCAGCGCCTTGCCGGCGGTGACTTGTTCTTCGACTTCTTCGATCGCCGCGGCGAGGGCCGCATTGCCGAGCGTGTGCCGGGTGATCCGGAGCGACTCGAGGATCGGCAGGCCGGTGGCGACGAGCGTGCCGAGCGTACGGGTGAACCGCACGACCGCGACGTCGCGGAGGACGCGGCCGAGCACCGGAACCCGCAGCTTGAGCCGGTCAAAGAGCAGGCGATTCGCGGGGACCGAAACCCAGGCCCACCACCCGGCGATGGAGGCCAGCACCGCGATGGTCGCCAGCCACCAGTAGGACTGGATCACGTTGGCCGTGTCGAGCAGGAATTGGGTCGGCGCCGGCATGTTGAAGTTGCCTTCGGCCGTCATCGGTTCAATCAAGCGCGGCACGAGCACCGTGACCAGCAGGATCACGCTGCCGAGCAAGAGCGTGGCGACGATGGCCGGATAGATCAGGGCCCCGGTCACGTCCTTGCGAAGCTGCACATTGCGTTCGAGCAGGTCGGCGAGCTGGTGCAGGACGACGCTCATGTCGCCCGAGGCGTCGGCCGCCCGCAGCATGCCGATGATCATGTCGTCGAACGGCACGCCGTAGTCGCGGGCGGCGGCAAAAAGCGGGTCGCCGGCTTCCACGCGTTCCACGAGGTGGTCCAGGATGACCGGCATGGCCTTGCCGCTGGCTTGCTGGCGCATCGTGCGCAGCGACTGCATCAACGGCAGGCCGGCTTCCAGGGCGGTGGCCAATTCGCGAACGAACTGGGCGAGTTCGGCGGTCTTGAGCGTGGGGCGTCCGCCGGTCACGCGGCTCAGGCGAGCGGTGATGGCGTTCAAGCCGGCGGCGTCGGACGGCGTCGAGGCGGAGGTCGTGGCCGTCTTGGCCGGCTTCGCGGCCTTCTTCTTGGCCGATCCGACCTCGATCACATTGGTCGGCGTCTCGCCGCGCTCCAGCAGCTTGCGCAGGAGTTGGCCGCGGTCGTCGGCCGCCATTTGCCCGGTGCTCCGGGTGCCGTCGGCGGTCAGGGCTTCGTAGGAGTAGTTGGGCATCGCTCGAATCAGGCCTCGTCCGTGTCCTGCGTGGCCCGCAGCACTTCTTCGATGGATGTACGCCCGGCGGCCGCCTTCTCCAGCCCGTCGCTTCGCATGGTGGCGAAGTCAGGACCGAGCATCTGCTTCAGCTCGCTGATGGGCGTGCCGGAGCTGATCGCCCGGCGGAGTTCAGGATGCACGGTGATGAGTTCGAAGTAGCCGATTCGGCCGCGCGTGCCCGAGTTGTTGCACGCCGCGCAGCCAACACCGCGGGTCACGGAGCCGTCGAACATTGCGAGTTCTTCCGGGGTCAATCGGTGTTCGACGACTTCCGGCATCGGCACGCGGGTCGCGCACTCGGGGCAGATGCGGCGGCCGAGTCGCTGGGCCAACACGCCTTCCAAGACCGAGGCGACGAGGTAGGCCTCCGCCCCCATGTCCACCATGCGGCCGACGGAGCTGATGGCGTCATTGGTGTGCAGGGTGGAGAACACCAGGTGGCCGGTGAGGGCGGACCGGATCGAAATGTCCGCCGTCTCCGCGTCGCGGATTTCGCCGACGAAGATGATGTCCGGGTCCTGGCGCAGGATCGCCCGCAGTCCGGTGGCGAACGTCAGGCCACGCTTGGGATTCACCGGGATCTGGTTGATGCCGGCGAGTTCGTACTCGACCGGATCTTCGACGGTGATGATCTTCTTGCGGGGGCTGTACAGCTTGCTGAGCGCGGCGTACAGGGTGGTCGTCTTGCCCGAGCCGGTCGGGCCGGTGACGAGCACCATGCCGTGCGGCTTGTTGATGAGTTTGTCGATGCGATCGCGCATCGGTTCATCCATGCCCAACGTGGCGAGGTCGAGCGGCAGGGCACTCTTGTCGAGGATACGCATGACGACCGATTCGCCGTACAGCGTGGGGACGGTGGACACGCGGATGTCGACCTTGCGGCCTTCGAATCGCAGCGTGATGTGCCCGTCCTGCGGCACGTATCGCTCGGCGATGTTCATGCCGCTCATGATCTTGATGCGGCCGATGAGCGCCGGCTGCAGGTGCTTGGGCGGGGGCGGCTGCTCGGCCAACTCGCCGTCCACGCGGTACTTCACCTTGAGTTCGTTCTCGAATGGCTCGATGTGCACGTCCGAGGTGCGGCTCTGGATCGCTTCCAGCAGCAGCAGGTTCACCAGGTTGATGAGCGTCGGCTGCTCGGCCATCCGGTGGATGTCGTCGGCTTCGATCGCGTCGAGGTTGTGCTCGAGGTCCGTCGCCGATTCGGCCTCGCCGGCCAGGCTCTCGGCCATGCGGGCCGCCGTCGTGCCGTAACACGCCCGCATGAGCTCGCCGAACGCGTCGGGCGCCAGGCCCATCCGGTCGACGATGCGGCCGGTCATCGCTCCGACTTCATCGGCGGCGTGCAGATCCGTGGGATCGGCCATGGCCACCGTGATGTGCGTGGCGGTCAGGGCAACGGGCACCGCGCGGAGGCGAGCTGCGGCGTCGGCCGGGAGGAGGCGGGTCGCGCCCATGTCGGACTCTGGCACGTCTTCGTGCCAGGGGATGCCAAGCGCTTCACAGCGGGCGGCGAGTTCCTCTTCCGTGCTGCGTCCAGCGGGCGGGCTGGCCGTGCCGGCGTCGCCATCCATCGTGATCGGGATGGCGGCAGGATCGGTCAGCATGTCTTCCGGGCTGCTCACGGCGGGAAACTCCGACGAACGACTCGTCATCTGGGGGCGGAAACGTGGCGGGGCGAATCAGGACGGGGCCACTGGGGGCCTTGGGTACGGGCGAGGCGATCCGCAGCGATCAGCGGCGACCACCGCGACGACCGGGGGCCCCCGAGACGGGACTGTTGGTGCCGGCTTCGCGGATCCGGTTGGCCCGGCCGCCATCCTTGGGCGCCTGGCCGGCATCGGTGCCGAGGCCTTCGCCAGTGCGGTCGATGAATCGGGTCGCGCCCGGCAGGCTCATGAACTCGCTGCGGGTCAGGATTTCCTGCAGCGAGACCATGTACCGCTTGTCCATGTCGCTGCGTTCGGTCCGGGCCAGCGAAAGGTCGCGGCGGAGCGCTTCGGCCCGGGCGTCGTTGGTCTCGCGACCGACGAATTGATTGGCCTTCTGCATTTCGTCGATCGGATCAAAGGCGATCTGGGCCCGGATCATGCCTTCGACGATCGGGCCGACTTCAGCCCGGTAGCTGGCGATGAGTCCGGTGACGGCGGCGACATCGGATTCGTCGAGCGTCTCGATGTCGACGGCCCGGTCGAGGATGCGCTGGGCCGCGGTCGGTCGCACGATCGAGGGGAAGGCGAGCTCGCGGTAGACCTGGCGGAATCGGGCACTGTCGGCCCCGGAAAGGCGGCTGGCGAGCGTTTCAGCAAACTGCAGATTCACATCGCGGACGAGCTTGGAGGCTTCGACCCGATCGCGAACCAACTGCACGCTCGATTCGCCGGGGGTGCCGAGCATGCCCATGAGCTTCGGGCGGTTCTCGGTATCGAGCCGCTCGCGGGCGGCAAGCACGGTGTCGAGATCAAGTTCGTACTGATCGAGGGTGTCCTGGAGCGTCCCGGCGGTCACCGGATCGAGGTCCGACTGGCGAACCACGGTGAAGAGGTCGACCGACTCGCCGGCGAAGAGGCCACGCGGCAGTTCCTTCTCGCGGCGGAGGGCCCGCTCGAAGGCCGGCCAGAGTTGACGCTGCTCTTCGTTGAGGATCGCCTTGACCGTGTCGAGGAAGGCATCCTTCTGCTCGATTTGGGCCTCGGCCTGCTCGATGAACGGGGCCATCACCAGCGCGGCGACGGCTTCCTTGTCATTCTGGTCGATGTCCGCGATCTCGTCCTTCATGCCCTCGAAGCGATCCCGGAGACGCGACTGGCCGGCGTCGTTGCCGTCTTGGTAGTCGTAAAAGAGTTCTTGGAGGATGGCGTTCTGGTCATCGTCGAGCTGGAGCTCGTCGGCGAAGAAGCGGACGTCGCGGGCCATGAAGTAGGGCCGCATCACGTCGCTGAACTGGGCAACCTGACCAAACTGGGCGTCGGCGGCTCGCACCGGGACGATGGCCATCAGCGGGGCGATCACCCAGAGGGCCGCCATCAGCGGCAGGCCAGCGGGACGGCCCAAGCCGGCGAGACGCCGAGACCAGCGTTCGGTCCGGCGGGCAAATCGGCTCGTGGGCCGGTTGTCCGGCTGGCGGTCGGTGGGGTCGGCGAGCGTCATGGTCGGGTCTCCTCCGGCCCGCCGGCGATCGGCGGGGGGACCTGGGGGCAGGGATCGAATTCGGGCGGGCCTCCCGGCGACGGATGCCGGTGAAGCCCCCGGTCGAACGCACGAGATGCCGAAATATCGCATGCTTCCGTCGGGAACGTCACCCGAGGGCCGGAAGGTTGGGCAAGACAGGAGAGGAATGCAGGGTTCCGCTCGGGCGACCCGCTCCGTGCGGGCTACGGTCGGGGCCCCCGGGGCATCCCCACGAAGCGCGTGGAAGGCCATTTGAATGGCCCCCTCGGACGAATCTCCGGGCCCATTGGCGGCCCGCGCGAGACTCGATTCCGGCCGGGTGGAATGCGGTCGGCCGGGGGTGGTCAGGCGAATCGGCCGGCCGCACGTCGGGCTCCCAACGGGAGGCGAGTGGCCGGGGGGGCGGATCGGCGATCCGGAACGTGCCGGCGCCGCTGCCTGAAGGGCGTCAGGTGTACCGAATCCACCGGATGAGTTCGAGCGGTGACGGGGGCTTGCCGGTCATGAGGACGCCGACCCGGAAGATCCGGCCGGCGGCCCAGACCATGGCCGCGGTGCAGACGCCGCCCCACAGGATGGACGCGACCAACTGCATCATCGACACGCCCTCGTCCGAGCAGACCCGGAGGATCATCACGAACGGAATGGCCGGCGGCACGAAGGAAATCACCGTGGCCAGCGAGCCGTTCGGGGCCTGGCTGATCGGCATCCAGAGCATCATCGGAATCATCAGGACGATCATGACCGGGGCCATGAGGCTGTTGGCGTCTCGCAAGTCGCTGACCGCACTGCCCACCGCGGCCATCATCGTGGCCACCATGAAGTAGGCCATCAGGAAAAAGATGATGAAGGCGACGATCTGGAGCGGCGAAACGAGCCCGGTGGTCAGGAAGAGGGCCAGCGAGACGAGGCCGAGGGACGAATAGACCCCGGCGATCAGCAGGCCGACGATGCCCTGGCCGAGGATCTTGCCGGCCAGCAACTGGGTCGGGCTGACCGCGCTGAGCAGCACCTCCATCACGCGGTTCGATTTCTCTTCGATCGTCGACTGCAGCAACTGCGTGCCGCTGCTGAACGTGGCGATCCACAGCAGCATCATGAAGAAGCCGGGAATCAACTGGGTGCGGATCTCTCGCAGCCCGGCGGATTCGCGGGTCCCCTTGCCAGATTCGTCGACGCGGTCCGTGAGGGGAGCAGGCCGTCGCAGCATCGCCGCGGCCGCCTTGGGATCCACACCGGCGCGTTTGGATCGCACCGCGACGATGGCATCACCGATGGCGTTCTCGATGCGGCTGACGTGGTCGGCGTCGACATCCTTGCCGGCGAGGAGGCGCCACTTCGTGCGACGGGCCTCCGCGGCTCGGGCGTCGGCGTCGGGCGTGGCGGTCGCGGTCGTTGCTTGGTCGAGGGTGGCCGAGTTGGCCGGGTCGTTGGCCGGGGCGTTCGTCGCGGCACCGCCGGCCGGGCCGGACACGCCGGTGGCTGGTTCCTCGTCGTCGGCATCGGTCTCGCCGGCCGATGGGGTCAAATCCGGAGCGGCGGTCACCGACGGGGGAATGGCGGCGACGGCGATCACGCGGCCGGCGGCCACGTCTTCCCGCAGAGACTCGGGGATTTCGAGCAGCGGGTCGCCGGCTTCGCGTTCGACCACGACGTCGATCAAGCCCGGAGTGGCCATCGCGCCCATGCCCATCGGGCCGGCGTTCGACTGGGCTTCCCGCGCCGCGTCGGCGATCGACTCGGGATCGCCGCTCGCCGCGGCCTCCGTCATGCGTTCAATGGCCGTCCGCCGGTCGGTCCGAATGCGGGCGAAGATCTCGTTGGCTTCGGCGGTCACCGCGCCGTCCCCGTCGATCAACACGATCCGGCCTTCGAGCGGCGGCTGCTCGTGGTTGGCCATGATGACGACGGCGATGGCGATGGCCCCGACCATCAAGATCGGGACGCCGACGAGCGCGATCAGGAACGCCTTGGTCATGACCGTATGACGGATCTCCCGCCGCATGACCGCGAACACCTTCGACATCTCGACTCCATTCGTTCCGGGGGACTGATCGACGGGCGATCAAGTGGGGCAGCGGCGGATCAGTTGGTCGAGCTGGCGAGCTCGGCCTCGGCTTCGTCCATGCCGGCCAGTTGGCGGCGGGCGACTTCGGCCGCGGCTCGTCCATCGCCCGCGCTGACCAAGTTGATGAAGACTTCTTCGAGGCTCACGCGCCGCAGGCTGACGCCGCGGAGCGGGAGTTCGGCCAGGAGCACCTGCATGGTGACGCGGGGGTCAGCGCCTTCGGCCAATTCCGCGATCACCGATTCGCCGGCGGGCCGAACGGCGACCACGTCATCGCGGGGGGCCAGCGACTCCGTCACCAAGGCGGCGTCTTCCGGCTTCTCCGGCTCGAGCTGCAATTCTCGCGGCGAAAAGCGGGCGCGAATTGACGGCATCGATTCGTCGAGCAACTTCTGTCCGCGGTTGATCAGCACGATGCGATCGCACAAGCGTTCGGCTTGCTGCAGGATGTGCGTCGAAAAGATGATCGTCCGGCCATCGTCGTGGAGGTCTTGGACGATGCCGTGGATGACCTCGGCGTTCACCGGGTCGAGGCCAGAGAATGGCTCGTCCAGGATGATCAGCTCGGGCGCGTTGATGATCGCGGCCAGGAACTGAACTTTCTGCTGCATGCCCTTGCTGAGTTCTTCGCAGCGCTTCTTGGCCACGCCCGGCAGTTCAATGCGATCGAGCCAATCTTCGATGACGCGGTCAAAGCCGCGGCGGTCCGCGCCCTTGAGTCGGGCGATGTACCGCACGAACTCGACGACCCGCATCTTGCGGTAGACGCCGCGCTCTTCCGGCAAGTAGCCGATGCGGTCCTTGGACTCGAGGGCGGTGCCGCCCAGAACGTTGATCGTGCCCCGGTCGGGGTACATGATCGACATGATCATGCGAATCGTCGTGCTCTTGCCCGCCCCATTGGGACCGAGGAATCCGCACAGGCTGCCGCGCGGGACTTCCAACGAGAGGTCGCGAACCGCGTGGTTCTCGCCATAACTCTTGCGAATGCTGTCGATGCGAATCGCCGCGTCGTGGTTCATCCGCCGCCGTTCCCGCCGGTGCCGCCGCCAGAACCGCCACCCGTCCCGCCACCCGTCCCGCCAGTCGTGCCAGACCCGGCGCCGCCGCCCGTCGGACGGCCGGTGGGATTGATCGGCCGGCCGCCGCCGGTCGGGTCGATGGGAGCGGCCGCCGGAGCGACCGTCGCGGGCTTGCCGGGGATGCCTTCGGGCACGGTGAACGCGCCGGGCAGGAGGCCGTTGAACTCAATGCGGTCGAAGCTGAAGGTCTGCTGCACCGGGCCTTCGATGCCGACCATCTTGGTGAAGAGCTTGAGTCGACCGAATTCCTTGACATCGCGGAACGCGAGGACCTGGCGTTGGTCGGCGGAGCCGGTCACCGGCGCGTCGAGTCCGCGGGGGAAGCCTTCGGCCAGGTCGACGAACACGAATCGATCGCCGGGCGTCGCGGCCTTCTCTTCGCGACCGCGTTCGGTGCGGGGGTCGGCGATGCGCACCTTCATGCAGGGCATGCCTTCGAACTCTTGAATGCCGGTGACTTCCAGCGTCTCGTAGTCCTCAAGGATTCGGTGCATCATCCAGTGGATGCGGACGACGGTGGCGAACTGATCCATCTGCGTCCGCGGTACCCGCGGGGTGACCTGACGCTCGCCAACGGGCTGGCCCTCAATGTCGAGGGCCTGGACTTCCATCCAGGTCGCTTCGCCATTGCGGACCATGCGGACCTCGACGGGGTTCGGCATCTGGGCCGACATGGTGATGCTCACCATCTCGGGCGGCATCATTCGGGCGTTGATGGGCAGCGGGCCGTTCGGCGTGCCGAGGGAGATGTCCATCTCCGCCGATCGGATTTGCTTGAACGCCTCGCGTCCGCCCATCGCGTCGATTGACTTCTCGAGGAGGGCCCGGCCGTCGGCCAATCCGGGAGCGCTCTGGGATGCGGCCGGGGCGATGGCCACCGTGTTCGCGGCACCCGCGGAGAGCGGCCCGGCAGCGTTGGCCGCGGGCAACAGAAGGCCGGCGGCGAGGGTGGCGACGAGGCTGGAAGGTACGAGGATGCGGGACATATGGGGTTCCTCGGGGCAGGGATCTGGTCGGGGGGGCGGGGACGCCGGAGCGCGGGCGGACGGTGCCGCGTTCCAGTCCAACGCCGAGACGGGCCGGACCATGCATGTGGACCATCGGTTGCCAGTCGCTGTGGGCCAGCGTCTGGGCGGAAATCGCGGCGGATTCGTGATTCTCGGACCCAGAGTCAGGGTCCAGTCGTTCCACCGCCGCGGTCGATGAGTGTATCGGGGGACTGCCGGGACGCTGGGTGGAGACCACGCGGCCACGGCTTCACCCGTTCATCCGGATGAACGGGTGGAAGAATTCACGCTCCGCCCGTAGACTCCCGACATGTCCAGCCGATTCATCGAAGCCCTCGAACGCCGCGTCCTCTGCCTTGACGGGGCGATGGGGACCACGACCCACGAACTCGGTCTCGATCTCGAGACCGACTACCTGGGCAAAGAGAACTGCACCGAGGTGTTGGTCCAGACCCGCCCGGACGCGGTGGAGGAGATCCACCGCCGGTTCTTGCTCGCCGGGGCCGACGGAGTCGAGACGAACACGTTCGGGGCCAATCCGCTCGTGCTGGCCGAGTTTGAGATGGAAGACCAGGCCCGCGAGGTCAATCGCCTTGCGGCGGAGATCGCCCGGGCGGCCTGCGATTCCGTCGCCACGCCGGACCGGCCGCGATTCGTCATCGGTTCGATTGGTCCCGGCACCAAGCTCATCACCCTCGGCCACGTCGACTGGGAAACGCTGCACGCGTCCTACCTCGAGCAGGTTCGCGGCCTGCTGGAAGGCGGCACGGACGTGCTGCTGCTCGAGACGAGCCAGGACATCCTGCAGGTCAAGTGCGCGATCAACGCCTGTCTGGACGGCCTGAAGGAACGCGGGCTCGGGCCGGAAGACGTGCCGATCATGGTGCAGGTGACGATCGAGACCACCGGCACCATGCTGGTGGGCACGGACATCGCCGCGGCCGCCGCGGTGGTCAAGGACTTCCCGGTGCTCTCGCTCGGCCTCAACTGCGCGACCGGTCCGCTGGAAATGAGCGAGCACGTCAATTGGCTGGCTCGGCACTGGGACCGGCACATCAGCGTCCTGCCGAACGCCGGGCTTCCGTCGCTGGTCGAGGGCCGGACGGAGTATCCCCTGGGGCCCGCGCCCTTCGTCGAGAAGATGATCGACTTCGTGGAGACCTGCGGACTGTCGATCGTCGGCGGCTGCTGCGGGACAACGATTGAACACATTCGCCAACTGAGCGAGGCGCTCGACGGTCGTCCGCGGGCCGAACGGACGGTGATGCCATTCGCGCCTGCGTGCACGAGCTTGTACGGACCGACCGACTACCGCCAGGACAACTCGCTGCTCAACGTCGGCGAACGCACGAATGCTTCGGGCAGCCGCAAGTTCAAGCGGCTGCTGGAAGCCGAGGACTGGGACGAGATCGTGAGCCTGGCCCGCGAGATGGTGCGCGAAGGTTCGCACGTCATCGACGTGAACGTGGACTACGCCGGCCGCGACAACGCCGCCGACATGGCCGAGGTCGTCCGGCGCATCGTGCGGCAGGTCAACGTGCCGCTCATGCTCGACTCCACGCAGCCGGCGACGATTGAGGCCGGACTGAAGGCCGCCGGCGGCAAGTGCATCATCAATTCGGCCAACCTGGAAGAGGGCGAAGAGAAGTTTGCCGAGATGTGCCAACTCGCGCGCCGGTACGGCGCGGGGCTGGTCCTCGGCACGATCGACGAAGATCCCGAAGAAGCGATGGCCCGGACGGCTGAACGCAAGCTGTCCATCGCCGAACGCATGCACGACTTGGCCACGCAGACCCACGGGCTGGACGCGGCCGACCTGTTCTTCGACCCGCTCGTCCTGCCCGTCTCGACCGGCATGGAAAAAGACCGGCGCAGCGCGCTCGAAACGATCGAGGGCACGCGGCGCATCAGCGAGCGATTCCCGGCCTGCCAGATCACCTGCGGCTTGTCCAACGTGTCTTTCGGCCTGAGCCCGGCGGCCCGCCAGGTGCTCAACAGCGTGTTCCTGCACGAATTGACCGAGGCCGGCATGACCGGGGCGATCCTGCACGTCTCCAAGATCCTGCCGCGCACCCGCATCGACGATGCCGCGTGGGATGCGGCCATGGACCTGCTCTACGACCGTCGGCCGGACGCGCCGCAGGAACTCGCCGACGGGACCTTGACCGATGATCCGCTGCAGATCTTCATCGATCTGTTTCCGACCGGTCAGAAATCCCTCACCACCAAGGAAGACTTGGCGGACCTGCCGCTGGAAGAGCGCCTGCGCCGGCACATCATCGACGGCGAGAAGAAGGGCGTCGATGTCACCCTCGAAGAAGCGATGCAGCAGTATCCGCCGCTGGCCATCATCAACGACCACCTGCTGGACGGGATGAAGACGGTCGGCGAATTGTTCGCCAGCGGGGCGATGCAGTTGCCGTTCGTGCTGCAGTCGGCCGAGGTCATGAAGATGGCCGTGGCCCAGCTCGAGCCGCACATGGAGAAGGCCGACGGCCAGACCAAGGGCTCGATCGTGCTGGCCACGGTCAAGGGTGACGTGCACGACATCGGCAAGAACCTTGTCGACATCATCTTGACCAACAACGGCTACACGGTGCACAACATCGGCATCAAGCAGCCGGTCGGGTCGATCATTCAGGCGCTCCGCGAGACCGGGGCCGACGCGATCGGCTTGAGCGGCCTGCTCGTCAAGTCGGTGACGGTGATGGAGGAGAATCTCCAGGAGTTCAATACCCAGTCGATCGACGTGCCGATCCTGCTCGGCGGGGCGGCGCTGGCCCGGCACTACTGCGAGAACCACCTGCGTCCGCAGTACAAGGGGCCGCTGTTCTACGGCAAGGACGCATTCGACGGCCTGCGGATCATGGACCACCTGGCCGCCGGCGACTTGACGACGCTGAACGATGAGATCGTCGAGCGGCGCGAGAAACGCGACGCGGCCACGGCCAAGGTCGCGGCTTTGCGTGAGCGCGAGGCGGCGGCGGCCGCGGCGGCGTCATCGGCGGCGGGAGAGATCGCTTCCGGCGGCAGCGAATCAGGCGGCGGGGCGGCGACGCTCGTCAAGCCGGCGGCGGGTCCGCACGGTCCGGGCTGCGGCTGCGGGACGACGGCGGCTGCGGCGGCCGGCGGCGGCGCCGACAACGGCCCCGTTCGAAGCCCGGCCACCACCGACGAAGCCCTCCCCGAGCCTCCGTTCTGGGGCGATCGCGTCGTCGAGTCCGTGCCCCTGGACCAGATCTACCCGTTCATCAACCCGGTCGCGCTCTACCGCGGGCAGTGGCAACTCAAGAAGGGCCGCATGAGTGCGGCCGAGTACGAACGCTTCATCGAGGACACGGCCGAGCCCGTCTTCAAGGAGCTGGCGGCGCGGTGTCGCGACGAAGAGATCCTGCAGCCGAAGGTGGTGTACGGCTGGTATCCCTGCGTGGCCGAAGCCGAGGATCTGGTGATCCTGGATCCCAAGGACCACGGCCGCGAGCTGGAGCGATTCAGTTTTCCGCGGCAGCGCACGCGGCAACGCTGGTGCATCAGCGACTTCTTCCGGCCGGCGGAATCCGGCGAAGTCGACGTGGTCGGCATGTCGTGTGTGACCGTGGGGTCGCGGGCCAGCGAGGGGGCCAAGGAGCTGTTCGAGTCCGACCGCTACCAGGAGTACCTCTACCTCCACGGCTTCAGCGTCGAAACGGCCGAGGGCCTGGCCGAACTCTGGCACAAGCGCATGCGGGCCGAACTCGGCATCGGCAACGACGACAGCCCGGAGATCAAGAAGCTCTTCACGCAGCACTACCGCGGCAGCCGCTTCTCCTTCGGCTACCCGGCCTGCCCGGAAATGTCGGACCAGGAGAAGCTCTTCCGGCTGCTGCGGCCGGAACGCATCGGGTGCGAACTGACCGAGAATTGGCAGATCGACCCCGAGCAGTCGACGAGCGCGATCATCGTGCACCACCGGCAGGCCAAGTACTTCTCGCTCTGAGGCGTCTCGACGAAGGGGCCGGCCGGCGTGACGCGGAGCCCCCGCGCCGTGGTTGGATCACTCGGACGGAGGCGGCGCCGCATGCATCCGCTGCGCGGCGTCGATCACCATCTGCATGTTGAGCGCGGCGAGCTGTTCGGTGATGTCGAGCACCGCCAGCGCTCGGTTCGCCGCTTCGAGGTTCTCGGTGTTGGCGGCATGACGCTGACGCGTTTCCGTCGCAAGTTCGCGCAATGAGCCGCGGGCTTCTTCCGGCAGCGTTTCGATCGTCGCTTCGAGTTCGGCCATGCGGCCTTCGAAACTCGAAGTTCGGACGGTCGACGATGCGGCGGCGGAATCGCGGGGGCACGGCTCGTTCGGCGGGCTCTGGTCGGACATGGGCGGATCTCCGGTCTGGGACCCATCCAACGTGGGGTGAGACCGAGAGGCCGCAAGAAGCGCCGGCGATTGACTGGAACGTTCGGGGCCGGCATGCAGGTCGCGATCAGTGCAGACCGCACGCCTTTCCCGTCTTGACGTCCGCCGCATCCGCCGAATCCGCCGCGTCCGCCGCATGCGCGAACACGGCCCGGCCGCTCACTCTCCGTGCATCGTGCTGAAGATGCCCGCTTGCCGCAGGATCTCCGCCACTCGCTTGCCGACGGCCGAGCCGCCCGCTTCGACTTCCGTGGCCAGGTGGTCGCGTTCGATGTCCAGGCCGAGGTAACGCACTGCGAGTTCGGCGATGGCGGCCAGAGGCATGGCCTCGAGGTACTCGAAGCCTTCGCGGTAGACGATGCGGCCGGCGAGGCTCTTGGCCATCATCCAGCGCAGGTACCGGTCGGGCAGCCGCTCGAAGAGGCGGTCGCCGACCTTCTCGACCAGGACCGACGGAATGTGGTCCAGGACCAGTTGTCGCATCAGTTCCGGGTGTTCGGCCATCAGGCGGTCGGCCGCCTCTTCGACCGCGTCGGACGTACGGATCATGACCCGGCTCAGCCGCGTGCTCATGGTCGGCAGCGGCACGTGCGGGTGGTGGCGATGGATGCGGACGAGCAGTTCGGCCTCGGCCCGGGCAAAGGCCCGCAGCTTCGACTTCACCTCGTCCACGAACCGGGTCTTGATGGCCAGGAACTCATCTTCCTCCATCAGCATGTTCGAGATGATCTCGTAGCTGGAGGTGATCACGCCGCACTTGTTGGCGCTCGAATCCTTCATGATCATCGCGCCGGCATCGCTGAGGTGGTTGCGAGCTTCGGCGGTCAGGAAGAGGTTGGCCCCCTCGATGATCACTCGAGCGCTCGGTGAACCGTCGGCCTTTAGGAAGTCCCGCCAGTTGCCGCCGTGGATGGCATTCGGCCGGCCACCGCAGGGAACGAACGCGTCAGCCTCGATGCGATTGTGCAGCGTGTTGCGGAGCATGACTCCGTTGGGTTCGTCAACCCCGGTGATCGCCCCGCGCGGTCCGAGCTTGGCCCGATCGAATTCGGCGATCGGGTCGCCAGCGTGGAACAGTCGCAGCAGCTCGTCCATGTCCAGGCCGTCGGGATCTTCGCCGCTGCCGCTGCCGTCGGCCACGCCCACGACCTTGGGGTTGTCGCCGTAGTCACGCTTCAGGATGTTGAGCAGGTTGCCGCCGACGTCGCCGTCCGGGCCACCGGTCATCTTGACGGTGAACGGCTGCGTCCGCGGGTCGATGTCCAGGGCCTGCAGGGCCACGTCCAGGAAGACGTTCACGCCTTCACTGGTGACGCCGTATTCCTTGTGATTGATGCCCGCGCCCGGCTTGGAGCTCATGAACGCGTTGGGCTGGAGGTATCCGCGACGCCGGGCCCGGTTCACGATCCACACAATGAACTCGGGCGTGATGTTTTCGTCGGGTCCGAGGTAGAGCAGTTCTTCGCTGCCGAAGAAGTCCACGATTCGCTCGCGAATCGCCGGCTCGGGGGTGATCAGGTCGAGCAGGCCATCGACGAAGGCCTTGACCGCGCGGTCGACCCGGGCGTACGGGTCCAGCAGAATCGCCGCCTTCGCGCCGCCTTCCGGGATGTCCTTGTTCTTGAGCTGCTGGGCGAAGGCCAGGTTGTAGGCCTCGTCGTACAGACGCTCGGACTCGAGGGCGTGTTGTTCCTCGCTTCGCGTCCGGACGGCCCGCAGGCCGCCGCGGGCAATGTCGCGGAACCGGACGTGGAATCCGTTGAAGCCGCGGCCGTGGACAAAGAACACGCCGAAGGGCAGTTCCGAACGATCCTCGGTGGCCAGGAAGGCCGGATCGATCCGCATGGCCAGGCTGAAGCGGGACTCCAGGTGCACGTTCGTGCGGAGCACCGCGGTGACCGCCTCGAGCATGGTGGTGAGGATCGTGCGGGCATCTTCGAGGTCGACGTCGCGGGTGATGGCCGCGTGCAGCTCGTCTCGCCGGGCGCGGAAGGCGTCGTCGTCCAGCGCGTGGCCGGGCGCGAACCGGGCCAGGAAGAGGTCGGCGATCCCGGTCGCCGCGTCGATCGACCGCTCGACCAGGCGGCCGATTCGCGTCGAGTTGAAGCCGAAGGTGTTCCGCTTGATCAGCAGTTGGTGGGCCAGGTCCGACAGGCCGGTGATGACCTCGGCGCGCTGGATGCCCAGTTCGCGATTGCGATAGGCAAGCTGCAGCGTGCGGTGTTCGACCCACTTGTTGCGGAGCAGGTCGTGCCGCAGCCGCTTCCACAGATCGGAGCCCGCCTCGAGCGGACCGCCGTCGGGGCCCTGGCAGACGAAGCCGAGGATGCTCATCGATCCGTTCTTGCCGTCGTCGATGACGTCGAGGTACGCGCGGTGGACTTGGATGCCGTCAAAGGAGATGCGGCGGGCGAGTCGTTCCAGCATGCGGCGCGTGGTGGCGTTGGCCACGGCCACGACGATGCGGCTGAACTGGGGATCGCTCTCGCGCTCGAGTTCGACTTCGGTGCCGTCGGTGCCGCTGACGCGCTTCCACAGCTCCATGTGCTGGGCGAAGCGGAGCGGGGTCACGGTGTGCAGGTACTCGGCCTCGCAGCGGGCGAAGTGGGCGCGGATCTCGTCGGGGGTGGCGTCGATGGTGTTCTCGGCTGCCCAACTCAGGGCTCGCTCGAGCATCTCGGCCTGGTCGGGCTGCGCCGGGTCGAAGCGTGGCTGCGGCTCACCGAAGATGAACGTGTCGATGACCAGCGAACCGTCCCGGGCGGTGTGGATCTTGGCCGCCCGCAGGGGCATGTCGTGGGGCAGCTCGCTGACGAGCTCGGCCAGCACGCCGGCTCCGTCGCCGGGCCGCATGCTCGTCCACTCGGTGCCGTCGGCCGATCGCAGGGTCAGCTCAATCGGGCGGCCGGAGGCCTGGGACGACAGGATTGCCCGCAGGTGCTCGAGCCGGGTGTCCGGATCGGTGTCCTGGAAGTACGCGAGCGGCATGTTCTCGAGGAACCAAGGGACCACCTCCTCGGCATGACTGGTCATGCTCGCGACGAGGTCGCCAAGGACGCCCTCGGGTGAAGGGGTGGCGGTCAGATCTCCGGCGGGGGCGCTGCTCATTCGTGATTGATACCGAGCCCGGCTCCGCTTCTCAACCGAATCCCCCAAGGGGATCACCGGAACGCGCGTGAAGATCGCGAGGTTCCGGCTCCGGGGCCTCGGGGGCGGCGACGGGCGGGCCGCATTCCAAGGGTCCGGACGGTGGGGTGGATACGCAGCCCCAGGGGCCCCGGATCGGCGAATGCTGCGCCAAGCCGTGGACCGCGGCTATGCTCCCACACATGACCCGATCGGCCATCGCCATCGGCAACTTCGACGGCGTTCACCTCGGGCATCGACGTCTGGTGGAATTGGCGCGAAAAGCGGTCGGTCTGGGAGGCCGGGTCCGGGTGCTGTCCTTTGATCCGCACCCGATCGCCCTGTTGCGGCCAGAGGCGATTCCTGCGCGTCTGAGCACATTCGAGCAGCGATCGCGTTGGCTTCAGGCCGTCGGGGCCGACGTCGTCGAACGTCTGGAACCGGCCGGTGGGCTTCTCTCACTGAGCCCTGAGGACTTCATCGGGCGACTGATGGCGGGCGATCCGCCCTCCGTCTTCGTCGAGGGCCAGGATTTCCGCTTCGGCCACCGGCGTTCTGGCACCGTCGCGACCCTGGCCGAATTGGGACGCCAGCACGGGTTCCGCACCATTGTGGCCGACACCGTCGAGCAACCGCTGAGCAATCACCAAGTCGTGCCGGTCTCCAGCACCCGGATCCGCTCGCTCATCGCCGATGGCCGAATGCGGGATGCCGCGGGCCTGCTCGGCCGCCCGTACGAACTCGACGCCCGAACCGTCTCCGGCGAGCAGCGTGGCCGGACGATCGGCGTGCCGACGGCGAACCTCGACCCCGGCGATCAGTTGTTGCCGGCCGACGGCGTCTACGCCGGCGAGGCGACCGACTGTTCGGGCCGGTGGCATCCGGCGGCGATCAGCGTGGGGTCCAAGCCGACGTTTGGCGGCGAGCGGGCGTCGCTGGCCGAAGTCCACCTCGTTTCGGTGCCCGGCGAGGCCGCCCCCGATGCGCCGCTCGACGCCTACGACTGGCCAATCCTCGTGCGGGTGCACGATTGGATTCGGCCGACGATGCCATTCTCCGGCGTGGACGCCCTCGTGGCCCAGCTCGGGCGCGACATCGATCGCGTTCGCCGGGCCGCCGCCGACCGCCTCCAGCTCGACGCACGTTCCCGCCCGGCCATCCCTTCGGAGTCCCGTCCGTGACCGATTCGCCCCGTACCGCCGAGTTCACTTACGCCGGCAACGCCGATTGGTCCGATCTGGCCGCGCGGTTCCGCGCCGCCGATCACGTGGTGCTCGTCACCCACCGCAAGCCCGACGGTGATGCCATCGGCTCCCTCGTCGGCGTGGCCCGCATCCTCGAGTCGGTCGTCGACCGCGTCGACATGCTGATCGTCGGCCCGATGGATCCGGCGCTGCTGGAAGCCGCGGGTGGCGTTGGCGCGGCCACGCTCACGATGGTGGAGGGCGGCGCCCCCGAGGGCCTCGATCCGGATCTGGTGTGCGTCTGCGATACCGGAGCGTGGAGTCAGCTCGAACCGCTCGGGCCGTGGCTGCGCGAGCGCCGCGACCGAGTCATCGGGATTGACCACCACGCCTCCGGCGATGACGTGGCCGTCGCCCGCATCGTCGACACGGCCGCTGCCTCAACCACGCAGATGATCGTGCATCTGGCCGACGCCTTGGACGTGCCGCTCGACGCTGCCATCGCCACGCCGCTCTACCTTGGACTGGCCACCGATACGGGCTGGTTCCGGTTCTCCAACGCCGACGCCGCGTGCTACCGCGTGGCCGCCCAGCTCTTGGCCGCCGGCGTCGAGAAAGACCGGCTGTACCAGATGGTGGAAGAGACCCACCGTCCGGCCCGGCTCGCCTTGTCCGGGCGGGCGCTCTCGGGCCTGCAGTACGCCGCCGGCGGAGCGGTGGCCGTGCAATCGCTCGGGCCGGCGGACTTTGCCGCGGCCCGTGGCGGCACGGAAGACCTCGTCGGACTCGTCAACGTGCCGATGAGCGTCAGCCAGATCCGGGCGTCGGTCTTTGCCACCGAGTCCGAGCCGGGGATGACGAAGATCAGCTTCCGCGGCAAGCCCGGCGCCAGTGGACGCCCCGACGCCGACGTGAACGAACTCGCCAGCACCTTCGGCGGCGGCGGGCACCGGTTTGCCGCGGGCGCACGCATCCCCGAGCCGCTCGAGACGGCGATGCCGAAGATCGTGGCCGCGGTCGACGCGTGGGCGACCGCCGCCGGACTTGTGCCCGAGGCCGTATCCGGTTGAGTGCTTCGGCGGCGCCGGCCGCACTCGGTCAGGGCGTCTGCCGGTCGTTCCTCAGGGAGCCTCGCGTTCTTCGCGTCGTGCGCCGAAGCCACTCTCGACTTCGAGGCCAAGTTCGCACGTGATGCACGGAGCGAGCAGCGGCGGGTTGTCGAACGTGCCGATGGTCGGCCGAGTTGAGTCGATCTTGAGCCGAGCGATGATGCGTCCGCTCACCGTGTACTGCGGGCGTCCAGACAAGCCTCGGGCCTGCTCCGCCGGAGCGGTGCGGCCGTTTCGCTCTTCGGCCCGCTCGAAGCGTCGCAGCAGCGAAGCGTTGATCCGCATCGGGAACGGCCGGCCGAGCGACGCGCCGGAGACCGGGTCGACGGCTTCCCAGAGACGGACCGCGCGAATATCGACGGGCCCGGCGCCGGGGGCCGGATCCACGGGCTCAACGATCCACGCACGAGCATTGACCGGGGCCGCACGTCGGCTGCGATTGATCCAGTTTTCCGCCGAGCGAAGATAGTTGAGCCGGGCCGGGCTGCGGCCGTCGGTGCCGACCTCGAGCGATCCGCGGACGGCGTTCCAGGAGTCGACCAGGCTGCGGCGGAACGCCCGGGGGCCGGCGGCCGGATCGGTCTCATCGACGGTGATGACGGGCTTGGGGGCCGCATTCGGGTCGGCGGCTCCGGCGGTGTCGCCGTCCGTGCCCTCGCCTTCGCCAGCGCCGGTGGGATCGCGATCGGTCATGCCGGCCGGGCCGGCGTTCGCCCGGGCGTCGGCCAGCTTCGATTCGAGATCGGCGATTTCGGCGCGGGCGGCCTCGAGATCGTCGCGCAACTTGGCCACTTGGGCGGCGAGTTCCTCGCGCTCTTGGCGCAGGCGGGCGTTCTCGCGTCGCAGGTCGGCGGCGGATTGGCCGCCGGCCTGTGGGGCCTCGGAGGCGGCGGAGGCGGCGGGGGCGGCCGATTCGGCCAGGGCGCCGGCGACGGGGGCCGTCAGCAGGCCGATGCCGCCGAAGGCCATGCCCAGGGCCATCAGAAAACCCGATGGCCGACAGAGGCGAAATCGTTGGAGCTGGGGACGGGTGGGGCCTTGGGCCGGGCAGGATCGAGGGGTCGACGGCATGGGTGAATCTCCACAAAGGTCGGTTCGTTGGCCGGCTGGGTTGGCATGCGTCCGACGCCGATACCATATTGATGTTCGGAACAGGTCGCGGTTCCCGGGCGTTGTGTCTTTCGGGTGTCTCTTTCGAGGCACGCCTCGTGGACCACCGCCGGGGCCGACCCCGGCCGCATCCCGAACATCTCCGGGCGTATGATGCCTGGAAGCTGGCCGCCCTGGCGGTCAAGAATCGACTTGCCAGCCCACGGACGCGTGGACGGGCCATTCCGGAGCAGCCGCATGCACGACTTGTCCGACATCCGTCGCCTCACCGCCGCCGCCGGTCGCCGGCTCGCCGCCGGGCGATTCCTTCGCGGCCTGCACGTGGTCGGGGTTGGCGTGGCGATCGTCGCCCTGGTTCTGGCCGTGGCCGATCGATTGGGGACGTCGGACTTCGTCCCGTGGTTGTGGACGTGGATCGCCCTCGGGGCCGTTGCCGTGGTTGGCGCGATCGTTGTCGCGCGCCGCGATCGTCCGAGCGAGTTGGCCGTGGCCGTCGCCGTCGACGAACGCCTCGGACTCCGCGAGCGTCTGAGCAATGCACTCCAGGCTGGCGGTGACGCGGCTGGCCGGAACGATGGATTTTCCCGGGCCGTCATCGCCGACGGACTCGTGGCCGCCCGTGATCCGCGCACCCGCGAGTCGCTCGGTCGCCGCTTTCCGGTGCGCGGCCCGCGCAACGCGTGGCTCGCGCCGCTCTTCGTGGTGATCGCCGTGGTCATGCTGCAGTTGCCGCAGACCGGCTTGATCGCCGCGGCCGATGAACCCGAGGTCGACGAGATCGCGGCGGAGACCGCACGCGAGGAAGCGACGGCCGCCATCGAAATGGTTTCGAAGTCGCTCAAGGAGTCGCCCGAGCTCGACGGCGAACTCGGCGATTTGGCCGAGCAACTCTCGTTGGACGGTGATCTCGCGGACGACCTCAAGAAGCCCGAAGACATCAAGCGCGACGCGATCAAGAAGTTGACCGACGTCAGCGAACGCCTCGAAGAGATCCTCTCGAGCGAAGACGCCCAGAGCATGGCCCAGGTTGAAAACATGCTGGCCCAACTCGAGCCGGCCGACGGCCCGGGGGCTGAACTGTCCAACGCGCTGCGGAAGGCCGACTTCAAGGCCGCCCGTGAAGCACTCGAGGACATGCTGAACGACGTTCAGAATGGCGAGATGTCGCCGGAGGCCCAGGAGCAGCTCGCCGAACAGCTCCAGCAGATGGCCGAGCAGATGCAGCAGATGGCCGACCAGCAAGACGCGCTCGAGCAGGCGCTCAAGCAGGCGGGCTTGGATCCGCAGCTCGCCAACAACCCGCAGGCCATGCAGCAGGCGATCGAACAGGCCGAGTCGCTGAACGATCAGCAGAAGCAGCAGCTCCAGCAGCAGATGCAGGCGATGCAGCAGGCCAAGCAGACCATGCAGCAAATGGCCGGCATGTGCCAGAACATGGGTCAGTCCATGGGTCAGAAGGGCCAGCAGGGTCAGTCGGGCCAGCAAGGCCAGGGTCAACAGGGCCAGCAAGGACAGATGGGTCAGTCAGGCCAGGCCATGAGCCAGCAGCTTTCCGACATGGAAGCCATGCAGCAGATGATGAATCAGGCCCAGGCCATGCTCGGTCAGTGCCAGGGCCAGAAGCAGGGGCTTGGCGCTCCGTCGATGAGCGGAAAGATGGGTCAGAACGGCGGCCAGCAAGGCTCCGGGGCGCTCCGCAATGACGTGCAGGCCGCTCCCGGCAAGACCGTCATGCAGAAGGAAGAAGTCCCGATGATGGAGGGTGAAGTCATCGCCCGCATGTTGGTCGACGGTGAACCCATCACCGGTGAGGCCAAGGCCCGCATCCGCGACGTCGTCCGCGCCCAGTCCAGCGGCTTCGATGAAGCGATCGACGAGTCGCCGCTGCCCCGGCGCTACCACGACGCGGTCAAGCACTACTTCGGTCAGCTCGAAGAGCGCGTGCAGGCGGTCGAGACGTCGGAAGCGGCCCCGGCCCCGGCGCCCGCCCCGGCCGGCGACTCCTGAGCATTGCGGCCGAGTTGGCTCGGCCGCGTTGGCTCGGCCGACGTCGCTCGCTCAATCGTCGGCCGACCGTTCACCGTTCCGCTCGCCGTTCGCCGCGTCCCACCGTTTTTCGCGACCGCACATGATCATCAACGAGACCGACCACCTCGCCGGGCCCTCCGGGGAGACTCCGGCCCACCGCCACCTCTGTGACGGTGGGCCGGGTCGCGCGCGGATCACCCGCATCGTCCAGACCGTTCTGCTCATTGCCGCCGGATGCCTCGTCGGCTGCCGCGACGATCGACCGGCGGTGGTCTTGTACGTTTCGGCCGACGAGACGGTGGCCCGGTCCGTGATCGCCGCGTTTGAACGCGAGCACGCGTACCGCGTGGACATCGTGACCGACACCGAAGCGCGCAAGACCACCGGCCTGGTCGAACGCTTGCGGGCCGAACGGGACGCCCCGGTGGCCGACGTGTTCTGGTCGAGTGAGAACGTGCTGACGATCGGCTTGGCCGGCGAAGGCATCCTCGCCCCGTCCATGCCGGCGGCGGCGAGCGAGCGGCCCGAATCCAGTCGCGACGCCGACGGTCGTTGGCATGCATTCGCCGCGCGGGCCCGGGTCATCGCCTACGCCCCGGACCGCGTCCCGGAAGCCGACCGACCGGTGGCGTGGACCGACCTGGGGCGCGATCGATGGCGCGGCCGCGTGGTGATGGCGGATCCGCGCTTCGGGACCACCGGCACCCACCTGGCCGCGATGCGTTCGTGGTGGGATCGCCGTGTGATGCCCGGCTACTACGACGCCTTCTTGCTTGGCCTTCGCGACGCAGGCGTGCGCATGCTGCCGAGTGGCAATGCCGGTGCGGTGCGGGCGATCATCGACGGCGAGGCCGACCTGGCCATGACCGACACCGACGACGTGTGGGCCGCGCGGGCGGCGGGACACGACATCGGCATCATCTACCCGACCCACAGCAAGGATCCGGGATCCGGCCACGGCACGCTGTTGATCCCGAACACGGTTGGACTGGTGACCGGCGGGCCGAACCCGGACGGCGGCTTGGTCTTGATGAATTACCTGCTGAGCCCGGCGGTTGAACGCATGCTGGCCGAGTCGCCCTCGCGCAACGTGCCGATGCATCCGTCGCTGCAGGATGCGTACCCCGATCTGGCCGTCCCCGACCCGTTGGCCGTCAACTGGGCGCGGGCTGCCTCCGTGCGGGATGCCGCGGTGGCCCGGGCGATGCGTTTGCTCGCCGGCGAGGCATCGGGCCGCGACTGGCCCGACGGTGGGACGGGCGAGACGATTGACCGAACGCCGGCGGCAGCGCCGGTGATGCCGGGAGACGACGGGGCGTGAACGCGCAGCTCAATCGCCCGGCCGCTGGCCGGTGGCGGGCCCGCGTGGCCACGTGCGTCGTGCTGCTCATCGGTTGTGCCGCGGGCGTTGCGCCGCTGGTCGGGCTCGCCCTCGCGTCGGCCGACGCTTCAGCCGCAGCGCCCTTGAACGCAAACAGTCCGGCGGACGGCGGGCTCTCCTCCGGGGCGATCGACTTGGCCGGCATGACGCTCTCGGGACCCGGCGGCCTGACGACGATTACCGTTCGCACATTGGTGTGGGGCGCGGCGATCGCCACGCTGGCCACAGCGCTGGGCTGGCTGCCCGGACGGTGGCTCGGTCGACGCGGCGGGTACGGACTCGGCGGCACGCTCGGCCGCATTCTTGTCGTGCTCCCGGTCTGCGTTCCCGCGTACGTCGTCTTTTACGCATGGTGGCAAGCGTGGCCAGCCGGCTCGTGGCTGTTCCAGTGGGCGGTGGACACCGAGCGCGTCCCGCTCGTGCGCCAGGCCACGCTCGCGGTGGCGCTGACTGCGTGGGCGTGGCCGATCGCGGCGCTCTGCGTGGCCCCGGCGGCGGCAGGGGCGACCGGCCGGCGCGAAACAGCCATGCAGTTGGACGGCGTCGGCCGATTCCGCCGCGGACTCGTCGCCCTGCGTTCGGAGTGGCCCGGCCTGCTGACCGGTTGGGCCATCGTCTGCGTGCTGACCATCGGCAATACCACGAGCTTTGACCTCGCCCAGATCGCAACCCTGGGCAACGAACTCCGGGCGATGGCCGCGATCGCCCGCCCGGGTTCAGAACTTCTGTCCGCCTCCGCGCCGGCCATCGCGCTGGCCATCCCGGGGGCGGTGATCGCCTGGTGCTGCATTCGGCCGGCCGCCGGCATCGAGGCATCGACGGCCGCCCCGGCGCCGCGGACCGGCATCGTGCTCGCCGTCCTGTTGGCCGCCATCGGCGTCCTGGCCCCGCTGGGGCTCCTGATCGTCGGCGTGATCGGTCGGGCCGACGGCCGCGTGTTCGCTGAGCTCTACGGCCCGGGACTGCTGCGATCGCTCGGCCTGGCCGCCACGCTCGGGCTGGCGAGCGCCGCCCTTGTGGTGATCGCCGCCGCCGGGCTGACCGAGGCCCGCGGCGTGCGCCGCTGGGTTTTCACTGGGCTGGCCATCGCCTGGGCCGCCGCCGCCCTCATTCCGGCCACGACCTTCGTCACGGGGATGGAAGCGGTGTGGAACCGAGGCATGTTCCGATCGGCCGTGTACACGCAGCCCGTCGTGATGGTGTTGGCCGGGCTCGGCCGCACCGGCATCATCGCGCTGCTGCTGGCCCGGGGAGCGGTGGCCGGCCGTTCGTCGGCCGTGCAGGCGATGTCCGGGCTGGATGCGGGGGCGGGGGCGGGCAGCTGGTTCGCCGCGCACCGGGCACGCCTGGTCCCCGCGGCGATCAGTGCTGGAATGATGGCCGCGGTCCTGAACCTGTCCGATGCAGCGGTGAATCCTCGGCTCGCGCCGCCGGGCTTCCAACCTTTTGCTGGCATGCTGCTTGGGGGAATGCATTATCAGCGTGGGGACATCGTCCTCATGGGACTCTTCGCCATACTGGGGCTCGGCATCATTGCCGCCAGCATCTTGGGAATCGCCATGGCTTTCTCTCGCGGTCGAACTCGCCTGCGGCTCAGCGCACTGGCCAATTCCACCGCTCCCATCCTGATGCTCAGCGCCCTCGTCGGACTTGGCCTTGGGGGAGCCGGGTGCGAGTCGTCGAATGGTTCCGATTCCAGCCAGACCGATTCCAGCCAGACCAGCTCCAGCCAGGCCAGCTCCAGCCGATCGACTTCCGAGTCAACCGATTCCGCGTTTCGGGGTCCTTCGCCGAGCACCATCGGATCAGCTTCCGACGAGCAGATCAGTCGCTCGATCAAACTTGCTGGCGACGATTCGGCGCCGCTGACGATTCAGCGAACGGTCGGCCAGGCCGGGATTCGTGCCGGCGAATTTGAGTATCCCCGCGCCATCACCGCCGATCCCGGTACGGATCGCGTGTACGTCATCGACAAGACCGCCCGGATCCAGGCTTTTTCCCGCGAGGGCTTGCTGTTGGGCGGATGGCGCATGCCGGAGTGGGAGGTCGGAAAGCCGACCGGAATCTCGGTTGCTCCCGATGGCCGCGTCTTCGTGGCCGACACGCACTACCACCGGATCCTCGTGTTCTCGACCGAAGGCGAAGAGGTGATGCGTTTCGGTGGGTACGGATTGGAAGGCGGCAAGTTTATCTTCCCCACGGATGTGGCATTCGGCCCTGACGGCCGGCTGTACGTCTCGGAGTACGGCGGCAACGATCGCATTCAGATCTTTGAGTCCGACGGAACCTTCGTGCGAAGCTTCGGCTCAGCGGGCCAGGCGATTGGGCAGTACGACCGCCCCCAAGCCATGGTGTTCAATGCCGATCGCTCGAGGTTGTACATTGCCGACGGGTGCAATCATCGCATCGTGGTGACCGATCCCAACGGCGACGTCATCGAGATCTTCGGGAGTCCAGGGCTGAAAGCGGGGCAGGTGAACTACCCGTACGACGTCAACTGGCTGGACCGCGACACACTGATCGTGAGTGAGTTCGGAAATCACCGGATTCAACTCTTCGGCGTGGATGGCGTGCCCCGCTCACGCCACGGCGGATTCGGGGCAGAGCCGGGACGGCTCAAGTACCCTTGGGGCTCGGTGCGACTGGGGGATCGAGTCTTCGTGCTCGACTCCGGCAATGCCCGGCTTCAGATCATCGACCTCGCGGACATCGGCTGAACCGCGGCGGGGCATGGGCTGATCCACATCGCCCGACCCGCGCACGGGGGCGCTTCGCCCCACACCTGGAGACCAGAGCGTGCTTCCCATCGCCTTCGAACGCCCGATTTGGCTCCTGCTCCTTCTGTTGGTGATCCCGACCTTCTGGTTGGCGTGGAGCGGACGCGGTGGTCAGTCCAACGCGCGACTCATCACCAGCTTCACGATTCGGACGCTTGTGCTCGTCCTTCTGACGACGATCCTGACGCATCCGACGTGGGTGCGTACCAGCGACGACGTGACGGTGACGTTGATCATGGACCGCAGTCTGTCGGTTCCGGCGAGGCTGCAGCGAGAGAGCTTGGACTTTGTCCGTCGAGCAACCGAAGAAGGCCGCCGGGATGATGACCGCGTCGCGGTGATCGCGGTGGCCAAGGACGCGGAGATCAACGCCCTGGCCAGCGCGGGGACGGAGGTCGACGTCCGGGTTGATCCGGCCGACCGCACGGCGACCGACTTGGCGGGCGCGGTGCGGATGGCCCTCGCGATCGTTCCCGACGACACGGCGAACCGGATCGTGCTTGTGAGCGACGGCAACGAGACCGTCGACTCGGTCCTTGAAGCAGCAGAGATCGCGCGGGCCAGCGAGATCCCGGTCGACGTGGTGCCGTTGGCCTACGCCGCGGATCGTGAAGTCATCATGGAAGAGCTCGTCGCGCCGTCCCGCGGACGCGTTGGCCAAACGGCCCGCATTCGCGCGATGCTGCGGAGCCAAGGCGACACAAGCGGCACGCTGCTCCTGAAGATCAACGATCGACCGATCGATCTGGATCCGAGCTCGCCGGGCAACGGACGCAAGGTCACGTTGTCCGCCGGCACCAATCCAATCGAGCAGCTCATCAGCCTCGACCGAACCGGCCCCTATGAGTTCGAGGCGACCTTCGAGCCCGATGACGACAGCCAAGACACGGTTGAACGCAACAACTCGGCGATCGCCGTGACGTTCGTCGGTGGCGAGGGCAATGTGCTGGTCAGCGACGCCAACGGTGGGGCCGACGCCAAGGATTTGCTCGACGCCCTTGGCGACGCCGGGATTGGCGTCGACTACGTGAGCCCGGCAAATTGGACTGGCGGCGTGACGTTCCTGGGGGCGTACGATTGCGTCGTGCTCGTGAACATGCCGATCCACGCCCTGGATCGCGGCATGGACGCCATGATCTACTCGTACGTCCATGACCTGGGCGGCGGTTTGGTCATGGTCGGTGGCGATCAGTCATTCGGCGCCGGGGGATGGATCGACTCCCGGACGGCCGAAGCGCTGCCGCTGGAGATGAACCCGCCGCAAACCCGGCAGATGCTCGCGGGCGCCCTCGCGCTGGTCATGCACTCGTGCGAAATGCCGCAAGGAAATTATTGGGGGCAACTGGTCGCCGAGTCGGCGATCAACGCCCTGAGTCGTCTCGACTACTGCGGGATCGTCGAATACAACTTCCTGCAAGGCCCGAACACGATTCAGGGCCACGGGTGGCTGCACCCGATGCAACGTCTGGGTGACAAGCGGGCCGCTCTCGCCGCAACCCAGCAGATGGCCATGGGCGACATGCAGAGCTTTGATCCGTCGATGAAGCTCGCCATCCAGGGCTTGACGAGCGTCAACGCGGCCCAGAAACACTGCATCGTCATCAGTGATGGCGATCCGAGTCCGCCGCTCCCGGGAACGATGCAACAATTTATCGCCGCCGGCGCGACGATTACCACGGTGATGGTCGCCGGTCACGGTGGGCCGCAACAAGTCGCCAGCATGCGGCGCATCGCCGAAGACACCGGCGGCACGTTCTACTCCGTCAGCAATCCGAACCAGCTTCCGCAGATCTTCTTCAAGGAAGCGACCATGATCTCGCGGTCGCTGATTCAGGACGGACAGGTCTATCCTGTTGGCGTCGTGACCGGCCTTCCCGGTCCGATCTCGCAGTTCCGAAGCGTGCCGGCGATTGAGGGCTACGTGCTGACGGCGGCCCGTGGCGGCACCGCCCAGACGCCGCTGGTGATCAGCACGGAAGAGGGCGACGATCCGCTTTACGCATACTGGAACTTCGGCATCGGGCGTTCGGTGGCGTACACCAGCGCGGTCGATGGTCGATGGGGCGGACCGTGGCTGAGCTGGGGCGAGTTCGAAGCGTTCTGGGAACGGACCGTTCGCTGGGCCATGCGGCCGTCGACCCCGACCAACCTCGAGATGTCCACCCGCGTTGACGGTGAGACGGGCATCTTTGAGATGGAAGCGACGGACGCCAACGCCGAGGCCCTGAACTTCCTCAGTACCAATGCCGTCGTCGTCGGCCCCGACGCTGAAGCCAAGCCGCTGAAAGTCGTGCAGATCGGCCCCGGTCGGTACCGCGGCACGTTCGACATCGACCAGACCGGTGCGTACCTGGTGAACGTCCGCCACGAGCGGGCTGGCGCCGAGGGCACGAACCAGATCGGCACGGCCCAGGCGGCGATCAGCGTGCCCTTCAGCCGCGAGTTCCGAACCGTCGCGTCGAACGAAGCGCTGCTGCGGACCTTGGCTGACCGCACCGGTGGCCGGGTCATCCGACCGTCGGATCCGGCGCTCGCCGAGTTCTTTGAACGCGAGTCGCTGCCCGAGCCGCGGAGCCCGAAGCCCATCTGGGACATCCTGGCCATCCTGGCCGCCGGCCTGATGGTGATCGACGTGGCCGCCCGCCGCATCTCGATCGACCCCGAGAGCATTCGCGATCGCTTCTATTCGCTGGTCGGTCGCCGAGCCGAAAGCGGCGGACAATCGCTCGACGCGATGCGCCGCGCCCGCGGTGCCGCTGGGTCGGTGACGGGAGCAGCGGCCGCGTCGCGTCCCGTCGACCGTGAGGTCGCCGCCCGCCGGTTCCAGGCCGACGAAGCCGGCGGCCCGTCGCTCGACGTCGGGGCCGAGACTTCCACCGGTGGAGCCGGAGACGTTCGAGACGTGAGAACGCGTCCGGCCGACGTCCCGCGACCCACCGAAGACGCCCGCGACGCCGACGGCGAGTACACCTCGCGGCTGCTCCAGGCCAAACGACGCGCTCGCAATGACGACGCGCCCGGCGACGGAGACGCGGGATGAGTTCGGCTCCCGCCCCCGAATCGGCCGTGGGTGCAGCGGCCTCGGCATCAGCCTCGGCCTCAGCGTCAGACGCGACTTCAGCGTCGACCGGGCCCGCGTTCCCGGCATCGGCTTTCGCCTTTGACGTGGATGACATGGACTCGGTCCGCGCGGCCTCCGACCGCTTTCGCGAGGCCTGGGCGGCACTGCAACGAACCGTCGGCCAGATCATCGTCGGCCAGGACTCGGTCGTCGAGGAAACGCTGATCGCGCTCATCGGCAACGGCCACGTGCTGTTGGAAGGTGTCCCGGGGCTCGGCAAGACGCTGCTGGTCAACACGCTCAGCCGCTCGCTCGCCCTCGAGTCGAACCGGATCCAGTTCACGCCCGACGTCATGCCGGCCGACATCACCGGCACCACGCTGGTGACGGAAGACGAATCCGGCGGCTCGCGGAAGTTCGTCTTCCAGCCGGGCCCGATCTTCACGCAGCTCCTGCTCGCCGACGAGATCAACCGGGCCACGCCCAAGACGCAGGCGGCGCTGCTGGAAGCGATGCAGGAGCGGTCGGTCACGGTGGGAGGCGAGACGCATCCGCTGCGGCAGCCGTTCCTGGTGATGGCCACGCAGAACCCGATCGAACAAGAGGGCACCTATCGCCTGCCCGAGGCCCAGCTCGACCGCTTCTTCTTCAAGGTCATGGTGCCGCTCGGTTCGCGGGCGGAGATCAACGAGATCGTGGAGCGGACGACGCGCGGAGCGCCGCCCGAGATCGGGGCGATCCTGGATTCCGACGCGATCGTCGCGGCCCAGCACCTGGCCCGAAACGTGGTGATCACGCCGGCGGTGCAGGATTACATCGTGCGGCTGACGCTCGCCTCGCATCCCGGGTCCGAGCACTCGGATCCGAGTCTCGATCGTTTCCTGGCCGGCGGGGTGAGTCCTCGGGCGGCCCAGGCCCTGACGACCGGCGCCCGGGTCGTGGCGATGGTTGACGGCCGGTACGCCGCCGGCTTCGACGACGTCCAGCGGGTGGCCGCGCCGGTGATGCGGCATCGCCTCCTCCGCACCTTTGAAGCCGACAGCGAGCAGATGGACGGCGACGCGATCGTCGAACACCTCCTCAAGCACGTGCCGCGCATCGATGAGCGATCGACTCCCGGCTGACCGCGTTCAATTTGCTCGCCCGGCGTTCATGCCCGGCGTTTCCGCCAATCTTGGCACCCCCTCATCCCGCTTGCCTCTGCCTCGCCACCCCTCACTCGCCTCGCCCCGTTGGAGCGCCCCCGTCCATGGCCGATTTCGGAGTTCCAACCGCCGCGCCGCCCGCCAAGATCGAGGAGTTGATCGACGGCGCCTTGATGGCTCGCCTGGAGGCGGTCGATGTCGTCAGCCGCAAGATCTTCGCCGGCAAGCTCCAGGGTGAGCGGCGGAGCAAGAAGCGGGGCGTCAGTGCCGAGTTCGCTGACTACCGCCATTACACGCACGGCGATGACCTTCGATTCGTCGACTGGAACATCTACGCCCGGCTCGACAAGCTCTTCCTCAAGATGTTCCTGGAAGAAGAAGACCTGTCGCTGGTCATCGCCATCGATACCAGTGCGTCCATGCACTACGGCAACCCGAGCAAGTTCGACTACTGCCGCCGGCTGGCCATGGCCATGGGCTACGTCGGCCTGATCAACCACAACCGGGTCTCGCTCTACGGTTTCGGCGAGGGCAAGGTCCAGCCGATCACCGGCCTGCGGGGCCGGCGCCGCACCCGCGAAATGGGGCAGTGGCTGCTCGACCTGGAGTGCGGCGGACGCGGCGACTTCACCGAGGCCATGAAGTCGATCGCCCTGTCGCGCCAGGGGCGCGGCGTGCTGCTGGTGATCAGCGACTACATGCTCAAGGAGGGCTACGAGTCGGGGCTGCGGTACCTGGCCGGCGGCGGCTACGACTGCTTCTGCATGCAGGTCCTGAGCCCCGAAGAAATCGACCCCGGCAAGGCGGGTCTGGCCGGCGACCTGCGGCTGACCGACCGCGAGGATGGCGATGAGGCCGAGGTGACGGTCAGCGCGGCGCTGCTTGAGCGCTACCGCAAAAACCTTGAGAGTTGGTGCGGCGGACTCCGCGAGTACTGCGTCCGGCGCGACATCATGCACATGATGATCGACACGGCCACGCCGCTCGAAGAACTGATGCTCGAATACTTCCGCAAGCGGGGGCTGCTCAAGTGAATCTGCTGACTCCGCTGGCCGGGGCGATCCTGGCCGCTGCCGTGATTCCGCCGCTGTTGCTGCTGTACTTCCTGCGGCTGCGGCGCAAGCCGATCAAGATCGCCTCGACCCTGCTCTGGGAACACGCGACGGAAGACCTGCGGGCCAACGCGCCGTTCCAGCGTCTGCGGCCGAGCTTGCTGCTGTTCCTTCAGTTGTTGGTGCTGCTGTTTCTGGCCCTGGCCATCATGCAGCCGCAGCTCGCCGGGGCCGAACGCACCGGGGGCCGCACGATCTTGCTGATCGATACGTCGGCGTCCATGAATGCGACCGATGGAGACGGCGACGGGGCGACGCGCCTGGAGATCGCCCGGGAACGGGCCAAGGACCGCATCGAGTCGCTGTACGCCGGCGGATTGTTCAAGCGCAGCAACGTCGAAACCATGGTGATCGCATTCGGGGAGCGGGCCGAAGTGTCGATGCGCTTCAGCCGCAGCCGCGATGACTTGCTCCGGGCCATCGACCGCGTCCGGCCCACCGACGGCGGATCCCACCTCGAGGAAGCCTTGCAGCTTGCCCGGGCGTACATGACGAACACGGATCCCGAGGCCAACATCGCCCCGGACGCCCCGGCCTACCTCGAAGTCTTCAGCGACGGCGGTTTGGACGACCTTGACCGTCAGGTGCTCCGCGGCGAGTTGATGACGTACCACCGCATCGGGCAGACCGAGTCGAGCAATGCGTCGGTCACCACGGTGAGCGTGACGCGGCCGTTCAGTCGCCCGGGGGCGGTTGAAGTCTTTGCCGGTCTCGAGACCTACGACGCAGAAGACGTGGTTACCGACGTCGAACTGCTGATCGACGAACGCATTCTGGCGGTGCAAGAAGTGACGATCCCGGCCGGAAGCGTTGGCCCCGGCGGGACGCGGCAGCCGGGCCGCCGCGACATCACGTTTTCGCCCTTTGATCAGTCTGAAGGCGGCGTCGTGCGCGTGCGACTGGTTCGCGACGACGCACTGCCCGCCGACGATGTGGCCCAGGCGATTTTGCCGCCGCCCAAGCAGCTCGACGTCCTGCTGGTGACCGCCGGGCGCACGCTGGCCCAGCCGGTGCTGGAAGGCATGCCGCTGCGGCGCCTCGAGCGCATCACGCCGGTGACCTTTGAGCAGCGCTATGCGGACGTCGAGGACCTTGACGTGGACGTGGTGGTGATCGACGGATGGCGGCCGGATCCCGCGTCGATGCCCAGCGGCCGGTACCTGAGCTTTGGCCAGCCGATCGAGCTCGACGGAATCGAGAGCTACGGCGAGAGCGAGGGCCAGTTGGTGCTGCGGGCGAACCGCGACCACCCGGTGATGCGCTACGTGCCAACCGACGAACTGTTCGTGAGCCGGGCTTCGCTCGTGCAGCCGTCGGCCGAGGTCGAGGTCCTGTTGCGGGGCACCGGCGGCCCATTGATCCTCAAGCGGCGTACCATCGACCACGACGTCATCATGACCACGTTCTCCCTGAACGAGAGCAACTGGCCACTGCAGCGAAGCTTTGTCACGTTCGTCTTCAACGCCCTGGAATTCCTGGGCCGCACGGGCGAGGCGGGAGCGGTCGACGCATTGATCCCCGGCGACGCCATCGCGACGCGGGTGGGGCCGACGACGGAAACGGTCGCGGTCGAGCGCCCCACCGGAGAAGCGCTCGACGTAAAGGCCTTCGGCGACGGGGACTTTTCCTGGGGGCCGGTGCGACGCGCGGGCGTCTACCGCCTGTCCTGGGAGGCCGAGGAAGGCCCGCAAGACCGAGCGTTCGCCGTCAACATCGGCAGCGCCCGCGACCGCGACATCGCCCCCGCGCCGGCCATCGAACTGGCCAGCGATACGGTGGGCGGGTCGGATGCGGATGCGGCGCGTTACACGCCGCTGTGGCCGTGGGCGGTGGGGCTGTGCTTGTTCGTGCTGATGCTTGAGTGGGTGGTGTATACCCGCAAGTCCGCGATCTAGTGGGCGGTCAGCTCGGATTCGTAGGGTGCAAGGCCGTTCCATGAGACGCGCGTCGAGTGGGTTCACCCGCACGCTGCTGCGCTGGCTCCGCTTCGATCCGCCGCCGAGTTGGGGGGTGGTCATCGCCGCGTGCGTGGCGAGCCTTTCGGCTCTTGTCGTCACACCGATTGCACTCAAGCATGTCGGCGACAAGGCCGCACTGGAGCGGGTCGTACCCTACGCACTCCCGGAGGATGCCCGGTACCGGCTGGTGGACTACGTCGCCTGGCAGGATCACTTCGGATACGCCGTGGTTCAGATGCCCCTGTCCTCCGTTCCGCAGTTCGTGAGCTCATTTCCACCATCCACCCAATGGGACAGCGGGCCCGAGCGGAAGGTGCACGCGTACGATCGAAGCAGGTGGAAACCGGAGCACGCGATTCGGTTTCAGCAGTGCCGCGTCCAAGACGGCGGCAAGGAAACCTGCGTACTCATCGATCTGACCTCAGATGATCATGCCACCGTCTTTGTTGCGTTCTACTGGTAGTTGGCCCGAATCGTCACGAGCTTCAAGAGGACGCGCTGTGCAGATGAGGTACCAATTCGCGCTCTCACTCGCTGCGGGAGCGGTCACCTCTCTTGCGATCGCGCTCGCGTCATCGATCTGGGCGGATACGCAACTCGATCCAACAGACGCGTCAGTAGGAATCGGCCTGCGACCGGGGACGTACTCGAGAAATTCCTTGAGCCAGGAAGACGAAGTCCTGCTCCAATGGAGCACGGGCCACGGGCGATACGAGTTCGCGCACTCAAGCCCGCCCCGAATCGGGTTCCAGTACTTCTCGGCAAAACTGGGCTGGCCGATCCCATTCGCGAGATGGGAGCGATACACAGATTTCCGTGACCCGTCTCTCAACGCGAAGACTGGGATTGCGGTACCGAAGGCTCTCCTCCGTGATCGAGATGATCTCAGCCACCTTGCCGCCGGGCGCAGGATTCCACTATCGGTCAGTTCGACCGACGCGCTGCTGAACGCAGGGCTCCTTGCTACTCCCTACCTGCTCGCTGCCCTCGCGATTTCCTATGTCTTGGCGCGGCGACGGATACGGAGAGGTCATTGCCGTGCGTGCGCTCACCCGCTTGCCCACGCCACAACTTGTCCTGAATGTGGCATCGACTTGACGAGAACGGGCCTACAAGCACCTCGTGGAGTCCAGTCATGATCCGCGCCAAACGTTGGGCGGCCGGTGTGAGCCTGGCCCGTTTCGATGGACACCAGGTTTCGGCGACAATGGTCACCAGAAGTGATCCGTGGATGCGCCAGCCGGCAATCGCAGGAAGCAGCGTTCGTTCGCCAAGGACTGCAAGCAGGGATCGGCCAAGCTCGAACCGCGATCTGCGGGCCGCAAGGCTCATCGATCCACACGCCCGCTTTCTCTGACAGTCCACGCGAAGAATCAGCCTTGCAGTCACATGGACAACAACTCGCCGATGCGGTCGATCGCTTCTTCGTTCTCATCGAGGACGCGAAGGACGGCGGCCCTGTAGATCTTCGCGAGTTCGAGCTTCTGCTCGTGCAGCTCACGCTGAACACCACGGCAGTGATCCACGAACGTGAGATCACGACGTGGAGCTCGTGGCCGGATACCGGGGCGCCGAGTCTCGATGTACTGCGCTTCCAGGAGGCCGCGTCAGCTGCTTTCCCGAATTTCGGTTACTACCGTCAAGTACACCCAATCACGACAGACATCGGCGGCCCAGATCCCCAACTGGTGCTCGCCGACGCCTTTGATGATGTCATCGATATCGCGTCCGACTTGGCGGGGTTTCGCTGGCTCTGGAGCCAGGGGCGCCGTGAAGAAGCACTCCACGACATCCGAGAGTCCTACGAGTCTCACTGGGCTCTTCACGCGATCGGGCTTCTCACGTATCTCTGGGCTCTTCGGAACGAAAGGAGGTCGGCCTGAGCCTGCTCTCGAAGTCCGCTGGCGGCCAGGCGGCGTTTGCTCACAAGCACCTCCTGAAGTCCCGCCGCATCCTTCGCCAAGCGTCCAGCGGTCCGTACAAACGCTGAGCCGCCGGCGGGGCGGAAACCCGGCCACCACGGCTGGCGCACCAGGTTCTGATCCGTTCATGCGAGCGAACAAGCATGTCTTGGGCGGCAGCTGACCTGATCCCCAAACCGCGTCCACCTGGCGCAGACTCCGCCATGGTGTTGATGCGGATGCCGATGCGGGTGCCGAAGTCGACGCGTGCCGGGCGCTTACTTGCCGCGCCACCCTCCTCGCTCCGGCCATCAACTTCCAACCCGCGCGCCTCGATTCAGCCGTCGCCCCGTCGCCGAATCAGTTTCCGCACGCGTCCCGTTGCGTTCCAATCCTGCACGTACAGGTTCCCGTCGGCGTCGAAGCACACGCCGTGGGGGGCGGTGAACGTGTCGGGCTCCCAGAGCGTCGGGCCGACGCCGTTGTTTGCCCACTGTCCGCGGTCGGGATTGTCGCCCAGGTACGCGACGGGAGCGAAGTCTTCGCCGAGGATCGTCACGCGTCCTTCAAGTTCGGCCACCGCCACGTGGTCGCCGTGGATCGACAGCCCGCACGGCCGCCGAAGATCCGTGGCCACGACGCGGTCGAATCGGCCGTCGAGGTGGAAGCGTTGGATGCGCCGGTTCTCCCGGTCGCAGACGAGCAGCATGGGATCTTCGCCCCGCACATCGATGGCCAGGCCGTGGCAGGTCGAGAACTGACCGGGGGCAGAACCCGGACCGCCAAAGCTGCGAACGTAGGTCCGGTCGGCCCGGTAGTGGTGGATCCACTGACGCCCGTATCCGTCGGCGATGTAGACATCCCCATTCGGGGCGACGGCGATGCCCGTCGGGTTGTACCCACCGGCGCCGTCGGGGTAAAAGCCGGACTCCACCGGCAAGCCGATGGTCCAGACGATGCTGCCGTCCAGCCGGAGCTTCACGACCTGCTTGCCGCGAAGGTGCGCGGCGTAGATGAATTCTTCCGCCGGGCCTTCGGTCGGCGACTCGAGCCGCATCTGCATCGCGTGGATGGCCGGCAGCTCCGGGGCGATCGCCCGGACGAACTCGCCATCGGCCGTGTGGACCATGATGGCGCGGTCGGTGTCGGTGTTGTAGTAGACGTGTCCCGCGGCATCGATCACGATGCCGCCGTGGGTGTTGCCGAGGGGCCGATCGCTCGGCAGCTTGCACCAGTCATCGTCGAAGGTGAACGCGGGGGCGTTCGCGGCGGCGACGGATGCTGCGGCGTCCTGGGCGGTCGCGCCGTCGGCCGGGACGGCCGGAGCTTCGGGGCCGTGCAGGCCGGCGCCGGCGCCAGAGGCAGAGGCAGGGGCGGACGCGATCGACGCGGTTCCGCCGTGGCCGTGGGCGTGGGCGCTCCCGTGCCCGTGCGCATCGTGGGCTCGATGGTCGTGCGGCCCGTCGTGGGCGACGGCCACGGGCGCGGCGAACAGCAGGGCGGTGGCCGCCGTGGCCAGCCGCGCGGCGGCGGCCGCGCGAACGACGGGCAGGCGGCGGAACGAACGGGAACGATCGGACATGCGGGGGTTCTCCTCGGGCGGTGGGCCCGAGTCTACCGCCAGCCTCAGCCCGGCATCACCCGGGGCGGCCTTCCCGCATCACGCTGGCGCATCGGCCGCGACCACTTCGGCCGGAACGCTGAAGAAGTCGACCATGTGCTGCTCGAACGTGGCCTGATCCTCGTCCTTGGAGAAATCCAGCCGCAGCTCATTGATCACCTTGGTGCCCTGGCCAATCCATTCGCGCCAGGACTCGGTCGAGATGTTCGCCATGATCCACCGGCCGATCTCGCCGGGCAGCGGGACCTCGGTCATTTCGGTGCCGGGGCGTCCGCTGTGGGTGCAGACGAACGCGCCGCTCTCGCGGAGCTTGCGGGCCGCTTCTTCGACCTCGGCCGACACCTGCGGCGGCTCGTGGCCGACCGAACGAAGGAGGTCGGCCATGGCGTCCCGCGGCAACAGGTCGCCGCGTTCGGCGGCCACGGTGTAGCCGCGGTTCAGCGTCTCGACCGCCTTGGCCTCTTCGCCGGCGTCCACGTAGGCCTGGCCGGCGAGCTGCCAGGCCTTGCTCATGCCCGGGTTCAGGGCCAGGCACCGCTCGAGGCTCGCCGCCGCGTCGGCCGGACGCTCGGCTTGCAGGTACGCACTGCCCAGGCTGAAGTGGGCCATGTCGTTCTCGGGGTCGGCCGAGGCCATGTGCTCGAAGCGTTCGATGCGCTCGTCGAGGGCGGTCATTGCGGGGCTCCAGGAGCGGGGGGCTGGGGGCAGGACGGGATCAGGCGTGGACGGGCGACGATGATAGGCGACGGCCGAGCCGGCTTCCGGCGGGTAGGATCGGCGTCCGATGACCGCCGACGCCCCGCCCGCCGCTGCCCGCTCCCCGCTCGCCGTTGACCTCTGCGGCGTGCCGCTGCGTGGCCCGCTCGTGGCCGCCGCGGGGACCTGCGGCTACGTCCACGAGTTTGACGGGGTGATGGATCCGCGATGGCTCGGGGCCATCACCACCAAGTCGATCACCCGCGAATCCCGGGATGGCAACGCCCCGTGGCGGATTCTCGATACGCGGGCCGGCATGCTCAATGCGATCGGCCTGGCCAACGTCGGGCTCGACGCCTTCCTGGCCGACAAGCTCCGTCCGGCGGACACCGTCATCATCGGCTCGATCGCCGGCCACTCGATGGACGACTACGTCACGGTGGCCGCGGCGTTCGACGCCCGCCCCGAGCTGCCGCTCGTCGAACTCAACGTCAGTTGCCCGAACACGGCGACCGGACGCCAGTTCGGTTCGTCGCCGGACGCCCTGGGCGAATTGCTCGCGGAGGTCCGTCCGGCCGTCGGATCCAAGCCGCTGATCGTGAAACTTTCGCCGGAAGGCGATCCGGTGGCGATGGCCGCGGCGGCGATCGAAGGCGGGGCCGACGCGCTGACCCTCATCAACACGATGCCGGCGATGGCCATTGACGTCGAGTCGCGCACGCCGCGGCTGAGCCGGGGCGCGGGCGGCCTGAGCGGCCCGGCGATCCATCCGGTGGCGGTGCGCATCGTGCACGCGGTGCACCGGACGGTGGCCGCCGACGCCGGCGTGCCGATCATTGGTCTGGGCGGCGTGATGGATTGGCGCGACGCGGCCGAGTTGGTGCTCGCCGGGGCCACCGCCGTCGGCATGGGCACGGTGCTCTTTGTCGATCCGCGCGCTCCCAAGGCAATCAACCGCGGACTGGAGCGCTGGGTGCGGCGCCAAGGCGCGACATCCATTGGCGAACTCGTCGGCCAGGTCGACGACCGGCCGCGGACATGATCGGCCTGACCCCATCGCGCCGCGCCGCTTTCGATGCCTTGCTCGAGGCCGTGCTCGAAACGCTGCCGCCGGCCCTGCACGAGCTGTTGGAAGAAGCGCCGCTCATCGTCGACGATGTGCCGTCGCCGGAAATGTTGGCGGAACTCGGCATGGAAGACGTGCCGGAAGAGCTGTGCGGATTGCACTCGGGCGTGCCCATCACCGAGCGATCGGTGGAGGACGTCGGCTGGCCCGAGACGATCCACCTGTTTCGCGTCGGCATCATCGAACACGCCGGCGGGCCGGAAGCACTCGAAGCCGACCTGCGGGAGGAAATCCGGATCACGCTGCTCCACGAGATCGGCCATCACTTTGGGCTGGACGAGGACGACTTGGAACGGCTTGGGTACGACTGAGTCGTCCGGGGGGGGTCAGTGGTGCGGTCGCCGGGGCAGCTGACGGGCGGCAGTAGGTGCGTGAACGGCGACGGGCCGGCAGACGCCGCGCCCGGCCCCGCGTCGCCTACCATCCGGCCATGAAGTGCAACATCGACGCTCGCGGAAAAGCGGTCCGGCTTCGCATGGGACTCATCACCACGGCGATCGGCCTCGGCCTGATCGTGCTCGACCGACTTGGCGTGGGCCCGGGGCCCGGCGGTTGGCCGATGTGGATGGGCTTTGGGGCGATGATCGCCGGCGGATTCGCGATCTTTGAAGGATGGGCCGGTTGGTGCGCGGTGCGAGCGCTTGGATTCCAGACCCGCGTCTGATCGCCGCGTTCGGCGAAGCGCTCGGCTGAACAACTACGCGTTGCCGTCGCGGTCGCGGCCGCCGCCATCGCGGCCGTCGCCCGTTCCGTCGCCGGCCTTCCTCGCCGCGCCGCCGTCCTCGCCATCCTCATCGTCGGTCGCCATCCCGTCGGCTCTTCGGCCCATGAACCAACCGATGCCGGTCCACACCACGCCGATGCCCACCGCGGTCCCGGCCAGGGCGATCAGCCCGTCACCCATGCGGCCGATCACAGCTTCGACCTGCGAGCCGACCACGTCGCCGAAACGGTAGACCACGGTGTCCAGGAAGCTCTTGGCTTTGAAGCGGTCGGTGCGCGGCACGCTGGCGAACATCGCCTCGCAGGCCGGCCGGGCCACGGCACGCTGGACGGCCTTGTAGCCCGACTGCACGATCACCAGCATCATCAGCGTCGGGTCCAGGCCCAAGGCGATGAAGCCGACGATGCTCACCAGCGGCAGGCTGATGAGGGCGGCCGCGGTGCCCAGACGCCGCATGAGCGGGCCGGCGACCAAGACTTGCAGCACGAGCGTGGCCGCTTGGGTGATGCCGTCGAACCGGGCAAAGAGCCGGGCGCGATCGGCGGTGGCCACCGCGGCATCGGCCACCAGCCGAAGCTGGGTGAAGTACAGCAGCGTGCCCATCACCGCGATCAGCAGGATGTAGGCCGCGATCCCGAGCAGGAGCGGCGAACGGGCGACGTGGGTGATGCCCTCGAAGATGGAGCCGCCGAGGGGCGCGTCATTCGTGCGGTCATCGCCGGCCGTCGCCCCACGCCGCCGGACCCAGAGCTGCATCACCGCCGCGCTCGCGGCGCTGGCCACGATGCATCCGCCGCCGATCAGGAGCATCTTTGGCAGGCTGAGGGCGATTCCGTCCGGATCGAGCAGGGCGGCGGCGGCCCACGGTCCGGCCAAGGCGCCGAGCGTGCCGCCGGCCGCCACGACCCCGAACCAGCGGCGGGCGAGCCGGGGACCGAACAGATCGGGCGTCGGCCCCGCTGGCCAGGGCGAGTCCCGCGGCCAAGACGCCGGCGCCGCAGGTCAAGTGCCCGGCGGCGACGAATCGGCTGCGCCGAAGCCGGGCGGCAGCGCCGGCAAACAGCGGCACGACCGCGATGCAGCCCGCCATCGTCAAGGGAAACAGCTTGCGGGCGTCCTCCACCGAGCCGGCGACGATCATGGCTTCGCGAATGGGGCGAAGCAGCATGAAGCCGAACAGCACGAGGAAGAACGTGAGGGCGGCCAGCCCGATCAACACGACGCCGAACGCCCCGGGGCCAGGTGGCCCAGCGCCCGGCGGCCGTCGTGGTGGCATCGGCCGGCATTGCTGGAGTGATAGCTCGCGAGCCGGCGCAAGTTGCAGGTGCATCGCCGCCCCGGCCTTCCCTGGCCGGGTGGTTCAGCGATTCATCGGGTCAGCTCACGCCGTCGCAAGCTGCTCGGAAGACACGTGCGACGTCGTGGTCGGCACGGTTTCAACGAGGCTTCGCACGTCGGCCAGGAAGGCGACGCGCATCAACTCAGCCATGCACGTGACTTCCAGCTTCCGCATCACGCGGGCGCGGTGGAATTCCACGGTCTTCTGGCTGATGTCCAGTTCGACGGCCATCTGCTTGTTCAGCCGGCCATCAACGATCAAGTTGAGAATCTGTCGCTCACGCGGGGTGAGGCGGTCGACGAGTTCATTCGCCGATCGACGGGCCCGCTCGGCTTCGATCTTGCGACGATGCTCGGTCACGGCCCGGTCGATCGCCTTGATCACGTCGCCCGGCTGGAGCGGCTTGAGCAGGAAGTCGGCGGCGCCGTGCCGCAGGGCGTCGACCACGTGGGGCACATCGCTGTGGCCACTGATCATCACCACCGGCGGGGTGAGCCCGGTGCGCTCGGCCAGTTCGGCCAGGAGTTCAAGCCCGCTGCGGCCGGGGAGGCTGACGTCGAGCAGCATCGCGGCTACGTGGACGTCGGGCTCGACCCGTTCCAGCATGTCGCTGGCGGACTCGGCGGAATCGCAGGCCTTCACCGAATACCCGGCGGACTGCAACAACTGCGAGAGAGCGTTGCGAATGTGCGGATCGTCATCGACGAGCACAAGCAGGCCATTGTCTCTTGCGTGGTCCTGATTCACGGGAACCTCCTTGCGGGACGCCGAAATGAGTTGGGTTGGCGTCACCCACAAAAATAGGTTGGATCTGGACTTGCGCGCTTCTATTCCGTCTCGGATTGCTCCGACGAAGGGCCCCGATCATGGATGCCGGGACCAAGGGAGGGTTTTTCCGAGCGCACGCGGTTCCGGACCCAGGACTGTTCTGATGCGGCGAGCCACGCAAAGTGACCGCTGGCGTGACGTCCTGGCGCCGAACTTCCGACTCGTCCGATGTCCGCCGGCACGACTACACGAGTCGGCCGATGATCCAGGCCGCGGCAAACACGCTGGCCGCGAGTGATCCGATCACCAGAAGCGCCCGGCGCCGCAGTCGCAGCACCGGCCAGGCGAACGAGGCGAGCAGGGCCAGGAGCACGGCAATGCAAGCCATCGCGCCCGTGAGTCCGGCGGTGCGGATGACGTGGCCGACGATGGCCCGGACGCCGCCTCCGGCGGGCAGGGTGGTGAGGGCGAGGCCCGCGGCCAGCGGCACGCTGAGCATGATCGCCCCAAGGACGAACTGCCGATCGATTGCGCGTTCCATGGCCCCGTGCGGGTCGTGGCGGGGCGGGGCCGCGGAAGGGCCCGGGCGGGAAGAGCCAGAACGGGACGGGCCAGAACGGGACGGGCCAGGGCGGGACGACGAGGATTTGTCGGGTGCGGTCACGGGACGGAGGGTACCCGTCCGCCCATCGCGGGGCGTGGGGATTGGATGCACGTCCGGCCGAAGGACTGGTTGCATCGCCATCGGCCGTTCGCCGAGCACAATCGGGGCATCCGGGCGGTGGTACGATCGCTGGAGCTGGCCGCCGCGCGGTCCGCATCCCCTTTGTTCGCCCCCGTGAGGCCTGCATCCATGTCCGACCTGGCGCCTTCGCTTTCGACTCGCCCGTCCACCGTCCGGAACGCGGCCCATTCGGCCGACGTCCCGCCGCTGCGGCCCGGGCCGGACGAACCCCCGATCCGCATCAGTCTGGCCCAGTGGTCGATCCGTGAGCTGCACTGGAACGGCGGGCTCGATCCGCTCGATTTTCCTCGGGCCTCGGCCGAACGCTGGGGGATTCACGGCGTCGAGTACGTCAACGGCTTCTTCAAGGACCGCGTCGGCGACGAGGCATGGGTGGCCCAGCTCCGGAAGCGGGCCGACGACCACGGCGTCCGCAGCCTCCTGATCATGTGCGATGGCCTCGGCCGGCTGGGCGACCCCGACGCCGCGGCCCGGCGCGAGGCGGTGCTGAACCACCAGTCGGCCATCGACGCGGTCGTGCAGCTGGGCGGGCACAGCATCCGGGTGAACGCCGGGAGTGCGGGCGAGCGCGACGAGCAGGCCCGGCTGGCCGCCGACGGGCTCCGGCAACTGTGCGAACTGGCCGAGCCGTCCAAGATCAACGTGATCGTCGAGAACCACGGTGGCTGGTCGTCCGACGGTTCGTGGTTGGCCGAGGTCATGCGGCGCGTCGACCATCCTCGGATCGGCACGCTCCCCGACTTCGGCAACTTCAATCTTGGCGGCGGCCGGACGTATGACCCGTATCGGGGCGTGCAAGAATTGATGCCATGGGCCCGTGCCGTCAGCGCGAAGTCGCGCCGGTTCAATGACGCCGGCGACGAGATCGATCTGGACTACCGAATCCTGATGGGCACGGTGCTCGACTCGGGCTACCGCGGCTGGGTCGGGATCGAGTACGAGGGCGGCGATCCGGACGGACCGGCCGGCGTCATGCTCACCAAGGCGCTCATCGAGCGCGTGCTGGCCGAACGCGGCGTCCCGGTGGCCGCGGCCGGCGAACGGGTCGCACCATGACGACGGCCCCGGGAACCGACAACGCGGCCCGGCTCGGCGTGTGCTCGTGGAGCCTGCAGCCGGAGCACCCGAGCCGGCTCGCCACCGACGTGAGCGCCGCGGGCCTGCGCTGCGTGCAGCTCGCCCTGGATCCGATTCGCACCGGTGCGTGGTCCTTGGAGGACACGCGCTCGACGCTCGCCGCGGCCGGGATCGAGATCGCCAGCGGCATGATGACGACGGCCGGCGAGGACTACACGTCCATCGCCACGATCCGCCGCACCGGCGGCATCCGGCCGGACGAACACTGGCCAGCCAACCTGGAGGCGGCGGTGGCGGTGGCCGAGATCGCCGCGGACCTGGGCCTCCAGCTCGTCACCCTGCACGCCGGCTTCCTGCCGGAAGAGCCGGGCGACCTGGAGCGGGTCAAGATGGTCGAGCGCTTGCAGCGGCTTTGCCGAATCTTCGATGACCACGACGTCGATCTCGGCCTGGAGACCGGCCAGGAGTCGGCCGAGACGTTGGTCGAGATCTTGGACGAGGTCGGCCACGCCCGCATCGGCGTGAACTTTGATCCCGCGAACATGCTGCTCTACGGCACCGGCGATCCGCTTGCCGCCCTGGAGTTGTTGGCTCCGCGGGTGATGCAGGTGCACCTCAAAGACGCGACATCCTCTGGCGATCCCGATCTCTGGGGCGAAGAAGTCCCACTCGGCGACGGGGCGGTGGACTGGCCGGCGTTCTTGGCCGCCGTCGACCGGCTGCCGCGCACCGTGGACACCATGATCGAGCGCGAGGCGGGGACGACGCGCCTGGCCGACGTGCGCCTGGCTGCCCATCGGATCCAGGCGATGCAGGAATCCGCCGGACCCGATCGAGGGGCGGCGTCGTGAGCGAGCACGCTCCCATCGGCGTCGGCATCGTCGGCATGGGCTTCATGGGCCGCACGCACTTGGCCGCGTGGCGACGGGCGGAAGCGGCCCACCGCGGCGTGCGCGTCCTGATGACCTGCGACCGCCGGCGCCCTGGCGTGGATCCCGATGCCGACCTGAGCGACGCCGAGGCCATCGCCGCCGGCAACCTGGACACCGGGGCCGGTGCGGATGCCGAGCTCGCCGCGCTGCCGCCGGCCACGCACGTTTCGGAGCTCGAGTCGGTGCTCCAGAACGATGCGGTGGACGTGGTCAGTCTGTGCACGCCCACCGACACCCACGTCGACTTGGCCATCGCCGCGCTCGAAGCCGGCAAGCACGTCCTGCTCGAGAAGCCGGTGGCCATCCGCCCGGATGAGATCGAGCGGCTGATCGCGGCCGCGTCCAAACGCCCGTACCTGATCTGCATGCCGGCCATGTGCATGCGTTTCTGGCCGGGCTGGGACTGGCTGTTGGACGCCGATCGCAATGGGCCGCAGGGGCGGCTTCGCGCCCTGCACCTGCGCCGCCAGGGCAGCCCGCCCGACTGGGCCGCGGATTTCTACGGCAATCCCAAGCGCAGCGGCGGCATGCTCCACGACCTGCACGTGCACGATGCCGACATCGTGCATCGGCTGTTTGGTCGGCCGGACGCGGTGACCAGTACGGGCGCCGCCGACCGAATCACCACGCTGTACCACTACCGCGGCGACACCACGCCCAGCGGCCTTCCGTCGCCGGAAACCGTCATCGCCGAAGGCAGTTGGGCCCTTCCCGCCGCCGCGGGTTTTCGCATGCGGTATTCGGCCCTGTTTGAAGACGGCCTGGCCGAATGGGATCTCGACCGCGATCCGTGCCTGACGGTGGCCGACGCCGACGGGGTGCGCGATGTGCCCGCGTCGCCCTTCGCCGGCGAGTCCGGCTACGACGGCGAAGTTCGGCACATGCTTGCGGCGGTGCAAGCGCGGCGCACGGCCGGCCCCGGAGCCACGCAGCCCGGCGTCGAAGCAACGCTGGACGATGCGCTGGCCGTGTGCGAGATGCTCATCGCCGAAGGCAAGAGCCTCGCCGGCGGCAAGACGGTGTCGCTGGGCGGCTAGAGCACGACGCGCCAGACCTGCTCCGACGGTTCGGCCGGGGACTTGACGTACTTGACGCGTCCGCATTCATCGGCGGAGCGTCCGACGGTGTCGCCCTCGCGAATCGGCTTGCCGCGATCCACGAGGTACGAGAGCAGGTCGTAGTGCGCGCCGATCGCCTCGCCCGGCGAGTCGGTCGCCATCTCCAGCAGCAGGTTCGGCAGGCCAATTGGTGCATGCCGAGGCTGAAACTTCGGCATGTGGTCAATCGTCCCCCGTGTGAATCAGCGCGCCGCCGGACCTCGCATGAGCGTGCCGCCGCTGGCCTTCGCCAACAACGCGTGTGCGCCGCCGCCGCCGCCACCGCCGGCCTTTGCCAACCACGCGTGCGCCCGCGCCCACCTCAGCGACCAGTCGTTCCCGCCGTCGCCTCGATCTTTCGGTCCCGGAACGTCGCGGCAAAGATCACCAGGATCACCGCGGCCATGATGGCCAGCGGCCACCAGACCTTGGGCCACAGCGGCAGGCTGCTCGGGCTGGTGGAGGCGACGTCGCCAAATGCACGGCCGGAGAGGGTGGCCACCGCCATCGCCCCGATCCACAGGCCCAGGCCCTGGGTGAAGAAGATCAACATGCCCTGGGCTTGGCCGCGAATCGCCGGCGGCGTCGCCTTGTCCACGTACACCTGGCCGGTGACGAAGAAGAAGTCGTAGCAGATGCCGTGGAGGAGGATCCCGCCGACGACGAGCCAGTAGCCTTCCGGCGTGGCCCCGAGGGCAAACATCACGTACCGAAGCACCCAGGCGGCAATGCCGATGAGCACCATCCACCGGATCCCGAGCGTCCGGAAGAAGAACGGCATCATGAACATCATGCCGGCTTCCAGGAAGGTGCCGTAGTTCTTGACCGCGGTGATGTTCTCCATCCCCATCGCTTCCATCTGCTGCTGGAGGCTCGCGTAGTACGCGGCCAGCGGGATGCAGACGAGGAACGAGCCGATGATGAACACGGCAAAGGGCAAGCGCCGCATTTCGGACCAGGCGTCGACGAAGAACAAGTCGCGGGCGTTGAAGGGCTTGCCGCGGCTCGGAGCCGGCGTGCGGGGAAGGCTGAAGCAGTAGACGCCCAGCAGGACCGCGGCGGTTCCGCCGAGGCAGAACTGCACGGCACTCTTCTCGCCGGCGGTGAAGGCGAAGGCGAGCAGGAAGCCGGCAGCGATCCAGCCGAGGGTGCCCCACAGCCGGACCAACGGGAACTGCTCGGGACCCTTCCGGAGGTGGGCAAAGCTCAGCGATGCGGTCAGTCCGAGCGTGGGCATGAAGCAAAGCATGTGGGCCAGGATCAGGGCGTTGAACAGCCATCCCTTGCTCAGCGACTGGCCGAAGATCTCGACCGTTGCGGCGGTGACGATCTGGGACGTGACCTCGGTGTCGTCGCCGTTGATCGACTCGATGCTCGTGACCGACTCGAGCATGCCTTCGACCGGCGTGCCTTGCATCTGTCCCACCCAGATCAACGCGAGCATGAACACCCCGGCCAGGGCGAACAGCACGCCAAGCACGCGTTCGGTGTTGAAGAATCGGTCGGCGACGAGTCCGGTGAAGAACGGGGCGATGATCGCGGCGATGGGGCCGGCGGTGTACGCGTAGAAGCGGACCGCCCCCATCTGGTGGTCGTACATGTAGAGGCTGACGCTCAGGTACCACGACCCCCAGATGAAGAACTGGAGGAAGAGCATGACGGACAGACGCGTCAGCAAGAATGCTGGGCCGGACTCCGCCGGCGTGAGGTCCGAGGGCGTGGCGTCTGACGGCTGAGCGGATTCGGTCATGCGGCGAGGATAGCAACGTTCTTCGGGCGTCCAAGTCCGAGGGTCGAGACTCCGGGTCAGCGGCCGCGGTCAAGTCTGATGGTCAAGCATCGGCGCCGCGCGCGGGCCGGGTTAGGATCGGCTTGGCGGTCGCCCTCGGGTGAACCCAACGCCTTCCGACCGTCCGCGACGCTGACCACCTGCCGGAGTCCATCGCCCATGCCCCGTCCCCGCACGCTCTTCACCGGCCAATGGGCCGACATGCCGCTCGCCGAACTGGCCGAGTTCGCCGCCAGTTGCGGCTACGACGGACTCGAACTGGCCTGTTGGGGCGATCACTTCGACGTCGTCCGCGCGCTGGCCGAACCCGATTACTGCCAGGGGCGCCACGACTTGCTGGCCAAGCACGGGCTCAAGGTCTGGGCCATCAGCAATCACCTCGTCGGGCAAGCGGTGGCCGACCGCATCGACGAGCGACACCAGGCGATCCTGCCCGAACGCGTCTGGGGCGATGGCGAGGCCGAGGGGGTCCGCCAGCGGGCGGCGGCAGAAATGCAGGCGACCGCGCGGGCGGCCCGGGCCCTCGGCGTGGACGTGGTCAACGGCTTCACGGGCTCGTCCATTTGGCCCGACTGGTACTTCTTCCCGCCGACCAGCCAGGAACATGTGGACGCCGGCTTCCAGGACTTTGCCGATCGGTGGAATCCGATTCTCGACGTCTTCGACGAGCATGGCGTGCGGTTCGGGTTGGAAGTTCACCCGGCCGAGATCGCCTACGACATCCACACCGCACGGCGGGCGGTGGCCGCCCTCGACGGCCGGCCGGCCTTTGCCTTCAACTTCGATCCCTCGCACCTGATCTGGCAGGGCATTGACCCGGTCAAGTTCATCGACGCGTTCCCGGATCGGATCGCCCACGTGCACATCAAGGATGCGATCCGACTCTTGGACGGTGAGTCGGGCATTCTCGGTTCGCACCTCGGCTTCGGCAGCCACGGCCGGGGCTGGGACTTCCGCTCGCCGGGCCGCGGCGAGGTCGACTTCGAAGAGATCATCCGCGCCCTCAACCGCGTCGGATACCGCGGCCCGCTCTCGGTGGAGTGGGAGGACGCGAACATGGACCGCCGGCACGGCGCTCGCGAGGCGGCTGAATTCGTGGCGGGTTTGGACTTCGAACCGTCGGCCCATGCCTTTGATGCGGCGTTCGATCGGGATGCGCAGTGAGGGAGCGTCTGGCGACGGAGTGGATCGCGGGCTGGACGCGCGGGCCGTGGCGATCGCGAGCGTTGACCCGCGTGGCGATGGCCAGTGTGGCGTGCGCGGCGATGGGGTTGGGGGCGTGCGCGGCCCGGCCAGACTCGATTGATGCGGGCGCGGGCAGCGCGGCCGGCATCACCGCGGCGACGGAAGCTCCAGCTGCGGCAGATGTGGACGCGGAGCTGGCCGAAGACATGCCTGAGTTCGTGGCGGCGGCGCCGGAAGCGACGGTGGAAGCGCAACCGGCGACCGCCCCGTCGTCGGATGCCCGGCCAGCCCGCACCGAGCCGCGCATCGTTCTCCTGGGCACGAGCGTTCAAGATCGCCCCATCGAGGCTTTCATCCACGGCGATGGCGAACGCCTCGTCGTGATCATGGCCACGATCCACGGCGATGAGTGGGCCGGGACGCCGCTGCTCGAAACCCTCGGCGACGAACTTGCGTTGCGTGACGCTGGCTCGAGCGCTGGCTTGAGCGCCGGCTTGAGCGCTGGCGCTGGCTCCGCGTCACTCGCCGGCCGCACCGTCGTGCTGGTACCCCTGGTGAATCCCGACGGCTACGTCGCTCGGCTTCGCGGCAACATCAACGGCGTCGACTTGAATCGGAACTTTGCCGCCGACAACCGTCAGGATCGGCAGCGGTACGGCGCGGCCGCCGAATCTGAACCCGAGGCCGCCGCCGTGGCCCGGCTGGTCGACGGAACGGTCCTTGGGCGACGTCCGGACCTCATCGTCAGTCTGCACCAACCCGTGGCGGTCGTCGATTGGGACGGGCCCGAGCCGGCGGGGACGATCTCCGCCATCATGGCCGAGGCCTGCGATCTGCCGGCTCGCCGCATCGGCAGCCGCCCTGGATCGCTTGGGTCTTGGGCCGGGCTGACCTTGGGCATTCCGACGATCACCTTCGAACTTCCCGCCGAGGCGGGGGCGGATCCGGATGCGGATGCCGCTCGCTACTTGCCGGCCCTGCGCGCGGCCATCGCGTTCGTTCCTGCCCCCGCGTCCATCGGAGCTTTGAACCATGTCGACTGATGCATCCACGGTTCTTTCGCCGCTGCGAGCCGGCATGATTGGTGGTGGACGGGGGGCCTTCATCGGCGCGGTGCATCGCACGGCCCTGGCCCTCGACGGCGAAGCGGTCCTCGTGGCCGGCGCACTGAGCAGCGATCCCCAGCGCGCCCGCGACTCGGCCGCCGATCTCGGCCTCGCCGCCGATCGTTCGTACCCCGACTGGAGGGCGATGCTCGAAGTGGAAACCGCCCGGCCCGCCGGCGACCGCATCGACTTTGTGTCGATCGTGACCCCGAACCACGCCCACTACGAACCGGCCCGGGCCTTCGCCGCCGCCGGCATCCACGTCGTGCTCGACAAGCCGATGGTCCCGACCCGCGAGGAAGCGGCCGAGTTGGTGCGGACGGTGGACGCGTCCGGATCCGTCTTCGCCGTCACGTACAACTACAGCGGCTACCCGATGGTGCGGCAGGCTCGGGCGATGGTGGCCGGCGGCGCGATCGGCGATGTCCGCAAGGTTTTCGTCGAGTACCACCAGGGCTGGCTGGCCGGTGATCTTGAGTCGACGGGCCAGAAGCAGGCGAGTTGGCGCACCGATCCAGCGCGTAGCGGAGTGGCCGGATGCGTCGGGGATATCGGCACGCACGCGGCGCACGTCAGCGAGTTCGTGACCGGCCGCGCGATCCACCGCGTCTCGGCCGACGTCCACACGTTCGTGCCAGGCCGGCGGCTGGACGACGACGCGGCGGTGCTCCTGCGCCTGCAGGGCGGCATTCGCGGCGTGCTGACGTGCTCGCAGGTGTGCATCGGCCACGAGAACGGGCTGGAGCTCCGCGTCCACGGAACCGAGGGCAGCCTGCGCTGGCGACAGGAACATCCGAATCACCTCCACCTGGCCGATGCATCGGGGACGTGGCGGACGCTGACCCGCGGGGGCGCCGACGTCCACCCGCACGCCGTCGCCGGGACGCGGCTGCCATCAGGTCACCCGGAAGGTTTCCACGAGGCGTTCGCGAACATCTACCGCGGCGCCTTCGGGCGCATGCGGGCCGCCGCCGCCGGCACCGCCCCGAGTGAGATTGATCAGTTGGTGCCGGACGTGCGCGACGGCGCCCGCGGCGTTTCGTTCGTGCACGCGGTCATCGAGAGCGGGGCGGCCGAAGGGCAGTGGACGGCGGTGTAGGCGGCGACCGCGGGCGTGTCGGTGCGGGGTTGTTGTTGCGGGGTTGGCGTTGCGGGGTTGGCCATGTGGGCTTGCCGATGTGGGCGTGTGGGCGTCTCGATACGCGGCGATTGATCGCATGATCGATGCCGACGTCGGCCCGGTCGCCGGCCGTTTCGTCAGTCCTGTCGCCGGAGCCGTCGCCAGTCCAATCGCCAGTCCAATCGCCAGTCCTTTCGCCAGTCCCGTCGTCGGGCGGGCGGCCGCCGGTCAGGAATCGCTCGCCCGTCGGACGGCGTCGGCCCATGCACCGTGCGGATCGATGATCACGGTGCGGGGCCCGGCCGCTTCGGCGTCGTGGATCCGCACTGCGGTCCCCGGTTCGCCGGCGACCAAGGCCCGGGTCAACGGACCGTCGCCCAGGACAAAGATGGCCGAAGCGAGCGCGTCGGCCGTGGTCGCGGTTGGACTGAGCACGCTCACCGCCCGGCGGGCGCGGGCCCCGATGCCGGTGCGCGGGTCGACGATGTGCGCGTATCGCTGGCCGTCGATCTCCACGTACTGCCCGGTATCGCCCGATGTGCTGATGGCCTGATTGGCGATGATGAGCCGCGCGGGCTCGACTTCTCCGTCGCGTCCGGCGATGACCCGCCAGCCCGCCGCGCCGGGCGGTGGATCCCCGGCCGCCACGTCGCCGGCGACCGAGACGAGGGCAGACCGGGCGCCGCGCTCGCGGAGTTCCGCCAGGGCCGCGTCGGCCGCCATGCCTTTGCCGATGCCGCCGAAATCCAAACGCATCCCGGCGACGGGCAGCCGCACGGTTGCGTCCCGTGCGTTCACGTCCACCCGCCGAAAGTCGACGAGCGCCCGAATCGATTGTTGTTCGTCGGCTGACGGTGCGGCGGCGCCGTTGCGCATCGCTCGCCACCGCTGCGTGGCCGGGCCGACCGTGGGATCGAAGGCCCCGCCGGTTCGCCGGGCCCACCCGAGGGCGGTGTGGGTGGCCGCGACCATCGCGGGGCTGACGACCACCGGCGGCCCGCCGGCAGACTCGGCCACCCGCGTCACGTCGGAGTCGACTCGGTAGTCGCTGATCACGGACTCGAGGTCGGCCATGCGGCCGAAGGCGGCCGCGGCGGCGGCGAGCGGGCTGGTGGTCGGGCCTGGATCCGGCGACGCCTCGCGAGCGGAACCCCGAGCCCGAGTTCGGTCGGGAGCCAGAGCGTGGTCTGGCGGCAGGGCCGGAGGGTCAGCGTCGGAGGGCGAATCCGTGCGCTCAATCGGGCTGACGATCCGAATCCGCGCTTGGACCCCCATGATCACGCGGGTAAACTCGGAGCCCCGCGTCCGGGATTCGTCCGGGCCGCTCGGCGTCTGGTGTCCGCCATCGTGTGCCGGGCTCCCAGCGGCGGGAATGGCGACGCCTTTGGGCGAGTCGACCTCCGCCGGAACGGTCGCGGGGCCGGAAACCGTCGGCCGCGAGGCCGCACATCCGATGAGCACCGCCCCAAGGACGATCGCGCCGATGACTCGCCGAACGAGAATGCCAGGAGGGCAACCCATGACGCCGATCGTATCGCTCCGGCCGCCGCTCGATCGCCGCCGGGCGACCCGAATGCGCTCGGGCGTCGTCGCCATCGCGGCCGCCGCCAGCGGATCCTTCGCCATGGCCGCGGCCGCGGCCGCGCTACCGGCGCTGGCCTCGCAGGCGGCCCCCGCACGCATGGCCACGCCCGAACCGTCGGCCACCAAATCCGAGGCATTCGCCGAACCGATCCCCGAGGCGGCCACCGAACTCAAGATGATGCCGATCCCGGCGTCGGCCGATGGTGCGGTCGGCCCGTTCTGGATGAGCACGACGGAAGTGCCGTGGGAAGTCTTCGACGTGTTCTTGTTCCGGCTCGACCTGGACCAAGACGAGGAAGCTGACCAGTGGGCCGACACCGAGAGTCGGCCGAGCAAGCCGTACCTGCCGCCGGACCGTGGCTTTGGGCACGACGGCTACGCGACGATCAGCGTGACGCACCACGCGTGTGTGAAGTTCTGCGAATGGTTGAGCGAGCGCACCGGTCGCCACTACCGGCTGGCGACGGAAGCGGAATGGGAACACGCGGCCCGCGGCGGTGCGGCCGCGGATGCGCTGTATTTCTTTGGCGACGACATTGAGCAATTGAGCGAGTTCGCCTGGTACAAGGGCAACACGCGTCGCCGGCCCCAGCGCATCGGCAAGAAGCCTGCGAATCCGTACGGCCTGCATGACATCCACGGCAATGTGGCCGAGTGGGTCAACGTTCCCGGCGAAAAGCCGGTGACCAAGGGCGGTTCGTACGCCGACACGCCGCGCAAGCTCGAGATCAGCGCGCGGGCACGTCAGAACAGCACGTGGAACTCGACCGATCCGCAGTTGCCCAAGAGCACGTGGTGGCTGAGTGACGGGCCGTTCGTCGGATTCCGAATCGTCTGCGATCCGAACCCGCCGGCGGCCACGCCCACTGACGAAGCGGCAGCCGAGACTGGCGCGACCGACGAGCCTGAAGAAGCCAACGCCGATGGCGGCCCGTCCCGTCCCGCCGACGGCTGACGGTTTTCCGCCGATACCGACTTCTGCACGGACCCCGACCCCGACCTCGACCCTGACCCACGAGCGACACTTGGCCTTCGCCGCCGACCACCGATCGATTCACCCGTCCCGTCCCGACCCGACCGCTGAGGACCCATCGCATGACCACGCCCGAGAACGACGCCCTCCGATCCGGCATCGACCGCCGCACCTTTGTCCAGGGAGCCGCGGTGGCCGCTGCGGCCGTGCCGGCCGTCGCCACACTCGCCCGCGGGAAGTCGAGCGCTCCCAACGCCGGGAACGACGGCCTCAAGGTCGGCTTGATCGGCTGCGGGGGTCGCGGCACGGGCGCCGCGCTGCAGGCGCTGCGGGCCCAGCCCGGCAACGTGCTGCACGCGATGGCCGACGTATTCCCCGAGAAGATCGAGGGCAGCCTCAGCGGCCTCCGTGGTCAACTCGGCGAAGATGGCGATCAGATCGACGTGCCCGAAGAGCGACGGTTCGTGGGATTTGACGCCTACAAGAAGCTGCTCGAGAGCGGCGTCGACGTCGTCATCCTGACCACGCCTCCGGGCTTTCGTCCGGCGCAGCTTGAGGCGGCGGTCGAGGCGGGCAAGCACGTCTTCACCGAGAAGCCGATGGCGGTCGACGCTCCGGGCGTGCGGCAGTGCATCGCCGCGTGCGAAATGGCCAAGGCCAAGCAGTTGTGCGTGGTTGCCGGCTTCTGTTGGCGGTACGGCGACGGCGAACGGGCCGTCTTTGATCAGATCAATGCCGGCGGCATCGGCGACATCATGGCCGTGCACACGACGTACCACTCCGGCACGCTGCGGAAGAACCCGCGTCAGGACCATTGGAGCGATACCGAGTGGCAGCTTCGCAACTGGCAGCACTTCTGCTGGCTCGGTGGCGACCACATTGTGGAGCAGGCCTGCCACTCCGTCGACCGTCTTTCGTGGGCATTCGGTGACCAGACGCCGGTGCGCTGCACGGCCCTTGGCGGCAACGCGGCGCGTCGCGGTCTTGAGTCCGGCGATTCGTACGATCACTTCACGGTGATCTACGAGTACGCCAATGGTGCCCGCGGCTTCCACACCTGCCGGCAGATCGACCGTACGCCGAGCGACAACTCGGACTACATCTACGGCACGCAGGGCACGGCCGAAGTGAACGGTTGGAAGCCCATCCACGAGCTGCGTCACCACGATGGATCGCTCAAGTGGGAGTACGACGGGCCGCGCAAGGACATGTACCAGAACGAGCACGATCACCTGTTCAAGTGCATCCGTGAAGGCACCGCGCACAACGATGGCTCGTGGATGATGCAGAGCACGATGATGGCCATCATGGGCCGCATGGCCGCGTACACCGGCCAAGTGCTCGAGTGGGACGATGCGATGAATTCCGAACTCAAGCTCGGCCCGGACACGCTCGCCTGGGGCCCGCTGCCGATGCCGGAACGCTCGGTGCCGGGACGCACGAAGTTCGTGTGATCGGACGTTCGCCGGACGGGCTATCCGGACCGTGGTCGCGGGACGGGCGCATTCGGACCCGCCCGGACCCGCCCGGAGCCATGCCGGAGCCGCCTTCGTCGGAAATCCGTTCGGCCCATGATCGCCTGGGCCCCAACCTCGGGGTAGGTTTCGCTGTCGCCGAAGTCCCGGCGGGATTCCGCATCCCCCGGCAAACAGGATCAGATGCTGCATGTCCCATCCGCTCAAGAGCGAGGTTTCGCGCCGAACGGTGCTGCAAGTGATGGCCGTTTCCGCCCTGGGTGGAAAGTTGGCCGGTGCCGATTCGTCGCCGAAGGTCGTCGACATCGCGTCGGCCGCGGCCGATGCGGGGGCGCAAGACGCATTGGCGACCCCGGAGTCGGCGGCTTCGGCGGTGCAGCCCGCGCAAGCGCCTGGCGAAACGGCTGGCCAGCCGGCCGGACGGCGAATCCAGAAGGCCTGCAAGATCGGCATGATCGCCGGCGGCGCGGACCTGGCCGAGAAGTTCCGCATCGCCCGAGATGCCGGCTTCGACGGCATCGAGATGGACAGCCCCAATGCATTCGATGTCGACGAGGTGCTGGCCGCTCGTGACGCATCGGGCCTCAGCATCCCTGGCGTCGTGGACAGCGTGCACTGGTCGCAGCCGCTGTCGCATCCGGATCCCGAAGTTCGGCGCAACGGACTTGATGGACTGATGAAGGCGATCAGCGACTGCAAGGCCTACGGCGGCGGCAGCGTGTTGCTCGTGCCGGCGATCGTCAACAAGCAGGTGTCGTACGCCGATGCCTACACCCGTTCACAGGCGATGATCCGCGAGGCGCTGCCGATGGCCCGCGAGCTCGACGTGCGCATCTCCATCGAGAATGTGTGGAACAATTTCCTGTTGAGTCCGGTCGAGGCGGCCCGCTACACCGACGAGATCGACCCGCAGATCATGGGCTGGCACTTCGACATCGGGAACATTGTCGCCTACGGCTGGCCGGAGCACTGGATCCGCACCTTGGCCCACCGAATCATTCGGCTCGACGCCAAGGAGTACAGCCGCAAGAAGCTGGACAACGAAGGCCGTTGGGCCGGGTTCAGCGTTGAGCTGCTCGAAGGCGACTGCGATTGGCCGGCGGTGATGGCGGCCCTGGACGACATCAACTACACCGGCGGCTGGATGGCGGCCGAGGTGGCGGGCGGCGACGCCGAGCGTCTGGCCTTCGTGGCCGAGCGGATGGACCGCATCATCGCGAGCTGAGAAGCGGGAGTGATCGGTCGCCGTCGCGGCGGCCGGGCGGTCTCGATGGACCGGCCGGGAGGCATGGAGCTTCCGCGGCCGGGTGGTCGGCGCGCTGGGCGGTGATTGGCGCCGAGCGTCGCCGGATCGACGGCGGGGCGTTCCGCCGACCTGTCCGCCGACCTGTCCGCCGACATGCCCGACGACATGCCCGCCGACCTGTCCGCCGACCTGACCGACGACATGCCCGACGACATGCCCGACGACATGCCCACCGACATGCCCGCCGACATGGTGGTCCGTCGGGCGCCGAGCAACTCAGTCTTGCGACCCAGTCTCAATTGGCGTACGGTGCCCGCCCCGGAGGGGGCGTGCGGCCGCGTGGTTGCCGCTCAGCCGGGTTCATCGGATCCGGCCTCGATGGTCCGGACGGAGGGCGCCGCCATGTCTGAGTCCACTTCTTCCGTGTCTGGCGCCTCCGCCGCCGCATCCGCCGCCGCTCGGAACGTCGTCGACGTGCCCTCCATCCCGTCCCTCGCCGATCGGCTCAAGGAAGCCACGGCCGAGCAACATCGCCGGGCCGAGACGGGGACGCTGATGAGTTCGCTCGCCGCCGGGACGATCGAGCGGCCCGCGTACACCCGCTGGCTGGCGGCCATGCACGGGCTCCACGGGGCGCTCCAGGCAGCCATCGAGATCGCGGTCACATCGGAAGCGGCACGTGATGGGGGCCGTGGCTCGGCTTTCGCGCAATTGACCTCCGGGCACCCGCGGCACCTCGAACATCTCCAGGCTGACGCGAAGGCACTGGCCGCCGATCCCGGTGCCACGGCAGATTCGGCCGCGACGTTGAGCGACGATGCGACTCCGCGAGCCGAAACCGCCGCTCGCGATCTCGCCGAAATCGCGTCCACCGAACCGATCGCGGTGCTCGGATCGCTCTACGTGCTCGAAGGATCGATGAACGGCAACAGCTACATCGCCCGGCGTCTGGCCGGCGTGTGGGGCACGGATACGGGCCTGACGTACCTGCAGTCCGACGGTCCGGACCAGCGGCCGAACTGGATGCAATGGCGCGATGGGCTCGACGCGATCGAGATGTCGGCCGCCGAGCAAGATGCCACCGTCGCCGCCGCCGGACGCATGTTCGATGCGGTCGGCGAACTCTGCGACGAGGTGGAGTCGGCCGCCCGCGCCGCGAACTGAGCCGGCCGAGCGCGGTCTCGGTCCGGGGGCCAGTCCAAGGTCCAGTCCGGCGATGTTCGGCGATGTCCCAGCCGCGTTCGACTACGGCGCGATGATGCCCAACTGCCGGTACTTCTCGCGGTACTTGCGGTCAAGCTGTCGCTGCTTGTCATCGAGCGGCAGGGGGCGGCCATCGATCCAGATGCCCACGACCTGCGTCGTGATCTCCAGCGGATTGCCGTCGAAGACGCTGAACGTCGCCGCCTTGCCCACGGCCAGTGAGCCGACTTCGTCGCCCACGCCAATGATCTCGGCCGCCGACTGGGTAATGGAACGCAGGGCGACATCCGGGTCGAGCCCGTGGGCGACGGCCGTGGCCGCGTGGAACGGCAGGTTTCGTTCGTGCGGCGTCTCGAACGAACCGCCGACGGTGCCCAGGCACCACGTGACGCCGGCGGCCTCGAGCCGCTGCGGCAGCGTGTACGCCCGGTCGTACGCCGCGTGTCGCTGGCCGGGCAGGCGGTGCGTGCCGGTGACGATGACCGAAACGCCGTGGCGCTGCAGCATGTCCGCGCACATCTCGGCGTCCGCGCCGCCCACGATCACGCCGCGCAGGCCTCGATCGGAGATGAATCGCACGGCCGAACGGATCTGATCGACCTCGTTGGCCCGGACGAAGACCGGCGTTTCGCCCCGCATGGCCGGCAACATCGCCTCGTAGCGCGTGTCTTCCGGCGTCTCGGGGTCGGCGGCGCGGGCGGCCGAATACGCGTCGGCCGCATCAAAGAGCAGCTCGATCTCTCGCAGATTCTCGGCCGTCTGCTTCAGTTGTTCTTCGGGCGACTGCCGCATCCACCAGGCGGTGATCGGGGCGAGGTTCGGCCAATTGATGGCCAGGCCCGCGTCGGCTTCCATCGCCATGTCTTCCCACGTCCAGCCCTCCATGCGCAGAACCGCGGCCCGGCCGGGCACCAGGCCGCCGACCGGCATCGTGAGCGTCGTGAGGACGCCAGCGGTGCGGGTGACGGGAATGAGCGTGGAGTCAGGATTGACGGCGACGATGGCCCGGGCCTCCGGGGTGATCGCTCCGACTTCGTCTTGGTCCATCGTGGCCTGGACGGAGCTGATCTCCATGAGGCCCATGATCGTGTTGGCCCCCACGAAGCCCGGGGCGATGATCAAACCCGTGGCGTCGAGTTCCACCGCGCCGGCCGGCGAAGCGGGTGCGTCGGCCGCCGGGCCGACCCAGGTGATGCGACCGTTCTCGGTGATCAGGACGCCGCCCTCGATGACCGGTCCGCTCACGGGATGGATCGTCCCGCCGCGGAGCACCATGGCCTCGGACTGCGGGGGTTCGGTCGGAATCGTGTCCTGGGCCGCGGCGGCGCCGCTCAGGCCGAGTGCGCCGAGACCGGCGACGACGGCGAGGGCGACGGTGGAGCGAGCGAACACGCTCGAACGGTGGCGGCAGCGGCGAACGGTGGAGGTCATGGATTGATCCATCTGGTCGAGGGCGGGCAGGTCAGCGGCGGCGGGGCGGCGAGCGAAGATCGTGTTGGCGGGCATCTCAACGGCGCTCCCGCAGCAGGTCGTGGATCGAGCAGCCGCAGTCGCCGGGGCGGCTGCCGTCGGGCTCGATGCCGTTCTGAATCATGTACGTCCAGGTCGCGGCCAACAGGTCGAGCTCCTCGTCGGTGTGTTCGTGGCCGTCGTGGGCCCCGGCCCGCAGGTGGTCGTGCCTGTCGTGGTCGTCGTCGCCGTCGTGGTGGTCATCGTGGTCATCGGCCGCGAATCGGCCTCGGCCACCGCCGCTTCCGCCGCCGCCGCCCTTGCCGGACTCGGCCAGCACGCGGGCGATGATGCGATCGCGTTCGCGCTGGTCACGCTCCCGCATTTCCAGATCGCGTTCGAGCGAGAACATCAAACGTCCGTCGACGTAGGTGCGTTCGACGCGGCTCAGGCTGGAGAGCGGTGAGCCGGACCAGATGACCACGTCGGCATCCTTGCCCGCCTCGAGCGAACCGATGCGGTCGCCAAGGTCGAGTTGGATGGCGGGATTCAAGGTGACGAACTTGAGGGCCTCGGCCGGATCAACGCCTCCATAGCGAACCGCCTTGGCGGCTTCGGCGGCCATGCGGCGGGCGAGTTCGTCGGAGTCGCTGTTGAACGACACGTTGACCCCGGCCTCGTGCATGATTGCCCCGTTGAAGGGGATCGCGTCAAAGACTTCGACCTTGTAGGCCCACCAGTCGCTGAAGCAGGACCCGCCAATCGCGTGTTCGCGAATGGCTTCGGCGACCTTGTAGCCTTCGAGCACGTGTTGGAACGTGCCGATGGTGAAGCCGAACTCCTCGGCCAGGCGGCAGAGCATCAGGATCTCGTCTTGCCGGTAGCTGTGGCAGTGGATCAGGCGTTCACCGCTGACGATCTCGGCCATCGCCTCGAGTTCCAGGTCGCGGCGCGGCGGGGTCATGCCCCGGCGCTGGGCCGCGGGACGGGCATTCCATGCATCCCAAGTCCGCCGGTACTCGCGGCCGGCGAGCAGGCGATCTCGCATGATCGCTTCCACGCCCATGCGGGTCTGCGGGTAGCGGCCGGTCGAATCGGCGCCCCAGTTGGACTGCTTGACGTTCTCGCCCAGGGCCCACTTCACGCCGGGCCGCGCTCCTTCAAGCCGCATTTGGTCCGGGTCGTCAACGCCCCAACGGAGCTTGACGATCGAGTTCTGGCCGCCGATGGGATTCGCCGAACCGTGGAGCTGGTTCACGGCGGTGATGCCGCCGGCGAGCTGCCGGTACCAGTTGATGTCGTCCGGGTCGATGACGTCGGCGATGCGGACTTCGCAGGTGACGTTCTGCGTGCCCTCGTTGACGCCGCCGCTGATGCCGGTGTGGCTGTGGCAGTCGATCAGTCCGGGACTGACGTGCTTGCCGGTGGCGTCGACGAGTCGGGCCGAGCCGGGAACGCGGACCGAGCCCTTCGCCCCGACGGCGGTGACGCGGCCATCTTGGATGACGACGACGCCGTCTTCGATGATGCCGTCGGGACCGCTGGTCCAGACGGTGCCGCCGAGGATGACGAGTGATTCGGATTCGGGGAGTTCGTCGAGGCCGTAGGCGCCCATCGGTAGGCCGAAGGATTCGGGGACGGTGGGGGTGTTGTCGGGGTCGGCGTCGGCGGCCGCGTCCGTGTCGGGGCCTGCGTCTGCGTTGTCCCCGTCGCCGTTGCCATCGCCAGTTTGATCGCCGTCGTTGCCCGCGCCGTCCGCGTCCGCGTCGGGCTCTTCGGCCATGCGCGAACCGCTGAAAGTGATGAGACGGCCGCCCGGCAGCATGGCTTCGCCCAGAAGGCGATCGCCTTCAAGCAGGATGCCGGCGGCCACCGGGTCGTCGGTGCCGACGATTGCGCCGTCGAGCACCATGGAGATGCGGTTTTCCATCTGCCGCACGCGGGAGATGGTCGGCTTCTTGGGTCGGGGGGTCTCGGCGGTTTCGTCGTCTGATTCCGCGTCGGTGTCGGCGTCAATTCCGCCGCCGGCTTCACCGTTCCCGTCAGCGTCGTTCGGTTCGCCGTCGCCGGCATCAGCTTCGCCGGCCGGAGCTTCGGCCACTGGCGCGGCCCACGCGACCTTCGGGCCGTCGCTGATCGTCATCGTGCCTTCGAGACTCGGCACATCGGCCGAGCGGATCTGCCACGTGCCTTCGAGGCTGGGCGGATCGGGGACAGTGATCTCGTGGCGTACGCCGTCGGTCCAGACCGAGCGGATGACCGGCTTGGCATCAAAGAGCGAGCCTTCGACGACGGTGAGGCTGGCCGCGAGGCCCGGCGCGATTCGGCCGTAGCGACCGTCGATGCCGAGTTGGCGGGCCGGATTGACGGTCATCGCGGCCAGGGCGGCGTCCTCGGTGAGGCCGTGCTTGATCGCCCGTCGCAGGTTCGATTGGAATTTCTCGCCGCGGCGGAGCCGGGCACTGGTGATCGCGACATCGGCTCCGGCATCGACCAATCGGCGGAGATTCGTCGGCGACTGCTCCCAGGCCATGAGATCGCGCAGCGAGGCCCGCTGCTGTTCGCCGACGGACGCAACGCCCGGGGCGGCGGCCATCGACAGCGGCACGATCAGCGGGCGGCCAGTGGCAACGACCGCATCCAGGCGGCGGTACTCCGTGCCGGTCCCGACGATCGTGGCCGGGCGTTCGAACTCCGCGGCCAAGTGGGCGACGCGCAGCGCGTCGAGCTCATCGGTGACTTCGAAGGCGATCGGCAAATCTTGGCCAAGGCGTTCCATCGCGTCGTTCGGGGCCGGGCGGTCATTGGTCACCGGATCCGCCGCGTGGGCCGCGGCCGCACTCGAACGCCATGCGGCATCGGCGAACGACTGGCGGAGCAGGGCCATCACGCCCATGCGGGAGCCGGGGTACGCCCCGCGTCCGCCCACGCCTCGCATGCCGGCGACGTGCATCGCTTGGTCGCGAATGACGGTGGCGGCGGGAACGCCCGGGCGATCTTCATTCAGGCTGATGACGGCGGACGTGCCACGCAGAACGCCCGCGTTCGGGACAAGGTGGACGACGGCGTATCCGCGCGAACGCAACGCGCTGCGGGCGTCGGCATCGAAAGCTGAACCGTCAAGCGGCGTGACCTGGGCCCGAACCGAATTGTTCCAGTGCGTTCCGGCGGCGTCGGTATCGGGAGCCGGCGCTTCGGTCGGCTGCCAGGGTTCGATGAGCCCGGCGTAGATCGTGTGGCCAGTGGCGTCCCATCGCCGCGCGCCGGCGGGCACGTTCACGTCGACGCCGACGTTCACGATGCGTCCGCGGCGGATCACGATGGTGGCGTTCTCCAGCGCGGTGCCCGGTTCGGTGACCACCGTGCCGCCGATGATCGCATGCCAGCCGGGATCGACCGAGCGTGGCCCGGGCGGCGGCTGCACGGGTTGGGCCGTGGCCGACGTTCCCGCGCCGGTGCCGAAGAGCCAAGCGCCAAGGACGGCGGAAGCCGCGGCGAGCGCGGTTCGGGCGGTCCGGGCCGGTTGCCGGCGGATCGAAGGGGTCGGATTCGACCGGGCAGATGCGCCGGTTCCGCGTCGTTCGGGAGATGCCATGTCCTTGAGCGTACCGCGGTACGCCGCGGTTGGTTGCCGCCGGAGGGATTGGGGGCTTGCATGGCGACCGGCCAGTGCCAACCGCGGTGCCGCAAGATCCGCAGATAGGGGATTCACGCCAAGGCGTGCATGCGGTAGCGTGCGGGAGCTTGCCGACGAGCAACTGAATGCCAACCACCTTGCCGGAGCTTCTGCCGATGTCGATCGATCTCCCCGTGTCCCATGATGGTGTCCCTTCCGGCGGCGGTGGACATCCGGCCGATCCCGCCCGGCGACGCTTCGTCCAGGCCGCCGCGGCCACGGGCGCGATCGGACCGGCCGCGGTCGCGGCGGCTCGCGGCCGTCATCGCGGCGCGAGCGGCCTGCGCGTCGGACTTGTCGGATGCGGCGGACGCGGCACCGGGGCGGCGGTGAACGCGATGGAAGCCTCGGGCGACGTGACGATCGTGGCCATGGGCGACGCCTTCGCCGACCGACTCAAGGGATGCCGCGACACGTTGGCCTCGCGTGAACCGGAGCGGGCGACGGTGCCGGACGAGCGATGCTTCGTCGGCTTCGACGCCTTTGAACGCGTCATCGCCCAGGACATCGACTTGGTGATCCTGGCCACGCCGCCGCAGTTCCGCCCGGCGATGTTCGCCGCCGCGGTCGACGCCGGGAAGCACGTCTTCATGGAGAAGCCGGTGGCCGTGGATCCGTCGGGCATCCGCACGGTGGTGGCCGCGGCGAAGCGCGCGCGGGAGAAGCGGCTGTCGGTGGTCGCGGGCACGCAGCGTCGGCATGAACGTTCGTACCTGGCCACGATCGAGCAGATCCGCAACGGCGTGATCGGGGACGTGACCGGCGGCGCGTGCTACTGGAATCAGGGCGGGCTCTGGATGAAGCCGCGACAAGACGGCTGGACGGACATGGAGTGGCAGCTCCGCAACTGGCTTTACTTCACGTGGCTCAGCGGCGACCACATCGTCGAACAGCACGTGCACAATATTGATGTGTGCAACTGGGTCATCGGCACCCATCCGACGCGGGCGATTGGACTCGGGGGCCGCGAGGTGCGAACCGATCCGGCGTACGGGCATGTCTTCGATCACTTTGCCATCGAATTCGAGTACCCCGGCGATGTTCGCGTCACGAGCATGTGCCGGCAGCAAGATGGCACGACTCCGCGGGTGGAAGAGTTCATCCGTGGGACGCGCGGCGCGTGCCGGCTTTCGCCCGGCCGCGGCGAGATCAACGGCCAGACCGAGTGGTGGTTCGAAGGGGAGAATCCCAACCCCTACGTCCAGGAACACGTGGACCTGCACGAGTCGATTCGGACCAACGCGGGCCTGAACGAAGGCGAGCAGGTGGCCATGAGCACGATGACCGCCATCTTTGGCCGCCTGGCGTGCTACACCGGCCGCGAACTGGAATGGGACGACACCTACAACCTTGATCTGACGCTGGCCCCGTCGACCATCGCCCTCGGCCCGGTCGCGGTCCCGGACATCGCGGTGCCCGGCCGGACGCGGTACTGAGTTGCCGTTCGCGGTTCGTGCGATCCGTCGGTGCAGTCGGTCGGTGCAATCGATCGGTCTTGGCGGTCGGTCTTGGCGGTCGGTCTTGGCGGTCTGTTTTCGCGGTCTGTTTTCGCGGTTGACGTCCACGGATGGTGTCCCCGTCTGACGCCCGCGCCTGGCGGCGAACCGTGCGGGGTTCGCGCAGTGCGTGCGCGTGCGCGGGCGTGACCGCAGCGTGATTGGCCAAGACGGTCGGCCCGGACGGTCGCCCCGCGCGATCCACCAGAGCAATCAACCAGACCCCGGATTCTTCAAGGAGTCCGGGGTCGGTTGATGTCGTGGGCGGGATCGGCCGATGCACCGGGTATGCAAGTTGGCGGCGCATCTTCGTCCACCCTTCGAGGTTTCGGCCCCATGGCCGCTGGCGCTCGCGCCCAGGGCGATGCCCGCTTGCTTCGGGCCGCGGTCTCGCTGACCGGCATCGGATCCCCCGGACTCGACCGGGCAATTGATGCGGTCGACGACGCGGGGCGCGGCCTGATGCGAGGCGGCGCGGCCCTCTTGGAATCCGAGACCCGCGGCCAGTTGCTCGACATCCTCGGCTGAGGGCACGTCCGGGTTCGTTCGTGCATCGTGTATCGTGACTCCGTCGCCCAAGGTCGCTCTTGGCCTGCATGCGGCGCCCGGAGTCCCACGCATGTCGATCAACCGTCGCACGTTTCTTGCCGCCGGGGCGGCCAGCGCCGCTGGCGCTCCCGCTGTGATTGCGGCCAATGCACAAGATGCGACCAAGGAGGCGACGAGCGCGGCGGGGGCGGCCGCCGCCGGACGCGTTCGCCAGAGCGTCTGCAAGTGGTGTTACCGCATGGAACTCGACGAACTTTGCCGCAATGCCGCGGCGATGGGTTTGTCGAGTGTCGAGTTGCTGAACGAAGATGAGTGGTCGGTGCCCTTCGAGCACGGTTTGACGTGCGCGGTGGCCAACGGCCCCGGACCAATCACCCGCGGCTGGAACGATCCGTCGCTGCACGATGGGTTGGTCCGTGAGTCAGAGCGACTCTTGCCCTTGGTGGCTGCACGCGGCATCCCCAACATGATTGTTTTCTCCGGCAACCGCAACGGCATGGCCGACGCCGAAGGGCTGGCCAACTGTGCCCGCGGCCTGAAGCGCATCATGCCGATCGCCGAGAAAGCTGGCGTCACCGTGATCATGGAGTTGCTCAACAGCGCCCCGGGCGGGCACGTCGATTACATGTGCGACCACACGCCCTGGGGGGTGGAGTTGGTCAAGCAGGTGGGCAGTGACCGGTTCCGGCTGCTGTACGACATCTTCCATATGCAGATCATGGAAGGGAACATCATCACCACGATTCAGAACAACATCGATTCCATCGCCCACTTCCATACCGGCGGCGTGCCGGGGCGGCGCGAGATCGACGAATCCCAGGAACTCTTCTATCCGCGGATCGTGCAAGCGATTGCCGACGCGGGCTTCAAGGGCTATCTCGGCCAGGAGTTCCTGCCGGCACGCGATCCGATGACCAGTCTGCGCGAGGCCGTCCGGCTGTGCACCGTGTGATGTGATGTGACTTGATGTGATGCGTGGAACGCATCGGGATCGTCCCGGTGCGCTTCATGCCGACGTCGCAGCATTCAGCGTTTTTTCGCGTCCGTCGTTGGACGCGGCGCGCGGGGAATGCCACGGTCGACGTCGTCGAGGCCGGATGTCCGAGCCGGCGGAGCCGTGCCGCCCAGCCCGACGGTGGAGTTTCCCCGGCTCATGAACGCTACGCTCCCGCTCGTGACGCTGATCTTCGTGATGGTCCTGGGGGGACTGATCGCGACCGGCCTGGGTTGGCTGGTGTGGACGCTGCCGCGTTCGCGGGTGCCGGCCGAACGCAGGGCCGCGTGTCCGGCGTGCGCTTACCGCTTGGCCCACCGCATGGACCAGTGTCCGGAGTGCGGCACGGACCTGGGGCGCCGCGGCGTGGCCGCGGTCGGGGCGATGCCGATTCGCGCTCGGACGGTCCGCGTGTTGGTCATCGTCGGCGTGGCCATCCTGGCGCCAGTGTTGACATTTCAACTCACCAATTGGATCGGCCTTGGCTTCATCACCCGGCAGGTCCGGACCGAGGTGTGGCGAATCGACGCATCTGGGGCGATGGTGCCGGAAGCGACGTTCGAGGAATCGGTGTGGTGGTTCGGACGCGATGCGACCCGGGCGAAGCTCGGCAACGGAACCATGCCGGCCGTGCCGGAGCGAGCATCGCGGACGGTGGCGGTGTGGCCGCGGACGATGGGGATCTGGCGGGACGACGAACGCGATGTCGGGCCGGGGCCCCCCTTGGCCGACGTGCGGGTGCCCGGCGAAGGCCCCATGCAACCTGGGGCGTCCGAGCCCCCGGCCGCCGATGTCGGCGAGGAGGCCATTGATCTCATCACCGCCGCGCTCGACCGAGAAGCGCCGGGCACGGAAGATCCTGCCCGCCGCGAGATCGTCGGGCACGTGTTGGCGGGGCCGGAAGCGTTCGATGCCGCCATCGTCGCCGCCGGCGGCGATGTGCGATACGCCGGCAGCGGCATGAGCATGTCATCGCGCACGTGGTACACCCGGATCGTCCGCACCGACGCCAATGGCGTACCGGCGGTTCGCACGGCTGGAATGCGTCTGCCGGTCAAGCGGCGCGTCATCTACGAGGTCCGGTCGCTCTTGCCGTTCATCGTGCCGGGCATCTGGCTGATGGCGATTCTGGCCATCGCCGGCGAGCTGCTGCGAGGGCGGCGATCGGGCGCGGTACCGATTGATGACCCGAGCATCATCTGGTCGACGGAGCCGCCGCCCAAACGCCGGGGAAGGCCGTGAGGTTCGTTCGATCGTCGCGCTGTTGCTATGGCTGTCGCTATGGATGGTGCGATCGCTGATGCTCTCACTGGCGTCGTCGCCGGGCGGCGCGACGCCAGCCCAGCGTCGCCACCGCATGATGCGCCGTTCGGCTCACCACGTGCGAATGCGAATCGACCGGTACCGCACCACGTCGCCGTGATCCTGGATGGCCAGGTGTCCCTTGGCCATCCGGCCAAAGTTCGGCATGCCCGCGAACTTGCTGCCCTCCACGAGCTGCTTCCACGCGTCGGACGCCAGGTCAAAGCGGCACTGCAACTCGCCATTGAGCCAGTACTCGATCTCCGAGCCGTCGGCGACCAGCCGCACGCGGTTGAACTGGCCGACGTCGCGGGTGGAGTCAAACTCGGGTGCGAGCAGGGCGTAGCACGAGCCGGCACTGGTCAGCGGACGCTGGCCGTCGGCGTGGCCTTCGTTGTGCAGGACTTGCATCTCCGGGCCGGTCTCCCAGACGCTGCCGAAGTCTTCGCTGACCCGCCAGAAGATCCCGCTGTTGCCGGCCTCGCTGATCGCCCACTCGAGGCGGAGCTCGAAGTTCCCGAACTGCTCGTCGGTGATCAGGTCGCCGCCGGAGCCAACGCGGACGATGCAGCCGTCCTCGACCTGCCAGCCGTCGGGCACATCCGCTTGCCGGAAGCCGCGCCAGCCGTTCATCGTTTGGCCGTCAAAGAGCAGGCGGAATCCGGCGGCCCGTTCCGCGTCGGTGAGCGTGTTCGGGGCGACGGGTTCGGCCACCGGCGCGGCAATCGCCACGCGGTCGGCCGGGACCCGGTTCATCGTGTACCAGGCTTCGTTCGTCCACGGGCGCAGGCCGTCCACGCTGCGCCACGGGCCGGCGAGGCGGACGTGGTACACGAAGTCGCCGAGCACGTCTTCGGGCGCGAACTCCAGGAAGAAGCTGGTGCGGTCGGCCGAGGGCGTGACGCTCAGAACGGATACCGCCGTCTCGTCGAGTTTCGGGCCGCCGTAGTTGCTGGTGGCCTCGTAGCGCCATCGGGTGATTTCAAAGTCCTCGGGCACGATGCCGATCGTCGGGATGGCCGGCTGGGTCATGTCGACGGTCAAGCCATTGGACATCGCGCGGATGCGCAGCGGCTCGAAGGCCGCCTCGCCGGTGTAGTCCATGCGCTGCAGTCCATGCCAGAGCTTGTCGGTCTGGCCCCAGTTGCCGGTGGAACCGATGCCGCCGACGTAGATGCTGTGCCGCGTGCCGTCCAGACCGGTGCCGGCCGGCGGGGGGCCGAGGCGGACGCGGTTGATGCCCGCTTCCATCCCCTGGGTGAAGCGGAAGACCGCGCCCTGCAAGATGCCGTCAACTTCCTCCACGAACACGCGCTTGAGGCCGCCGTGGGTCACCTCGCCGTGCACCTGCTGGCCGGCGTACGGCCCGTGGGGCAGCGGCGCGACTTCGCTGGGCGAGTTGCCGACTTCATTCTGCGGCAACCAGACGACCGGCGGGTCGACGGGCGCATCCGCCGGCACGGTGCCGGCCACGGAACGTGAGCCGTAGAACGCACCTTCGCGCAGGGCGAGCACCTTGCTGACCGGAAGCCAGTCGCCCTGGTTGTCGGTGATGTAGATCCGGTCGCCGGCGCCGATGCCGATGCCATTGGGCGTCCGCAGGCCGCGGGCGACGACGTCGTACGTGCCGTTCTCGGGGTCGAGCCGGATCGTCGTGCCGCGGTCCGGCACCTGCGGATCGGTGCTTCGGCCACCGGGATCAATGGCCGTGGCAAGGTTGGCGTACAGGAATCCGTCGCGCTCGACAAGGCCGAAGGCGAACTCGTGGAAGTTGCTGGTCACGTCCCAGCCGGCCACCGCGGCCCGGTACTCGTCGATCACGTCGTCGCCGTCCAGGTCGATCAGCTCGGTGAGTTCCTGCTTCTGCAGGACGAAGATCCGGCCGTCGACCACGCGGAGCCCGAGCGGTTCGGCCAGGCCGGCGGCGATGCGGCGAACGCTCACGCCCTGGCCGTCAACGGAATCGGTGTTCTCGAGCAGGTAGACCGCGCCATCGCGGTCCCAGGTGCACACGAGCATGCGACCGTCGGGCAGCCAATCAAGACCGCCGACGCGCGGGGTGAAGTCGTTGGGCCGCAGGTCCACCAAGCGGTAGCTCGGATGCACGCCCGCGACCGGCGTGCCGTCGCCCGGCCGGCCACGCATGAGCGGCAGCAGGACGCGCTTGGGACCCGGGGCGGTCACGCGGACCTCGCCCTTGGCGCAGCGAAGGGCGGATTCGGGCACCAGCGCCCACTCGGTTTCGCCCGGGGGCATCCATTCGAGCACGACCGCGGCATCGCCGGTGGCTTCGAAGTGATCGATGCGGAACGGGTGGGCGCCCGCCGCGAGCTCGATGCGGCCGACGGCCGGAACCAGGCCGTGCAAGCCATCGTTGTCGACGATGATCGCGTCGTGCATCGTCAGGCGGGAGCCGTCGTCGCTCGAAAGCCGGAAACGATGCTCGCCGGTCTGGGACGTGACGATCCAGCCTTCGATCGTCACCAGGAAGTCGTCGACCACCGGGCCGTAGTCGCCGCGACTGTCGAGCAGGTCGATCGTCGGGCTGATCCACGCGCGGTTGGGCGTTTGCCCCGGCACCAGCGGCCGAAGCTGCGAAAGCGAGCGGTCGAGTTCGTAGAGCCGCACGCTCGCCCCGGGTTCAAGCGGCGGCAGGTCGGTGACTGCGGGGACCGGTTCGGCGGCCTGGCCGAGCGTCGCGGCAGCGTGGCCGGCGACGGCGGCGGTCAGGGCGAGGGCAGAAAGCAGCGAGGCGGGCGTGATCATGGGTGGTGCATCGTCCGGGTTGCGGGCGGTGGGGAGGGCGGTCTGGCGGACCGGTATGCCCGGGGAGGGGCGAGAGAGCGGGAACGCGGTCGCCGCGTCCGCGAGACGCGGCGCGCGGAACAGCGATGGGCAGCGCGGCCGGCCTCAGCCAGCCGGGGCGAGGTCGCGGTAGGTCACGATCACGGGGGTGCCGGGCGTCAGTTGGACTCGGGTTGTTCGTTCGACCGCGCGAAGGGCGCCGCGGGGTGTGGCCGTCGGGGCCGCCGCCGCCGCCGCCGTTGCCGAACCGCCAGCGGCGACGGCCGGCAATTCGATCTCGACGGACATGCCAGAGGAGAGTTCGCCGACGAGGCTGAACCGACGTTCGAGGCTCACGCCCGATTCGGTGGGGACCGCCACGGGCATCTCTTCGATGACCGCATGCCGCCGGCCGGGCAAGTCAATGCGTCGTCGAATGACCACTTCGCCTTCCACGATGCGGTAACCAAGCCAGCGGGTGGTGGCGGTCCGGTTCGTGTCGCCGCGGCGCAGTGAGAAGATCGTTCCGGCCGCTTGCTCGAGTCGGACCGGACCGACGGTCACCGGCTGCGGACCGTGGGAAGCGTCGTACACGCTGCCGGCGAGTTGCACGTCGCCGCTCCACGCGCGGGCGAGGGTGCCGTCGGCGGTCCGGTACGCCAGCCACATGTCGCGGTGCAGTGCGACCACGACGGTGCGTGGGTTGTCATCGAGCACGCAGCGGAAGACGAACGGGTCGTGGGGGCGCTCGACGGTGGCGGTGGCCGCGCGGCCAGCGTCCGCGCTCCCTGGCGACGCGGACGTTGCGGCAGCAACCGCGGACGTGGTCGCGTGGGCCGGCGTGGCGGCGGCCGCGTTGGTCGACGTTGCCGTCGTGTCGGTCGCCGGAGCGGTTGGGCGGCCAGCGGCCACCGCCGCCACGAGCACCGTCAGTCCGGCAAGGGCGGGAGCGAAGCGTCGGTACGAATGCCTGGGCATGGAGTCGTTCTCGGACGGGGAATCGGGGAAGGGGCTCGGGTCCGGACCGCCGGGCGCGGGGGGACTTCGAGCATACCGCGGCGGCGCGGGATTTCGGACGTCGGCTTCTGGCCCTCCCGTCAACCACGCGGGTCGGAGGGGTTGCCTGACCCGCACAGGCCGACCCCATGACCGCCCGATCCGCCGCTCCCGGCGAGCGTCGCCGCCAAACCGTGGCACGTTCTTGGAGCGAGCCGGTCACCACCGGAGCCCACCACGCTCTTCCGCTCGCCCCCGACATCCGCAAAGAACTGGAGATGCCCAATGATCAATGCCCCGACCCTGTGGACCCTTGGTTCCTTGACCCTCGTTGCCGCGGCCACCGCCGCCTCCTGGGGACTGGCCGGTTTCGGCGAGACCACGCCAGAGACCGTGGACGTCGCGGACGGAACCGTGCTGGCCCAGGAGATCAAGGACGCCCAGGCCAACGTTCGATCCTTCGTGGAAGACCAGCAGCTCGTCGCCGAGTGGCGAACCGAGAAGTACGCATCCCCGCAGGCTGGCACACTGGCCCCGGTCGGGAGCCAAGGCGACACCATGCGGGTCGCGATCGGCGGCAACGGTTGGATTCAGATGGACATGGACCAGCGCGACCGCATGTTCGGTGCCCAGCTCGCCGCGGCCGAAGTCGCGGCGGACCAAGCCCATCGAGATCAAATCGCCCAACGGCGGGCATTCGCATCCGCCTCGGCCTCAGCCGCCCAGCGCGTGAACGTTCAGCCCCAGATTCGTGATCGCTCGGAAACCCGTTCGGTCCGGCTCCGTGTGGCCTCGGCCCTCGGGCGGCAGAACCGGCAGGTCACCGAAACGCCGGAATTCGTCAAGCAGATTCGCCGCGATCGCCAGGAGCTGAACCGCCTCGACCGCGAGCGAGAGCGTCGCAACCGCGACCGTGGCCGCCGGACCGCCGGCAACCGCTGAATCAGTCTTTCTCCCCTTCGGTGACGGCTTCCAGTCCGGCATCGACCCGATGCGACGGCGGGCCGGATGAGGCATCTCCTTCGTCTTCGCATCCCCGGTGGCCCACGGTGTGGTGACCCGGGCCACCATCCGCTCGAGTGATCCGCTCCCCGTCGGATCCAATTCGGGTGCGTCCGTTCAGCGGCCGGATCGGCATGGGTCGATCCGGCCGCCCTTCCGCGCGCTGGGAGTCGTGAGAAGGCGCGGCGAGCAGGCGCGGCGAGAAGTCCGGCTGAGCAGACCAGCCGAGAAGTCCCCGCCGCCAAGACGCGGCGAACTCGGAATCCAACGCGGCCAGATCGATTCAGGCTCCGCCTACGGTCGCTCGCGCTGTCCCAAGCTCCATGCGTCGGACAGCCAGATCGACGCGCCGGGCTCGCGGGCCCAGCGCCGGAGCGCGGTGGGGGCAGCCGAACGGTCTTCGTCGTCGGCCTCGATCAGCGCCGGTCGCCCGTTGGGGTCATCGGGACCGAGCATCCGCGCGATCAGCACGTCGATGAGGTCGTCAAAGGACGGCTCGCCCGCACTGCGCCCGAGCGGAACATCGCGCGACGCCACCAGTCGGCAACCCGAGCGGTGGAGCAGCTCCGGGAGGCGGCGGCCGATGGTCCGGTCTTCGCCGGCGGACTCACGCCGGCGCCATGCGTCCCGCCAACTTCGCTCGAACGCCGGGCACGGCGGGTGAAGGCGCAAGGCGCTTCGGTCCTCCTCGAGCAGCAGGATGTGACCGCCGGGGCGCAGGATGTCAGTGAGCAGCCGGACTTCGTGCAACGGGTCGCGGCGGCCGGCAAGCCAGCCGTGGACGACAAGAACGTCCACCGCGCCATGTTCGGGGCGGCTCAGCGACGGTGCGTCAGGGGTTCCCCGCCGATGGTCAATGGGCGCGTGCTCGGGGCGGCGTTCCACACCGTCTTCATCGAGTCGGCCCGGTTCGATCTCGGCGAGAATCGCATCGGCCTCGGCCAGGGCGATCAGCGTGCCGGCTGGCCCAATGATGCGGGCCAGCTCGATGGTCTCAGCCCCGGCCCGCGATGGAAATTCCACCACGAGCTGGCCCTCGAGGGGCGGCATCGGTCCGGAGAACAAGGCGTCGTGCATCTCGGTGGGCCGGGCGGGGCGGGGCGAGTCGAACGGGGGCGGTGCGGCGTGCGTCGACTGGCGGCCGGGTCTGGCCCCGGGCCCCCCAGGTGCTGCTCGCCGGCACTCACGGTCCGGGAACCTTGCAGGCCATCCGTGCCGTCAGAGGGCGTTCTCGGCCCGGCTGGACGACGAGAATCGGGGCGGCCGGATTCGAACCGACGACTTCCTGCTCCCAAAGCAGGCGCTCTACCAAGCTGAGCTACGCCCCGTGGTGGGGCGAAGTGTACTCGGGTCGGCGAGCCGGGTGACGTCCGACGCGGTCCGGGTCGGTGAACGATTTCACTGCGCGGTAGGGCGGCTGTGGTGCGCAATGGCCGGTCCAGCGTCGCGCGGTTCTGAGGTTGGGTGATCCGAGGTCGCCAGTTCGCGTGCAAGCCCTGCGAAATGATGAGTTTGCGTGGGACGAGCACGATTTTCCGCTTATCTTCTCGGTGTGCGGTTGCCGGGCCCTGATCGGGCTGAGCGATTTGCACCGGTATCCGCCGATCACAGGTGGCCGGAGCCAGGGCTGTGGAGGTCGTGGCTCGGCAGATCAAGACCGTGGAGGCCAAGACTGTGGGGGTCTTGGTGACCAAGAATCGGTTGAGATCGGGCGGACGTGTCCGGGGTGAGGATTCCAGGGGGAATGCCGTCGTACGTTGGCTGGGTCCGTGTGCCCGGGAACGCGCGTGGGGCAATGGAGTCTGCAGGCGATGCTCGTCCTGAGCATTCCGGCATGATCGAGAGGACGGTGACGCGTGAGGATCCGCGTTCAAACGACAGGCCTGGCGGCGCTGGCTGCCGGCGCCTTGGCTGCGGGAGCCGCAGCCGACCCAGTGGTGACCGAAATGGTGGAGCGTCCGGTTTCGGCCGCATCCGACGCGGCCAGCTCGCAGGCGGAGCCCGCAGTTCGCTTCGACATCGCTCCATCTGAATCCATCGCTTGGTCGTACACCCCGCCGTTCGTGCGGCGTGGCGGCAGCGGCAGCGACGCCATCATTCGCTTCTCGGATGAAGTGCAGCGGCGTCCGGTGCAGATGGAGCTCGTCGCGGGGCCGCGCGTCAGCGCTGCGACCGTGACCGTCCCGATTTCGGGAGCGGGCGGTGGTCTCTCCGGTGGCGGTGGCGGAGGAGCCGGGGGCGGCGCCGGCCTCGCCCAGGTGTTCGCCTCGGACGCACGCTCGATTGATCGCGATGCGGTCGTTGAACTTGAAACCTTGGAGATTCCCGAGGTTGAAACCGACCCGTGGTTGAGCGATCTCTTTGTGGCCATCAAGTCGCGCGAGCAGCTTGAAGGAACGCAGACCGTCGGGACCGGCCGCAAGGCGCCCACGATCACGCCCGACATGCTCGTCGTTCCGATCCCTGGGGCCCTCGGCATGGGCTTGGTTGGACTCGCTGCCCTTGGGGTGGTCACCGTCCGCCGTCGCCTCCTCGGCTGAACGCCGACGACCGACCGGGCAGTGCCGGGCCGCAGACGGGGACGGGCCGGCCGCCGGGGATCGGGAGGGCTCGGTCACGCCCCAGTCGGCATCTTGATCGACCTGGGAGAGCCCCCCGGTTGAGGTTGTGGCCGGGGTGGGCTACCCTTCGCCCACTCGCGTGGCCGAACAACTGCCGGCCGCCGCCCGCCCTGGAGGCTTCCCCCCGTGATGCTCGCCGTTGATCTGACGTCCTACCTGCCTGTGGGCATGGTTGTGCTGATGGCGATCACGTTCGTCGTGATCAACCTCGTGGCGACGCACGTTCTGGGACCGGTGGTCCGCGGGCAAGAGAAGGAAAGCGTCTACGAGTCAGGAATGAACCCGTTCGGCAGCGCCCGAAAGCGCTTCAACGTGCGGTTCTACATCCTGGCCATGACGTTCCTGGTCTTCGACGTCGAGATCATCTTCCTGTACCCCTGGGCCGTGACGTACACGAAGCTGGACCCGATGAGCCCCGAAGCCGGGCTCTACCTGGGCCGCATCATGTTCTTCATCGCCACGTCGATCATCGCCTACATCTACGCATGGCGCAAGGGCGTCTTCCGCTGGGACTGATGGTGGGCTGAGGCGGCGGACACGTTGCCGGGCCGACCACGGATCACCGTGCGCGGGCCGCTGTCGTCCGCGCGGGTTGTGCGCGTCGCTCGCACCGAGGTCCGAAAGCGCGGTGAACCCGGGCGGAAGGCGGGCGCGCGGTTGCCCCAGCCGTCATACCCGCTCGCCGATGGCTGCCATTCAGAAACCAAGCCTTGATGACAATCACGCGAGTTGACGATCGGAGCCCCTAGGTCTTGCCGGGAGGTTTTCCATGCGTCAGTTTTCGTTCCGCACGTTGCGCGGAAAGTTGTTCGGAGGGTTCGGAGCCCTGGTGTTCGTCGCCGTGGTTTCGGGCTTGGTGGTCATTCAGCGGGCCCGCACGGTCGATGCCCGCGCCCACTTCGTCCTCGACGACGTCACGCCGGCCCGGTTGGCGGTCTCCAACCTTCGCGGCGAGATCCACCACGCGTTGTCAATGCACCGCGGGTACATGATTCTCGGTCTGCCGGTTCTGGGCGAGGAACGCCTGAAGGCGTGGACCAAGATCGATGCTTCGATGGAGGAGTTGCGGCGCATCAGTGACGACTGGCCGCAGGAACAGGTCGACACCATCAAGCAGATGGAAGCCGTCCTGGCCGACTTCCGCGTCGCCCAGGATCGCATCGCTGAGGTGAGTCATACCGCCGACGATCACCCGGCCAAGAAGCTCTACTTTGACGAAGCGATGCCACTGACGACCGAGATCGTCCACCATCTCGAGGACATTCTCGACGCGGAAGACGATCTTCCGGCCACGCCGGAACGCAAGCTGCTCGTGAAGCGCATCGCGATGGCCAAAACGCACTTGCTCCAAGCGTCGAGCACCGTGTCGGAGTTCTTGATCACCGGCGATGAGAAGCTGCTGGTCCGAATCGACGAGATCCTGATGACCTGCGGCGAGTCCGTTGATCGCCTGGTCGCCGACGCTGACATCCTGACCGAAGAGCAGGCGGTGGATTTCGAGGCGTACCTGGCCAAGCGGGCTCGCTTTCTGGACAAGGCGAGCCGGACGATCGAAATGCGATCGCAGCCGGACTGGTGCGTGTCCGAGGACATCTGCCTGAATTCGGTGGCCCCGCTGTCGAACGAAGCGATCGCCCTCGCTGACTCAGTGGTTGAAGGGCTGATCGCCCAGCACGGCAACAACGGCAACGAAGCGGAAGCCGAACTGCAAGCGGCAATCACGTCGCTGCCGTGGATCGCGGTCGCCGCGGCCCTTCTGTCGGCCGCAATCGGCGTCTTCGTCGGCACGTTCATCACCCGCGGCATCGTGTCGTCGGTTCGCGAAGTTGGTGCCCGAGCGGCGAGCATCGCCAATGGCAATCTTTCGGGTGAGCCGATCGTCGCCGAAGCCGAGGACGAGATCGGCGAACTCGTCGGCAGCATCAATCGCATGCAGGATTCCCTGCGTTCGGTGATCGGCGACGTCGAGCAGGCGTCGGCCAAGGTCGCCGACGCGTCGGAACGCATCCGCGAGTCCACCGAGGACGTGCTCTCCGGTGTCGCGGCCCAGGGCGCGTGCGTCGAACGCATTGCCGCATCCGCCGACCGCATGGACGAGTCGGTTCAATCGGTGGTCGGAACGTCGATGACCGCGGCCGAAACCGCGGAATCGTCGGCCGAGAGCGCCCGGACCGGCGGCGACATCAACGGCGAAGTGATCGCCCAGATGCAGGACATCAGCCGTTCGGTGCAGGATGGTGCCAAGCGGGTGGCCGAACTGGGTGAACGCAGTGCCCAGATCAGCAACGTCGTCTCGGTGATCAATGACATCGCCGACCAGACGAATCTGCTCGCCCTGAACGCGACCATTGAGGCCGCCCGGGCCGGTGAGCACGGTCGCGGATTCGCTGTGGTCGCCTCCGAGGTCCGCGATCTCGCCGAACGGACGCAGCAGGCCACCGAGGAGATTCGCGGCACGATCTCGGCGATTCAGACCGAGACCAACGAAGTGGTCGAGCGGATTCAGTCTGGCACGTCGACCGTCGAACGCGGTCTGTCGTTGGCCGAACAGTCCGACGAACGCCTCAAGGGCATCGTGGACATCGCCGGCCAGGTGCGAGAGGAAGTCCTCTCGATCCAGGGCTCGACGGACTTCCAGACCGAAGCGTCTCAGGAGATTCGTGGCGGCGTGCAGGAGATCTCGGAAGTGGTCAAGGTGTCCACCGAGCGATCCGAAGTGTCGATGAACCTGGCCACGGAGCTGGCCGACCGGGCCGGGCACCTGCGCAAGACGGTCGAACAGTTCCAGCTCTGACGGAAAGGCGGCGGACGCTCGTCCGCCACAACCCCGGCGGCCAACGAAAATCCCCCGGATGCGATCGGAGCGATCGCTTCCGGGGGAATGGTCCGCACGAACGGGATGGGCCGGGCGAGTCGTCCATTGAACGCTCGGGATCATCTGTTCGACGGGGTACACGCGTCTGGTGTAGGCCGCGGGAGACGTTGTCCAACTGTCAGGTTCATCGGTGGCCAAGCCGCCGGTGAACCTTTTTCGTGGAAGCCCGACGATCGATCCATGACCGAACGGGCCCGGCAAGCAAATCCATGCTGGCGCCGGAACGCGAAGCTCCATCCATGCCACTCGACGCGTGCACCGGAGCGGTTCGGTGCGGGGCCCGGCGATTCAGGGCCAAACGGAAGTCTCCAAGCAAAGCTCAAGGAAGATCCATGCAAACCGGAGCGTGGACGTGGTGCCCTAGCTGCAGCCCATCGACGAACCGCAGTTCAAGCAGCGGTAGCACGTACCATTGCGGACGGTGATCGACCCACAGACTTCGCAGGGCGGGGCGTCCGACTGCGCTTCTTGGGCCATCGAACTGAGGGCATCACCACCGCCGGCCGACGTCGACTCGGTGGTCATGGACTCCGAGCGATGCAGGTGCGTGGCCGACGAATCGGTCACCACGATCGCATCGATCTCGGTGTCGATGCGGGTCCGGGTGGTCGTGGCATCCTTCACCGTGTCGGTCGCCGCGTCGGACGTCGTTCGAGATCGGGAAGGACCGGCGACCATGACGGTCGTCGCGCCTCCAACTCCCGAAGCTGAGGCCGAATTCGACTTCGAGCCGGAAGCGGCTCCGTCGAAACGCGAGGCACCATTCGTCACCGACTCGGAGCGTGAGCCACCCTTGGCGTCCGAATCGCTCTTCCGGGTACTCCGCCCGCCGCGGGCTTCCGCATCGTCCGTGGCGAGATCGCTCATCCTTGAGCGGTTCGGGCCGCCCGGCGTGTCGCCGTCGTCGTCCTCGGTCCATCGTTGATCCTTCCGTGACGTGGCGCCGGCGCTTTCGGTCCGCTTGGGAGCGGCCGGGCGTTCGGCGGGCGGCGTCTTGCCGCGCTTCGGGGCGTTCTCCTCGCGGTACCCGGGCACGAACTCCATGCCCAGCCACCGGAAGATGTAGTCGACCAGGCTGCGGGCGAAGGGGATGTCCGGGTTGGTGGTGATCCCCATCGGCTCGAAGCGTTGGTGCTCGAACTTCTTGACCAGGCTCTCGACCGGCACGCCGTACTGCAGGGCCACGCTGATCGCGGTGCCCAGGCTGTCCATGAGGCCGCCGATCGTCGAGCCTTCCTTGCTCATGACGATGAACAGCTCGCCCGGACGGCCGTCGTCGTACAGGCCGACGGTGAGGTAGCCCTCGTGGCCCACCACGTTGAAGCGGTGGGTGATCGACGCCCGGGTGTCCGGGAGCCGGCGACGCATCGGCCGCTCGATGATTCGCTCTTCCACGATCCGTTCGACGATCGGGCTCACCCGCTCAGAGTCGGGCTCGGACGCCACGTCGGCGGTCACCACGACCGCATCGGCGACTTCTTCCCGGGCCGCGTCGATGGCGACGTCGTCCTGGTCGGAATCGTCGATCTCTTCGTCGTCGGTGGTCGTGTTCAGCGGCTGGCTGAGCTTCGACCCATCGCGGTACAGGGCGTTGGCCTTGAGGCCAAGTTCCCAGCTCAGGGTGTACGCGTCGGCCACGTCTTCAACCGAGGCCGAGTGCGGCAGGTTGATCGTCTTGCTGATCGCGCCGGAGATGAACGGCTGGGCCGCGGCCATCATCCGGATGTGCCCGTCGGCGGCGATCGAACGCTCGCCCAGCGGGCCGCAGGTGTTCGCACAGTCGAAGACGGGCAGGTGCTCGTCCTTGAGGTTCGGGGCTCCCTCGATGGTCTGGTGGCCGCAGATCACCCGGTTCAGTTCGCTGATCGTGGCCGCGTCCAGGCCCATGGCTTGGAGGCCATTGAAGCCCATGTCCGCGCGGGCCGCTTCGACATCAATGCCGAGCTCTTCCATGACCGCCTCGGGCAGGCTCCAGGCCGTAAAGGCGAAGGACAGCTCGAACGCCCCGGGGAGGGACTTTTCGGCTTCGGCCAGATCGTCGGCCGAGAAGCCGCGGGCCCGCAGGAAGTCGGCGAACGTGCCGCGGCCGCCGGGGACCGGGACATCGAGCCGCTGCACGCCAACGACGTGTTCGATCATCTCCGTGACCTGATCGTCGGCGTACCCGAGGGCGGTGAGGGCCGGAGCGATCGACGCGTTGGCGATGCGGAAGTAGCCACCACCGGCGAGCTTCTTGAACTTCACCAGGGCGAAGTCGGGTTCGACACCGGTGGTGTCGCAGTCCATCAGCAGGCCGATGGTGCCAGTCGGGGCGATCACCGTGGTTTGGGCGTTGCGGAATCCGTGGCGTTCGCCCCATTCCAGAGCATCATCCCAGGCCCGGGTGGCCCGCTCACGCAGGTCGTCGGCATTGTGCAGCGGCACATCGCCCGCTTCGAAGACCGCGTGGTCGATCGAGACGGGGCGAATCGGCAGGCTTTCCCAGTCCGAGGCATCGCGGGCGACGCCGCGGGCGGCGCGGCGGTGGTTGCGGATGACCCTCATCATCGAATCGCGATTCGACTCGAAGCCGGCGAAGGGGCCGTGTTCGGCAGCCATCAGTGCACTGGCCGCGTAGGAACGGCCGGTCAGGATCGCACTGATCGAACCGCAGACGGCTCGACCGGCTTCGCTGTCGTAGGGGATGCCAGCTTGCATCAGCATGGCGCCAAGGTTGGCGTAGCCGAGGCCAAGCGTGCGGAATTCCCAACTCTTGCGGGCGATCGACTCGGACGGGAACGCGGCCATCAGCACGCTGATCTCGAGGACCATCGTCCAGAGCTCAACGGCGTGCTCGAAGCGTTCGACGTCGAAGGTGCGGGTCTCGGAGTCGTAGAACCGCATGAGGTTGATCGACGCGAGGTTGCACGCGGTGTCGTCGAGGAACATGTACTCCGAGCACGGGTTGCTGGCGTTGATCCGGCCGCTTTCGGGGCAGGTATGCCAGTGGTTGATCGTGCTGTCGTACTGCAGGCCCGGGTCGGCGCAACGCCACGCGGCGAACGAGATCTGCTTCCACAGATCGCGGGCCTTCAGCGTCTTCATCGTCTCGCCGTTGGTGCGGCCCTTGAGTTCCCAGTCGCCGTCGGACTCGACCGCGCGGAAGAACTCGTCGGTCAGGCGGATCGAGTTGTTCGAATTCTGGCCCGAGACGGTGTAGTACGCCTCGCCGTTGAAGTCGTAGTCCAGGACCAGGCCGAGCGACTCGGCCAGTTCCTTCTGATCGTCGGGCAGATGCTTGAGGCCTTCGACCAGGGCCGCGACCTTCAGTTCTTCGCGCACCTTCCAGTTCACGAAGTCCTCGATGTCCGGGTGATCCGCATCGAGGCAGACCATCTTGGCCGCCCGGCGCGTCGTCCCGCCGCTCTTGATCGCCGCCGCCGCGCGGTCACCGATCTTGAGGAAGCTCATCAGCCCGCTGGACTTGCCGCCGCCGGACAGGGGCTCGTTCTCGCCGCGGACGGCGGAGAAGTTCGTGCCGGTACCCGAGCCGTACTTGAACAGCCGGGCCTCGCGGGTCCAGAGATCCATGATGCCGCCGGAGCCAACGAGATCATCGTCGACCGACTGGATGAAGCAGGCGTGGGGCTGGGGGTGCGAGTACGCATCGGTCGCGCGGCTCAGGCTGCCGGTGGTGTGGTCGGCAACCCAGTGTCCCTGCGGGGGACCACTGATGCCGTAGGCCCAATTGAGGCCGGTATTGAACCACTGCGGGCTGTTCGGGGCGGCCGCCTGGGTGAGCATCATCCAGCACAGCTCGTCGTAGAAGGCCTGGGCGTCGTCGGCCGAATCAAAGTAGCCGTGCGATTCACCCCAGCTCCGCCAGCAGCCGGCGAGCCGGTGGATCACTTGCCGGGCCGACCGTTCGGGGCCCGTCAGAACCGCACCATCCGGGCCAACCTTGGGGGTTCCGTCCGCGCCGAATTGGGGAACCCCGGCCTTGCGGAAGTACTTGCTGACCATGATGTCGGTCGCGAGCTGACTCCAGGATGACGGCACTTCCGCGTCGTTCATCTCGAAGACGACGGAGCCGTCGGCATTGGTGATTCGGCTGGTCCGGGTATCCCAGGTAACCGAGTCGAAGACGTCAGTACCGGCTCGCGTGAAACGACGATGAATGCGCATGGAATCCTCCGCGTCGGTTCCCTCGACGCGCGGGGCGGCGGTCCGTCCCGATGGCTGGCGAAGTCAGATGGCGCGAGTCGCACGAACGCGAAACGCATGAAGGAGAGGCGTCCGTGGACACCGGCGAACGGGGTGGAACGGCGCGGAGGGCGTCATTCCGTTGGCCGAATGCCGTGGACCCCTCGGGGCCCGGCGGCTGTCGGCCGGAAGTCGGTCGAATCAGTCGACGCGGGGGAGCGTCAGGCCCGGTTGGTCTTGGTACTTGCCCGCCTTGTCGGCGTAGCTGACGGAACACGATCGATCGGCCCGGAGGAACACCATCTGGGCGATGCCCTCGTTGGCGTAGATCTTGGCTGGCAATGGCGTGGTGTTCGAAATCTCGATCGTGACGCGACCGCGCCACTCGGGTTCGAGCGGGGTGACGTTGACGATGATCCCGCAGCGGGCGTAGGTGCTCTTGCCAACGCACAGCACGAGAACATCACGCGGGACGTCAATCACCTCGACCGTTTCGGCCAGGGCGAACGAGTTGGGCGGGATGACGATGTGATCGCGACCGGTCTCTTGCGTGTCCACGGTGACAAACATGTCGCCCGTGAACTGCTTGGGGTCGACGATGGCTTGTCCGCCGCCGCCGCGCGGATCGACGTTGGTGAAGATCTTGAAGAGCGAGCCGACGCGGACGTCGTAGCCGTAGCTCGAGACGCCGTACGAGACCTGTCCGCTCCGCTTCGCCGCTTCGGCGAACGGCTCGATGCCGATCAGTTCGCGGATCTGGGTATCGCAGAGGACGGTCATGGTCGGGGTCCAGGGAGTCGGTGGGGAGCCGGGAGCGGTGGGGCGGGAGGCGGCAGAGGGCGGCGGTCGGGGGAGGCGTCGGGACGTGTTCGTGGTTCGGGCTTTGATCGCGGTGTGGACTGGCCGCGGTTCGGGCGAATCGTCGGACAGGTCGTGCGGGTCAGCGCCCAGGCGGCGGGTCTCGTGGGTCGGCGTTCGGGCGGTGGGTCTCGCGGGTCAGCGATCTGAGCGCGGGGCGCGGCTCAGCGATTGGGGGAGCGGGTCTCGTCGGTCAGATCCGGCCGGCGGAGTGCGAGCCCGGTTCGGGCGGTGAGCGTGTTCGGGATCCGTCCTGAATCCGCGGACCCGGCCGAAGGAGCACCGTACGAGCGATGGAATCCGCCGAGGGCCGTCCGGTCCGACGTCTCGGTGGCGTCAGGTCCGTTCGAGGGGTCCTGACACGCATGATTGGACCCCGGGATGACGAATTCCACACCAGATGGGGCCATTCGACAAGGATACCCCAACATGTTGGGGCGCCAACCGGACAGGTCCGACTCTGCTGATGGAATACGACGCATCCGACGAGACCGGCTGTAAAGACATGTGGGACCAGAGTTTGTGATCAGCCTTCGGAATTCACCCGCGCAATTGCCGCTGTGGACAAGCTTGCGTGGTGATCGCTGGCATCGGGATGTCGGCGGGATCCAGTTGCGGTTCGGCGCTCTCGAGCGGTCGGAGGCGGTTTGGGGAAGGCCGTTCATCCTCGGATCAGATCATTCGCCGGATGGGGATGTCCACCGCGGGGAGCGGAGTAGCATGCCTCGGATGCTGCCGGACCCCGCACGGATGCTCGAGGGACTGACCGATGCCCAGCGCGACGCTGTCGTCCACGTGGACGGTCCGGTGTTGGTGTTGGCCGGTCCAGGCTCGGGCAAAACGACCGTCGTCACTCGACGAATCGCCTGGATGCTCCAACAGGGAATCCCGCCCTGGCAGATCCTCGCGGTCACCTTCACCAACAAGGCGGCAGGCGAGATGCGAGAACGCATCCAGCAGCGTGTGGGGGCCGATCTGGCCCCGCGCGGACTGACCGTCTCGACCTTCCACGCCCTCTGTGCACGGCTGCTCCGCCGGTATTCGGAGGAAGCCGGAGTCGACCCGCGGTTCACGATCTACGACACGTCCGACCAGAAGGCAGCGATCAAGCGGGCGATCTCCGACGCCCAATTGGCCGAGCGGAACTTCACGCCGGCTTCGGTCGCGAGCTGGATCAGCAACGCCAAGAACAAGCTTCAGACTGCCGCCACCTTTGAACGCGACGATGCGCACGACTTCTACTCCCGTTCGATCGCGCGCGCCTACAAGGGATACGAGACGATCATGCGGGCCAGCGGGGCGGTCGATTTCGACGACCTGCTCATGCGCGTTGCCCTCATGCTCCAATCGAATGCGGGCGTGCGGACCGAACTTCAGGATCGCTACCGGTACCTGATGATCGACGAGTACCAGGACACCAACCTGGCCCAGCTGACGATCGCTCGCCAGCTCGCCGCGCGGTCTCGCAACATCATGGTGGTGGGCGACCCCGACCAGTCCATTTACGCGTGGCGCGGGGCTGACATTCGCAACATCCTCGAGTTCGAGGCGACGTACGCCGACGCCACGGTGATCCCCCTTGGGCGGAACTTCCGGTCCACCGGTCACATCGTGGCCGCGTCGGATGCGTTGATCCGAAACAACACCGCCCGCAAGGACAAGCGGTTGTTCACTGAGCTTGGCGACGGGGAACGCCCGCAGGTGGTCGAGCTTCCCGATGAGCACGCCGAGAGTGAGCGGGTCGTCGGCCACTTTCGCCACCTGCACGATGAACACGACATACCGTTCCGGTCGATGGCCGTCATGTACCGCACGAACGCTCTGTCGCGTGTGGTCGAAGACGCGATGCGGGCGGCGCGTCTGCCGTACGTCATCGCGCGCGGCACCGCGTTCTACGACCGCAAGGAGATCCGCGACGCGCTGGCCTACTTGCGGTTCACGATCAATCCGGGCGATGAGGTCGCGATGCGGCGAATCATCAATCAGCCGGCCCGGGGGATCGGCAAGACGAGCCTTGATCGGGTCGCAGCCCACGCATCGGCGATGGGCCTTCGCTTCGGCGACGCGATCAACGAACCGGCCGCCGTGCCCGGACTCGGTGCGCGGGCGATCAAGAGCATTCGGGCGTTCGCCGAGATGATTGAACGATGGCGGGCCGCGGCTCGGCTGGCGGTGTTGCCCGGTGGGCACGAGCTGGCCGATCTCGTCGAAATGATCGTCCGAGAGAGCGGGCTCGAGGATGCGTTGCGGGCGTCGGCCGGCGAAGAGGACATCGATCGCCTGGAGAACCTCGGCGAACTTGTGAACGCGGCGGCCGAATTTCTCCCGCCGATGGACGCCGATCCAGGGCCGGTCGACGAACAGGGGCGGGCGATCCCGGCGCCGAGCGTGGTGCCCGAGGCGCCGCCGGCGCCGCCCGAACCCATGGATGCCCTGGATGCACTGCTGGCCACGGCCGAGCCGCCGCGATCCGCCGGTGACGATGCCCAGGCGGACCACGATGTGACATCGGGCGACTTTCAGACCGATGTCCGGCCGGATGACGTTCCGCGGCCGGTTGGCGACCTCTTGGCCGTCTTCCTCGAACAGATCGCCCTGGTCGCCGACTCCGACGCCATCGATCCCGAACGGGGGGCAATCACCCTCATGACGGTGCACGCAGCCAAGGGCTTGGAATTCGACGCGGTCGCCCTCGTGGGTCTGGAAGAGGGACTGATGCCGCACGCCCGGGCGGTCGAATCCGGCGAAGACGACGATCTGGAAGAAGAACGGCGACTGTGCTTCGTCGGCATGACCCGGGCCCGCCGGCACTTGCTGGTGACCCACGCCCGCAGCCGCGCCCAACGCGGATTCCGCGAGCGCACCATCCGCAGCCGGTTCCTGGCCGAATTGCCGGCCGCGCACGTGGCGATGGAAGATCTCCCGCCGGGCGGCGGCGGCGTCATCCGCCACGATGATCCGTTCCTCCGAGGCGGCGGAGCGGGGGCCGCGCCGATCGACGACTTCCCGGGTTGGGACCACGCCCAAGTTGGGGCTGCGGTGCCAGCCGACGGCCGGCTGGCGCCGGGGGCGATCGTGCGGCACGAGAAATTCGGCCTCGGGCGGGTCGAGGTTGTTCGGGGCCGCAACGCGCAGGAGACGGCCGAAATCACCTTCGAGCGGGCGGGGCGCAAGACGATTCGTGTGGCCTTTGCCCCGATGGAGGCGGTTGATCCGTTCGACCTGTGACCGGCGAAGGGATTCGCCGCCGGGATGCCGTCGTCGCCCTGGCCCGCGAACTCGGTTTCGCCCGGGTGGGCGTGGTCGCCGCCGGGCCGTCGCCGCAGGCGGCGATGTTCGAACGTTGGATCGCCGGCGAACGCCACGGGTCGATGGGCTGGATGGCCGATCATCGTGCGTTGCGAGCGGACCCGCGGGGGCTGCTTCCGGGCGCCGCGTCCATCATTTGCGTCGCCGATCGCTACGCCGGGCCCGGAGAACCGCCGCCGCTCCACGCGTCGCCGACCGACGGGCACGCCAGTGGCCGCATCGCCCGCTACGCCCGCGGCCGCGACTACCACAAGGTGTTGAAGCGCCGGCTCCACGCGATGGCCGATGCGCTGCACACGCTGTGGCCGCCGGAGCCGCCGGAGTCGCCGGACGCGCGGAACCCGTCCACGTCGAAGTCGTCGCAATTGTCCGCGCCGCCGGAGTTGCCGGACGCGCCAGCGTCATCGAATGAGCCGGCCGAACGAGCACAGAGTGGTCCGCCGACGGAACGCGCCGCGCGATTCCGTGCCTGCACCGACACCGCGCCGATCCTTGAGCGGGAGCTTGCCGCGCGGGCGGGCCTCGGGCGCATCGGCAAGCACACCTTGCTGATCGAGCCGGGGGTTGGGAGCTGGATGCTGCTCGGCGAGTTGCTGACGACGGTACCGATCGCGCCGTCGGACGAGTCGACGGCCGAATTTGCTTCGCCCTGCGGATCCTGCACCCGGTGCATCGACGCCTGTCCGACCCAGTGCATTGAGCCGTGGTCGGTTGATGCCCGGCGGTGCATCGCGTACCTGACGATCGAGCATCGCGAGCGAATCGACCCAGCATTGCACGGGGCGATCGGCGACTGGGTCTTTGGGTGCGATGCCTGCCAACTGGCGTGCCCGCACGTGCGCCCCACGCGTCGCAGCCGCCGCGCGCCGGTGCACGCAGACTACGCCCCGAGGCATGCAGCCTTCGAGCTGATCGAGATGATCGGCTGGACCGAAGCAGATCGGCGGTCGATCTGCGGGGGCACGGCCATGACCCGGGCCAAGTTGCCGATGCTCCGGCGCAATGCCTTGATCGCCGCCGGGAACGTGTTGCTCGAGGAAGATCAGCTGACGGTCGCCGAACGCGAGCGGCTCCGCCACGCGATCGAAGCATGCCGGGGCGACGCTGATTCGCTCGTACGACAAACGGCCGAGGATGTCCTCGGCCGCCTGAGCGATTGATACGTGTGTGTCGTCTTTGGGCCGGGCGTTTGGCCAGCCGATTGGCGGGACGTTTAGAGGATCGTGTACCCGGTCCGTTCGCCCCGATTTCAACCGCCGCTGGGCGCTTCGCCGCCGAGGCGTTCAATCGAGCGGCGTGCAGCGCGTTCGAGTGCAGCGAGGCGGTCGTTGCCGCCGACGGACTCAATCAGCTGCGTGAAGGTCGCGATGGCTTCCGCCCGATCCGTCCCCGCGTCACGACGGAGCGCCGCCGCGGTCGATTCGGGGATGTTCAGTGGCGGGACGTTCGCCGCGGCGGCGGCGACGGCGGCCTGGCGCTCGCGGGCGATCGCGCGGGTACTCAAGAGTTCGCCGAGTGACGCGTGGGCCCGGGCCTCGGCCGATGTCGCCGCACTGGGGTCGGCCGCGCGAGCCTTGCCCGCGAGCGAGGCCGCCTGCTGGGCATGCTCGACGCCAGCGGAGATCCACGGTTCGAGCTTGGCCGGATCTGACGCGTCGAGCCAGGTTCCCAGCGAGCTGCGAAACTCGCCGATCGCACTCTGCAGTTCGCGCGTGGCCGTCTGCATGAGCTGCTCGCGGTTATTGACCGAACTCAATGCGGATTCGAGCCGGGTGATCGACGCGCGCTGTTCGTTGAGCTGGAGGGAGCTGAAATCGAACTGGGGCACGAAGTCGTGGGCGAGTTCATTCTCGCGTCGGGCGATCTGGAACTCGAATCCGTCGGCTTCCTGCTCGAGCTCGATGGCCCGGCGGTAGGAAGGCAGGCCGCGACGCGGTCCGGCGTCGGTGGCCGACCGGCGGAGGTCATTGGCTTCTCGGTTGAGTTCCTCGGCCTGTCCGCGGTCCGTGGTGTTCGCTCGGTTCCGCTCCGTGATCGGGCCGTCGAGCGCGTCCACCGCGGCTTGGGCCGTGTCGATGTCCGAGTTGGTTTCGTTGATGCCGGCGGTGATCAGGGCGCGGGCCTCGTCGATGTCGGCCGAGGCCAGGCTGGCCGCCAGTTCATTAAGCCGCGACGCCGAGCTGACCAGAGATTCAGCCGCCGTGCGGAAGCCATTGGCTTCGCTCTCGGCTTGCCGGGCGACCGAGAGGTGGAGGTCGGCGAGCTGCCGATGGGCCTCCGCCGCGAGCAGGGCCGCCGAAGCGATCTGCGACTCACTGCCCTTGTTCAAGGCGGCGGCATCGCGGGCAATCGACTGGAGCTTGCTCACCGATTGATCGACGTCGCCTTCGTGGTCCGTCGTGTAGGCGGCGAGCTGGAGCCGCTGACTCAGTTCCTTCAGCTCCGTGTCCGCGGCAGCGCGATCGGCGGCGGGGCCGTCCTCGCAACCGGTGGCGAGGGAAATCCCCCCGCAGAGCAAGGCGGCCACGCAGAGGCGGGCGAAGGGCAGACGGGCGGGCGACTGGGGCATCGTCGGGCGACTCCGAGGGCGGGGCGGGCGGCCGGGGGCCGGAGGTGATCGATCCCCCGAAAAGGGGCGAGCGATCGGTTCCGACGGTTGACCACGGTGGTCTCCGACGGAAGCCGCGAGTGTAGCGGATCCCCGCCGGAAGCAGCTTCCGAGCGGATTTCGGCCGGGGCGGCGAGGGTGGCCGAGACCGCCAGTGGCGGCGAGGGCAGCACGGTGATCAGGGCGAGCCAAGCCCGCGGACCCGTCATCGTGCGGCCCGATCGTCGGGCCTGGCACGCGGACATTCGCAGCCGAGGGGGCCGCGGTTCGAGGAGAAGCGGGGAATCTCGAGCCGACGCCGCTCGACGGAGCGGGAGTGCTGGCGGCCGGCCTGGGGTCTGGACTGGGATCTGGCCTCGGGACTGGCGGAAGGACTGGCCTCGGGTCTGGCCTGCCTGATCACTGGTCCGGCCATCGGTCTGGCCATCGGTCTGGCCATCGGTCTGGTCATCGGTCTGACCATCGGTCTGACCATCGGTCTGGTCATCGGTCCGGCCATCAGCGCCCAGCGGCCAGAAACTGCCGTCGTCGGACCCGGCCGGCCGGCCGATCGGTCCACGCCGAATCAGCGGTCCACGCGATCGATCGGGACGAGCAGGGCGTTCGGGTCGTACGAGACTGGGTACTCGGGTCGAGGGCGATACATCGTCTGGATCCAGCGGATCGTCTCGCTGATTTGGCGGGCGTCGCGGTTGCGGAAGGCCGCACGGAATCCGTCGACCGGCGGATGCGGGTTCCGGGCCTGATCTCTCGGCAAGCCGTACTGGATCAGGAGCGAGTCTTCCGGTCGGTCGTAGTCGATCAGCTTTCCGGCCGATCCGAGATCGAGTCGCTCGAGGATCAACAGGTTTGTCATTCGGGCCCGTGGATCACGGGCATTGCGCGTGTGCAATCGGAATCGGCCCGCGCCGGGATCACCATGGCACGCGCCACAGGTGTTCTGGACATACGTGTCGTGCACGTCGCGGCGGAATCGAACGAGCGAGGCTGGCTCGTCGATCACTTTGATCTCGGGATACAGATCACGTGCTCGCAGCGTGAACATGATCTCGACGAGTTCCATCGGCTCAAGCCGGTGGAGGCGAGCGCGGTCGCGTCGGCCCGTGGGCATGCGCTCGTGGTCGGCGTACATCGTGATCAGACGATCGACCGTTGCGCGGGTGACGGCGACGCGGCGCGGCGGATTGGCAAAGTCAATCTCGTAGACCCGCATGATGTTGACGTCGTCATCTGAAACCAAGGTGCGGGCAAACAGATCGTTGGACGTGGGGCGGGACAGAAGATCGTTGCCGTTGTCCGTATCGTCGCCGGATCCGGCATCGCCCGGGTCGTCATCAATCCGTGCGGCCCGTTGGCGATCGAGCGCCCGCCGAGCGCGAACTCGCTCGAGCATGCCCTTGACCGCGAGTTGGTCAGGATCGGCTTCAAGAATCGGAACGAGCAACGCTTCGGCCAAGTCCCATCGCTCTTCCCGGGTGAGCCATTGACTGAGACGGATGACCTGTTCGGGATCGCTCAGATCGGTGCGGTCCAGCACTCGCGCGTACCGCACTTCAAAGCTCGGGCGAACCAAGACGCGGCGGATCCGATCGCGTGGGACCCGCACGGTGATCGTTCGAATGTCGATCACCACTTCGTCGAACGTGTCTTCGATCAGGCGGCCGTAACGAACGAAGCCGTTGACGTCCTCGATCTCGACTTCGACGTTGGCGTCGGCGGGCAGGAGCACCATCTCTTGCACGATCCGTATGCGCGGGACGACGATCGGAGTGTCCGACCCGGGCGCCGCAAGGACGATTGCCTCTTCGGTCATTTTGGTGACGGTGCCACGTCGCTCGTGCCGGCCGATCTCGCGGATGACGACGCGGTCCCCGATCTGGACGGGCCCTTCCGTACGCCATCGGGCCGCGGCATCCGTTGGGCCGGCGGCCGGCGCGTCGGACGACACGGGCGGGTCGGCGATCGGCGGAGCCTGGCGCGGCGTTTGGCCCGGCGGGGTCTGGCTCGGGGTCTGGCTGGGAGCCTGGCCGGAGGTCTGGCTCAGGGTCTGGTCGGGATCGGCGGGCGCAGCGGTCATCGCGAGCAGACCGCTCGTGGCGGCCACGGCGCCAGCGATGGCGGCCAAGCGGGCCAGTCGGTGGACCGCGAAGCCGCCGCGGCGGCGATCGACGATGGCGAGGCTCTGGTGCATGGTTCGGAGCATACCCGTCCCCGGTTCGCGGGACTCCGTCGAGCGGTTCCGTTCGCTTCTCGACCAGGTGCCGGACAGGCGTTCAGTCGGACATCCAGCCCAACATCCAGCCAGACATCCAGCCACCGGCATCCAGTCACAGGCATCCAATCACAGGCATCCAGTTCCCGGGGCCGACCTCCGCGGATCGACCCTCGTCGCGGGGGGCCTGGATCGCTTCAAATCGCAGGGGACCGCATGGGACCCCGCGGGACCGCCCGCGTCAGCTCCGGACCGTTCCGCCGCCGTGTCGGGCATCCGCCTTTCCGTCCGTCGGCCTTCAGGCGGCCCGGCGGGTGGGCGGCGCCGCGGCGTTGGGGTCGGTGATCGCGGGCGATGCCGCGTTTCGTGGCTGGCGGGCCGGGAGCGGCCGAATGGGAAACTCCGCGATCGCCCGAGCCGAAAGGGAGTGCCCGTCGTTCGTTCGCTGGATCGCATGGACGGCCAGGCGATCGCCTTTCAGTACGACCGCTCGCGGTTTGCCGGGCAACCCGTAGCTTCCCGTGTTGATCACCACGCGCTCGCCGAATCGCCAGATGCCCTGGCGGTGCATGTGACCGAACACGAAAAAGCGGGCCTGCGGCCGAAACTCGATCATGAACTCCGCCGCCCGCCGCGGGAGCGTGTGCCAGGACCACATGGCCACCGCCGCAGTCCGTGCCTGGCGGGTGAGCCGCTGTCGCCGCGACGGGCTGCGTTCATCCGGGGCGTCCGCGCGGCGGGTTCGGGCGCGCTCGTCGGCATCATCGGCGTGGCTGATCGCAACCGCGTGGGCCGCGTGCTGGGCGGCGGCGAGTCGCGACTCGGCGTCGGACTTGGCTCCAGCTTTGGCCTGTTTGCTCAGCATGGCCAGCGCCCGGCGATTCCAGTGTTCGAGCTCCGCCGCGTGCGTGGTCCAAGGGCTGATCGCCGGATGCAGCACATCCCCGTGGGTCAGGTAGATGCTGCCATCGCACAGGTCCATGTCGCGGACGTCGGTCAACAGCGGATCGTGGTTGCCGCTGATCACCAGGAGCTCGACGCCATCGGCATCGCACAGATCCTGAAGCCGGCAAACCATGCGGGCGGCCCGGGCCCGGGCGTGGGGATCGCCCAACTCGGCCAGGTCGCCATTGACGATCAGCCGATTCGCCCCGGCCCAGAGAGGCCGCAATTGCTCGGGCGTTCCGGCAGACCCGCGTGACCGACCCAAGTGGGTGTCGGAGATGATGATCGTGCGTCCGGGCATCGGCATGGGAACAGCATCGACCAACCACCCCCGGCGCTCGTGCTGCACCGACGAAGGGGCGGTGGGACGCTCCCCCCGAGATGACCCAGGTCGGCAGGTCGGTTGCCAGCCCGAAGTTTTCGGACATGTGGTCGCCGCCGCCGCGGTCCTGGAAGCGGGCCTGAATCCGTCGGAATCAGCGGCCGATTCGGTCCGGGTTCGGTGCTGGCCCGTGCCAGTCCGATCCAGTTCAGGCCAGACCAGACCAGGCCGGGCCGATCCAGTTCAGGCCAGACCGATCCAGTCCAGTCCAGTCCCGTCCAGTCCGGTCCACGCCAATCGAGTTCAGGCCGATGCAGCCCCGGTCCGGACCGGATTCCGCGGCTGAGCGGCTCTGCGGCTCCGCCTACTCCAGGTCCATGCAGGCGCGGTGGTCTTCCTCGGCGGCGCAGGTGATCAGGCCGTCTTCCACGCGGATCGTCAGCGGCGTGGTCATGATCCAGTCGACCCCGAGCGGCAATTCGAGCAGCTCGCACTCGGTGTCCGGCACGCTCCACGCACCGGCGGCCATGCGTTCGGTCTTGCCGAAGGGCACCAGGACCGCGGTGACCTTCGAACCGAGCGCCGGGTCAGTCAGGTCGTCGCGGAACATGTCCTCGCAGTGCTCGCAGTTGCGGCCGTAGAAGGTGACGTAGTGCACGCCCGTGGCCGGGACCGACGGAAGCATCGGCATGTACCGAATGAGTTCAAAGTCCGACCACTTGGTCCCCGACAGGGCGGCCAGGGCGTCGGCGTCCGAGAGCCAGTACTGCGGCAGCGGCAGCGGATTGGGGTTCGCGCCGCCGAGGGCCGGCGGGACGTTGGCCGGAGCCGGAGCCGAAGCCCGCGATGATCCGGAGTCGGCGTCGCTGCCGGACGCCGCGCCGTTCGCATCCCCGCTCGGCGCGGGGACGGCGGATGCGGCGGGACTGGACGCCGCGCCCGAGCCGCCGGTCCAGACGCCTTCGGGATCAATCTCCATGGACGTGTTGTGGTCGCCTTCTTCGATTGCCGCGATCAGCCCGTCTTCGACCCGCAGGGTCAGCGGGGTGGTGATGATCCAGTCGGCGCCCAGCGGCAATTCCAGCAACTCGCATTCGGTTTCGGGACGTTCCCACGCACCATCGGCGGACATCTCATCGCGGCCGAAGGGCACGAGGATCGCCGTCGTCATGCGGGCGAGCTCGGCGATCTGCAGGTCGGTGCGGAACATGTCCTCGCAGTGCTCACAGTTCAGCCCGTAGAACGTGATGTAATACGTGCCTTCCTCGGGCACCGACGGCAGGTTGGCCATGAAGTCGAAGAGCTCGAGTTCGGTCCACGGTTGACCGACGAGCGACGGCAGGTCTTCCGACACCCAGAACTGCGGCGTCGGCTGCACGTTCGGGTTCGGTACGCCATTGCGGGGGCCGGCGACCACGGTGGTCGGATCGCCGCCGGTCGGCACGTTCACCGCCGCGCCGGGTTCGATTCGGGTCCAGGCAAAGACCGCCGAAGCGACCGCGATCAGGCCGAGCAGCGCGACCCGCAGTCCGGCGGGGCCGAGTCGGAGCGGCCACGGTCGGAGGAAGATCGCGCCCAGCAGCATCGCCCCGTCGATCGCCAGCATGCTCTGGGGCGACGGGCTCTTGGTGCCGAAACAGCCGCAGCTCTTCTGACCGGAGCTCAACTCGATCACCAGGACCGCGCAGAAGGCCAGCAGGATCATGATGGCCAGCGGGCGAGCCACCCGTGCGAAGAGGATCATCGCCGCGGCGATGATGAACTCGACGATGACGATGGCCAGGAGCAGCCACATCAGATCGATGTCCAGCTTGCTCGCGGGGCCCCGAACACTGGTCGCCGGCAGGTAGCGCGGGGCCGCTTCCCAGGTCTTGAAGGCCGCGCCCGCCAGAATCCAGCCCGGCACGATGACCCGGACCAGCAGCATGCCGAGCAGGGAAAACGGCGAGGGGGCCTCAAGCTGACCGTACGGGGACGACGCGGGCGAGGTGGCGGGGGCCTGGGACATCGGCGGGGGCTCCGGGAGCTGGCTGGGGGCGTGGGCTGGTGTGCTGACTTGAGCGTGGGCGTGGACGACGTTGGGGCGACTTGAGGGGCAAATTGGTCCGGTCTGGCGAGCGGACGCGTCGCGGGGCGTGCGGCCGACGGGTTCGCGGCGGGTGACGGGGGGCTGCGCAGAGATCGCCCGGGAGGCCCCTCGGGCCGCGGGCTGAACGCACGAGGCCAGAGGCAATTGCCGCCCCCGGGCATCGAAATCGTCCGGCGGGACTCCCGCGGACACGGAAAGCGGACGTTGGCCCGCGCTGACTGGCCGCCGGCCGAATATTCGGACGATAGGGTGTCTCAAGGGCGGATGCCGCGCCTTCCTGGGGCGTGCCCGGGCGATCGTCGTTCGGCTCGTCCCTTTGACCTCGATTCCCTCTCCCGGAGCCTGCCATGAAGGGCGTCATCCTCGCCGGTGGACTCGGCAGCCGATTGCGGCCGCTGACCGACGTGACCAACAAGCACCTGCTCCCGGTCTGGGATCAGCCGATGATCCACTACCCGATCCAGTGCATGCTCAATGCCGGGATCCAGGACATCCTCATCGTCACCGGAGGCGGGCACGCGGGCGACTTCCTGATGCTGCTGAAGAACGGCAAGCACCTCGGGGTCCGGGAGTTGCACTACACGTACCAGCAGGGCGAGGGCGGGATCGCCGACGCGCTGCTGCTGGCCGAAGACTTCGCCGATGGCGGCAAGGTCTGCGTGGTCCTGGGCGACAACATCGTCGAGCGGAACATCCGGGCCGCGGCCGGCGACTTCTTCACGCAGAAGTCCGGGGCGAAGGTCCTGCTCCAGGAGGTCGAGGATCCCGAACGATTCGGCGTTCCGCGGCTGGAGGGCGGCCGGATCACCGAGATCATCGAGAAGCCGACCGACCCGCCGAGCAATTATGCGGTCACCGGGATCTACTTCTACGACAACGACGTCTTCGACGTCTGCCGCACGCTCGAGCCGAGCGGCCGCGGTGAACTCGAGATCACCGACGTGAACAACCACTACCTCCGCCGTGGCGACCTGACCCACGACATCCTCGAGGGCTGGTGGACCGACGCCGGTACCTTCGACTCGTTGTACCGGGCTTCGACTTTGGTCCGCGATGGCGGGGCCAACATCCTTGAAGGCGCGCCGGCTCCCCTCGGCACCAGCGCCGGCTGATTCGGACGACACTTCCCCATGGCAAGCAGCTTCAAGCGGATCTTGGTCACCGGCGGCGCCGGGTTCATCGGCAGCAACCTCGTGCGCATGTTGCGGCGCGAGCGCCCTGACGTGCACGTGGTCAACCTGGACGCCCTGACGTACGCCGGCAATCCGGCGAATCTGGCCGACCTCGTCGACGACGACGGCTACACCTTCCTGCACGGCGATATTCGCGACCGCGATGTGGTCGACCGGGCCCTGGAAGGCTGCGATGCGGTCATGCACCTGGCCGCCGAGAGCCACGTCGACCGGTCGATCGTCGATTCGCTCCCGTTCATCCGCACGAACGTCGAGGGCACGCAGGTCCTGCTCGACGCCTGCCGCGCCCGAGCCGGCGCGCCGGACGCGATCAAGGTGTTCTTGCACGTCTCGACCGACGAGGTCTACGGCGAGCTTCCTCTGGACGCGCCCGACGAACTGTTTACCGAAGACACGCCGCTCGCCCCGAGCAGCCCGTACTCGGCGAGCAAGGCCGCGTCGGACATGCTGGCACTGGCCGCGCACCACACCCACGGCATGCCGGTGCGGGTCACGCGCTGCTCGAACAACTTTGGGCCCTACCAGTACCCCGAGAAGGTCATTCCGCTGTTCGTGTCGAACCTGATCGAGGGTGAGCAAGTACCCCTTTACGGCGACGGCCGGAATGTTCGCGATTGGCTCCACGTCGAAGATCACTGCGAGGCCCTGATCGCGGTGATGGAACGCGGGACCGATGGCCGCGTGTACAACATCGGCGGCAACAACGAACGATCGAACCTCGAGCTGACCCACTCGATCCTGGAGTTGATGGGCGAGGGGCACGACCGCATCCGTCCGGTCGAGGATCGCAAGGGGCACGACCTCCGCTACGCGATCGACGCGACGCGGATGCGCACCGAGCTCAACTGGGAACCCAGTCGAAGCGCCTGGCCGCAGGCATTGGCCGCGACGATTGATTGGTACCGCGACCACCGTGCGTGGTGGGAGCCGCTGAAGCATCCGGCGGCCACGGCCGGGGGCTGAGAAGTCGGCCGACGTCGGAGTGGAGGGCGATGACGACGACACCGACCAATGCAGAGCGTGCCGGGCGCGTCGAGGCGGCGTCGAACGTCGCCCGCGCTGACGCTGATGGATCACCGTCGCCGCCGTCGCCGCCGTCGCCGCCGTCACCTCCGTCACTTCCGTCACCTCCGTCGCCGCCACGACAACCGCCGCCACCGTCACCTCCACCGCAGCCAATGACGACGACGGCCATCGTCGGAGACGCCGATCGGGGAACCCGCTGTCCGGCGTGTGATCATGACCTGGGCCCGGTCATTCAATCCGGAGGTCGCGTCTGCGTTGAGTGTGGAACGGCCGTCCGTGTCCGGCTCGAGTCGGATGCGATCCCACTGCGGCGGCCGCCGTCGAAGAGCCGGTGGGTGACGACGGTCATCATGGCGGTGTTGGTCGTGAACGGCGTGCGTGGCACGTTGGACGCGGGGCTGAACTGGGTGCTCTTTGGGCCCGGGACGCCCTTCGGTCTGTGGATCGGCGTTGCGGCGACCCACCTCGTGATCGGACTCGGGTTGCTGGTTGTCTGCGTGCGCCCCGGCGGCCGACGTTGGTTGGACGGTCGCGGGCGATGGTTGGGCTGGACGGTCGGCGGCGGCATGGTGCTGCTGTTCGTCGGACAGGGGGTGTACCGATGGATCATGTACCGATGACGTCTGAAGTCCCGCCCACTGTGCCGCCGCCGCCGCCGCCACCGCGACCGCCGTCACCGTCACCCGGGCCCGGCCCCGGGGAATCGATACCGTTTCCGGCACCAACGCGTGCTCCCGATGACGCAATGAGTGAGGCATCGGCCGAGACTTCATCGCCTCCGGTGTCGACGGCCTCGGCCTGGGCCGATGGGCCTGATCGGACGTACTGTCCGCAGTGCCGACACGAACTGTGGCCGGCCTTGGCCGCCGGGCGGCGTCGTTGCGGCGAGTGCGGGACCTGGTTTCGCTTGACGGCCCAGCCGCTCCAGGGTGTTCTGGGGGACGCAATCAGTTGGGCGAGGCGGGCGCTGCTGCTCAGCTCAGTGCTCTGGATGGCCGAGGCGGTTCGGGAGATCATCTACGTCGTGGTGAACATGGTGGCGTTCGGCTACTCGCTCTTTGAGATGAGCATCACCGTCTACCTCGCGATTCCGCTGAGTCTGTCGCTTTTCGTTCCGGCCATGATCCCGGCAAGCGGTCGCTGGTTTGATGGCCCGGGGCGCCCGTTGGCGTGGGCCTTGGCGAGCCTCACCTTGGCCGGGCTGGCCGGGTATTGGTGTTGGATCGCGTACCTCTACTGACCCTGCGCGGCGCGGCATGTCGATGACGGGCGTCGCGTTCGTCGGCGCGGCGGGCCACCCCCGCGGGCGATACCATTTCGCCATGAACACCATCGACTCGATCACGTCCTCCGTCATGCTCCCCGGCGACGTCGCCATGCCCCGGCTTGGCTTGGGCACCTGGAAGTCAGCCGAGGGCGACGAAGTTGAGCGTGCGGTGCGCGCGGCCTTGGATCTGGGCTACCGTCACATCGATACCGCGGCGATCTACGGCAACGAGGCCGGCGTTGGACGGGCGATCCGCGAGAGCGGGATCGACCGGGATGAGATCTTTATCACCACCAAGGTGTGGAACGACGACCAGCGGCTCGGACCCGATGCGGTTCGCGCGGCCCTCGATACGAGCCTGAGCAAGCTCGGCATCGAGCGGCTCGATCTGTGGCTGGTGCACTGGCCGGTCAAGGGGCATTGGTCTGACACCTGGCCGGTCATGGAAGAAGCCCTGGCGTCCGGCCGCGTTCGGGCCATCGGCGTGAGCAACTTCCAGGTCCACCATATTGAGGAACTCGTCCGCTCGTGTCAGGTTCGGCCGATGGTGAATCAGGTCGAGTTTCATCCACAGTTGCGCCAGCCGGAACTGATGGCGTGCTGCCGCGAGCACGGCATCGTGCACGAAGCGTGGAGTCCGTTGATGCAGGGGCGCATCGGCGAGGTTGCGGACATCGTGGAAATCGCCGGCCGCCTGGACCGCACCCCGGCCCAGGTCGTCCTTCGTTGGAATCTGCAGCACGGCACGGTCACGATCCCCAAGAGCGTGCGGGCCGAACGCCTGGCCGAGAACGCCGCGATCTTCGACTTCGAGCTGACCGAGGCGGACATGGCGACGATCGATGGCCTGGACCGCGCGGAGCGCATCGGGCCGCACCCGGACGAGATCACGTTCTGAGGTAGGCGAGACGGTGTGGGTGGGCGTCGCGCGAGGGCGTTCGATCCACTGCCGGTCGAGCCAGCCTGACAGGCGAGCTGGGTGATCCGGTCAATCCGTCGCCCGCGCGGCAACTGCCCACGCGCGCTCGACCGCTTCGCACACCAGGTGCACAAGCATCAGGTGTCCCTCTTGGACGGAGCCGCCGTCGGGGGCCGCAACCTGGATCACATGATCGCTGCGTTCGGCGCAGGCTCCCGGTGACCCGCCGAGCAGGGATGCCGTTTGCAGGCCGGCAGCGCGGGCCGCGTCTAGTGCCCGCACGACGTTCACGCTGTTGCCGCTCGTGCTCAGGCCGATGAGAAGATCGCCCGGTCGTCCAAGGGCGACGATCTGGCGTTCGAACACCGCTTCGTACCCGAAGTCATTGGCGATGCACGTCAGGGCCGTGGGGTCCGCACTGAGGCAGACGGCTCGGTACGCCGGCCGGTCGTGGTCGCGGTACGAGCCGATCAGCTCTTCGGCCAAATGCAATGCTTCCGCCGCCGAGCCGCCATTGCCGCAGGTGAACACGGTGCCGCCGGCGTCAAGTGTCGTGAGCACGGCGGCCATCAGCCCGGCCACCGGCCCCGGTTGCTGCTGGATGCTCGTGGCCGCGGCGATCGCGCCGTCCGTGCGGGAGCGCACGATGCCCGGGAGATCGAGTGATGCCTCGGACAAACGGATTGGTTCGGGAGCTGACACGGCGCGGAGTTTACCCGGCCGTCCCGTCCGGCGTGGATCGGCCGCTGATCCGTCGTTCGCCGTCGTGGGGTTTGCGTGCGATTGGCGTGCGGCTGAGGTGCGTCGGCCGCCTGACTCAGGCAGCCGCTTGCCAGCCAGTGCAGCCGGCATCGGGGGTCGTGCGAAGCGCGTGGGCTTCCAGTCCCGGGTGGGAGCATGGGGCGACCACCTCGGCGACCGGCTTTCCGGCGATTCGAAGTTCGGCCACGCGCTGGCGATCGTTCTCGCCGCCGAAGTGGGTGCAGGTGCCGCAGGTGGAATCAGCCATGGAGGGGCTCCAGAAGGGTCAGCGCCAGGGAGGACCACCACGCGTGCCCCAACCCCGTCGGTTGGACTTCGACCGATGGGCATCCGGACTTGGCCAGAGACCAAGTCTCAACTGCGCGGGCCCGAGAATCCGTCGATCAGATTGCCATTGCTTCGTCCGCCTTCGGTGCATTGGAACGCGGACCATCGGACGGGAACGGGTTCCCGGTCCCACCCATCGCACGTCGCACGACCGAGAAGAATTGCGAGTCCGGAATCAGAGTCGACCCCTTCGGCGGCGTATCTCTGGTGGGTGCCGGCCGATCAGTCGATCGGGGTGCGTTCCGGGAATCGGAATGGCCGCGCCTGAGTCGGTGCATCGGCAACGTCCGTGGCCGGTGCCGCATTGAAGGGACTTGTCCGTATGCCGCCACGCACGTTGATTGTCGCCGTGTTGTCGGTCGTCGCACTGATGCTTGGCGCGACCATCTTCAATCCGCCGGCGCGCGGGCACACCGAAGTGTGGCCACCGTTTCCTCCGCCCGGGCCACCGCCGCCGCCCTCGAGTACCCAAGTCCAGTTCACGCCGATCAAGCCGTTGCGGTGGTCGTGGGTGCACTGGTGGGAATCCAATCGTTGGCGCTACTTGGAGCCGCTCCGCCAGGCCGGTCCCGGCCAGCAGGCCAGTGCGCAGGCCCTCGAGGAACGGCGGGCGGCGGTCTTGGAGATTCTGGCCATGGCCATCCGGGCGGATCACGTCCCGACGCGGCTGGCGGCGGTCCAGGCCTACGGGCGCATGCGGGATCCCGCCGGTGTCCGGCCGTTGGTGGACCTGATCGATCGCGAGCCAGACATGCTCGTGCGCATGGTGGCCGCGACCAGCCTCGGCACCATCGGTACCCCGGAGTCGCAGCGGCTGATCCTGGCCGCGAACTACCCCGATGATGCGACGTTCGCCGCGGCGGTCATCGGACTGGGATTGGCCGAGCGACTGCTGCCGGCGAGCGAACAGGGCCTCCGAGGACTCACCGGGCGAGCGGGCATCGTGGGCGACGCGGCGATCTGGGCCCTCGGCCAGCATGGCCCCGGGACGGCCGACGTCAGCCTCGACGTCGTCCGATCAAGTCCCAGCGTGTGGGAAGTCGCCGAATCACTCATTGACCTGGGGCAAGCCGATGACGCGGCGTCGGGACGAATGCTCGCGGCGGTGGCCACCAACCCGGCGCAGCGGAACAGCGGCATCAAGGTCGAGCGGACGCTCTACGACGTTGCGGTTGCCGTCGACCGGCTCGCAAAGAGCGTGAACGTGCGGCCGGGGTCCGACCCAACCGAGGGCGTGTCCTTCAAGTCCTACCTCGTGGCGGTGAATCCGATCTTCGCGTCGCGGCCGGACCTCGATCCAATGGTTCAGGGCTGGGAGAAGTACCGCGTTCCAGTTGCCCGCACGGGATACGTCGCGATGGTCCGTGGCCGACTCCGTGGCGCGGCCACGATCGGCATGGGGCAGCGCTCGGACGATGGGACCGCCCGAGCCATTCTCGCCGTGTCCCAGGGCAACGCCCGCGATCCGTTCCAGCACCTGCCGATCGGGATGGCGCTGATTGCCATCGGCGAACGCGGTTTGGAAGGCGGACTCGATCGCGTCCTGTCCATCGTGGACGCGCCCGAGGCTCGGCGCATGCGGAATCAGGAGCTGCTCGATTCGCCGTTGCGCGGGTTCGGGGCGATCGGTCTTGGCCTGTACGCCCGCCCGGTCGAGACGCCGCAGGGCATCCAGAACAATCCCGGTTGGGAGCGGTGCGTGCAGGTGCTCCAGCAACGGGCCGCCGACCCCAACGAGCGGGCGGAAGTCCGCAGTGCGGCGGCGATCGCGCTGGGCCTGACGCGGCGCACCGAAGTCTTGCGAGGCTTCGGAGCGATCAACGAGTCGCTCAACGCCGGCGATCTGCCGTTGGCCGGATTCGTCGTGCTGTCCCGGTCGATGCTGGGCGACGGCAGCGCGATTCGTGACGCCACGTCGCTGCTGGATGCCGCGCCGCATCGCGACGAACTGGTCGACACGATGACCCGCCGGGCGGCGGTCGTTGCCCTCGGCGTGTCGGGCCGGCGAGAGACGCTCGGGCGGCTCGTTCAGGCTTGGCACGAAGGATGGTTCGTGAGCCGCGAGGTCCAGCGATCTCTGGCCCTGCTCGGCGGCGTCGGCGTCATCGACGAACTGCTCGCCCAGCTCCCGCGAGAAACATCCCCCGACGGGGAGGCGTACGTGATCGACACCCTCGGGCAACTGATGGCCCGGGGGCCGCGCGGGCTTGACGCGATCGGGGAAGGGCGAATGTTCGCCATGCGCCACGAACTCTTCGGCCAGTATCGGTCGCTCGCGAATCCGTTCCTGTACGGGTCGCTCATCCGCCGGCTCGAAGATGAGGAGAACGAATCCTGGCGTTGATCGCGAGTCCTGGCGGGTCCAGGCGCGGCTGGTCTGCTTCGGGCGGACTGGTCCGGCCGAGCACCGACCCCGACGGGTTACGAGTAGCGACCGGCGATCATCGCGATCGCGTCGTACGCCCGGTGCAGGACGTCCTCTGGCGGCAAGAAGACGACGCGAAAGTGCTGCGTGCCTTCAACCTGGCCGAAGCCGCTGCCGGGCACGATGACCACGCCGGTTTCGCGAATGACCTCGGAGCAGAACTGTTCGTCGCTGATGCCGAGCTCGATCCGCGGAAACGCGTAGAACGCCCCCTGCGGAGCGATGCACGTGATGCCGTCGATGGCATTCAGCCGGTCGACGGTGATGTCGCGCCGGATCTGCATCTTCTCGACGACGGACGCGATGTGGTCATCGCACTGCCCGAGGACGGCGGGGATTGCGTACTGCTCCGGATGGTTGGCCGACAAGCGGGCGCGTTCCATCTTCTGGATGGCTTCGCAGTACTCGCGCAGATCGTCCGCCGGGCCGCTGATGATGCCCCAGCCGATGCGAAATCCTGGCACCACGTAACTCTTGGACAGACCGTTGAACGTGATGACCTTGGCGTCCGGCCGGCGCGACGCGCTGCACGTATGCGTTCGGCCGTCAAACGTCAGCTTGTCGTAGATCTCGTCGCTGAAGAGCACAATATTGTGGGCGACGCAGAGTTCCAGCAACGCATCGAGCGTTTCGTTCGAGCACTGGCAGCCGGTCGGATTGTTTGGATTGATCAGCACGATCGCTCGAGTGCGTTCGTCGATCAGGCCGCGAATCGCCTCGATGTCGGGTTCCCAGTTCGCCGACTCGTCCAGGTCGTACCCGCGAGCGTCCACCTCGAGCTTGGCGAGCACGGCGGTGTAGAGCGGGTATCCGGGCGACGGGACGAGCACGTTGTCGCCGGCGTCGGCCAGGGCCGACAGCGCCAGGTCAATGGCTTCGCTCGCGCCGCTCGTGACGTACACGTGCTGGATGTTCTCGATGCCGCCGCGCTCGGCTTCTTCGGTGATGGCCTCAATCGCCGGGGCGATGCCCGAGCTGGGGGCGTAGCCGTTGCGGTTCCCGCGAATGGCATCGATCGTCGCGTTCACCAGCCGTTCGGACGGGGCGAAGTCGAAGATGTTGGGGTCGCCGACGTTGAGGTTCAGCAGCTCGCGGCCAGCGGCTTGGGCTTCCTCGGCCAGGGCCAGCACATCGCGGACGGCGTAGCGAATGTTCTCGGTGCGGCGGGCGGGACGAATCGCGGTGGCGGTGGGCATGGCGGGGCTCGGGCTCGGGCTGGGGCGGAGGCGCGGGGAAAGCGACATTCGGCGACGAGGAATCCTAGCGATTCCCCTCGCGCCAAGCGGTCCCCGCGACGGGTTCTCTGGCCGCGTGGCCCGTCGGTCGCATCCGTTCCGATTTGGCCTCGCGTCCTTCCGGGACGGCGACATCGTCGCCGAAGCCGCCGTCGATCCATCCGTGGGCGAAGGCCGGACGCAGCCGCCCGCATCGAACGGAGGGCCAACGACCCTTCGCTACGGCGCGTCGTTCCTGCCGGCGCGTCCGGATGCCTCCGGGGCCCTGGACGCGGGCGAACTCGACGCCGCGGGCTTGACCGGAGCCAGCCGGCGACTGGCGTGCATCGGCGTGCGGAAGCTGCCCTCGTTGAAACGATCGCGGACGAAGATCGCCTCCACGTGGGCCGGAACGCGGTCCGGTCGAGACGAGAGTTCGATCGTCCGGATCTCACCGGGGTGCAGCGGTTCGGCCAACGTGGGTTCGGAACGCCCGGGTCGCGGGCGGGCCAGACGGAACGCGGCGAGTCGGGCGCCGTGCGCGTCGGTGATCTCGATGTCGATCGCCCGCCGCACGCCTTCCACCGGCAATGCGTGGCCCGAAAGATTGGCGACGACGAGACTCGTGCCCCCGTCGGCCGTTGCTCGGAGGCGAACATCGATGGCCGCTCGGAGTCGCCGAGGATCGCGGCGGGCGGCGAAACGATGGTCGCCGTCGATGGCGTGGCAGTCCGTGCAACTCGCGGCCGGCTGGCCACTGGGGGCCACGGCCCCGCTGGGCCAGATCAATCGGCGGGGGCGAGGACGCGCACGCCAGGTTTGCCAATCGCGGGCGGCCTGGGCGTGGCAGTCCATGCAATCGGTCGTGCGGAAGGTGGCGATGCAGGTGGGGTTCGCCTGGCGGGCGTCGGCGCGGAGGATTGCATCCTCCGGCGGCTTGGCGGCCGGCTCGTGGCAGGCGGTGCACTGGAGACCTCGGCGGTCGCCAAAGTCCCACCAGCCCGGTGAACGCGTCAACGGATCGACGGTGACGAGGTGGAGATGGGATGTGCTCTGGGCGTGGGCGCTCGCTGCGTGCTGGCTCACGATGTCGGCGTGGCACGATTGGCATCCATTGGACGGCCATGGATGATCGGCGTCAATGCTCGTGACCGCCGGGGCGTGGCAGGGCGTGCATCGTCCGATGAGCGTGGCGGCGAACTCCGTGTGGGGGCGTCCGGCGTGCAGATCACAAAGGCGAATGCTGAGGTCCGAGACGGCGTGGGTCTCGGAATCCACGCGGACCTCGGACGGCCGGTGGCGATCCCGCCCCTCGATCCGAATGGGCGAAGCATCTCCGTCGAGCCAGGCGTACAGCCGGGCTTCTCGTTCGGCCATGTGCTCGTCGCGCATTGGGACGTGGGGCGCGCTTGGGTACCGGCGCCGGAGTTCGGTGAATGCGCCGGTTCGAACGCGCCAGTCGCGGTCGGAGGCGCGAACGATGACGTCGATCAGGGTCGGAGGCGCGTCGTACGCACGCACGGCGCGGATGCGGGTCTCGGGGGCGGCGGCATCAATCGGCGGCACGCTGACCATCGCGTTGGTTGGGATTTCGCGCGATGGATCGTGACCGGTCCACCATCCCCGCGCGGTCAAGGCCGCGCCGGCCAGCGCGATCAATGAGCACGCGCTCGCCGCGGCGAACGTGCGCTGGCGCTGGCGACCGACCCGAGATGGTTGAGGTGGCGTGGTCATCGCTGACCGATCACGAAGACCGGCATCAGTTCATACGCCATCGCTTGGGTTGATCGGTGAGGCGGTGCAAGAATTTTTCGCGACCTGCACCGCGCCGTCCAGATCTCCAGACTCGCCGGCGTATCGACCAACGTTGGAAGGCGCGTCCTTCCCTCCCGCCTTGGGCCGGCGCGGAGTCGACAGTGCTCGAACGACCCGTTTGGGCTGATCCGGAGTGCTTCGGATCTCGTCGACCGGTGCGTGCTGGCCGAACCCGTCCGCCTGTCGTTGGACAGGCAATCCGGGCGGCGTGCCAATCCCTGCACCAGCATCTGGAATTGATTCCATGCGATCCAAGCGTCGAGCCATTGGCTCCAACTCCGACTTGAAGCGTGCCCCAGATCACGATCGCCGCTTCGGCATCGTCGGCCTCGCGGTCGCCCGACCCCTGTTGGCCACGGCGATCATGTGCGGCCTGGTCGGTTCCTCCTCGATCGTGGCGGCGGATCAGGAGGCAAGAGGGTTCGGCAACGCCGCGCGGTCAGCGGGAGGGGATGCCGATCATCCTCCGGCGTCCCCCGGCTCGGCCGTGGTTGATTCCGTCGTCCTTGCTTCGATACCCGCTTCACTCGATGGACTGGCCCGTGGGGTACTCGCCGAAGAACGACGGGCGCACGTGGATCAGGCGCGCGCTCCGTACGTCCTCGCATTGCGACAACGCATCGACGAACTCTTGCCGCTGCCCGGCCGCGAAGCCCCGGCGGATCCCGCGATGGCATCCGGTCTTCAAGCGCGCGGCGAGTACCTCCGCCGGCTGCTGGTTCTCTCACGCACGCTGGAATCGTCGGCAGATCCTGGCGATCGAAGCCTTGCGCTCGCCGGCGCGGCCCGATCCGCATTCGCTCGGCTCCGGGTCGAGTGGCTTGGTGGGCCGCTTGGCGTCCTGGGGACCATCGGAGAAGCGCGGGTCGACGCCGCGATGGGGGATGCCGCCGCGGCCCAGGCTCGACTGGAGACGCTCACCGCCGACGCGATCGACGAGCGGCTTCGCCCGATGTTCGATGCAGCCCGAATCGAAGTACAGCTCATGGTTGATCCGATCGGCGCTCTGGACGCGGCCGCTGCGAGCGTGCCGCCAATCGAACGCATCGTCGCCGTGGCCGCGGAGCAACTCGGCCGTCCCGACGAGGCGGCGGCAGCGGCCCGCCGGGCCGGCCAGACGATGGATGAGGTCGAGCGTCTGGCCCTGCTGACGCGCGTCGGCCGGGCATCGGCCGAGGAACGCGCGGCGTGGGCCAGCGAACTGGTGCGCAGCGGCGACGAATCCAGGGCCCTGGCGGTGCTGGAGTCGGATTCCGACCGGACCGACGCGGGCGCGACGCTCCTGGCGGTGTTGCTCGAACGCGCCGGACGTCCGGCCGATGCCGCAGCCGTGCACGCCATCCGGGTGGAGCAAGGAAACATCCCGCAGGCGGCCTACGACCTCGCGCGGACGCGAGTCGCGACCGTTGTCGCCTTGGCCGGCAGTGCATCTGACGCCGCCGTTCGAGCAAGAGCTCGAGCCGCCGCGCTCGCCGCGACCACTGCGTACCTCGATGGGCTCGATCCGCCGGCCGAGCCGGACGACGCGTTCACTGAGGTTCTCGGATGGTGGATCGGTTTCGCCGACGACGATGCCGTCCGCCGCCGGATCGATTCACTTCCGGCCCGTGTGCGATCGTTGCCGGCGGTGGCCTATCGCCATGCCGTTGCCCGGCGCACGACCGAGGATCCCGATCACTTGGCCGGGGAGCTCATTGAGATCGCGCGAGCGGCCGAGGCTGAAGGCAACACGTCGGTCTCGGCAGCCGCGGTTCTGCTCCGGGCCCAGCTTGAGCCGCAGCCGCGCGATGGCTTGCGGGTTCTGGACGCGAACCAGCAGTTGCTTGATGGCGTGCCCGCCACACGCGACGCCGCTCGCCGGTTCAGAACCGAATTGCGACTGGCGATGGGGATGCTCGATGCCGCGGCCGCGGACCTGCTGAACGCCATCGACGCGGAACGGACGCCTGGCGACGGCGGTGCGGCGGCGGGTGCTCGACTGCTTCGTCCCGAGCTGCTGCTGAGCGTGGCCGAGGGTTTGGCCGACCGGTACGAAGAAGGATTCCGGGATGGCATTCGCGAGCGCGCGACCCGGCTCGCCACGGAAAGCCTGGATCGAACCGCCGCCCAACCTGGCGACGCGGTGCACGAAGTCGCCGTCCGGGCGGCCACCGTCCTGGCCCGGCTCGAGGCGTGGTCCGACGCCGAACGGGCATTGGCCAACGTCTCGGCCGCCGATGCCGGGCGGGTCGGGGCCCAGATCGCCTGGCGACGCGGACGAACCGACGAAGCGCTGGCCGCACTCGCTGCCGATCCGTCGGCCGGCGCTGCCGTCATGCGAGCGGACATCCTGCTTGCCGTCGACCGCGTGCCCGAAGCCATCGAGGTCGCAAGAAGCGTTCGTCGTCGCGTCCCCGCGGGTGAGCCGCTCTGGTGGAACGCCACGATCCAACTCGCCACCGCCCAGCTTCGCCTGGGTGATCCAACCTCGGGAGCGGCCATTCTCCGGGCGGCCGAAGCCCTCCATCCAACTGCATCGGACCGTGGGCTCACGGCCCGCATCGACCGTCTCCGACAGGAACTCCGACCATGATTCGCCATCGACCACTGCACGAAATTCGATCACTTCCCGTTCACTGTCTTCCCGTGTGCGTTTTGACCTCACTCGCGTCGGCTGCGCCGGTTGCGACCGAGGCGGTCTCGGACGGCGGGTCCACGACCGGCAACTTGCTTCGGGCCGCCGGCCCGGTCGGCTGGTTCCTGATTCTGTTGTCGTTCGTCGGTATCGGATTGGTGATCGACGCATTCATCAAGATCCGCCGCGAACAACTGATTCCGCCGGTGCTCGAACAAACCGTTCTGGAGATGTCGCAACGGGGCCGCTTCGACGAAGTGCACAACACATGCAAGTTGCAGGACAACTTCCTCGCTCGCATGCTGACGGCCGGACTGAATGATCGGCAACTCGGGATGGATGCCGTCCGCGAGGGCTTCGAACAACAGGGGGTGCGCGAGATCACCGACCTGCGACAGCGCATCGCTTGGCTGGGCATGATCGCCGCGGTTGCCCCGATGCTGGGATTGCTTGGCACCGTGCTCGGCATGATCGACTCGTTTCAGATTCTTGGTTCGTCGGCCGGCGCGGCTCGGCCGGACGAACTCGCCGTCGGCATCAGCCGGGCATTGGTGACGACCTGCATCGGCCTGGTGATTGCCGTCCCGATGACGTTCTTTCATGTGTTCTTTCGGGATCGCGTGACCCGCGTGGGGCAGGATGCCGCCGCGTACGGGGAGAAGTTCCTGCGGGTGATGCAGGTCCTGGCCTCGCGCCGGAGGGCAACCTCGTGAGTCAGGATGGCTTGCCAGCTGGAGCGCCCGCGTCGCACGGGGCGAAGCATGCCCTTGAGTTCGCCGCGGCGGAAGATGCACCACCAGTCTTCGGGGTCGCCCCGTTGGTGGATGTCGTTCTGCTCCTGATCGCGTTCTACCTCCTGGTGATGAAATCCATGGATGCGCGCTCGGACACGGCCGTTGAATTGCCGGTGGCAACGTTGGTCTCCGCGGCCGAGCTCGCGCCCGCCGAGTTGATCTGCAATCTTCTGGCCGATGGATCAGTGGTCGTCAACGCGATGCCAGTTGAAGACCACGCTCTGGTGGGTCACTTCGCGGATGCACAGTTGCAGGCGGCGGAAATGGGGCAGTCGCTCCGATTGGTGATTCGATCCGACCGTCAGCAGTCCTTCGCCCGATTGGACGACGTCATGACGGCCGCGCGGGATGCCGGCATCGGCGCAATTGCGGTGCGTACCCAGACCGGAGAGCAATGATGCGGCGAACAGGACTCCGAAGTGCCGGGCCGTCGGACGATGGCGACATGTTTGACATTACATCGATGGTCGATGTGGTCTTCATCTTGCTTGCGTTCTTCGTGCTGACGGCGAAGTTCTTCGATGCCGAACGCGACGTCGAAATCGGGGCGTCGGCGATGCGCGGCGCCGGGATTGTGTCGGGCGACTTGCCGCCCGAGATCCTGGTCCGATTGGCCCAGCTCGATGGCGAGACCGTGGCCATCAGCCTCGGCGAGCGGATGTTGCCGGCGGGGGACTTTGATGCATTGCGAGACCGCATTCGGGATCTGGACCTGCCCGGAGTTCCGGTGGTCCTGGCCATCGACCCAGCCCTCGACGTCCAGGTTGCCGTGCGCGGCCTGGAGGCGGTGCAAGCGGGCCAGGCACGCGTGGTCTCCTTCGCCCGTCTGGAAGGGGTCCATCCACAAGGGGACGGCCAATGACCGATCACGATCCACACGGAACGGCGGGGCATGATGGCCCCGAGGACGTCGCCCGCGGCGCGTCCGGCTCCGAGTCAACCCCGGAATCGGGTGCGATTCCCGCCGGCGCTGCGCGGGCCAAACGGGCCATGCAGCGGCTGAAGATGGCCCAGGATCTTCAGAGCGAGATGACCGCCCACGCTGCCGGTGGCGATGAGCCGGGGGCGCCGCGAAGCAACGGGACCGGGGCCACGCCGCCACCCCGGGCGAATGCTCGCGCCAACGCACTCGATCCGGATCCCGCCGATGCATCGGACGCGCGGCCGGACGTCCGGACCGGGAGCCGGATCCAGCGCCAGCCGTCGATCGCGGATGGGATTGAAGGCCAGCACCAGCACCAGAGCCAGGACCAGCACCAGAGCCAGCACCAGAACCAGGACCACGACGAGGCCCAAGACCGCCACAGCAACCAAGACCAGGCACACAACCCGCGTTCTGGCCCAGGCGCCATCCCGCGCCAATCGCGCACCGGCGGCGGACCAAGGACCAATCATGCGTCCGATGGGTCGCCGGGCGCTCCGCATCCGGACGTTGACGCCACGTCCGCCGGCGAACGGCGGGCGGAGGAACGCCACGGCCGTTCGGGTCGCCGTTCGCGGATCGGGTCCCTTGGACTCTCGGCCCTCATTCACGGCGGACTCATCGTCGTCTTGGGCCTCCTGAGTTGGGGGGCGGCCAGTGACCCCGATCCGGCTCCGACGGTTGGGGTGGCCGATACTCCGCGCCCACCGGGACCGATGGGTGGTTCCGGTGGTTCGGCCCTCGCCGCCGAGCGGACCAACGAGCAACCGACCACCAGCGCCGCGGCGGCGGCCATGAGCGTGCAGGTACCGGCCCCGCCGGCGCCCAGCTTGGAGGCGGTCGCGTCGCCGGCCCAGAGTTCACCGGCCATGAGTCAGGCCGAGGCGGCCAGCGCTTTGGCCGGGGCGCTGGCCGCCGAGACCGCGGCGCCTGTTTCCGGGGCCGGGGCTGGCGGAACGGGCGGCACGCTGTCCGGCACGAGTTCAGGTTTCCGGGACTTGGCCGGGGCGATGGGGCAATCGGGACTCGACGTCGTGCTCGTCTTGGATACAACCGAGAGCATGGGGCCGACGCTCGGTGCCGCCCGTGAACGGCTGCTCGACTTGGTCTCGGTCCTGACCGGCGTGTTGGATTCCGAAGATGCCAACGCCGAACGATTGCGCATCGGCGTCGTGGCCTTCAAGGACTATGGCGACGAATACGGGCTGGACGCGGTCGATGGAACACCGCTGACCGGCGACATCGACCGGGTGCGGACATTCCTGGAGTCGCTGGTGGCCAGCGGCGGGGGCGATGTCCCCGAACCGATCCACGTCGCGCTCGCGGCGGCGGCGGATCGGCGCATGGGATGGAAGCGCGGACGCCGCAAGTGTGTCGTCCTGATTGGCGACGCGCCGGTGCACGCCAGCGGGCGCGACGAAGCCGTCAAAATCGCCCGAGCATTCAAGCGTCAGGGCGATGGAACGATCAGCGTGCTCGATACGGATCAACGGCGTGGCTCGGTGCTTTCGGACTTTGCTGCCATCGCCACCCAGGGCGGCGGTTCTGCGATGCAGTTGACGGATGTGGACGCCTTCTGGCGCGCGGTGATCGTGGGAATATTCGGCGAGCAGTACGCCGCCGACGTCGACGTGATCGTCGATCGCTACGCGGGACACGACCATGATTGATCGACGAAGATTTCTTCGCCTGTCGGGTGGTGTGGCGACCAGCGCACTGTGGACCGCGGGATGCGGGCGTCGTGCTGCATCGCCCGGAAGCGTGGTGGTCCTGACCGCCCACGATCGGATCCACGCCGAACCAGTGCTCCGGGCGTTTGAACGCGCGACCGGCAT
>JBGCEZ010000057.1:0-7661 GCA_045106735.1 Phycisphaerales bacterium | reverse complement strand
AGCTCATCGCCGAGATCGCGGTGGCCAAGCGACTCGAAGCCACGGCCGAGGACCTGATCTCCACCATGCACGCCCACCCGACCATGCACGAAGCGGTGCACGAGGCGGCGCTGGCGACGGAGGGGCGGACGATTCACGCGTAAGCGTGGGGCCGGCGGGCTTGGTCCGCGGCAAGTGAATCATCACGAATCGCGCGGGGCGTCATCAACGGATGGCGCCCCGTTTTCGTTGGCGAGGCGAGGGGCGTGCCCTCGCCGCGAGCCACACCGCCCCCCGACCCAACGTCACGTTTTCTCGCCCCGCCCAAGGCCTCGACCCCGCGATTGCGTTCCCCAGAGCATCGGTCGCGGCGGTCCCTCCATCCCTGTCGATGCCGCGGCGCATCGCGTTCGCCGGCGACCGATCGAGTCCCGGAGTTCCTGCATGGCCACGGCCTCTTCTTCCCCGTTGTCCCAGACGACGCATCTTCGCAGCACCCTTCTCGCCGCCCTGTTGGCCCCCGTGTTGGCCACCAGCCCGGCGCTGGCCGCCGGCCCCTCGCCGGACGTTCCCGCTGGCTTCGTGGCCGACGTGTTGGTCGCCGGCCAGATCGACGGCATCACGCCGCGATTGGAAGCGATCCGCAACCCCGCGTACGGCTCGGGCATCATCACCGCCGCCGCGATCGACGGCATCGTGACCGTCCGGCGCATCACCAGCGCGTCCATCGACGTCCTCAGCAGCTTCTCCGTCGGCTCATCGGACGCCGCCGTGTTCGACGCGGCTTTCGACACGACCGGCATCCTGGGCGGCGAGCTGCTCATCAGCGTGCGGACCGACCTCGAGGGCCGCTCCACGATCTTCCGCGTGGCCCCCGACGGCAGCGTGCAGTCCGTGGGCGACTTCGGCGGCCCCACGAATCACCTGATCTTCTTGCTGGCCCCGGTCACCGGCGACACCGCCCTGCCCGACGGGATCTACCTCTTCGATGCGTCGTACGGACCGGAAGGAGCGTCGAGCATCTGGCGACTCAATCCTGGCGGCGCGGCGCAGGAGCTGGCCTTCAACAGCGTGGTCGACGATCCGGCCGGCCGCATTGACATGGACATCCGCGGCCTCTCGCACGATGCCGCGGGCCAGTTCGGCGGCGGCCTTGTCGTCTGCGACGCGGACGCCAACAACTCCGCCACCAGCGGCATCTACACGCTCGATGATCAACTGCAGTGGGACGCAATCATCGGCCCCCAGCCGGTCGATGACGCGTACTTCCGCGACCTGGAGATCGCCTTCGGCGGCGCGCTCGGCGACGGAGCGTTCGTGGTCGACGGCACGAGCGACACGATTGACATCGTCGGCCCGGATGGATCACGGACGGTGTTCGCCTCCGGCTTCGAGTTCTCCAGTCAGTACGTGTTCGCCCCGGGCGGCGCCGCGTCGCTGACGATCGATCCGTCGGGCGACGTGCTGTACGCCGCCGACGACGCGGGCATCCATCGCATTCGCGTGGCCGGCGACGAACCGGGGCCGCAGATCGTGGCCACCGAACCGCGGCGCGAGGTCGTGCACGTGGACTCTGGCGGCCTGACCGTGTTCCGGCTGATCTGGTCCGAGCCGATCGAGTTCGCCGCCGGCGACATCGTGGTGACCGACGCGACCGGCGCGGCCCTGGACGCGAGCGTCACCGGCTCCGGGACGGCGTTCACCCTGGTGAGCCTGGCCGCCCCGCTGCAGAACGGCGAACTGTTCCTGACGGTGGAAGATGCCGCCCGTTCGGTGGCCAACGATCGCCCCGTCGACGGCGACGCGGACGGCGTGGCCGGCGGCGACGCATCGCTGCGGTTTCGCCACGAGTGCCGGGCGGACATCGACGGCTCCGGCGAGATCAGCCTGGGCGATCTGCTCTCGGTGCTCGCGGCGTGGGGACCTTGCCCGTAGTCGAGTCGTGCCGCAGGGGTGCGTGAGACGCAGCCTTGCGATTCGCCATCGCGACTCGCACGCGCGGCCCGAGCGAAACACATCCCACCGAACAACGTTCGACGCCGGCGCTTCACTCGAAGCGCCGGCGTTCGTTGTTGCCCGGGCTTCCTGCCACTCCGCGGGAGCCTCGCGAGAACGGTGCGGCCAATGCTCCAACCGGGCCCCGCAGGACCGACGGCCCGATCCGACGGCCATCCGCCAACCATCCGCCAACCATCCATCGCGAAGATTCCCAGATTCGCCTGTCGGGCGAACAGCTCTGTTCTCGCGTCCCAGGGCAGCCGCCACCGCCAACCGGCCGGCGGCCATGATCACCCCCCAAAGGAGCGCCCGACGATGCCATCCATCCTCCCAACCCCCGCCCGATGGCCCGCGCTGACCCGCGCCGCGGCCACCTCGCTCTTCCGGCCGCGTTTCGGTCCGCTCTTCAGCGCCCCGGCCACCCAGTCCTCCAGCCCCCGTCACCGCCCGCTCGCCGGTCTCACCAGTCTCGCCGGTCTCACCAGTCTCACCAGTCTCGCCAGTCTCGCCAGCCTCGCCGCTCTCGCCGCCTTGACCGTCAGCGCCGGAGCCGTCGCCCAACCGACCGTCCCACCTGGATTCGCCGTCGATACGCTGGTTGTCGGGCAGATCGACGGACTGACGCCGCGTATCGAGGCGATCCGGGATCCGGCCTACGGAACGGGCGTGATCACCGCGTCGGCGACCAATGGAATCGTCACGATTCGACGGATCAGTACCGGCTCCATCGAAACGATCGGCAGCTTCAACACGGGCGATGACACCGCTCGGGTGGTGGACGTTGCATTCGACACCGGCGCGGTGGGCGGCGGGCTGCTGGTCTCCATCGGTCTCAACAACAGCTTCACCTCATCGATCGTGCGATTCGACCCCGCCGGCACGGCAACGGAACTGGCGATGCTCGGGTCGGCCAACAACGGGATCCTGATGGTCCTCCTGCCAATTTCGGGATCTCCAACGTTTCCCGATGGCCTCTACATGATCGATCAGTTGTTCGGAGCCGAGGCCGCATCCAGCATCTGGCGTCTCAATCCGGACTTGAGTCTGACCGAACTTGCATTCGACAGCGTGGTCGACAACCCGCCCAATCGCATTGACATGGACATCGTCGGCCTGGCCTTCGATCCGACCGGCCCCTTCGGCGATCAAATCGTGGCCGGGGACAACGACGCCAACAACTCGGGAACGTCCGGCATCTACAGCCTGGACGCCGACCTGCAGTGGGACACCATCACCGGCCCATTCCCATCTCCCTCCGCGTTCTACCGCGACCTCGAAGCCGGATCCGGCGGGTTGCTCGGCGACGGCGTCTTTGTCGTGGACGCGACGCAGAACGCCATCGTTCGCTTCGAGCCGGGGGGCGCGGGAACCACTGTGGCCAGTGGTTTCGACTTCTCGATGGGATCCTCGTCCAACGGCGAAAACGCATCGCTGTCCATCAATGATGCTGGCGACGTGCTGTACGCCGCCGACGACGAGGGCATCTATCGCATCCGCCCGATCGGAGACGACCCGGGCCCGCAACTGCTCGCCACCGAACCGCGGCGCTCGGTCACCCATACCGACGCAGCGGGACTGTCAAACCTCCGCCTGGTGTGGTCCGAGCCGATCGCGTTCACCGACGCGGATCTGCTGGTGACCGATGGCGCCGGCGTTCCCGTCGACTTCACCGCTTCCGGATCCGGGACGCCGTTTCTGCTCCTGACCCTGGGGAGCCCGTTGGTTTCGGGTGACCTTCAGGTGACGGTCGCGGCGTCGACCCGCTCCGTCGCCACGAACCAACCGATCGACGGCGATTCCGACGGAATCGCAGGAGGTGACGCCGTGCTCCCGTTCCGGCACGAATGCCGGCAGGACATCGATGGATCCGGGGACGTGGGATTCACCGACCTGCTCGAACTGCTCGCGGCGTGGGGTCCGTGCATTTGACGCATGAACGCCGGCCGGCCGGCCGGCCGGCCCCTCGGCCCGGACTGGCCCCGGCTGGCCCCGCCCGGCCCCGGCTGGCCTCGGCTGGCCCATGCACGCCGCACGCCATCCCTGCCCCGCCATCGTGAACGCCCCCCCGCCGGAGCCCGGAGACCTGACCCGGCCTCGGCGGGGGGCGATTGCGCGGGGGGAGGCCAGTTCACCGCACGGACCCGGCATCGGCCGCGCTCCAGAATCCGCCTGATCCGTCACCCGTTCTGATTTTGTCCGGAGCAAGAACCCGCCTGCCGGAGCCCTGCGGCCCGGATCGCCGGCGATGCCGCGCAAACACCGCGAAATAGCGGGATTTCCCAAGTACAGTGGTGGGTCATTCCGCGCCTTGATGATCGATGGGACGCCAAAAGCGCACGGCGCCCCCATCACGAGTCATCCGCGCGAGTCGAGGCACAGGGGAGTCCGCCATCATGTTCCGACACACGCCCGCCATCGGGTTGGGATTCGTTGCCGCCATCGCCCTTAGCGGTCCGGCCATCGCGGCCGAGCCGGAGGCCGTGGTCAACGTCTTCTTCGTGGACGATGACGCCGCCCCCGGCGGAGACGGCTCCACCTGGGAGCAGGCCTTCGACACCCTGCCGCAGGCTCTGGACGAATCGCGAGAGAGCCTCTTGCCCGCGGTCATCTACGTCGCCGGAGGCATCTACGTCCCTCCGACACCCAAGCGTCCCGGGACGCCAGCCGACGCCACGTTCGAACTCGAAAACGTCGAGCGCATCATCGGCGGATTCACCCCCGGACAGATTGATCCCGGCGAACGCGATCTCGACGACCCGTCGGCCCGGACGTGGCTGATCGGTGACCCGGCCGCTCCCCCGCGGTCCGTGGTCACGATTCCCGATGCCGATCATCGCGTGTACCTGGACGCCCTCTCGATCGTCGGCGGCTCCGGCCCCGGCGGGGGCGGACTGCTCATCGGCAACGCCGACGTCGACGTCTTGGCCTGCGGATTCTTCCAGAACGCTGGATTCGGATCGACTGGCGGCGGGGCGATCGCCCACGCTGGCGGCACGCTCCGGGCCACCAACAGCGTCTTCGCGGGCAACACGAGTTCGCGGGGCGGTGCGTACGCGGGCCAACCCGGTACGAGCGCGGCATTCACGCACTGCACGTTCGCGGGGAACACGGCGACCACCACCGGCGGCGTCAGCGAAACCGGCACGTTCGTCAATTGTGCGTTCCTGAACAACGTGTCCGGCGACGAAGCATCCGACCACGTCGGCCCGGCGGGCAGCGTGAGCTGGTCGATCATCCGCGGCGGCCTTCCCGGAACGGGCAACACAACCGGCATCGTCCGATTCGTCGACGCCCTCGGCCCCGACGGCGTTCCCTGGACGGGCGACGAGGACTACCGCCTCGGCGACTGTTCACCCGGCACCGACGCGGCCAGCGCGATCGCCCTGCCCGACACGCTGCTCACCGATGCTGCCGGCCGCCCGCGCCGCGTCGATGACCTGGCCACCCCGGACACCGGCGAAGGCACCGGCCCGCTGCCGGACGCGGGCGCATTCGAATCATCGGTCACGATCACCGACGCATTCACCGCGCGGCTCGTCGGCGGCACCTGGAACGACGGCAACGCCTGGACCGACGGCACGCCCGACCCGTTCACCGACGCGGTCTTGCACGGCGCCGGCGAGTCCACGCTCGCCACCGGTGCATCCGCCGCCTGCCGCGAGTTCCTGCTCACCGGCGGCGCACTCACCCTCGACGTCAGCGCCGGCCCCCTCACCGCCGGCGGCGGCACGCGAATCGGCCTCTGCGGCGACGAGCCCATCGAGCTGACCGTGACCGGCGGCATGCTGGTGTCGCCGTCGGTGACCACCGGCCCCGAACACCAGTACGTGCTCGCCGGCGACGCCATGATCGTGGGCGACGTCATGAACCTTGGCACGCTGAAGCCGGGCAATCTGGGCAACGGCCCGATGCACATCACCGGCGACTTGGATCAAATCGGCACCGGCCCCAACGGCGATGTTGCGACCGGCCGGATCGACGTGCGGCTCAAGCCCGGCGATCTGCGCGGTGGCTCCGGCGGCCCCGAAGGCGACGCCCGGTTGCTGGTGGACGGCATGGCCCGGCTCGCCGGGGCGATCGAAGTGTCGCTGGCCGAGGGCTACTACCCGCCCGCCGGCTCGCAGTTCGTGCTGTTGCTGGCCAACGAAATTGAAGGCGAGTTTTCCGTCGCCCAGGTGCCGGTCATTGATCCCGGCGTCGACCCCCGCGTCCTGACATTGAACTACACCACGATCGAAGGCCGCCCCGCGGTCATCGTCGACGTGGAAGCGTCCGATTCGATCCAGCGCTACCGGCGCAGTGGCCCCGGCATCCTCGCCGGCGTGCCGGGACGGCCGACGGATCTGACCGCCGCGGACATTGACGGCGACGGCTGGCTCGACGCCGTCGTCACCATCGAATCGATCGACCAGACCGACGGTTTCGTGGCCGCGTACCGCAGCCTTGGCCCCGGCAAGGGCGGCGCGTTCACGGGCTTTGAGCCGACGCCGACCGGCCCGCTGCCCGTGGGTGGCCGTCCGGTGGCCGTCGATACCGGGAACTTTGACGGCGGCTCGCTGCCCGACATCATCGTCGCCCGCCGCACGCCCGGCCCGCAGGACGACGTCGTCATCTTCTTCAATGACAATCGCGGCGACTATCCGAACCAGCCCGGCCAGGCGATCGAAGTGGGCGATCCCGACGTGGATGACCGCGTGTCCGACGTGGCCGTGGTCGACCTCAACGCCCCGAACGCTGGGCCGGCCCCGAACCTGGACGACTTTGTCGTCGTGACCGAGGCCACCGGCCTGGTGCAGGGTTTCGTGCAGGCCAATGGCAGCACCTTCATCCCGGCGACGCCGCGCGGGCTCGACCGGGCCCTTGTCGCGATCGATCCGGGCAAGCTCGACGATCCGCGGAAAGATCTGCTCGCCGACGTGGCCGTCATTGGCGGCGACGACGGTGCCGTGTTCGCCCTCTCGGGCAATGGCGACGGCACCTTCGATGAGTTCGCCAGCTTCACTGCCGGCCGAGCCCTGCGAGACGTGCGGCTTGGGTCGCTCAGTGGCAGCGGCACCGGAGACGACATCATCATCTCCGACGCCCAGGCTGCCGCGGTCACGGTGATTCAGAATCAAGGCGCCGGCGATTTCCGTCCGCCGGCGGGGACCGAACTGCCCGAGGGCTTTGAGCGGCCCGGTGTGCTGGCGATCACCGACGGCGAGAACGACGGCGACGGCGATGTGGTCCTCGTGGCCGAAGAGTCAGCCGACGAAGATGACGTCGACCGCGACGCACTGAACTTCCGCACCACGATCAACCCGCAAGACGGCACCGTGCGTTTCGAAGTCGCCGAGCCCATCGGCTCCAAGCCGGGCACGCGTTTCATCGTCCCGGCCGACGTTGACGCCGACGGCGACGAGGACCTGATCATCGCCTCGGAGATCGACGGCGACGACGGCAGCGGCCAGCTGGTCACCATCATCGACGTCTACCTGAACCAGGACCCGAGCGACATCATCTGCGGTCCGCTGGGCGACCTGAACTGCGACGGCTTCGTCAACGACGGCGACCTGCCAATCCTGCTGGCCGCCTGGGGCCCGTGCGGCGTCGGCTCGTGCCCGGAAGACCTCAACGGCAGCGGCACGGTGGACACCGTGGACTTGCTGTTCCTGTTGGCGAATTGGACGGGCTGAGGCGCGGGA
>JBGCEZ010000056.1:0-3347 GCA_045106735.1 Phycisphaerales bacterium | reverse complement strand
TCGGGCGATCCGCGACATCCGGAGACGACTGATGAACACGAACCATGTTCGCGGCGCGATTGTTGATGACCACTGGAACGGAAACGGCGTGGCTCGCCCGTTCAGGCGGAAGCGCGTCCGCGACGGCATGCTCGCCGCGGCTATTCCGCTGACCACGCTCGCCATCCTGCTCATCGGCGGCTGCGATCCTGGCGGCCCCACCCACGTGCCGGCCAATTCGACCAACACCCCGCCACCGGTCGGCGTCCAGGGTCCCGATTCGAGCACGAGTTCACCGGACGGCGCGCCGGCCCCGACCCCTCCACCCGCCGGAGCTGGTCGCGGAGGGTGAGCCGGAGGCGGTTCGAGCCGACGGTGGACAGCTCCAGGTGTTCGACTCGAGGTGTTCGACTCGAGGTCTTTGACGTGAGCTGTTCGACTCGAGGTGTTCGAACGACGGCATGCGACTTACGGCGTGCGGCGTAAACGCACGGCGTGAGATGCGCTGCAAGTTGCGTGTGGCTCGAAGCGTGCGGCGTAAGCGCACGGCGCGCGGCGCGCCGCAGACTGCATGCTTCGTCCGACGCTCGGCGAGCGGGCCGGTTCGCGGGGGCAACACCCCTCACGCGGACCGGCCCGTCGCCGCGGCGGCGCCAGGCTTCACCCGCCGGTCATGATGTCGCGCAGCGCCCGCAGGCCGCGTTCCAGCTTCTCGTCGCTGGTCGCGTAGCTGATTCGGAAGTGCGTGCTGCGCTGGCTGAACACCGAGCCGGGGATCACGATGACGTTGCGACGAATCGCTTCCTCGCAGAACTCCGTGTCGCTCATGCCGAGTGACGGCGGAACCTCGACGAAGGCGTAGAACGCGCCGCCCGGACGCGGCACTTCCGTGACGTCGCCCAAGATGTCCAGCACCATGTCTCGCTTGCGGGCGTACGACGAGACAATCGGTTCCATGTCCACATCGAACGCGGCGGCGGCGCCCGCCTGGGCCATGCTCGGAGCGCAGACAAAGGTGTACTGCTGCAGCTTCAGCATCTCGTGGATGAGCCAGGTCGGTCCCGCGGCCCAACCCAATCGCCACCCGGTGCAACCGTAGGTCTTGCCGAATCCGCGGACGAGCAGCACGTTTCCGTCGTTGCGCGCGGGACTCGGGCACCGTCCATCTTCGCGCGCATCGGTGTACGTGAACGCGTCGTAGATTTCGTCCGATACCAGGACGACGCCCGCCTCGCGGGAGACCGCGGCAATGCGGTCCACTTCGGCTGCATCCAACACGACGCCGCTGGGGTTGCCGGGGCTGTTGAGCAGCACCATCTTCGTGCGCGGCGTGATGCACGCGGCGACTCGGTCGGCGGTCATCCGCATGTCGGGGTACGTGTCGCAGAACACCGCCGTCGCGCCGCAGATCTCGGCCAAGGCCGGGTACATCACGAAATACGGGTCGGGGATGATGATCTCGTCGCCGGGATCGAGCAGGGCAAGACACGCGGCGAGCAGTCCGCCACTGGTGCCGCTGGTGACGCACATGGACGTGTCGCCGCCGATGGTCCACCCAACATCCTCGGCCAGGTGCCGTTCGATGGACGCCCGAAGGTCGTCGGCGCCCTGCGTGAGCGTGTAGCCGTTGCGGTCGGCCTTGATCGCGTCGATCGCGCCCTGCTTGATCGCCTCGGGGACCGGAAAGTCAGGTTGTCCGATGGACAGGTTGATCGGATCGGCGAGCGTCTTGCCGAGTTCGAACGCGCGGCGGATGCCCGACACATCGAGCGCGGCCGAGCGGCGGGCGATCAATCGCGCGGCATCCAGGGACGGCGAGGCGGCGGGAGACGGGGAATCGACAGACACGGAGCGGGCTCCCAAGATGGGGGGCGGCCGGCAAGCCGGCGAACGGGCGCATCAGAACCGCCCGGCGTCCGCGATGGCGGGGGCCGGGCGGCATTGAATCGTGGATGCCATCAACCGAGAACTGGCGACCGACGTTCGACGAACGAACGCAGGATCGCGAACCCTGGCGAGGGCCGAACCGCGACTGCTTACTTCTCTTCGTCCTTCTTGCGGACCTTCTTCTTCACGACCGCCTTGCGGTTGGCGACCTTGACGAGGCCGAGCGGCGAGTCCTTCGCCAAGTCGAATTGACCGGCGTCCTCGAGTCGGGCCACGCGTTCGGCGCGGGTCAGCACATTGCGGTGCTGGTTGAGGGCCGAGGGCTTGGTCTTCAGGCTTCGGTGGAGGCTCATGGAAAGGTGCTCGCGGCGGGGCGACTGGAAGGCCGCCCGGCTCAAAGGGAATCAGTTCTGCAGGGACTGGTACTTGTCCCCAAGGTCGGAGGTGCCTCCGGCCTGTCTCCACGCACGTCCGGCACGTTCGATCGCCTCTTCCAGGCGATCCGCATCGGGGTCGGGATTCCGCGGGTCCCGTCGCTGCCGTTGACCCGGCAGCACAGCGACGCGCAGGAAGGCATTGTTGCCGGGGACGGCGTAGGCTTCAAGTCCGCGCGACCGCAGGAATTCACAAAGCCGCACCGCACCCGTCCGCGTGGTCTCCGCGACGATCCAGTAATAGAACCCAGCCCGCCGCGGATCGCTCTGAATCCGGCCCCAATCCGACCGGTTCCCGAACAGGGCTTCCGCCCCTTCCGCGTCGTCGTTTTCGCTCGCTTCCGCCGCCCGCCCCGCACCGTCAGGGTTCGGCGGGGCTCCCCCGCCCGTCCCGCGGTCCGCCAGGGCATCGGCTGGGTCACGTGCGTCGCGCCCTGAGGCCGCGCCGGCTGAACCGCCGTCGCCGGCCACGGGGTCACCGTCGCCATTTTCGCCTGCCCCCGGTCGCCGGGTTGCCGTCCCCCCGCCAGGCTGATCGACCTCGTCGATGCCGACGCCGATCCCGGCCGGCACGGGAGCATCCGGATCCCAGAGATTCCGGGCCTCGGCCAGCAAGGTTTCGTCGGAGTCATCCTGAATCCGGGACTCCGCCCGGGTGTAGCCGATCACGTAGACCGCGATGAGCAGCAAGAGCACCCCGCCGGCCGCGATCATCACGATCCCGGCCGGGACGCGCATGACGCCGCTGAAACCGCCGCCGGACTCCGTGTCCGCCTCGCGCGGCGCATCACCAGACAACCGGCGCATCCCTCGGGCCGCGCCAGTCTGCATCGCTTCGTACAAGGGCATGCGGCCGGGTCGCCGGCTCATCGCAAAGGCTCCGTGGATCACTCGCGCCAGGCCGGATCGTCCCGACCCGCCGACTGGCGGCAGGCCGAGGGCGGCTCGCCACTGGCATTCTACGCTTCCGGGACCGCCGCCTGCGACCCCGGACCGGCGGGATCGATCGAGGCGATCACCGAGGCCATGGCCAGCCCGCCCGAGTGC
>JBGCEZ010000055.1:0-64895 GCA_045106735.1 Phycisphaerales bacterium | reverse complement strand
GCGGGTCTGCCGGAGACCGGGCGAACACTGGCGCCAGCGCAATCGGACCGTCTCGAGCGTGATCGGACGCTCAGGCAGACGCGCGCGCTCCGGCCAGTCGACGCTGGCGGTGCAGACGGGCGCCGTGCGGGCGTTCGAGCGATGCAGTTGGGCGGGTTGGACCGGCATCCGGTCGATATCGATGGGGCGGATGGGACCGGGCGAAGACGACCCGACCACCACCGCACGTCCAACGGCCGGCCCATGGACCGCAGGCTTCGCGAGGGGGGAAGCCTGCCCCGTGGCCGGCCACGGACGCGCCCGACCCTGAAGGATTCGTTCGCCATGGCCGATGACCGCCGTCGTTCGGTGCTCCCGGGACAGGAAGCGCCGGTGGACGACGATCGTCGACTCGCCTCGGATCGACGCGAGGAATCGCGGGACGACACCGATCGCCGCCGGCACCGCGACGCCATTTTTGCCTTCGCTCGGGCCGCCGAACGCCACGATGCGGATACCGGACGCCACCTGCTGCGCATCGGTGGACTGAGCCGCGCGCTGGCCCGGCATGTCCCCGCGTCGATTGCCCCGGACGATCCCGAACGCTTTGGGGACGACGCCATGCTCCATGATGTGGGCAAGCTCTGCGTGGACCCCGCCCTGCTGACGTACGACGGGCCGCTGTCTCCGGAACAGCGAGCGGCGATCGAACACCACACGATTCACGGCGACGAACTCCTGGCCGGGTTTCCCGACCTCGCCCGGGCCCGCGGCATCGCCCGCTCGCACCACGAACGCTGGGATGGAACGGGATACCCCGACCGTTTGGCGGGCGAGGCGATTCCCGCCTCGGCCCGGATCGTCAGCGCCGCCGACATCCTGGACGCCCTGGCCTCACCACGGGCCTACAAGGCCGGCTGGGCCTGGGATGTTGCCATTCAGCATGTGGTCGACTTGGGCGGCACGGTGCTCGATCCGCAGGTGGCCAGGGCGGTGCAGCGGGCGGACTCGGCCGGCGCCCTGCACGACGCATGGCTCGAGGGCCCTGATCCGGCGAGACAAACCGGCTGAGTGAACCGGCGGGGTGTCGAGCTGGTCCGGAGCGGCCTTGCCTCGGTCTTGAGGATCACCGCGCCGCGCCGCGAGGCTGGAGCGTCGCCGCGTCGCTCACGCTCGCTAGCGCCTCGACGCTCACGCTCGCTCGCGTCTCGTCCGTGCTCAGTTCGCGCGGTTCGTTCAGTTGGTTCAGTTCGCCCGGTTCGGCCGGTTCGGCCGCCAGTTCGGCGGGTGGACGGCGAGCAGTTCGAGTTCCAGGTGCAAGGTCGTACCTGGCTCGATGGGGCCGTAGCCCTCGCGCCCCCAGTGCTTGTGCGGTGGCACGACGACTTCGCGGCGTCCGCCGGTTCGCATGCCCTCGAGCGTTTCGGCGATGGCGGCGATGACGTTCTCCTCCCCGACGATGAAGCAGGTCTCATCGTCGCGCATCAGCATGCGACCATCCGGGTAACGCATCTCGTACGCAACGCAGGCGATCTCGCCAGGTTCGGGCATCGGGCCGCCGCCGACGGTCTCGGTCAGGATGCGGATGGGCGTTTCGTCGACCGAGACTTCGCGCTCGTCGCACCCGGTGAGGCACAGCAGCCCGAGCAATGCGAACAGCCCGGCGGCGAACGCGGCCAAACGGTCAACGCGAAGTAGGCAGGCAGAACCGGTCATCCCCCGGTCGTCGGCTGATTCCGCCGGTCGCACGTGACCCGAACGGGAGGATGTGGCAATCCGTTCCGACTGTGCGGCCTGACGGGCTTGGCGTGTCGGTCCTGAACTGGCGGGCGTGGGGCGGCCGGACGCTCGGCGGCGCGCGGCGTCCGTGACCAGCGCCCGGCGTCAGACGAATCGCCTCAGCGGCGTTCCATGGTCGCGGAAGCCGCCGGGGATGGGCTGCCAGCCGGAGACGTGGGCGGGCCGGGCCGTCCCGTCGCCCGCCGGAGCCGGGCCAGAATGCGGCGGCCGCGACCGGAAGGCAGCTCGCGGCCCCGTGCGTCGTTCGGCGAGCCGTCGTTGGTCGAAGCCTCGGCCGACGTCGCCGCCGGGCGCGGCTTCGGATACCGGTCGGCGACGGAACGGTCCCAGGATCGCAAGTACCGGGCGATGCGTTGGCCGGGATACGCGCTGTGGCAGCGGTAGCACACGATCCGGCGGCGAGAGAGGGCGAGGATGGCCACGTCCAGCACCAGCACGACCGTCAGGACGATCTGGACCGACGGATCGGTGGCGAAGCCGAGCAGGGCGACGGCGGCACCGGCAAAGGCCAGGACCACCACGAAGCCGGTGATGATCGGAAACGCCTTCTCGTGGAACAGGTCGGAGCAGCCGCACCGGACGCAGCGGCGCAGCCCGCCGCCGTCGTCAATCGCCGAATCCCAGGTCAGGAAGACCTCGCGATCCGTGTCTGGAACCGTCACCCGCGACGGCCGGGTATCGGCGTCGACATCCACCCGTCCGACCGGACGGCGATCGAGATCGCGGAGCAGGATTCGCATGCCGCAGGAATCGTACCAGCCCCGACCGTGGGTTCCGAGGTCCGGGGGTGGCCGGCGGATCCTGGTCGATCGCCGGAGGGAGCCCGCGTGGCGGTCGCTGGCCGATTGTGGCGGCGTGGGGGTGGCCGGCGGGCAGCCGAGGCTCGGCGGCCGGGGCGGCGGCCGGAACGCCGGCGGGGCGGCGGCGGGGGAGTCGGCTGGCTCGGTGGCTGTTCTTTCGGCCGGGGCGGGGGCCCAAAGAGGCTCGGAGGACGGTCCGGGCTCGCCAATTCTCATTCGGGTCGTGGCCGGAATGCCCATCGGTGCGGGGCCCGGGCGCGGACCACGGGAATTCCGTTTGGCTGGCCGCCCGCGCGGCCTTGCGGAATCGCGCCGCCCGTGCATAGTCGCGGCCATGCATGGATGGCTGAAGAAGTTGGCAGGGCGATTTCTGGTCTTTGAAGGGCCGGATGGCTCGGGCAAGTCGACGCAGTTCAAGCGGCTGGCCGATGCGTGCCGCGAGGCGGGCGTGGCCGTGACCGAGGTGCGCGAACCCGGCGGAACCGGCGTCGGCGAACGCATCCGCGAGGTCTTGCTTGACCCAGCCAACGACGACATGGAAGTGCGCTGCGAGATGCTGCTGTACATGGCCAGCCGGGCTCAGCTCATCGAGCAGACCATTCGGCCGGCCCTCAAGCGCGGTGAACTCGTCCTCGCCGACCGGTTCATCGCTTCCACGCTCGCCTACCAGGGCGCGGCCGGCGGGCTCGATGTCGCGTCGATCACCGCAGTCGCCCGGGTGGCCGTCGGCAACCTCTGGCCCGAAGTCAATCTGCTCTTTGATGTGGACGATCGCACGGCGGCGGGGCGACTGAACCCGCTCCTCGATCGCATGGAGCAGAAAGGCGTGGAATTCCACCGCCGCGTGCGCGATGGCTACTTGCAGCAGGCGTCGGCCGATCCACTGAGTTGGATGGTCATCGACGCGACTCGTTCGGTGGACGACGTCACCGGGCAAATGATGCGGGGACTGCAGGATCGCTTTGCCGGCGGGTCAGGCGGCGGCGGATCGCTGGGGGCGCGGGTGACGGTGCGCCGCATCAGCAGCGACGTCGCGGCCCGGCCGGAGTAGGACGGAGTCGACCAGAAAAGGTCGGGCTCGGTCGACGAGGTGTTCGGGACACGGTGCGGCCGGACGCGCCTCGACGCGGGCGCCGCATCGGCGACACCTGGCCGTCAATCGTCGAACTCATCCCCGCGGAACGTCGAGGCCAGGTAGGCGTCGCGCACCACCGGGTCATTGATCAGGTCGCGGGGGGAGCCCTCGGCCAGATTCTTGCCCTTGTGCAGGATGTAGGCCCGGTCGCAGATGCGCAGGGTCTGCTGCACGTTGTGGTCGGTCACGAGCACCGCGATGCCGCGGCTCGCGAGGCTGCGCACTTCGTCCTGCAGTTCTTCGACGGTGTGCGGGTCGACGGCGGCGAACGGTTCATCGAGCAACATCAGCCGCGGCTTGGTGATCAGCGCCCGGGCGATTTCCAGGCGGCGTCGCTCGCCACCGGAACACGTATGGGCGGCCTCTGACCGCTTGTGCTTCAGGCTGAACTGTTCGAGCAGCTCGTCGGCTCGCTCGCGACGCAGCTGCTTGCTGAGTCGCTGCGTCTCCAGGATGGCCATCAAGTTGTTTTCGACCGACAACCGTTGGAAGACGCTGGCTTCTTGGCTGAGGTAGCCCATCCCGGCCAGCGCGTGGCGGTACATCGGGAGCGTGGTCACGTCTTCGTCTTGGAAGCGGACGGTGCCGGCTTCCGGCGTGATCATGCCCATCGTCATGCGGAAGCTTGTCGTCTTGCCTGCCCCGTTGCGGCCGAGCAGTCCGACGACTTCGCCGGCTGAGACGTGGAAGCCCACGTCGTCAACCACCAGCTTTTGGCCGTACTGCTTGCGCAGTCCGGTGACGCTCAGAAGGGGGGTGGACATTGGCGGTCAGTGTACGGTCTGTCCGCCGTGTGGGCGGTCGCGAGCTCGGCTGGCAGTCCGGCCACGGCCCGATGGTTCAGGCGATCGCGGCACGTCCGGGCTTGGCCGTGAAGTCGATGCACACGGGATACCGGTGGTACTCGTTGCGGGTCGCGGCCATGACGCCGCGCACGCTGCCCACGAGGTAGACGATCGCGATGATCGGCCACGCGGCCATGCCGACGAAGGTGATCCCGAAGACGAGGAACCAGATGCCGTAGCTGAAGATCGAATCCATGACCGCGCGGCCGTGGTCGTCCAGGTACGCCGAGCGGCGACGTCCGATCGCCCAGATGATGAACGGAGCGGCCAACCCGAACGGGCCCAGGATCGCGGCGATCGCGGGCCAAAGGTGCATGGCGATGACCAAGGCTTTGTCGTTCGCTTCGACCTCGCGTTCGACCAGCTGGCCGGCGACGCTGACGCTGCGACCCTGCGAGCCGCGCTCGTAGGGGCCGGCGGTGGTGGAGGCGGAGCGGGGGCCAGACTGATCGCCAGATCGAGTACCGGACTGATCGTCAGGCTGGGATCCTGGTGTGGCCGACGTTCCCCATCCCGAGGGCGCGGCCTGTGGTCCGTTGGACGGACTTCCATCCCATGTGGTCCACGCGGCCCAGGAGTCTTCGCTGGCGGTTCGCGTCACGGTCGGATCCAACGTGGCCGGCATCTGCGATTCTCCAGCGAGGGGCGGGGCAGGGTCGCGGGGCGGAAGAGGCCGCCCGACGCTTCTTCCTTGGGAAGACGCCCGCATCGATTTCAATCCGCCCCAGAATCCGCCGCCGCGCTGTCGCCGCCGCCGGAATCAACGTCCGATTCGCCGGGGCCGTTGTCGCGGGGGCGATCCGATTCCTTGCCGTTTTTGGCGTCCTCGTCCCCGGCCGGGCCACCGGCTTCGTCGTCAGCCTCGTCGGTGCCGACCTTGACCGGCTTGGCCTCGGGCGTCCATTTGTCCGGCATTCGTTCGTGGGCGAGGGCGCCGACGATTTTGTCCGTCCCGCGGTGGATGAAGTCATCCAGCGGCGTCCGCCGTCCGTCGGTGTGGACCACGGTGGCGATCGACTTCTCCATCCAGCGGCCCATGTCGATCTCGGCGATCTCGTCCTTCGACCAATGGCCATCGGCCGTGACCAGGCTGCCGTCGTCCTCGAGGCGGTATCCGCGCTTGAGGTTGCGCCAGATCGACCAGGCGAACCACGGGACGAACGGGAGGCAGAGGATGAAGACCCACTGCACCACGCGGTCAAGCTCGCTCGGCTTCTTGACCCGGCCCGCGGCGTCCACCCGGTTGAGGATGAACTCGACTCGGCGACCGAGGTCTTCGCTCAGTTCCGCTTGGACGGCGACCGGTGGCAACTCGGAGACCGTCAGACCCATCAGGGCCAGCTCAGCCTTCCATTGGCTGTCGCTGAGCGGCTTGAATTTCGTCGGCTCGCTGTCCGCCGCGAGGTCCTCGGGCAGTTCCGAGAGCCGCTCGGCGATCATCTCTTGGGCCGTCCGGCGGGCCGCTACGGCCACCTCCGGCGAAGTGTCCTCGGACCGGATCGTCTCCATCGCCTGCTTGACCGTCGCGTAGACCTCTCCGCGGGCCACGATCGCCTCAGCCTTGGGGATCGTGTAGACGTACTTGTGGACGCCGTAGAGGCCAGACGCGAGGCACAGCAGCAGAAATGCGACGTTCTGCATCAGGAATCGCGGATGGAGACGGGTGGCGATGGCCATGGATCGGACTTCCGGAGCGGGAGGGGCGGGAGATCGGGCTCGGATCATACGGGAGCGGCGGGGCGGACCGATGGTTCGACGGCGGCGGTTCGGGCGGCAGGAGGACCGATACCTGGGCCTGGAGGCCGTTTTCGCGGAGATGGCCCATCTGATGCCGGCTTCGCGCGGTGCTCCAGACCATGATCGGAGATCTCGGGCTCTACGATGGAATCAAGTTGTCCGACCGGGGGTCTGTCTTTGGCGAGCGTCGGGCGTGCCCGCGTCCCGCGTTTCCCCGATTCCTGAGGAGTTCGTCATGAACGATCGAATCCACCGTGCCCGTGGCCTGCGTCTGGCCGCTGTTCTTGCCTCCGTCTCGGCCGTCGGCCTGCTCGGCGGCTGCAGCGACGCCGAAGCGGGCGCTCTTTTGGGAGCCGGCATTGGCGCCCTGGCCGGACAGGCCATCGGCGGCGACACCGGCGGAACCGTGGTCGGCACCGCGGTCGGCACCGCGGTTGGCTACGGCCTTGGCAACGAATCAGACAAGCGCAAGGACCGCTACGAACGCCGTCGCTACTCGGACTATTGAACCAGCGTTGGCGGCGCGGGCCGGAAGCCGGGCGTGCGCATGAGCGGCGCCGGATTTTGATGCCGGGTGCGGCCGGAGCGGCGATCTGGCCGCACGGGGCCGCGCGTTGGGGCCAGCGTCTCGGCGTGGCCGACGTGGCCAACCGAACCGCGTGGCCGCCGCGGTGCCCATCAGGCGGTCTTGCGTGACGTCCGGCGCCGGCGCGGCGCGTTGGGATCTTCCTCTTCGACCGCTGCTTCGATCGCCACGGTCGCGATCGTGTCGTAGATGGGACCGTGCTCGGGCAGGGCGTCGGAACGATCCAGCAATTGGTCGAGGCGCTTGATCGCGGCGATTTCCGGATCGAGCGATCCGATCGCGAAGCGGCCGAGTTCGTCGTACGCCTGCACCACCCAATGTTCGAGCGGCGACTCGCCATCCGGTGGGTCGATCCGCGTGCGCATCGTGGCGCCGGGGGCGATGGCCACCAGCGGGCACTGCCCCAATCGGGTGATCGGCTCGCGGCACAGCGTCATGGCCGGTACTTGCTGTTCGAATGCCATCAGCCGAAGCCGGCGGGCGTCGGCGCCCACGAGCAGCGGCGGTTCGAGCAGGTAGAGCCCCGGCAGAACGGGTGTTTCGTCGTCGAACGGTTCGTCGAGCATGTACAGCGCGTCGGCTTCGATGGCCCGCTGCCGCCGGGCGGTGCGCACCTCGGCCAATCGTTCGGCAATCGCAGGGATCGCCCGAAGGTCCATGCCGTCGCGCGCGGCCCGAAGGGCCTTGGCCGCCAGTTGTTCGCGTTCGAAGGCGTCGCTGGACGCTTCGAATCGTTCCATCAGTCCGCTGACGCGTCGCTGCTGATCGGTTTCGCTCACGCGCCGGTCTCCGGGGTGTCCGGCGTCGTGCCGGCGTCGCGGGATTCTACGAGCGCTCGGACGGTGCCGACGATGCTTCGCCAGTACGCGATCACGTCGGGCAATTCGTAGAGCAAGCCGTCGGCCAGACTGACATGATCGTGGCCGGCGAGGGCGTCGCGGATGCCGCGCAATTGGTCCTTGAGGCGGTGGATGGCCCGGCCAACCGGTTCGCCGTCGTGGATGACCGATGGCAGGTCGACGCCGGCGGTCTCCGTGGACATGCCGATGCCGCGTTCCACGAGCAGCCAGAGTTCCAGGGCTTCGCCGAGGCGGCCCATGCCCTCGGCGGTCTCACCGACCTGAAGAGACTCGGCCGCGGCTCGCTGGAGGCCGTCGATCTCGAGCAGGGCCGCGTCAACATCCGAGAGGGTGCGGCAGACGAGCTTGTCGCGGTCGGTGGAGATCAACTCGAGGTGGCCGGCCACGCCGTCGCAGCGTTCGGCCGAACCGAGATCATCCTGGGACCACGCCTGACCGTCGACCATCACCTCCACGATGATGCGGCCGTTGGCTTCGGCCGCGGCGGCCGCGCCAGCGAGGGCGTCACGGATGGAGTCGGCCGGAACCTGGCATGGCTGGTCGTCGAGGGTCACGCGCATCGGACATTCTCCTGCGTGCATGGCGGCAACGCGCCGGGCGTGGCCGGCCCGGCGGGGGGGATGCACCCGTCCGAAAACCGCGGGCGCCCCACGTGCGTTCGGCAGGATCGCCGCCTGACATGAGGCATCGAACCCGTTCTGTCATCGGTCCGCGCGGCCCGAATGCATCAGGCCCGAGTCGCGGTGCCGCGGAGCGCATCGCCTGCGCGGTGCACGGTGGGCGGCGAAGCCGAGGACCGAGTGCGCTGGACACGAAGAAAACGAGCGGGACGCCGCGGCTGACCGCTGGCTCAGAAGGACTCGAAGATGTCCCGGAGCTCGTCGGCCACGACCTGGGTTCCACAGGTCACCCGCACGCAGCCCGTCGGATCGACTTCCATGAGCAACTGGGTGGCGGTGGCGACAATGTGCACGCCCTGATCGCGCGATTCCGCGTCGGACCAGAGCGCCGCGAACACCAACATCAGCGTCGTGAAGTCAGCCGGCATGCACAGAATCGGGTCGCGCGTATTGCGTTCGACGGTGGCGGCGGTGTCGAAGTCCTGCCAGTCCTCGTTCTCCGCGAGGCTGAAGGCAATGGCGTCGAACACCTTGCCCCATTCGCCGAGCGGAACGAGCAGGATCTGGTCGATGTGCAGTCGCTGCAGCGCACCCTCGAGGAAATCACCGAGTTTGCCCTCGGCGTCGACCGTGCGCGACTCGGCACCATCGTCCGGGGTCGCCTCGCTGGCCGTGGTAGCCAAATGGAAGCGGACGGCATTGGGTGCGTCCATTTCCAGGTGGATGCATCCCCCATCGGGGGCCCCGGGCTTGATCGCGTTGTCTTCGAAAATGCCGGCCACATCGGACGGTTCGACGAATTCCACCATTGAACTCCATGCGCACCAACCGCGGAAAAGCCGCTGGGCGTGCGGCGAGGATACTGCCCCGGGGCGGGCGGTTCGTCAAGCGCGACCACTCGGCTTCCAGGATTCGGCGACGTTCTTGCCCCCGAATCGGGCTTCGGGCGGCCGCTCTGGATCGCCGGTACCCTGCCATATTCGGCTGGCCGCGTGCCGGCCCGATCACCCGCCCGGACTCTTTGGTCGCCACTGAGATGCATACGTTCGTCTTCGTTTGTACCGGCAATACCTGCCGCAGCCCGATGGCCGAGGCCATCGCCCGCCAGTGGATCGCCGAGGGCGGCCTGGGGAAACCCGAGGACGGTCTGGCCGTCTCGGCCGGCGTTGCGGCGATCGATGGCATTCCTCCGGCCGATGACGCGGTGCAGACCCTGGCCGAGCTGGGAATCGCGGCGGACGGACGGAGCACCGCCCTCAACCGGGCGATGATCGAGGGGGCGACGGCGGTCTTCTGCATGACCCGCTCGCACCTGGAGGCGGCCCAATCGCTCGTTGCCGGCGACCCCGAGCTCGGCGACCGGATTCGGCTGCTGACGGATGGGTCGGACGGCCCCATGGACATCGAAGACCCGATCGGACTCGGGTCTGAGGCCTACCGCGCGGTGGCCGATCGATTGCTGAAGCTGGTACCCGCGGCACTGGCGCCGTGGCGACGAGGGGACTGAATCGCATGCACGTTGCCATCGGATCGGATCACCGTGGAGGGGCCGTGGTCGACGCGGTCACCGCATCGCTTGCCGCCGCCGGCCACGACGTGCTGCCGGTCGGCCGCTGCGAGGCCGACAGTTGCGACTATCCCGACAAGGCCTGGGCCGTGGCCCACGCGGTGGCCAGCGGTGACGCGGCCCTTGGCGTCCTGGTGTGCGGCTCCGGCAACGGCGTGGCCATCGCGGCCAACAAGGTCGACGGCGTCCGGGCCGGTCAGGCCGACGACCCGCTGACCGCGGAAATGACCCGGCGGCACAATGACGCGAACGTGATTTGCCTGGGGGCGGACCGGATCACCGCCGACACCGCAATCGAAATCGTCGCCGCGTTCGTGGCCGCCGAATTCGAGGGTGGCCGCCACGGCCGCCGCGTCGACAAGATCACCGCGATCGAACGCGGTGAGGCGCTCGTCGCGTCCGACTGATTCCAGTCGCCGGTCGCCCGTCGCGTCTTCCCCCACGAAAACGCCCGCCGAACGGGCTGAAGAGCGCGTCCGACGGGCGGGATGGTCAGTGCTGGCAACGGGCCGGCGGTTCGTCAGGCACCGTTCTGCCTCATCCGCGGGCGTGGCGAGCGGCGAGTTCCGTCAGGAGCCGCACGCCGAAGCCAGTCGGTCCCGGGACGTACAGCGGGGCCTTGCCGGAGTCGGCACTGGCCACGCCGGCGATGTCCAGGTGGCACCACGGCACGTTCTCATCGACGAAGTAGCTGAGGAAGGCGGCGCCCTGAATCGGGTGGGCGTCGCGGACCGGGGCGCTGTTCCAGATGTCGGCGTGCTTGGCCCGCATCTGATCGCGGTGGGCGTCCATCAGCGGCATGCGCCAGATCGGCTCATCCGTGGCGTCGCTCGCCGCCTGCACGTGGCCGCGCAGGTCGTCGTCATCGCACCAGGCGCCGCAGCAGGCGGAGCCCAGGGCCACGACCACGCCGCCGGTGAGCGTGGCCACGTCGACGATGGCCGTCGGCGCAAAGTTGTCGCAGGCGTACGACAACGCGTCGGCCATGATCAATCGGCCCTCGGCGTCGGTGTTCGTGACTTCAACGCTCACGCCGTTGTGCATCGTGATGATGTCGTCCGGCCGATACGCTTCGCCGTTGACCATGTTTTCCGCGCAGGGAAGCAGGGCGACGACGTGGACCGGCAGGTCGAGCTCGGCGATGGCGAGCATCGCCCCGAGCACCGCGTACCCGCCGCAGCCGTCGTACTTCATGCCCTTCATGCCACCGGAAAGCTTCAGCGAGTAGCCGCCGGAGTCGTAGGTCATGGTCTTGCCGACCAGGGCAAGCCGGACGCCGCGCCGGGCCTTCTTGGGCTTGTGCTCGACGATCACCATGTTCGGCTTGCTTTCCGAACCTCGGCCGACGTTGACGATGCCGCCGAGGCCGAGTTCTTGGGCCTTGGCGTAGGTGATGACCGTCGTCTTCAGCCCGGCCTTGCGGGTGAGCTTGCGGGCCTCACTGGCGAACCAGGTCGGATTGCAGATGTTCGGCGGGGTCGCGCCGAGCCGCCGGGCCTCGTTGGTGGCCGCGGCAATGACCTGGCCCTCTTCGAACCCGGCCTTGAAGTCGGAGTCCTTGGTGACGACCGTCAGGTTGCCGTGGGCGTCGGCGTTCTTGGTGGCGGTGCCGTCGAAGAAGTCGACGCGCCAGTTGGCGATGCCCATGCCTTCGCCGAAGCAGCGGCCGATGGTGCCCGCGTCCATGGTCCGGGCCGGAATCGCGTCCAGATGCAGGGCAACGGCCGAGTCTTCGCGGCGGTCCAGGGTCTTGAGCAGGCGGCCGGCGATCTCGCGCACCCGCGTGGTGTTCAGTTCATCGCGCGATCCGAGGCCGAGGACGAGGTGCTTGGTGCCGACGGCCAGCGTCTCGCCGCGTTCGGCCTTGAAGCCAGGCGTTTCAAGGGCGGCGCGGATGGCCTTCTTGTCCGCATCCGGCAGATCGAGACCGCGGGGCAGTCCTTCCGGATCGGAGCAGACACCGACAACGTGAACGGGGGAGCGGAACGAGCCGAGCTTGATCGTGTTGAACACGGGGGAGCCTCCGGGCGAGGGGGTCACGGGGGAAGCCGCACGCACTGGCGGGGGCATCGAGTCTACGTGCTTCCTGCGGTCGGCGGCTGATTCGCGCCGTCCGAGTCGCAGCCCTGGCCCTACCATCCGGCCGTGAATCCGCTGCGAATCATCGACGCGAACGCCAACCGGGCCCGAGAGGCCGCCCGCACCTTGGAAGAGGCGGCCCGGTTTCTGCTGGACGATCGCGACCTTTCGGCCCAGGCCAAGGCGGTGCGCCACGGACTGGTGATCGCGCTTGAGCCGCTCGGCTCCATGGTGGCCCACCGCGACATCACCGGCGATGTCGGCACCGCGCTCACCGGCGACCGCGAATCCGAGCGAGCGGGACCGGCCGACGTCGTGGCCGCTGCCGCCGCCCGCCTCACCGAGTCCCTGCGGACCATTGAAGAGTGGGCCAAAACGCTCGAGCCGGGGCGCACGGTCGCTCCGGCGGTGGAAGCCCTCCGATACGCCAGCTACGAACTCGAACGCCGGCTTCGCCTGGCTTTGGAACGGCGGCCGCATCCGCAGTGGACGGTGTGCGTGCTGATCACCGCCGCCGGGTGCCTCGAGCCGTGGGCGGACGTGGCCGCGGCGGCCATCGCCGGCGGCGCGGACTGCGTGCAGCTTCGGGAGCCGGAACTCGCCGCCGGGGAACTGCTGTCCCGGGCCCGGCAACTCGTGGCCCTCGCTGGCCGGCGAGCGGCCATCGTCATCAACGATCGTCCCGATGTGGCCCTGGCCGCCGGAGCCGACGGCGTCCACCTCGGTCAGACGGATCTGCCGGCGGCCGACGCCCGGCGTCTGGCCGGTGACCGGCTGCACATTGGCGTGAGCACCCGGACGGTGGAGCACGCGGCGGCGGCCCTCCGCGGCGGGGCGGACGGCTGCGGCATCGGTCCGATGTTCGCGAGTCCGACCAAGCCGCATCTGGAGGTCGCCGGGCCGGCGGCGCTCACGGCCTACCTGGCGTGGGGGCGACTGCCGCACCTGGCCATCGGCGGGATCGACGCGCCGCGGGCCGAAGCACTCGCGGCGATCGGGGCGCGGGGCGTGGCGGTGAGCAGTGCGGTCTGCCAGGCCGGCGACCCGGGAGCGGCGACGCAGGCGATCGTGGCCGCGATGACGCGGGGGGCGGCGATGGCCGAGGCGGCGTCGGGCGCGACGGGCTCGACGGGCGCGTCGGCCGCGGTGGGCACGTCGGCTGCGGCGCCGGCGGAACCCGGCCAATGAGCGATGCCATGATCAGCGACGTGCGGTGGACGGTGCTCGGCTCGGGCACGAGCGCGGGGGTCCCGATCATCGGCTGCGACTGCCGCACGTGCACGTCGGATGATCCGCGTGATCGCCGGCTGCGCACGAGCGGCATGCTGCAGTTCACCGACGCCGGCGGCGCACCGCGCGTGCTGCTCTTGGATACGTCGCCGGACCTCCGCGAGCAGGCGCTGCGGCACCGACTCCGGCGCTGCGATGGGATCCACTTCAGCCACAACCACGTCGACCACGTCTGGGGGCTTGACGAGACGCGCCGGTTCAACGTGCTGATGGATGCCCCGATCGAGATCTTTGCCGACGAAAACACAATGGACTCGCTCCACCGCGTCTACCAGCACGTGTTTCAGCAGCACCGCAATGTGAATCCATCCTTCGTGGCCACGCTGATTCCGCACGTCGTCCAGGCCGGCCAGCCGATCGATCGATTGGGATTGCGGGCGACGCCGCTGACCGTGCTGCACGGACGCTTGCCCGTCATCTGCTGGCGCTTCGATGCCCTGAACGCCGAGGGCGAGGTCGCCGCGGTGCAGCCCGGGCCGCTGCCGTTGGCCTGGTGCACGGACACGTCGTCCATTCCGCCGGAGACGTGGCCGGCCCTGCGTGGGCTGCGGACGCTTTTCCTCGACATGCTGCGAGAACGGGCGCATCCCACGCACTTCACCCGCGAGCAGGCAATGAATGCGGCCGAGCGCATCGCCGCCGATCGCACGTGGTTCATCCACATGACCCACGATTTGCTGCACGCCGAAGCAAGTGCCGAGATGCCCGACGGCATGGACCTCGCCTGGGACGGATTGCAAGTCTGAGCGAGTCGGCGACGGATCTGGCGACCACGCGACCACGCGACCGCACGACCGCACGACCGCACGACCACGCGACCACGCGACCACGCGACCACACGACCACACGACCACACGACCACACGACCACGCGACCACGCGATTGCGCGACCACGCGACCGGGCAACGGGACGGCGCGGCTTTCGGGTGATCCCGATGGCCATGCGGCCGTTCCGCGGCGGTTCTTCAGGCGGGCCGCATGCCATCGGCTCGGCGCAGTTCGCGCTGCCCCGGGACGTCGGCCGGATCGAACATCGCCGCATCGTCGATTGCATCGCGTAGCGGGGCGGGGGCCCCGGGGGCGCGGGCCATCCGCGCGGCCCGATGAAACGCGTGCTCGCGCAGGAAGCTCGCGTGGAGCACGCAGCACAGGTGGAGCCGGCGCGTCCACGTCGCCTCGTGGACGGCATCGCCCGCGAAGGCGAGTCGGGCGACGAGCGATTCCCGGGCATCGACGACGCACTTGATCGGGTGCGACGGCCAGCGGCCGCGCCGGGCCTCGGTCTCGGCTTCCGCCGCGACCACGACGTCAGCGCCGGGGATCGGATCGTGGACCGGTTCGTGGACGAGCACGAACGTGCGAATCCCGCGGGCGGCGGCGGCGCAGATCTCGGGATGCAGTGCGGCGAACGGGGCGGGGGCGAGGTCCAGAACCGCCACGCTCTCCGCGGCGGCGAGCATGCGGCCGATGCGTTCAAGGACGAGGTCCGCGGACCGAATGTCGTAGACCCGCTCGTCGGGGTCGGGCGGGAGGACGTTGGCCAGCGCGTGGGCCGCTTGGCCGGATCGCGCGGACCAGGACCGATCCATGGCCCCAAGGAGTTCGCCGGGGGCGACGGCCCGGCAGGTTCGCGGTTCGCCCTCGCCGAGAAGCACCGCGCCCCGCTCGGCCAGAGCATCAATCGTCTTGTAGACGTTGGCGGTGGCCCGGCCGAGGTCCTTCCCGACGCGGTAGGCGGTGACCGGCTCGGGACGGGCGAGGAGGTCCACGTAGACCTCGGCTTCCGCCGGGGTCAGGCCAAGGGCCACCAGAGCGTCGACGGGTGCGGGCGAGACCTCTGGGGCCATGGACGGCGCCGTGGGGCGAGTGGCCGGAGGTGCGGCCGCCGGCGGGGCGGGGGCTGGAGCCGGGGCGGCGGCCGGGGGGATGACGGGGATCGTGACCGGGGCCGACAGCGGGGATGGAACTCGGGCATCGTTGTTTGGCATGTACGTAGTATAAATCAATACTACGAATGGCCGAGGAATTGGCGGATTTCCACCGATGACCGCTTTCACCGCGGATCCGGCCGCTTGCGGGGCGGCTATGCTGTCCGCCCCATGGCCCAAATCCGCGAAATCAAGAAGCGAATGGTCGCCGTCGGCACGATTCAACGCATCACCAAAACGATGCAGATGATCGCCACGGCCAAGTTCACCGCCGCGTTCCAGCGAGCCCAGGCGACGAAGCCCTACACCGGTCGCATCCGCGAATTGGTGCAGGAGCTGTCGGCGAATTCCGGCGATGTGGAGCACCCGCTGCTCCGCACCGAGTCGGTCGCCGGAGGTCGCGAGCTGTTGCTGGTCATCAGCTCCGACCGGGGTCTCTGCGGTGCGTACAACGCCAACGTGCTGCGGAACGCCCTGCAGCACCTGCGATCGCGCAAGGAAGGTGGCGAAGAGACGACGGTGGAGATCAGCGGCAAGAAGGCCGTCGGCTTCTTCCGGTTCGCCAAGATTGACGTTGCCGAGCATCACACGTTCGGCGACACGCCGGCGTATGACGACGTCGACGCCATCGCCACCCGGTACATGAATGCGTTCATCGCCGGCGAGTACGACGCTGTCCGCGTGGCCTACATGCGGTTCGAGTCGAACTCCCGCCAACGTCCAGAAGTGCAGCAGCTCCTGCCACTTTCCGCGGAACCGGCCGACGCCGCGGACGCGGGAGACGGTGCGGGCGCTTCCGCCGCCACCTACGAGTTCAGCCCGTCGGCCGAGAGCCTGCTGGCCTCGATGCTGCCGCTGACCGTGAAGTCGCAGCTCTTCCAGTGCGTGAATGACGCGGTGGTGAGCGAGCAGATCATGCGTATGGTCGCCATGAAGGCGGCGACGGAGAACGCCAAGGATCTGAAGAAGAACCTCGGCCGCAAGTTCAACCGCGCCCGCCAGGCCCAGATCACCACGGAACTCACCGAGATCATCTCGGGTGCTGCCGCCCTCGAGTAGCGTTCCGTTCGTCAAACGATGACGCGGCTCCCAGACTCCCCTCGAGTCCGGGAGCCGCGTTCGTTTTTAGGCGTGTCGCGGGGGAAGCAAGAGTGCCAGCGCCGATTTCCGGCGACTGGCGACTGGCGACTGGCGACTGGCGGCTGATGGCTGGCGACTTGCGACTTGCGACTGGCGACTGGCGGCCGGCGTCGCGAGGGCAGGCCGGCACGCGATCCGGACGTGCGACGCGCCGCGCGAACCAGATCTCGCTTGCGATTCCGGGCCGGCTCGCCGATCCTCGATGGGTGAATCACCACGGCGGCAGACCCGATCGGAGGGGGCATGATCATCATCGGCATCGCCAGCGGGCTCGGGATTCTGGCGACGGGGTTCCTGGTTCGCGAGATCTTTCGAACCGCGCGCCGCGTCGAGCCCCAGTGCCGGCGATGCGGCCAGTCGGTGACCGCCGAGCAGGCCCACGACGGGGCGGGGGCCGACGAACGCTGTCCGGAGTGTGGCGACCGGTTGGCCGGGGCAACGGTCACGCGGCGGTGGCGGCCAAGGCGAATGGGAACCTGGGCGGCACTGCTCGCTATTGCCGCACTGCTCCCGGTGACCTGGCCCAGCGCGTCAACCCGGGCCGCGTGGATGCCGATCTGGTGGCTGATGCGCGTCGAGCGATCGCTTGGCGAGCCCGAGATCGAGTCGATCGTGCTCTCCGAGTTGCTCGAGCGCGGCGTGGACGGGCAGATCTCCGAACGGGTGTCCGGTCAACTGACGAGCGAAGCCATCACCGCGCTGGTCGACACCGGCGCGTGGCCCGGTTCGGCGGCCGACGCCGGCGTTTGGGAGCACCTCGTCCTGCACGCCATCGCCAACGACTGGCTGAGCACCGACGAGATGGCCCGTGTGCACCGTGCGGTGGTCGTGGTGGCGGCCAATGTGGAGCCACGCCCGCCCGAGGGCATTGATGTGACGTTGATCGTCAATCGTGCGGTGCAGAGCAGTCCATTGGCCCCGTCCGTGGCCGCGGCCCGGGCTTCCATTCGGTCGAAGTTGCCAGCCACGAAGACCGTGGTCAACGGCATGCGGATCAACGGTCAGCCTTCTCCCAGTCGGCTCGATGGTTTCGTCCTCGACTTCGATCCGTGGCTTGACGCGCGTCGCGTGTCGCGCGGCTGGGGTTGGTCTGGGACCCGCGATGCAGATGGCGGCTTCGACCCGACGGCGGTGCCGCTGCCGCCCGGGGAGCACGAGATCGAGTTCGAGTTCGCGTTCACCGCGGGCCGCCATCAGTGGACGCAAACGTGGGCCGTGCCACTGTCGCAGCCGCCTTGGCCGCCGGAGGGTTGGGACGACGGGGCCGAGGGTTCCAGCCGTTTCGCGACGATCACATCGGTTGAGCGCGATGCGGACAGCGTGACGATTCGGATTGAGGGGGCCGAGGGCATCACGCGGCTCGCGCTGCGGATGGCCGACGCACAGCTGCGTCGCCCCGATGGTGAGGCCATTGACGCGAACAAGATGGTGATGGGCCAGCGGACGATTACCTGCACGTTTCCGTGGCCGGCGGAGGCGTCGAGGGGGCCGGCTGAGTTCTTCGTCGACGTCGGATCGGCATTGCTGGAAGGGCCGGGGCCGACGAAGACGCAGGGATGGATCGACGCTCCGGCCGACGGACTCCGTTTTACGGTGCAGATTCCGATCCGGCCGCCGGGTCCAGATCCTCTGCCGGACGATCCGGAGGATTGACGTTGGCGGGAGCGTCGACGTTGTCGCCTGGCGCCGGCCCAGGAGCCGCCGCATCAGCCGGAGCCGTCGGGCCCGCGGGTATCTCCGTCGGAACCGGCGCCGGAGTCGCCGCATTCGCCGCATTCGCCGCATTCGCCGGACTCGCCGGTGCCACCGCCGGTGTCGCCCGCCCCCGCAAACCCGTCCGCCCCGCGATGTCGTACACCGCCACCGACCCGAGCAGCACGAGCGTCGCGGCCAGCAGCAGCGTGCCGCCGGTGCGATTCCGCAGCTCAGCCGGCATGCCGTGGCGCGCTCGCCCGTTCAACAGCAGCAAGACGGCGGCCAACGCGGGGACGAAACCAGCGCCGACGATCGCGTACCACTTCTGGACCGACGCGAAGGGAATCACGAGTCCCGGCAGGCTGATGAGCGCGATCCAGATCATGAAGCCGCGCACCGGCCAAGAACGCTGGTCGACGGTTTCGCGCGCCGGCGTCCGCCCGCCGCGCCGCATCCACCAGTCGCCAAAGATGACCGGCACCACTTGCCAGACGCCGAGCAGGCTCGAGAACATCGCGGCCAGGGCACCGAGCAGAAACACCAGTCGTCCCGCTCGGCCAGCGGCCGGCCCGAAGGCCGCAGCCACCGAGTCGCGGACGGTGTCGGCGAGTGAAATCACGAGTCCCGCGCCGGTCTTGTCCACGGTGACGCGGTGGGCGACGACCACCATCGCCACGCCGAAGAGCGCGGTCATGGTGTAGCCCGCGGCCAAGTCGATGCGGCAGGTCGCCAGGTCATCGCGATTCGTACGCCCCGTTTCCCGCATCCAGTACGAGTAGGCGATCAGGGTGAGCGTGCCGCCCACGCCGCCGATCAGGGCGATCGTCCACTCCAGGGCCTGCCGGGCCTGCGCCGGATCGGCGCTGGTGATGCCGGGCACGGTGGGCACGAAGATCCCGCGCACCAAGTCCCCGGCATCCGGGCGGGCGAGCACCGCGGCGGCGATCGTGATGCACACCATCACGCCGACGCAGACCAGCATGACCCGCTCGAACAGTCGGAACCCGCCGGTCCACACCAGGACCAGGCCGACGATGCTGCTCGCCGCTCCAAAGCAGATCTTGCCGGTGGTGGGGTCGTCAAAGACTCCGGGCATCAGGGCGTGCAGGGTGACGCCGCAGCCCGCGACGATGGCGGTGCCAACGAACACGCTCCACGGCAGCATGTACAGCCCAAAGCCGAGGTGGACTGGCCAGCCGAGGTGCCGAATCGCGCCAGCCAAGACCGTCTCGCCCGTGCCGATCTGCCATCGGGCCAGATTCTCGCTCAGGATGTACTTCAGGATCGCGCCAAAGAGCGCGGCCCAGGCGATGGCCAGGCCGAGGTTCGACCCCGCGAGTCCGGCGGTGGCCAGATCGCCCGCCCCGACGCCGGTCGCCGCCACCAGGATCCCGGGGCCGAGGACCGAAAGCACGCCGCGCGGGCGCGGCCGAGCGGAAGAAGGCAGCGAATCGGACACGGCGAAGCTCCGGCGAGGATCCAGAAACGAGCGAAGCGGCACTCCCCGAAATCGATTCGGGGGAGGGCCGCTTCGGATCGTCCGAGCCGGAGCAGTCTACCGCGGGTTCACGCATGTTCGCTCGGGCTCGCTCGCTCGAGCGGGCTCGGGCGGGCGGCTCAGACCTGAAACTCGCCGGCGATTGCCTTGAGGTTCCGGCTGAGGTCTTGAAGCGCGTCGCTCGACGTGCGGGTCATCGCCGCGCTGCGGGCTGAATCCCGGGCCGCTTCTTCAACGCCAGTGATGTTCCGGGTGATTTCGTCGGCGGCGAGCGAGGCTTCGGAAACTCCAGAGGCCAGCTCGGTCGCGGAGTGGGAGGACTGGGTGACCCGCTGCATGATCTGGTCGGTGGTTTCGCCCTGGGCCGCGACCGCTTCACGGATCGCCGTGGTCACCGAACTCAGTTCCGTGATGGCGTCGGCGATGCGCGACACCGAGCCAACGGTGCGATTCGTGGATGCCTGGATCCCCTCGATCCGCGAGCGGATGTCGTCGCTTGCGTCGGCGGCTTGCCGGGCAAGGTCTTTCACCTCGCTGGCCACGACGGCGAATCCCTTGCCGGCGTCGCCAGCTCGCGCGGCTTCGATCGTGGCATTGAGCGCGAGCAGGTTTGTCTGCTCGGCAATGTCCTGGATCGCTTCGATCACCTTTCCGATCGCTCCGGCGGCGGCCCCGAGCTCGCCGAGATCGTCGGTACTGGTTCGCGTCAGTTCCGCGACATCGTGGGTGACGTTGGTGACCTGGTCGGATCGGCCAGAGACGTCGGCGATGCTGGCGGAGAGTTCTTCCATGACCCGCAGGAGGACCTGAGAGGTTTCATTCATCTGCTGGCCACTGTCGGACATCACGCGGATGTTGGTCGCCATTTCTTCGACCGCGGCGGCCACCGACGTCGCCTGAGAACTCGTCTCTTCGGCGGTTCCGGTGAGCTGTTCCGACGTTGCGCTGAGATCGCCCGAGGCGTCGGTGACGGTGCCCGACGCTTCGTCGAGCCGGCCGACGACGTCACGGAGGTTCTCGCACATCTGGTTGAGCGATGTGCCGAGGCGACCAACTTCGTCGGCCGAGGACGGATTGGTCCGCGTGGTGAGATCGCCGCTCGCGACCGACTCGGCGACGGCCACCGACTCGCGGATCGGGCCGATGATGCGGAACCGGACGAAGGCGATGCCCCCGGCGAACATGAACAGGGCGACGCCCAGTCCAACGAGCTGAATCTTGCGAAGGAAGGCGACGCGCGTATCCGACGCGGCCTGGAACAGGCTCACGGCTTGATTGCTGGTCTTGAGGCAGGCCATGTTGGCTGCGTCCGCGACATTCATCGCCGCGTCGCGATCCGCGCTGCCCGGTGCCGCGTCTCGGGCGGCCGCGAACGAAGACGTAAGCGAATCCCAGTGGTCACCCGCCTGGCGAAGGGCGGCTTCGATCTCGGCGTCGGTGTTCTTCGGCAGCCGGACTTCCTGGGTCATGCCCGGATCTCGGAAGGCGGGGCCGCCGCTTTGCAGCGCCGTGAGCGTCGACTCAAACAGCGTTCGCGTCTTCGCGGCGGACGCGGGCTCCCCGGTCTGGCCGGCACTCAGGCCGCGCAGCGACTCTTTGGTGTACTTCTGGGTGAGCATCCGCTGGCGACCGGCGAGGTTGATCACCAGCCCGTCGGCGGCCAGTCCATCGGTCGTCTGCAGGGTGGCGCCCACACCGCCCACCGTGCACAGCAGCAGGGTGGTCATGACCAGGGCGAGCTTGAGCCCAAGCGAATTGCGAATCAGATTCATGGTGGCCTGAGCGACGCACGCGCCGCGTTCCATCACCGGGCGATGCAGGCTCCAGGCCGCGCAGGAGTGTCGAGCGGCCGCGAGTGATCGCGGCCGGTGCGCGAACACTTCCGGCGGCATCGGTGATTTTTACGCAGCCCGCCAGCGGTCGACGACTGAATCAGTGCTTTCGGGTCCGGTGGCGCACTTCGGGCGACGCGTGATCGTCGTGTTCGGCTCGCCGGCGACTTCTCGGACGCCGCGGTTCAGCCGCCCCGCCCCACGCCTCAGGCGATTCAGGCGCCCGCCGCCCCCAGCGTCATCCGGACCGGAGACACCGGCACGGCGTACGGCTTGACCCGCGCTTCGAACTCGCTGCGGTACTTGTTCACGATCGTGCGGACGGCCCAGTTGTGGCCGTCGGCCAGACCGCAAATCGTGGTGCCGGGCATGATGCCCATCGAGCCGGCCAACTCGAGCAGCAGGTCCAGGTCCTTGCTGGTGGCGTCACTGGCTTCGATGCGGCAGAGCAACTTGTACATCCACTGCGCGCCCTCTCGGCAGGGCGTGCACTGACCGCAGGACTCGTTCTTGAAGAAGCGGCTGATGTTGCGGGCGACGGCCACCATGTCGGTGTCTTCGTCGAAGACCGTCGGGCAAGCGGTACCCAGGCCCATCACGTCGTACTTGCGGCCGATGTCGAAGTCGAGCTCCGCGTCGTACTGGTCCTCGCCCAGGATGCCCATGGACACGCCGCCAGCGATCGCACCCTTGAACTTCTTGCCGCCACGCATGCCGCCGCAGTAGTCCTCGACCAGCTTGCGCAGCGGAATGCCCAGGTCGCATTCGTACACGCCCGGACGGTTGACGTGGCCCGAAACGCCCATCAGCTTGGAGCCGTAGGACGGCGCGCCGCCGATCGATGACTCGCACCCAAGGCCGGTCCACCAGTCGAGGCCGCGGGTGAGGATGTCCGGCACCGCAGCCAGCGTTTCCACGTTGTTCACGATCGTCGGCCGGCCGAAAAGGCCGCTCACCGCCGGGAAGGGGGGCTTGAGGCGCGGCCAGCCGCGGCGGCCCTCGACCGCTTCGAGCAGGCCGGTCTCTTCGCCGCAGATGTACGCGCCGGCGCCGCGGTGCAGGTGGCACTCGACCTTGAAGTCGCTCTTGCCCAGCAGGCCGTTGCCGCCGAAGACGCCCTTGGCGTAGGCCTCGTCGATGGCCCGCTGCATGGTGGTGGCTTGGTGGCGGTACTCGCCGCGGATGAAGAAGTACGCGGTGTCGAGCTGGCAGGCGTAGCAGCAGATGGCGATGCCTTCGAGCACCAGGTGCGGATCGAAGTCGACGAGCAATCGGTCCTTGAACGTCCCGGGCTCGGCTTCATCGCAGTTGATGGCCAGGTAGCGCCGGCCACCATCCGGTTCCGGGAGGAAGGACCACTTCAGGCCGGCCGGGAATCCCGCGCCGCCGCGGCCGCGAAGTTGGGCGCCCTTCACCAGGTCCACGAGCTCGCCGCGGTCCATGCTGATCGCCTGCTCGAGGGCCGCGTAGCCGCCGGTCTTCATGAACTGGTCGACGTCGACGTACTGGCGATCCTTGGGATCGGCCCAGGGGGCGGTCGGGATGCGCTTGGTGAGCGACGGTTCAGTGAGCGGCATGGTCGGGTCCCTTGGTCGGGGCAGGGGGAGCAGGATCGCGGGGCGAGTCGCTCGCGGGGGCGGGAGCGGAAGCAGGTGCGGGGGCCGGCGAGCGAAGCTCGACCTCCTCGATGGTGGTGCGGCGGAGGACGACGTCCCCTTGCTGCACGGATTCGGTCTCGCGGCGGATCTCAATCCGCTCGGGGTCGGCCGGCACGGGGTCGGCCGGCGGCGTCTCGGCCGACGGGTCCGTCCGAACGGCCCGGGCGATGTGCCCGAAGAACGCGCCCAGATTCCGCATCAGGCCCGGCGGGCCGTCGGAGCCGGTCTCGGATGGTCCGGCCACCGAGACTCAGGCGAGCTTTTCGAGCAGCGCGTCGAGCGACTCGATGGTCAAGTTGTCGTGCCGGTCGTCGTTGATGAGGGCACACGGGGCTCCCTCGCAGGCGCCCAAGCACTCAAGGGCCTGCAACGTGAAACGCCCGTCGTCGGTCGTCTCGTGCGGCTCGATATCGAGCTTCTGGCGCACGTGGTCGATCAGGGCCTGGTGGCCGCAGACCTCGCAGGCGATCGACTGGCAGATGGCGATGACGTACTTGCCGAGGGGCTCGACGGAGTACTCCTCGTAGAAGCTCACCGTGTCGAGCACGTCGCCCGGTGTGATCTGCAGGAACTCGGCGATCTCTTCCATCGCCTGGTGCGGCACGCAGTGGTGGGCGTGCTGGATCTCGTGCAGGATCGGCATGAGCGAACCCATCCGAGTCTCGTACCGCGGGATCAGATCCTTCTCCCACCGCGCCTTGAGCTCGTCCGTGACGTAGGGCTCGGAGCGGCGTTCGATCTCGGTGGTCGCGCTGGGCTTGACGTGCCAGGCCATGGGCGGTCCTTGATGCTTGGCGTCGCGGCCGAAACGGGCCGGCGAGCGATCGGGGAAGGTCGGTCAGAAGCGGCGATCTGGCGCGGTCGTCAGGACGACGTGGCCGGACCGATCGGGAACAGAATCAGCGGTCGAGTTCGGCGGCGATGATGTTCAGCGAACCGAGCACGGCGACGAGGTCGGCGAGCATGTGGCCTTCGAGCATCTTGGCGAACACCGAGAAGTGCATGAACGACGGGGGACGGGTCGCGGCCCGCCACGCACAGCGACTGCCGTCGCCCACGAGGTAGAAGCCGAGTTCACCGTTGGGACTTTCGATGCAGCCGTAGGCCTCGCCGACGGGGGCGTCCCAGCCGCGGTTGGGCATGATGAGCTCGAACTGCTGGATGGTGCCTTCGATCGAGCCGTACACGTCGCCCTTGTCGGGCTTGACGATCTTGCCGTCGGCCGCCGCATCCATGGGGCCGTCGGGAATCCGGTCAATCAGCTGGTCGATGATCGAGATCGACTGACGCATCTCTTCGAGGCGGACCATGAAGCGGCTGTAGCAGTCGCCGTCGGTGGCGATGGGCACGGTGAACTTCACGGCCTCGGCGCCTTCGCCGTCCCAGTTGTCCTTGAAGCACAGGTACGGCTCGTCCTTGCGGACGTCGCGCTTCACGCCCGAGCCGCGGGCACACGGACCGGACAGGCCCCAGGAGAGCGCTTCGTCGTGGGTGACGACGCCGACGCCCTGGACGCGATCGATGAAGATGCGGTTGCGCTCCAGCAGCGTTTGCATGTCCTTCATGGACTTGGGCATGCGGACGTCGATGAAGTTCCGCACCATGCGCCGGAACGTCTCGGTGTCCGGCAGGTCGTTCTTCATCCCGCCGACGCGCGTGTAGTCCGGGTGGAAACGCTGGCCGCAGCAGTAGTCGAGGATGTCGTAGATGTGCTCGCGTTCGTTGAACCCGTAGAGGAAGCCGGTGAAGGCTCCGAGGTCCAGGGCCGCGGCCCCGACGCACAGCAGGTGATTTTGCAGCCGGCCGAGTTCACCGAGGATCGTGCGGACGACCTTGCAACGCGGCGTCAGGTCGATGTCGAACAGCGTCTCGACCGCGTGGTGCCAGGCGACGTCGTTCACGATCGGCGAGATGTAGTCCATCCGGCTGACGGTGCAGACATACTGGTTCCAGTCGTGGTGTTCGCCGAGCTTCTCGAACCCCGAGTGCAGGTAGCCGATGTGCGGCGTGGCCCGGGCCACACGTTCGCCGTCCAGCTCCAGGATGATCCGGAGCGTGGTGTGCGTGGCCGGGTGCTGCGGACCGAAGTTCAGGATCCACCGGTCGGGGGCATCCATCCGATCCTTGAGGTAGCTCGTGTCCTCGATGTCGACGTCGAAGCCCTGATCGGGGGTCAGCGTGTACGGCATCGGAAGGCGACTCCGGGGCGAAGGGCAAGGGCGGATGCGGAGGGGGTGCCGGGGCGTCCCGGCGTGCGGTCAGGGGCAGGTCCCCATCTCCGGCATCGGCGATCTCGGTTCGGTCGATGATAGCCGCCTCCGGCGGCCGTGACGGCCGGAACGGGGGCGGGATCCTGCCCCGCGGGGGGCTTTTCGTCGGCGACCGGAAGGCGGGCCGAGAACACGGTCGGTTTCACGGGGCGCGGGGCCTCAGACGCGGAAGATCGCGCCCATCCGTTTGCCCATCATCAGCGAGGCTCCCACCAGGGTCAGCGCCAGGAGGACCATGCCCCAGACGCCCATCGCGCTGGCGATGGCCGAGCCGTCGCCCAGCCGCTCGAACAGCACGTAGATCGCCTTGGTGATGGGGAAATGCTCCGCCCGCTGGGCCAGGATCAGGCTGTCGGAGACTTCGAGCATGGCGAAGCTGAAGGCCAGCATGCCGCCGGCCACCAGGTTGGCGGCGATCAACGGCAGAATCACCGTCCGCACCGCCCGGACCCGGGTCGCCCCCATGTTCATGGCCGCTTCTTCCAGCTCCACCGAAGTCTGCTCGAGCCCGGCGATCGCCGACCGCACGACGTACGGCAGGCGGCGAACGGCGTAGGCCACGATCAGCAGCAGCACCGGATTCGGCTCGGCGCCCAGCACGTCGGCCACCCCGTGCAGCGGGGCGCCCTCGGTGAACGGCCACTCGAGGGTCATGGCCACGTAGCCGAAGGCCATCACCAGGCCCGGCACCGCGAGCGGCAGCATCGTCAGGGCGTCGATCAGCTTGCGGCCGGGGGCCCGCGTGCGGACGACGATGTAGGCGATCACCACGCCGGCGACGATGTCGAGCATCATCGCGATCGACGCGTAGAACAGGCTGTTGCGAATGCTGCCGACGGCCAGCGGGTGCGACAGGGCGCCCGACCAGTGTTCGCCGGTGAACTCCGTCGGCAGGACGCTCTGGTACCAACTGCCCGACTTGGCGATGCTGGTGACCATCACGCCGAGGTGGGGCAGGACGGCGATGAACGTGACGCCGGCGAAGGTCAGCGTGGCCAGGGCCGCCGCGGATCCGGTGAGCTGCGTGGTCCGGGCCTGAACCGAGGCCTTGCCGTACATCGCGTGGGCCTGGCCGCCAAAGAGCTTGCGGCCGATGACGTAGCTGAGCACGGCCACGAAGAGCATCACCCCGGTCAGGGCGTACGTCGGACCGCCGCCGCCGCCCATTTCCTTGAGCCCGTTGAGGATCTGGACCGGCGTGACGACTTGGTAGTCGAACATCAGCGGCGTCCCGAGCTCGGTGAAGGCCCAGATGAAGACGATGGTGCAGCCGGCAAAGAGGCCGGGCCGGATCAGCGGCAGGGTGATCTCGCGGAAACGGCGCCAGCCGCTCGCCCCGAGATTTTCCGCCGCCTCGTCCAGGGCCGGGTCAAGGTTGGCCAGGGCCGCCGTCGCATTGAGGTAGACGATGGGGTAGAGGTGCAGGGCCTGCACCACCACGATCGCCCAGAAGCCGCCGCGGCCGATGAAGTCGATCGGGCCGTCTAGCAGGCCCGACTCCACGAGCATCGTGTTGACCGCGCCGTAGCGGCCGAGCATGTGGTGGATGCCGATGGCCCCGACGAACGGGGGCAGGATCAGCGGCACCAGGATCAGGGCGGCGAGGGCCGTCTTGCCGGGGTACTCGTACCGGGCGTTCAGGACGGCCAGCGGCAGGCCGATCAGCAGCGAGAGGGCGGTCGTGCCGAAGGCGATCCCGAACGCGTTGATCATGCCCTGGCGAATCGGCGGGTCGGCGAGGATCACCTTCAGGTGTTGGAGCGTGAAGCCGTTCTCCCCGATGAAGCCACCGCGGACGGTGAGCCAGATCGGGTAGAGCAGCAGGACGCCCAGCACCGAGAGGATGATGGCCGACGGAAGGGTGCGCAGGATCACTCGCATCCTGCCAGTCGATCAGAGGGGCGCGGTCACGTCAAACGGGGGCCGCGCCGGGCACGGGGCTCGGCGGGCATCGGCGGTCGCTCGCGGTTCAGGAGAATGCGGCCAGCACGTTGAGCAGGTCGATCAGATCGACTTCGCCGTTGCCATCGATGTCCGCGTCGCAGCCCGGGCAGGTGCCCCACTCGGAAATCACGGCCAGCAGGTCGCCGAAGTCGACCACGCCATCGCCGTTGATGTCTTCGGGGATGCCGGCGGCGCCCTCGGGGCCGTACCAGGCCACGGCGAAGGGCCAGTTGGCTGGCGGCAGGCCGCCATTGTCCAGCCGACGGACTTCGAGCACGTACGTGGCCGCGGCCAGACCGGTGACGTGGAGGTGCTCGACCATGTCCACCGGACTCTGGCTCGTCACATTCCCGCCATCAAACCAAGCGAGGCCGGCGTCGCCGGTGAGCGGTTGCAGGTCGCCGGCGGCGTCCACCCGCCACAGGATGAGGTCCAAATCGGGAGCGAACCACGCACCGGTACTGAGCCGGACGCGGCGATTCCACGACGCGGCCACCGAGAACGAGTCCGCCCCGGCCGGCACGTCGATGCGCCAGAATCGCGACTGATCCAGGCCGATGGTGTCGTAGCCCCAGCCGCGGGACGGAACGACGGGGGCATCCCCGGCCGTATCGCCGCCCGGCTGTTCCAGTGCGGTCAGCAGCAAGTGGGCCCGGTTCACATTGGCCAGGCCGACGCCGACGACGTCATCGATGGGGGTCACCGTCGTGCCGCGATCGGGGCCGCTGGTGATCGCCCCGTTGCTCCACGTGCCGGTGAGCTGGTTCTCTTTGGTCGCCGAGGCGAGGATCGCGGCCCGCAGGACCTCGATGCGATCGGCGTCCAGATTCCCGGCCAGGCCAGGGTGCGTCAGGGCCGTCTCGATCAGGACCGCGCCGATCGCCCCGATCTGCGGGGTGGCGAAGCTCGTGAAGTTCTCGGCGCCAACGATTTCGGGCTTCATGCGGCCCGGCCCGTCGATGCCCGGGTTGCCGGTGGCCGACGTGGCGTGGGTGCCATCGCGCACGCCCACGCTGAGCGCGTTGAACGTGTGGCTGAGCAGCGGCGGGTTGGTGGACCCATCGTTGGTCACCCCGACAACGAGCAGCAGGTCATCGCGTTCCACGACAAGATCCGCCCGCCGCATCGCGTCGTTGATGAGCGTGGTGGGGCCGCTGCCGGTCCACGAGTTGTTGAACGTGCGAATGTCATCGGGCAAGGGCAACGGGCCCGTGCCGCCGCCCATTCCCGTGCGAAGAAATCCATTGATCCAGTCGACGGCTTCCCACAGGTAGACGTCGCTCACGCCAGGGGCCAGCGAGGTGTCGTCGCCGACGAAGTGCTGCAGCACGGTGGTGGCGTGGCCAGAGGAGCCGGGGGCGCCAGAGCTGACGATCGTCACGTTCTTGCCGGCCAGCTCGGGCGTCGAGAGGTTCGGGCCGAAGTTCCCGTTGCCATCGCGGGCTTCAACCATGCCCATGACCACGCCGGTACCGGTCGGAGCCTTGGCGCCGAGGCGGGCGATCAGTTCATCGAAGTCGAGGGCGGCCCGGGGATCCTCGCCGCCGGCGAGGGCGGCGGGAGCAGTCATCACGCTCGCGACGAGGGACGTGGCCAGCAGGAGCGATCGCGGGGTGAACGCCATGGGGGCGACTCCGAGGGGGGCGGATGGGGCAGGAGGGGGCGCGGAGGGTGGACGAGGCGGACATTCGGGCACGGTCCGAGGCGGAAGCCGGCCGACGCGGGGTCGAAGATGCATTCGACGGCGCCGCCGGGCGGATTCGGCGGGCACGAGAACGCGTTCTGGTCCTCCCCGGAGGACCAATGCGGCTCGGCCCCGGATCATTCGTCCCAACCGCGTTCCCAGAACGTACCCGGGAATTCCCGCCGGGCAAGACCGGATCCCGGGGAACCCAGGCGATCCGGGAGGGATCTGAGGGTGATCCGGGCGTGTTTCGGGACACCCGGCCGCCGCGGGCGCTGCGCGGGATCTGGTCATCGCGGCGGGGGAAGAGGACGGGGACGGGGACGGGAGAGACCCGCGGCGACGGCGCACGAAAAAGCGGGAGCCCCGAAGGACTCCCGCCGTGTGATGCACGTGCTGGCCGGGACGAGTCCCGACCGGCGAATTGAACCGGCCATGAGGCCGGCCCTCAGGTCAGCCGTCGATGCCGCCCACGATGGTGAAGTTCACCAGGTCGGTCCGCGAACTGAAACTGGTGCCGTTGCCCTGGTTTCCGATCCCAGGCCAGCCGACGTAGTAGACGCGGCCCACGATCCGGTTGTCCACGCCAACGAAGTCCGCGGGATTCGGCACTGCGAACGTGCCGTTGCCACCAACCGACGCACCGATGAGCTGCCATCGATTCGCTCGGTAATTGAACATCTCGGCGAGGATGACCGTGAAGACTTCGCTCGGTCCGCTGACGACGTCCATGGCCATCTGCGTCGGGGAATTCGTCGGCGACTCGCCGATGATCACGAGGTCGGTGATGTCACCGCCGACCAAGTAGCGAGCGCTCGCCATCTCGGGGACCAGCGTGAGCAAACCCGCGCGGAGGCCACTCGGGCCGCTGTCGCGAGGCCGGGCACCGGCCGGCGTGTCCTCAGACTCAGCTCGGTAGAACTGACCGTCGTTGCCGCGGATCGCGAAGACGCTGCCGCCGCGATACTCGCCGCGGGCCAGGATCACGTCGCGAACGTACGGCGAGTCGGCGTACTCGACGGAATCGAGGCCGACGAGCCGCGTGACCACACTGTTCGGACCTGCGAGCTGCGGATACGTGCCAATGTCGTTGACGTTGCCGTCCTCGACAGCGGTATCCAATCCGCACGGCTGTGTATCGGGAATGACGCCGAACAGTCGGGCTCCCACACCGGCGCCCGAGGGGCCGCCGTTCATGAGGCCGCGAGCCAACGCGGGAGCCATCGGGAAGCCGTAGTACTGCTTGTGCAATCCTTGGACCGCGGCGTAGACGCCGCAGATTTGGGCCGCCGCCGCTCCCGTGCCGCCGAACTGGCCGGTGTAGGCGCGGTCGGGGTTGATGCCCGTTCCCGGCGCGCCGTCGATTCGGAACAGGTCGCCGAATCCAGCCGCGGCCACGAAGGCGCCCCACGCCCGGTGATGGATCGTGGTCGAGTTCAGTCCCTCGAAGTCCTCGATGCTCTGAAAGTTCGACGACGGAATCCGGAACGGAATCAAAGCAGCCGTGTTCGTCCCCGGCGAACCGGCTCCGACGGTCACTTGGCCGACGTCAGGGAAAATGGATTCGCCGCTGATATCGCGGCAACCGTCACCCGCTTGCGTGAAGACGCCGATGCCTGAGGCGGTGGCGATCTGCATCAGGATGTTCACGTCCGGCAGGTTCGGCAGGATCGACGTGCCGGCCGAGTAGGTCGCCAAGATCATGTCGCCGAATTCAAGTTCGGCGATGGCGTTGGACCAGGCCGCAAGCTCGCGCGGGCCGACGTCGACCGTGGTCACCGGATAGAAGTAGCCTTGGGCGTTCGGGACCATGCCGGTCACACCGCGGGAAGCGATGCCGAACTGGGTTTCGTCGCGAGCGCAGACGATCGAAGCGATGGCCGTGCCGCGGCTCGGGCTGGCAATCTCTTCGTCGGTCCACAGTCGCTGCCCCGCTTCGGGGATCACGCGCTGGTCGGGGTCGAGGACAACACTGCCGACGCTGAGCGGGGCGAACTCCTCGTGGTCCGGGTAGAAGGACGCGTCCACGAAGGCGATGTTCAACGTGTCGCCGCGGGCGAGGATGCCCTGGCCGAATCGGTCGATCCCGTCGCGGAAGAATGCCTGCTGGGCAAAGCCGAGGATGCCGCCGGGCTCGGTCCAGATGTTGTCGCCTTCGCCGTCGTCGAAGGTGCCGTCGACGCCGTCGCGGCCGAAGTCATCCCACGGCTCGCCGCCGTCGAACCAGCCATTGCCTTCGCCTTCGTCGTTGGTGTTTGCGACACCGTCAACGCCGAAGTCGCTGAAGGATTCGCCAGCCTGGAAGATGTCATAGCCGACGCCGTTGCCGCCGATCGCCGGGCCGCCCGCGGCGAGTTCGGGGAAGCTGTAGCGATCCCACGGGTAGGCCACCGGAAGCGGGAAGGTGTACGGGGCCCCGCTCGCGTAGCCCTGGATCTCGGAGAGGTCCGGGGTGACGGCATCCATGTCGATGTCTTCACGGCATCGATTGAGGGCCAGATCGATGCACGCCGCATCCCACACGTTGCAGCAGTTGGGATCCAACTCGCAGATCAAGAAGCAGCAGCCACCGTTCGAGCAACCGCCGAGCGGGCCGAAGGCGAAGCAGCTCTGGGCGAAGATGCCGCGGGCGCAGCGGTCCGGGCCGGCGGGCGGCACGGTCGGCGCGTCGGGATCGTTGGGCACGTGGATGCCGCAGAACAGGTTGGCCTGGGCTGCGCAGATGACGTCCCATTCCTCCATCACGCAGAACTCATCGAGGTCGCCGATGGTCGCACAGCAGGCCGCGTCATCGCATGCCATATCGCCGTTGCCGGCGGGGTCGAAACAATTGCCGTTGCCCATTTCGCATTCGTCGCCGCCCAACGAGAAGTCGATGAAGTCGGGCGTCTGCGTGTTGGCCAGCTGGTTCTTGCGGACCGGCTGCGTGCGTTCACCTTCGCCAACCTCGGCGACGAGATCCTGATCCACGACATACTGCATGTCGCGGGCCACCGTCGCGTAGTACGGCTCGAACGCGAACGGGTCGTCGATGTCAGCCCACGGCATGATGCCCTTGGACTTGCCTTCAGGGTTGTTGGCCAGGAACTCGGCTCGCTTCTCGCGCCAGTTGCCCGCGTGCGGGTACGTGCCGAGGGCGGGGTTGCCGTCCGGGTGGAGCGTCTCTTCGAACCGGACAAACTCAATGAGCGCGAGCTCGTTGAGCGCCCGGGTCGCCGTTTCGACGCCCGCGGCCGGTCCCGTGAGGTACATCATTCCGTGCAGGTCAGCTTGCTCTTCACCGGAGAAAGCCTGGGCTCGGTCGATCAGGTACTGCAGCTTGCCCGGCGACACGCCAGGGAACGCGGTGACCGCCTTGACCTGATTGGCCTCGAGGATCGCGGTCACGTTGGACATGTCGTGTTGGACGACGGACGTCACGCGTCCCGCGTCGGTCACGCGAGCCTTGACATCGTCACTGAACTTGACGATCGCCCGGCCGGTGAAACCACGAGGGGTGTCGAGCAGGGCGGTCGGCGTCTTGGGAAGTGGCTGCCGAGGGACGAGCGTGGTGCCATTGGACGCCGGGGCGGCCATGGCCATGGCTGCGGTCCCGGTCGCGGCAAGCAGCACTGCGACGGACGTGAGCTTCATGAGGGGGGCTCCTGAGTGGCGGCCGACGGGCGTGTTGCCGACCGCAGAATGGGTGCATCACGGGGGCGCGAAATGAAGGCCCCAGACCGAGTCCGGGAGCCCCAAGCCGCACGTGAGACCGCCATGGTACCGCTGGAAAGCCGGGCATCAACGAATTCGGCGGCTCCTCTTCGTGATCCGGGGGTGGATCTGGGTTGAAGAGGGAGCGTCCGGTCGCGCGTTGGGCCCGGCTGACGCGGCTGTCTTCGGACGATCCGAAGCATGGTGGCGGTGCCCGCTCCGGGGCTCAGGGGCAGTTGGTTCCCCGGCAGATCACGATCTGAGGCCTTTCGACGGACGGCGGGGGGCGGCTCTGGTGCTGGCGACGGGAGCGATCGACGATGGGCGACCAGCGATCAACGGCGGGCGAGGTGGGGGCGCCCCCGAACCCCCCCAATCCCGCTCGATCGCCCCTCCCGACCACGCCAGCCACGAAAACGGGCCCGCCGGATGGTTCCGACGGGCCCGTGAAAGGGTGCTCAATGGACGGCCGAGGTCGGCCGCGTGGCGAAGATCAGCCTTCGCCGGCGGGTTGGGCCTCGGGGCGACCTAAGACCTGGACCTCCGGGCTGGCCGGTTCGGCTCCCAGGGCTTCGGCCGCTGCCGCCGCGTCGCGGACCATGGCCCGCTCGTCGTCGTCCGGAGCCGGCGACTCGACCAGCCGCTGGACCCGCATCTTGACGTACGGATCGAATCCGGTGCCGGCCGGGATGAGGTGGCCGAGCAGGACGTTCTCCTTGAGGCCGGTCAGCTCGTCGATCGCTCCGCGGAGGGCCGCCTCGGTCAGGACCTTGGTGGTCTCCTGGAAGCTCGCTCCCGAGAGGAACGATTCGGCCTGGAGCGACGCCTTGGTGATGCCGAGCAGCAGCGTCTGGGCCGTGGCCGGACGCGGCTTCTTGGTCTTGGCAATCTCCTTGCCTTCGGCGTCGGCCTTGGCGTTGGCTTCCTTGACCTCTTCCTTGTCGATGACCACGCCACGAGGCAGGATCGTGTCGCCCGTCTCGGTGACCACGAGCGAATCGGCCAGCTCGCGGTTCTTGGCCCGGAAGTGGAACTTGTCCACGACCTCGTTGGGCAGCAAGTCGGTGTCGCCCGGCGACTGGATGCGGACCTTCGACAGCATCTGACGCAGGATGACTTCGATGTGCTTGTCCGAGATCGGCACGCCCTGGGCCCGGTACACGTTCTGGACCTCGTCCAGCATGTAGGTGTACAGGGCTTCCTCGCCGCGAATCCGGAGGATGTCGGCGGGGATGAGCGGGCCTTCGGTGAGCGGATCACCGGCTTGCACTTCGTCGCCCGTGTGGACGAGGAGGTGCTTGCCCTGGGGCACGTGGTGGTCGTGCTCAAGGCCCGACTCACTGATGACGCGGATGGTCATCTTGCCCTTGCGCTTATCCGAGTGCAGCTCGACCCGGCCCGAGATCTCGGCGGTGACCGCCGGCTCCTTCGGAATACGGGCCTCGAAGATCTCGGTCACGCGGGGCAGACCGCCGACGATGTCCGCCGAACCCTTCACGTCCTTGGGCTGACGTGCGAGCATCTGGCCCGCCTGCACGGTGTCGCCTTCCTTCACCTCGATGCGGGCCTTGGCCGGCAGGTGGTGGAAGTCGAGGATCGTGCCGGTCTCGTCGGTGATCTGGATCTGCGGGTGCTTCTCGCCGGTGTGCTCGATGACGATGAGCTCGGTCTTGTCCGCGCCCTTCGCCTGCTCCTCGCGAACCGTCTCGCCCATCTCGATGTCGACGAAGCGAACCAGGCCGGCCTTCTCGGCCAGAATCGGGGTGCGGTGGGGGTCCCACTCCACGATGATCTGGTTCTTCTTGACCGCGGCACCGGCAGGAATCTTGATGACCGCACCGTAGGGCACGCGGTACTTCTCGAGTTCCCGGCCGAGGTCATCGACCACGGCCACGTCGCCGTTGCGCTTCAGCGTCACGATCTGCGTCTCGCCCTCGAGCGTGACAGACACTTCGTTGCAGTCGCGGAGCTGAACCGTACCGGAGTTCGACGCCTTGTAGCTGGTGTCCACGAGCGAACGGCTGGCCACACCACCGGTGTGGAACGTTCGCATGGTGAGCTGGGTACCCGGCTCACCAATGGACTGGGCGGCGATCGTGCCAACGGCCATGCCTTCTTCGACACGGGTGCCGGTCGACATGTCCATGCCGTAGCACAGGGCGCAGATGCCCTGACCGGTTTCGCAGGTGAGGGCCGAACGGACCTGCACCGAATCGATGCCGAGCTTCTCGATCGAGTCGGCGATCTCGGGGGTGATGATCTCCGACTCACGCACGATGTACTGGTCGGTGATCGGGTTGATGATGTTGTGACGGCTCGAGCGTCCGACGATCGCTTCCTTCAGCGGAACGTCGATCTCCTCACCCTTGTAGATGGCCCGCTTGGTGACGCCGGCCAGGGTGGCGCAATTGTGCTCGTTGACGACGACCGACTGGGCCACGTCGTAGAGCTTGCGGGTGAGGTATCCCGAGTCCGCCGTCTTCAGCGCGGTATCGGCCAGACCCTTTCGGGCACCGTGGGTGGACGAGAAGTACTCGAGCACGTTCAGACCTTCGCGGAAGTTCGCGCGGATCGGGGTGTCGATGATCTCACCGCTGGGCTTGGCCATCAGACCACGCATGCCGGCGAGCTGCTGCATCTGGCTGATGTTGCCACGCGCGCCGGAGGTGGACATGAGGTAGACCGGGTTGAGGTACTTCGGAGCATCCTCATCGGCGATCGGCAGCTCGGCCCCGTTGGACGGGTCACGGCGGTCGGTCCGCAGCGTCTCGACGAGCTGCTTGGTGATCTCCTCCCGGCAGTGCGACCAAAGGTCGAGCAACTGGTTGTGCCGCTCGCGTTCGGTGATCGCACCCGCATCACAGCTCCGCTCCACGGCGTCGACCTTCTTCTGGGTCGCGTCGAGGAGGTCCTGCTTGGCCTCCGGCACTCGGAGGTCCGAGATGCCGATGGACAGGCCGGACACGGTCGATGACTTGAAGCCGATCTCCTTCATGGAGTCGAGCAGGTCGATCGTCTGCGGGCGGCCCAGCAGGGCGTAGCAATCGTCGATGACGGTCGAGCAGCCCTTCTTGCCGAGGGTGCAGTTGTAGAACGGCATGCCGTCGGGAAGGATGTCGTTGAAGACGACGCGGCCGACGGTGGTGACGACGCGGCGGTTCTTGGGCAGTTCGCCCGAAGCGCCAGCTTCCTTCTCCACGAGTCGGTCGTACCGGTGCAGACGCACTTCGATCGGATCGTGCAGATCGATCTGACGGTGATCCCAAGCCAGCAGGGCTTCCTCGATGTTGCGGAAGCGGCGGACGGGGTACTCGCCACCGTTCGCCCGGACCTCGGTGATCTGATCGATCATCTTGAGCCGACGCTCTTCGTCCATGTACGTGACGAAGTAGACACCCATCACGATGTCCTGCGACGGACTCATGATCGGCTTTCCGTGGGCGGGGGAGAAGATGTTGTTCGTCGACAACATCAACACGTGGGCTTCGGCCTGGGCCTCGACCGACAGCGGCAGGTGGACGGCCATCTGGTCGCCGTCGAAGTCCGCGTTGTAGCCGGTGCACACCAGCGGGTGGATCTTGATCGCGTTGCCTTCCACCAGCACCGGCTCAAAGGCCTGGATGCCCATGCGGTGAAGGGTGGGGGCGCGGTTCAAGAGCACCGGGTGCTGGAAGATGACCTGCTCAAGGATGTCCCAGACTTCCGGATCACGCCGCTCGAGCATTCGCTTGGCGGACTTGATCGTGTCGGCCAGCCCGTGCTCCTTGAGCTTGCGGATGATGAAGGGCTGGTAGAGCTCCAGGGCGATCTTCTTGGGCAGGCCGCACTGGTTGAGTTTGAGGTCCGGGCCGACGACGATGACCGAACGCGCCGAGTAGTCGACGCGCTTGCCAAGCAGGTTCTCGCGGAAGCGGCCTTGCTTGCCCTTGATCATGTCCGTCAACGACTTGAGCGGACGGTTGGACGAGCCCAGCACCGGACGACGGCAGCGGCCGTTGTCGAACAGCGCGTCGACCGCCTGCTGCAGCATTCGCTTCTCGTTGCGAATGATGACCTCGGGGGCGTTGAGGTCCATCAGCTTCTTGAGGCGGTTGTTGCGGTTGATGATGCGGCGGTAGAGGTCGTTCAGGTCGCTCGTGGCGAAGTTGCCCGACTCCAGGAGCACCAGCGGACGCAGGTCCGGCGGGATGACCGGGACGACGTCCAGGACCATCCACGCGGGGCGGTTCTCGGAGCCGCGGATCTGCTCGACGACCTTGAGCCGCTTGGAGAGATCCTTGATCTTCTGCTTGCTCTTGGTGGCGGCGAGCTCTTCGCGGAGTTCGACCGACAGGTCGTCCAGTCGCAGCTGCTCGAGCAGCTCGCGAATGGCCTCGGCACCCATCAGGGCGGTGAACCCGGTGTGGCCGAACTTCTCGATGGCCTCGCGGTAGCTGTCCTCGTCGAGGACCTGCTTGAACTCCAGCTCGGTGTTGCCGGGGTCCGTGACCACGTAGTCCTGGAAGTAGATGACCTTCTCAAGATCCGCCGTCTTCATGCTCAGCAAGGTGCCGAGGCGACTCGGCAGGGCCTTGAAGAACCAGATGTGAACGGTGGGGGCGGCCAAGTTGATGTGGCCCATGCGGCGACGCCGCACGCGCGAGTGGGTCACCTTCACGCCGCAGCGGTCGCAGATGATGCCCTTGTACTTGGTGCCCTTGTACTTGCCACAGCCACACTCGTAGTCGCGCTCGGGTCCGAAGATCCGTTCGCAGAACAAGCCGTCCTTCTCAGGGCGGTAGGTGCGGTAGTTGATCGTCTCAGGCTTCTTGACCTCACCGAAGCTCCACGACCGAATGTCGTTGGGGCTTGCCAGGGTGATCTTGACTCGGCCGAAGTCGTTGACGCGATCGTAGACGCTCTCTGCCATCGTGCGTGTCGTCCGGTGTCGCGGGGGTGGCCCCGCGGGGGGAGGGCACCAAAGTGCCCGGGGGAGGGGAGTGGATCGCGGCGGCCGTCAGTGGCCGCCGCGTTCCGGCGGAGGAAGGGAACGCGAGCCGTTACAGCAGCGTCCCGACCTCGGCCTCCTGCTTTTCGAGGGTGATGTTCATGCCAAGACCCTTGATCTCGTGGCAGAGAACGTCGAACACCACCGGCATGCCGGCTTCAAGGATGTTCGTGCCCTTGACCATCGAGTCGTAGATCTTGGTTCGACCCTCGACGTCGTCGCTCTTGACGGTGAGCAATTCCTGAAGGACGTAGGCGGCGCCGTATCCCTCAAGGGCCCACACTTCCATCTCACCGAATCGCTGACCGCCGGTCCGAGCCTTGCCGCCCAGCGGCTGCTGGGTGATGAGGCTGTAGGGGCCAGTCGCACGAGCGTGGATCTTGTCGTCCACGAGGTGGTGGAGCTTGAGCAGGTACATGTAGCCGACGGTGCCCTTCTGGTGGAAGGGTTCGCCGGTCCGGCCATCGTGGAGCTGGACCTTGCCGTTGTGGGTCACGCGGGCAAGCAGGTCGCTCTTGACGCCCGGGTCTTCACCGGTCTCTTCGAAGGCGTCCAGCTTGTTCTGCACGAAATCGTTGGCCTGCAGGATCGCGTCGAGGACTTCGCCCTCGGTCGCCCCGTCGAACACGGGGGTGCGGGCCTGGAAGCCCATGACCTTGGCCGCCCACCCGAGGTGGGTTTCCAGGATCTGGCCGACGTTCATGCGGGACGGAACGCCCAGCGGGTTCAGCAGCATCTGGACGGGGGTGCCGTCTTCAAGGAAGGGCATGTCCTCTTCGGGCACGATGCGGGCGATGACGCCCTTGTTGCCGTGCCGGCCGGCCATCTTGTCACCCACCGCCAGCTGACGCTTGGTGGCGAGGTAGACCTTGACCATCTCCAGGACGCCGGAGGGCAGCTCATCGCCACGCTTCATATGGGCGAGGCGACGCTCCTTCTCCTTCTGCACCGCTTCGATGCGGGGCCAGAACTGGCCGCGGATCGTGAGGGCTTCCTCGCGGGCTTCCTTGGATCCCTTGATCCACTTCTCGTTGAAGGTGTCGATCTGCTCGAGGATGACCTCGGGGATGTCGGCCTTACCGACTTTCTGGCGGGTCGTCGGGTCGACCATCTCGGTCCCGATCGCCTCGTTGATCGCCGCCACCATCTGCCGGAACAGCTGGATGGCCTTCTCGTTCATCTCGGCTTCGTAGGTTTCCTGCCCGGCCTCGATGGTCTTCTTCTGCTCGTCGGACAGGTGGATCCGGCGGCTGAACTTGCGAGCGTCGATGACGATGCCTTCGACGCCGGCGGGGACCTCAAGCGAGTCGTTCTTCACGTCTTCACCGGCCCGGCCGAAGATCGCGTGGAGAAGCTTCTCTTCGGGGGTCAGCTCGCTTTTGCTCTTGGGGCTGACCTTGCCGACGAGGATGTCGCCAGGGCCAACGCGGGCCCCGATGCGAATCACGCCGGACTCGTCCAGGTTGCGAAGGGCCTTCTCCGAGACATTCGGGATGTCGCGGGTGAACTCTTCGCGGCCGAGCTTGGTCTCGCGGATCTCCACTTCGAACGAGTCGGTGTGGATCGAGGTGAAGACGGCTTCCTTCACCAGCTGCTCGCTGATGACGAGGGCATCCTCGAAGTTGTAGCCGTCGAAGGTGTTGAACGCGACGAGCACGTTCTTGCCGATGGCCAGCTCGCCCATGACGGTGGATGCACCGTCGGCGATGATCTGGCCCGGCTCGACCGTGTCGCCGAGACCGACGACGGGCTTCTGCGTGTTGCAGGTCCGCTCGTTGAGGCCGACGAACTTCTTGAAGACGTATTCGTCGGCGTTGTCGATGATGATGCGCTCGGCGTCGACATCGGTGACCGTGCCACCGCGGCGGGCCCGGACGCTCATGCCCGAGTAGGAGCCGGCGATCTGCTCCATGCCGGTCGCGACAAGCGGGGGATCGGCCAAGAGCAGCGGCACGGCCTGCCGCTGCATGTTGGATCCCATGAGGGCGCGGTTGGCGTCATCGTGCTCGAGGAACGGAATGAGGGCGGCGGACACGCCGACGATCTGCTTGGGCGAGATGTCGACGTACTCGACCTCGTCCGGCTCGACCTGGGCGAGATCGCCGTTGACGCGGGCGAGCACTTGGTGGCCAGAGATGGCCCCGTTCTCGTCGATCGCATCACTGGTGGCGAGAATGCCACGCATTTCTTCGTCAGCGCGGAGGTACTGGACCTTCACGCCGTCGTCGTCCTTCGAGACCTTGCTGTTCTGCACCACCTGGTAGGGGGTCAGCAAGAAGCCGTATTCGTCGATCTGGGAGTAGATGCCCAGCGAGCAGATCAGACCGATGTTCGTGCCTTCCGGCGTTTCAATCGGGCAGACGCGGCCGTAGTGCGAGATGTGGACGTCGCGGACTTCGAAGCCGGCTCGCTTGCGGTTCAGACCGCCGGGACCGAGGGCCGAGAGCCGGCGCTCGTGCACGAGCATGGACAGCGGGTTCGTCTGGTCGACGACCTGGGACAATTCGCTGCGGCCAAAGAAGAAATCGATGGCCGACGAGATGCTCTTGGAGTTCACCAGATCGGCGATCTTCGAGAGTTCATCGGGGCTCTTGACGCTCATCCGCTCTTGGACGGTGCGGCGGAGCTTGAGGAAGCCCTTGCGCATCTCTTCGACGGCCAATTCGTCCAGCGTGCGGAGACGCCGGTTGCCGAGGTGGTCGATGTCGTCGACGTGGGCGCTGTTCTGCTGGGCCCGAAGGTCCAGGAGGTACTTGACGACGGACAGGAAGTCCTCCGGACGGATGTGCATCACGTCCTCGGGGATGTCCATGTCGAACTTCCGGTTGATGCGGAAGCGGCCGACCTTGCCCAGGCGGTATCGGTTCTCGTCGTAGAACTTCTCGCGGAAGAGCTGGCGGGCCTTTTCGACCTGCGGCGGGTTGCCGGGACGAAGGCGGCCGTAGATCCGCAGGAGGGCCGCTTCGTGCTCGGTGACTTCGGCGAGGAAGTCGAGCCGCTCTTCGGCCAGGGTGTTCAGGATGAGCGGATCGGCCACGTCGGTGATGACGCGGACGGTCTTGAGGGCCGAGGCCTGCATCGCCTCAATGGCGTCGCCGATCATCACGCCGACGCGGCAGAGTTCCTCGCCGGTGTCGGTGTCGATGATGAGCTCGGCCGAGTAGTGCTCGGGCTTCAGATCTTCGACCTTGACCTCTTCGACGCGGTAGAAGGCCTCGAGGATGCGATCGGTGGAGGACAGCGGGGGGCCGCCGGCTTCCTTGATCTTCTCGTCTTCTTCCGTCGGGTCCCAGAGGGCGCGGAGGAAGGTGGTCGCCGCGATCTTCGTCGACTGATCGATTCGCATCGTCAGGACGTCCTTCTTGGTGACCTCCAGCTCGATCCAGCTGCCGCGCTCAGGAATGATGCGGGCAGAGTGGAGCGGGCGGTCACCAACGGACGACACAATGCCAAAGTCCACGCCGGGGGAGCGGTGGAGCTGGCAGACGATCACGCGTTCGGCACCGTTGACGATGAACTCGCCGCCGCCGAGCATGATCGGGATCTCGCCGAGGTAGATCTCTTCCTCGGGGACCTCGTCGACTTCGTCGCGCACCAGACGCACCTTGACCCGGAACGGCATGCCGTAGGTCAGGCGCAGGTCCTTGCACTCGCGCGGGGTGTACCGCGGCTCGTCAAGGCTGTAGCTGATGTACTCGAGTCGCATCGTGCCGTCGTACGACTCGATGGGGTAGACCTCCCGGAGGAGGCTTTCAAGACCGAGATTTTGGTCGCGTTCGCTGCTGGAGGAGGCATCGAGCTGGAGGAACCGCTCGTACGCATGCGACTGGACCGCGGTGAGGTCGGGCACGGGGATCGCGTCACCGCGCTTGGAGTAGTCGCGCACCGTCTGCATTGACGTCATATAGGGACCTCGAAAGGAGCCACGAGCGCACGTGCGTTCGAACCGAGTCGGGGGGATCGGTTGATCAATCGCACCTGCGAGGGCGTCGCCAAAAGATGTGGGTTGTCGAGAAGAGCACCGCCGAGCCCTGGAGTGTAACCGCCCCGACGGACGTGGACAACGGCTCTGGGGCAGAAAATGCCCCCCATTGCGGTGATTCGCCTTGACAGATCCGGAGGTCTGGGTTAGCCCTGGCATGATCGGGGTCTGTTTGGGTTCGGACGGAGATGTCCGATGCGTGCGGGCGCGGCGGGGTGTACGCAGGCCGCAGGCCGCAGGCCGCAGGCCGCAGACCGCAGACCGCAGACCGCAGACCGCAGACCGCAGACCGCAGACCGCAGGCAGGGGGCAGGCTCGCTCGCCGCGGCGAGCCAAAAAAGAACGCGGCTCCCTGGAACGATGACGTCCAAGGAGCCGCGTTCGCGGATCGGTTGGAGGACCCGAAGGCCCCGCCGATTACTTGACGGCGATCTTCGCGCCGGACTCTTCGAGCTTGGCCTTGAGGGCGTCGGCTTCGTCCTTCTCGATCTTCTCCTTGACGGGGCTGGGAGCACTGTCAACGAGTTCCTTGGCTTCCTTCAGGCCCAGACCGGTGGCCTCGCGGACCGCCTTGATGGTCTGGATCTTGTTCTCGCCAGCGGCTTCGAGGATGACGTCGAATTCGGTCTGCTCTTCGGCAGCGCCGCCGTCACCACCAGGGCCGGCCATCATCACCGCGCCGCCGGCGGCGGGCTCGATGCCGTAGGTGTCCTTCATGTAGTCCGCCAGGTCCACGGCTTCCTTGAGGGTGAGACCGGCGATCTCGTCACCGAGCTTGGAGATCTTGGCGTCGTACGTCTTGGCTTCGTCGGACATTGGATTGCTTTCCTGTCTTCAAACATCCTTCCGAGAGGAGCTGCCCTTGCAGCTTTTAACCCCGAGGGGCCAGTCGGATGGAGAAATGGGTCGAATGGGTGCCGGCCAAACGGCCAGCGGGGGAGTGGGTCGTTAGACCTTGCTGATGGCTTCGCCGCGTTCGAGGCGTTCCTCGATTTCCTTGACCACGCCAAGGATCTTGGAGCCGCCGGCAAGAGCCGCACCAACGACGTTGCCGCCGGGGGTGAGGACGAGCTGGACGGCCGTGGCCTGCGCTTCTTCCCGGGTCGGGAAGTCGCTGAGGCGCTTGACGCCGGCTTCGCCGTCGAAGTACTCGCCGTCAAGGACCGCGCCCTTGAGGTCGAGGTCCTCGATCTTCTTGGCCCAGCCCACGAGGGCGCGGGCAACGTTGACCACCGACTCGCCGCCGTAGCACAGGGCGGACGGGCCTTCGAGGGCTTCGGTCAAGCCTTCGAGGTGGGTACCGGCGATGCTCTTCTTCGCCAGCGTGTTCTTGACGATGGTGACCCGGACGCCTTCGGACTGAAGGCCGCGGCGCAGGTCGTTGTTGTCGTTGGCCCCGATGCCGCGGAGGTCCACAACCAAGGCGCCGTCGATGTCGACGAAGCGTTGCTCGTAGTCCCGCATGACCATCTGCTTCACGGGCTTGCTCATAAGTCTGCTCGCTTTCCGGCCGTCAGACGGCGATCTGGATGCCCGGGGTCATCGTGGCGGAGACGACCATCTTCTTGAGGTAATCGCCCTTGGCCGCCGCGGGTCGAATCTTTTCGATGTGGTTCACGAAGAACTCGAGGTTCTCGAGCAGGTCTTCGTTGGAGAAGCTCATCTTGCCGATCACGCAGTGGATGTTGCCGTAATCGTCGTTGCGGTACTCGAGCTTGCCGGCCGAGTATTCGCGGACCGCGGTGGCCACGTCGGGGGTGACGGTGCCGGCCTTGGGCGAAGGCATCAGTCCCTTGGGACCGAGCACGCGGCCGAGCTTCGAAACCACCCGCATCATCTCGGGCGATGCAACGGCGACGTCGAAGTCCATCCAACCGCCGGCGACTTCCTCGACGAGGTCTTCGCCGCCAGCCTTGACGGCACCCGCGGCGGTGGCCGTTTCGAGCTTGTCCGGTCCGCAGAAGCAGATCACGCGGGCCGAACGGCCAACGCCCTTGGGGAAGGACAGCGAACCGCGAAGCTGCTGATCAGCCTGACGCGGGTCGATGCCGAGGAACGCCACCACTTCGACCGACTGGTCGAACTTGGCCGCCTTGAACTCCTTGAGCCCGGCGATCGCCGTGGTCGGAGTCTGGGGGCCGTCGTACTTTTCAGCGATCGCCAGATTGGCTTTCGTCTTCTTGGTCATGCCTGCCATTGGATCAAGCCTCCGCCACTTCAATGCCCATGGAACGAGCGGTGCCCGCGATCATCTGCATGGCGGCCTCAGTGCTGCCAGCGTTCAGATCGGACAGCTTCTCCTCGGCGATCGCCCGGAGCTGTTCCTGGTTGATGCTGCCGATGATCTTCTGGGGTTCGCCGGAGCCCTTGTCCACGCCCGCGGCTTCCTTAATAAGGACCGAGGCGGGGGAGCTGGTGATCTTGAAGTCGAAGCTGCGGTCACTGAAGACAGTGATGACGCAGCCGACAACCTTGCCGGCTCCGAGCTCGCGGGTGCGCTCGTTGAACTGTTGAATGAACTGACCCGGGTTCACGCCCGCGGCACCCAGAACGGGTCCGAGGGGCGGAGCGGGGGTCGCGGTGCCCGCCGGGGCGAGCACCTTGAATTCCTTGGTGACCTTTTTGGCCATCGGGACCTCCAGCCTCCCACCGTGATGGTCCGCGGCGCGGCGACGAGCCGGTTGGCGAACGAGCAGGCTTCCGGTCCGTGGCGGAAGAACTGCCGGTCAAGGTGGTGTGCGGCGATGTGAGTCGAGCCGCGGAGTGTAGCTCCGGCCGGGCAACGCTGCAAAGCCGCGGGGGCGCCCTCCCGATCGGCGGCGGATTCGCGGTCGGTCCGCGGTGGATGAGCGGCGAATGGACGGTGTTTGGTCGGGTGTATCGCCTGTCGCCCGTCACCCATCACCCATCACCAGTCGCCCGTCGGTCGTCGCTCTGTCTGCCATCGGCCTCTGCTGTCTGCCGCTCGTCGCCGTCGGTGCTTGCCTGGGCTCGCTCGGGCTCAGCCCGGGGTTGGATCCGGGGTGTCGAGGGCCGGCTTCCCGCGCGGGACGTCGAATCGCTCTCGGGTCGTCGCGTAGCTGCTGCCGCCCATGCGGCCGATGGCCCGCAGGCCGTCGGCGTCGATGTGGTGGCGGTCGTTCACGAGATCCTTCCGCACGTGGACCATGACCACCTCGCCGATCACGATGTTGCCGGCATTCGGCCGGTCGGCACCGCTGCGGATGACCTGGGTCGTGTGGCACTCGAAGGCGACCGGCGCGTCGATCAGTCGCGGGGCGACCACGCGCGATCCGGGCGTCCATCGCAGGCCGGCCATGTCCAGTTCGCTCTCGCCAAAGGGCAGCGGCTCGCTCGCGGCCGAGATCTCGCGGGCCATCGACTCGGTCGCCACGTTCACCACGAACATGCCGGTGCCGCCCTCGATGACCGGCTTGGCGTTGCGCAAGCTGTCCTTCTCCTTGCCGCTGGGCTGGTTCGCCGGGCAGAACAGCAGCAGCATCGGATCGGAGCCGACGCCATTGAAGAACGAGTACGGGGCGAGGTTCGTGCGCCCGAATCCGTCGACCGTGCCAACGACCGCAATCGGGCGAGGCACGATGCCGCCGATCAGCAGCTTGTAGCGAGCGGCCACATCGAGTTCGGCGGGATCGAACGTGGCCATGTCGGGAGCGTCGTCCGGCAGCGAAGAGGCGGCAGCATCGGTCATGGGCTGGGACTTTCGGTCATGGCGAGTCGGCAGAAGAGTTCGATCGCAACGGGAATCGCGTCGTCATTGAAATCGAACGTGTCTTGGTGCAGTTGCGCCATGGTTTCCTGCTTCGGATCTCGAAGGCCGAGGAAGAAGAAACAGGCCGGCACTTTCTGGCCGTAGTAAGCGAAGTCTTCGCCGCCCATCGTCGGCGACGGAAGCTGGTGCACGGCCCCCGATCCGAGCGTTTCGCCCAGGATTTCGTGGGCCAATCGCCACGCGCTCGGATCATTGCGGGTGACGGGATACCCGTCGTGCCAGTCGACGCTGGCCGTGCAGCCGTGCGCTGCGGCCACGCCGGCCGCCGCCTCGTGCAGCCGACGCTTCATCAGCTCGCGGGTCTCTTCGGTGATCGTGCGCACCGTGCCGCCGATGGCGGCTGCGCCGGGGATGATGTTGTGCGCGGTCCCGGCGTGGAACGTCGTGACCGAACACACGGCCGAGTCGGTCGGGTCGACGTTGCGTGATACGAGGGACTGAAGCATTTGCACCAGCGCCGACCCGCACACGATCGGATCCTTGGCCAGGTGCGGCGCGGCGGCGTGTCCGCCATCGCCATCGATGCGAATCGAGAACATGTCGGCCGCGGCGAGCAAGGGGCCCGGGCGCGAACCTGCTTCGCCGAGCGGCAACTGCGGCCAGCCGTGCAGGCCGTACATCGCGGCCACCGGCGGGCCGATGACCGAACCGTCGAGGCAGCCGTCGGCCACCATGCGTTCGCCGCCCGCGCCGCCTTCTTCGGCCGGCTGGAAGCAGAACGTCACCGGGTTCGGCAGGGGCGACTCCTTGGCCAGCCGCGACAGCACCCGGGCCGCGCCGAGCAGCACGGTCGTGTGGCCGTCGTGGCCGCAGGCGTGCATGCGGCCGGAGATCGTCGAGGCGTACGGCAGCCCAGTGGCTTCTTCGATCGGCAGGGCATCGATGTCCGCTCGCAGGCCGATGGCTTGGTCGCCGTCGCCCGGCACATGGGCCAGTACGCCGGTGCCGCCGGCCAGGTCGCCGACAAAGGCCACCCCGGCCGCTTCCAATTCGCGGCGAATCACGCCGCTGGTTCGGTGCTCCTCGTACCCGATCTCGGGATGGGCATGCAGGTCGTGGCGAATGGCCACGAGGGCGTCAAGCTCCTCGTGGATCAGCGATCGGACACGGTCGAGGGAGGCGACGGCGGGGGTGGTGCTCATGCGGCCATCGTACGCCGCGGGGCGGCAATCAGCGAAGCGGCGGCAGCCCGCGCTCGTACCGCTTCTCGTTGACGATCCCGAAGGCTCGTTTGTCGTGCCGGATGAGCCGGGCGAGCTGGCTCATCGAGATGCCCAGGACGCCGGCGGCCCCGGCGACGTCGAACTCGCGGGCCACGATCACGTCGAGGGCTTCCGACAGAAGGGCGGGATAGTCGTGGTTCTTGGGATTCACCGGCAACTTGGTGCCCTGGCGGCGCGTGTCCCACAGCTCGCTCGGGCGGTGCCGGCGCGGATTCGTGCGGCAGCGCACGTCCACGGCGAGTCGCATGCGCAGACGCCAGATCGCCATGCGGCGGTTGTCGAACTGCTTGCGACGTTCGGTGCCGCTGGCTTTCACGCCGGTGGCTTCGTGGATGATCGTCACCGCGGTTTCCACGCGATTGCGATGCTGGCCGCCCGGACCGCCGGTGCGGCCAAACTCGAAGCGGCACTTGCGCAGCAGCGATTCTTCGCGAACGCAGGCGGGATGAGGTTGGTCGACGACGATGAACAGCATGCGGCTTGGTGGAGTCTCGGGGTGGGCGGGGCGGGCGGGGCGAGCTGCCGGGGGTTCAGTTCTTGCGTTCGCCCGGGCGGCCGCGCGGCGGATCATCGGCGTCGTTCGTGGGATGCGCCGGCGTCGACCGGAAGGCCGAGCCGCCGTCGACGACCGCCGGCCACGAGCGGCAAACAAGACCGGCAAGCACGACCGGCAAAGGATACGGCCTTCACGCGCTGCGGGCGGCCGCCGCGAGGTCCAGTTCGTCGGTGTGGCCTTCGGCCAGCCGTTGGGCGCCAAGTCCGGCGATCATCGCCCCGTTGTCCAAGCACCAGTCGGCCGGCGGCAAGCGCAGATCGAGCCCGCGTTCGTCGGCCAATTGCGTGAGCTCGGCCCGCAACCGGCGGTTGGCACTGACGCCGCCGCCGACCAGGAGCGAACGGATCGCCGGGCGAGTGTCCAGGGCCCGGCGGAGAGAGCGAATCACCGCAGTCACCGCAGCCCGCTGGAAACTGGCGGCAAAGTCGGCGATCTCGGCCGGACTGGCGTCCTCGTGTGAGCGGGGGAACGTCGCGGCGCGCCCGCGTCCGACGGGATTCCCGCAGACGGCGTAGCGCAGCGAGGTCTTCAGCCCACTGAACGAGAAGTCGATGCGATCGCGGCCGAGGGTGGCCACCGGGAAGCGGTGGGCGTGGTCGTTGCCGTCGGCCGCCGCCGCGTCCACCGCCGGGCCGCCGGGGTATCCCAGGCCGAGGATGGTGGCCGCCTTGTCGTAGGCCTCGCCGATGGCGTCGTCGATGGTGCGGCCGATCAGCTCGGTCCGGAACGGGGCGTGGACCTCAAAGATGCTCGAGTGCCCGCCACTGACCACCAGGCCCAGGGCCGGCAGTTCGGCCTCGGGCGGCCATGCCTGGCCGTCGGCCACCTCCGCTGCATCGATCAGGTTGCCCGCGTAGAGGTGGGCGGCCACGTGGTCGACCCCGATCAGCGGCCGGCCCAGGCTCCAGGCCAGGGCCTTGGCCGCGGACGTGCCGACCAAGAGCGAGCCGATCAGGCCCGGCCGGTGGCCAACCGCCACCGCGGCCAGGTCCTGCAGCTTGATCCCCGCGGCGTCCACCGCGGCCTGGATCGTGGGAGCGATCCGTTCGAGGTGGGCGCGGCTGGCGACCTCCGGCACCACGCCGCCGAAGGTTTCGTGCAGCTCGTGCTGCGTGGCGATGATGTTCGACCGAACCACGCGGCCGGAGGCAACGATCGCGGCGGCCGTTTCGTCGCAGCTGGATTCGATGCCAAGGACGAGGGCCGGCGGCGGGGCGGGGGCGGATGAGCTGTCGGTCTTGCCGCCCGTCTTGCCGCCCGTCTTGCCGCCCGTCATGCCGCCCGTCTTGCCGCCCGTCATGCCGCCCGTCTTGCCGCCCGTCATGGAGTCGCCGGGCTGAGCTCGACGCCTTCAAGTGCCCGCCGCAGCCCGCGGCCGTCGGTCCGGTAGCGTCCGAGCAGTTCGCCGTCCTCGCCGCGCAGTTCGATCGTGGCGTTGGCCAGGGCTTCAGCCTCGGGCAGGGTCACGCGGGGGTCGGCATCGGCGGCGTCCGGGCGGAGTGCAGCGATGCGCTCGTCGAGTTCTTGCAGGCGGGCGACGATCTCGTTGCGGGCCGCGGCGATCCGCCGCAATTCTTCGGACCGGGCCACGGTCGCCGGGTCGAGGATGGATGTCTCGGACCAGCTGCCGGCGACGATGCGCTCGCGCAGGGCGTCGATGGCCGCCGCGAGCTGGGCGTCGCCGATCGTGTCGCGGGCCCAGTCAGGGGCGACGCAGGCGGGCGCTCGGTCTTCCGCCGCCGCGGCATCGCGCTCGGCGTTGGACTGCGAGATGACTTCGAACGGACGCCGGGCCTGCAGCATCCGCAGGTACGCGGCATCGCTCATCGGCACCACCATGCCGGGGTCGGGGTCGACGCCCCAGTCCTCGGCGTCATCCGTGCGATGGATGGTGCGTCCGTTGGCCAGTTCGTACAGGGCGATCGTGTACTTCAGCGTGCCGCCGCCGAACTGCAGTTCGCGGACTTCCTGCACGGATCCCTTGCCGTAGCTGCGGGTCCCGAGAACGTGCGCCCGGCCGGCGGCCTGCAGCGATCCGGCCACGATTTCGCTCGCGCTGGCCGATGAACCGTTGACGAGTACCACGATCGGGACCGATGCGTCGACCACGGTGCCGGGCCGCGCGGCGTAACTCGCGGCCTGGCCCACGCGCGGGGCGACCCGCACGATCAGCCCGGCGTCGAGAAAGAGATCCGACACCGCGATGGCGGTGGACAGTCCGCCGCCAGGATTGTCGCGCAGGTCAAGAATGATGCCCTGGGTGGGGCGCGTGGCCTCGGTCGCCTTGAGGGCCCGCGCGAGCTCCTCGGCCGAGGCCGGGTTGAACTGGGTCAGCCGCACGTAGGTCAGGCCGAGTTCGGGGTCGATGCACCAGCGCCAGCCTTCGCCGTCGCGGACCAGCCCGCGGGCCGTCCGGGTGACGATGCGGCGCCGTTGAATCGTCAAATCGGCTTCGTCGCCGCCGGCGTGCCGCACCCGCACGGCCACGGTGCTGTTGATCGGGCCGGTCAGGCGATCGATCACCGCCTGCGTTTCGAGCCCCTCGATGGACGTACCGTCGATGGCCAGCACCGCGTCGCCGGCCCGCATGCCGCCAGCCAGGGCGGGGGATCCGGCCATCGGCGAGATGATCGTGAAGACTCCGTCCACCATGTTCACTTCAGCCCCGATGCCGGCGTACTCGCCGAGGAGCGACTTGTTGAAGTCTTCCTTGGCCGACGGCGGCACGTACTGGGTGTACGGGTCGCCGAGCGATGCGATGTAGCCGTCGATCGCCGCGCGGAAGGCGTCTTCCTCGTCGATCGGGTCTACGAAGCGGTCGAGCAGGATCCGCCGCGACTCGATGAGCGGGTCGAATGCCTCGTGGGCGTCCGAACGGCCGGCCATGGCGTCGGGAATCCGAAGCAGCAGGATCAGCAGGAAGGCGACGAACAGGATGGGGGCGACGAAGCGTCGAAGCATGCGGGGCTCCAGGTCTTTCGATTGCATCACTGTAGGGATGCTGCCGGCCGCCGCGAGGGCCTGGCGAGGATCCGGGGCGGCGATCGGCGACGGTGACTGGCGACGGTGACTGGCGGCGGTGGCCGCCTCACGGTTCAACCTCGCGGATGGGGGCCGGAGGGACGGAAGAGCGAAACGACGGCGAAACCTCGCGGGCGGGGGGTGGCCGCGGGCGCCATCCCCGGGGTACCCTTGTCGATTCGATCAGCGGCCACCGGGCCGCATGCACCCGGCCGGGGGGATGTCCGCATCCGCCGACGGCCATCGGAGGCCCATATGTCGCAAGGGATGCGCGAGACGGTGAAGGTCGTCTCCGAACCCAGCGTGCTCGTTCACGTCGACCTGCCCGGGCGGTACGTCGACGAGCGTGATGCGTTCCACGAAATCAAGGCGCTGGCCGAGACGGCCGGGGCCCGTGTCGTGGGCGAGTTGCGGCAGAAACGGCGCAAGCCCAAGGGGGCGACGTTCATTGGCAAGGGCAAGGTCGACGAGCTCAAGCAGCTCGTGGCCATGCTCAAGGCCACGTTGGTCATCTTTGACAACGACCTGACCCCCGCCCAGATCCGCAATCTGGAGCGCGAGGTCGAGGTCAAGATCATCGACCGCAGTGAACTGATCTTGGACATCTTTGCCAACCGGGCGACGACGCACGCGGCCAAGCTGCAGGTCGAGATCGCCCAGCTTGAGTACACGTACCCGCGGCTGCGGGCGATGTGGGACCACCTCGGCCAGGTCACCGGCGGCGCCCCCGTCGGCATCGGCACGCGCGGCCCCGGCGAGCAGCAGCTCGAGATCGACCGGCGGCTGGTCAAGAACCGCCTGCGTCAACTCAAGAGCGAGTTGGCCGGGATCCAGGCCCGCAAGGTGCGGGAGGTCGAGTCGCGGAATGTCGACCACTTCACCGTCGGCCTCGTGGGCTACACCAATGCCGGTAAGTCGACGCTGTTCAATCGGCTGACCGCCGGCGGGGCGTTCGCCCACGACAAGCTGTTCGCCACCCTGAGTACCCGCGTTGAGCGTTGGGATCTCGGCGGCGGGAACGCCTGCATGCTTTCGGACACCGTGGGCTTTGTGCGCGATCTGCCGCACCACCTCGTGGCCTCGTTCCGTTCGACGCTGGAAGAGACGATCGACGCGCAGTTGCTGTTGATCCTGGTCGACGCATCGGACGAAGCAGCGGAAATGCAGCTCAATACGGTGTTGGAGACGCTGGACTCGATTGGCGCGACGGAGCAGCCGCGCTGCATCGTGGTGAACAAGGTTGATTGTCTGGAGTCGCCGGCGCACGCGCTGGCCTGGCTCAACCGGCATCCGGAGGCGGCGCTGGTCAGTGCGGTCACCGGCGAAGGCCTTGAGGAGCTGACGGACCGCGTGCGCGACAGCTTCCTCGGTCCGGTGCGGACGGTGGACGTGACCGTGCCGCTGTCGGACACGCGGGCGCAATCGTTCCTGGAACAACGGACGCCGATCGAGACGCGCGATTGGACCGATCATTCGGTGGTGTTCCGGACGCAGCTCGGGCAGCGCCAGGTGCACCAGTTGCTCGCCGCCGGCAGCCGATTCGAACTGGACGGACTGCCAGCCGCCGACGCGGTCGCCCGGCTGTGGGGAGACGGTGCGCCGCTCGGGCCGCCAGAACGTCGCACGCCGCCGCACGAGCGCTTCCACGGATGAGCGGCGGGGCTCCCGCTGGTGACGACACGCCGCCGCCCATCAATCGGCGGCCCCGGGACGGCGTGCCACGGCCGACGGACGAGGTGATCGCGCCGGGATTGCTCGCGGCCATCGATCGGTGGCGGGGCGAGCATCCGCTGGCCCGATTGCGCGACGCGCTCCTGGGCCACGCCCGCGGCGGGAAAGACAAGCGGCGCCGCGACGTGTTGGCCGAGGCGATGGTGGCCCGGCACTTGCTCTCCAAGGACTGCGAGCTCCGCTGCGAAGTCGAGACCCCGGCCGGGCGGACGTGCGACTTTGAGGTGCGGCACGCGGGGCGAGTCTTCCATCTGCACGTCAAACGGTTGACGCCGGTCCGGCAGCGGTCGCGGCAGCTCACGATCAGTTCCCGGCTGCGATCGCTGGAGATGATCCAGCGGCCGTACATGGTGGGCATTCGTTGGCGGCCCGAGTCGGCGGACCGCCAGATGCAGCATCTGGTGCGCGAGGCAGAAGCGTTTCTCGTGCGGGCCCGGGTGGGCGACGAACTGCGGGTGCGCGATCCGGAGGATGGCGCGGAGATCGGCGGCGTCATGGTCATCGCCCCGTCCGACGGGCCGCGCGTGACGTTGGTCATCGGCTTGCCCGACGGGTTCACCGACGAGGCTCCGCGCGTGCGCCGGCTCATGCACCGGGCCTACCAACAGTTCATGCCGCGATCGCTCAACCTGGTGCTGCTGGCCGCGGGGGGTACGGGCGACCGGCCGGTGGTGCGGGACGCCTTGCTCGGCTCGCACGAAGAACGCTGGGACGCGTTCCCGCCCCGCGGGCGACGCGTCGCCCACGGCCGGGCGGACGACGGTTTCTGGGCCGGCGACCACTACCACGACTCACGCGTGGCGGGCTGGTTCCGATTCGACCCGGCCCGCGATGCGCTGGATGCGGAGTTGATCTTCCGCCGAACGCCGGCGGTGTCCGATGCGGATCGGGATTGGTTGGATGGGATCTTTCCTTCGCGCGGGTGAGGGGTGAGGGGTGAGGCGTGGGGCGTGGGGCGTGGGGGGTGAGCAGTGGGGGTTGGGACTGGCGATGGGGGATATGAAGGCCCGGGCGGTGTGATCAGCTTGTGTACGCCATCTGCTGTCGCCTCCGCTGCACTGCCCACCGCCACGAGCGGATGCGTTGCCGCCCCCCACCCCATGCCGCCCCCGCTGATTCAATTGCCGCCGGAGATTCCTCCGCCCGACGCCTGATCGACACCGCCGCCGGAGACTTCCGGAGCAGGAATGCCGTCGTCGTGGCCTCGCGGCGCACTTCGGTCCTGACCGCCTTCGGAGTGCGTCGAATCGCACGATCCGTCGGCCGATCGGTCAATCGCGATGCGTCCGCCTCCAGCCCCGCCGCCGATGATGCCGTCAACCGCGGTGCCGTTGCCGCCGGCACCGCCGCCGCCGATGATTCCGTCGACCGCGCTTCGGCCGCCGCCACCGCCGCCGCCGACAAGTCCGTCAACCGCGCTTCGGCCGCCGCCACTGCCGCCGCCGACAAGTCCGTCAACCGCGCTTCGGCCGCCGCCACTGCCGCCGCCGATGATGCCTTCGGCATCGGTCCGAGCGCCGCCTGAGCCGCCGCCCACCAGTCCCGCTGACGCGGTGAGGGTGAGAAGGGAAACCGCCGCGATCGCGGTGGCCGATCTGGTGAATTTCGTCATGGTCAACGCTCCAAGAGGTTCCGGAGAGTTCAACCGTCGGGGGGTGGAGATGTTTCATGCGCCGTCGGAATCGTGGGCCTCGATTCGTTCCGTGGCCAGCGCGTGGCCGTACGCGACATGCGTTCGTGGACCACGTCGCAGGATGCCCTGGGCGGCTTCAGGGTCCGATTGGGGCGTCCCCTGATTCGCTCGAGATCGTCTCGCGAGCGGTATCGAGTTCGAGCTTGCTCGTCGCGGAGCCTCGTCAGAACGCCCGATTGCCGACGCGCTCGGTCACCGCGAACAGCCGCAGCGATACCTGGCCGGCGGCCGCTTGGCGATCGACAGCTCAATCTCCGAACGGGCGATCCGCCCGATCGCCCTCGGCCGCAGCAACGGCCTCCTTCCGGGCAGCCTGCCCGGCGGCGAGACGATGGCAACCCTCGCGCGATGAGATCGCGCTGCACCAGGCGTCAACCGGCGGGGGACATGCGGTTGGCCGGACGCTGAGGGCGGCGGGGCTGCGGCCCAGAATCGACGACCGAGTGAGCTCGTCCATTGGCCGACGAAGGCGATGCACAACCCGCGGCTCGCTGCTCCGTGCGCCATCCACCGAGCCAAAAAAAAGAACCTCCCTCGACCGCCGAAGGAGGCTTTTGGAAGCAATGGGTCACGAGTGACTTTGAAGAGTGGACACGCCGTCAAGCTGAAGGACGACGAGCTCGTGACCCACTGAATCGGGTCGAAATTGGATGGGGGTGGGGGATGGGGTGATCGGGCGTCTCAGGCGGCATCGATCGCGGTACGGCATCTTCAAACGAAGCCGTCGCGCTCTGATGGGTCCGAGTCCGGGCACATCTCCTTCGGAGGCTGCTCAAGTGATCCCTTCCCCCCCGAACACGACCCAAACGACGACGCCGTTTGGTCTCGCACTCGAGCCCCCCGGAGCGAATCACGCTTCCTCGAACCGAAGTCTACTCTTCGCCCGGGCCCGCGCGAACCCAGAAGCCAAAAACGTGTGTTCAGACATGATTCGGCCGGTCTCCGGCCGGCTGTGGGCCGTCCAACCGGCGCTGTCGGACCCTTGCTCGGCTCAAGAACGCGAGTTACGCGGACGCGGCGGACGGGATCCTCGGCCTCGCCAGCTTCCGCCATCTTCTCGCACCGGATCCAAGCCGCACATCCCGGACCCGATTTGGCGCGGGTTCGGCGCACCCGCCTGAGCCGGCCCCGCCCGCGGGCCGATGAGCCCGGTCGGAGGGCTCTCATGGAACTGCGACTCGGATCATTGCTCGTTGACGGTGGGGTACTGGATCACGGCCAGGTGGACGTGATTCTGGAACGCCAACTCGAGACGGGCGAACCATTCGGCTTGCTCGCTGAACAGATGTTCGGCGTGGAACCGGAAACGATCGAACAAGCCTGGGCCCGCCAGTACGCCCGTCTCACGCGGTCGATCAATCCAGACGAGGAGCGCTTTGACGAACGCGCTCTGAGCTTGGTTTCCCGGCGTCAAGCCTGGCAGTTCCGGGTGATGCCGGTCCGCTTCGACCCCGTTGAAGTCATGCTGGCCACGACCCAGCAGCATCTGCGGCGGGCCCTGCGATTCGCGACGAATGTGCTCGGCGTTCCGGTCTTCATGGTCATGTGCACGCCGGAAGATCTGGGCCGCGGCCTGTGCCGCTGGTACCCGATGCCCGGCATGACGCCGCGGTCGGTGAACGATGACGGCATGGATCGACTGATGGCCCACGCGGACGTCGCCTGACCGAACCCCGCCAGCTGCCGCACCGCCACCATCCCGAGACGAAAAACGAGCCCGTCCGGGGCAATCCGGGCGGGCTCGTTCTTCATTGGTCGGGTTGGATCCGGCTGCCCTGAGGGGCGAAACGGACCGCGAATGGCGAGAGCCGGACTTGAACCGGCGACACCCGCATTTTCAATGCGGTGCTCTACCAACTGAGCTACCTCGCCGTCACCCGGGCAAGCCGGGTGAGGAGCAAAGAGGGTACGCACGAAGCGGCACCTGTCAAGGCTCGGCCACGGGCCCATCGATGTCGATTCGTCCGAGCAGGTCCGGGCGGAGGTCGGCCAGGGCCGGAAACGTCGTGCGCCAGGCGGTCAGGGCCGCCGGATCAAGGTCGACGGTCAGGCTCTCGGCGTCGGAACCGGCCTCAGCCAGAATCGTCCCGTCCGGAGCAATCGCGATCGACCCGCCGGCGTAGGGGAGGTGCGGATCCCGGCCGCATCGGTTCACGCCGACGACGAATGCCTGGTTCTCGATGGCCCGGGCGATCAGCATCGTCCGCCAGTGCTCGGTTCGCGGGGCCGGCCAGTTCGCGCCGATCAGAAAGCACTCGGCCCCGGCGGCGGTGGCCAGGCGGAAAAGCTCGGGAAATCGCAGGTCGTAGCACACGAGTGGGCAGGCGATGAGCTCGCGGCCGGGCGGCCCGATCCGCCGCAGCACCAGGCCGTCGCCCCCGGAGAAGAACTCCGATTCGCGGCCAAAGCTGAACGGAAACACCTTGTGGTACTCGGCCACGCGTTCGCCGCCGGGGCCGAAGAGGCTGGCCCGGTTGCGGCCGCGGCCATCGGGCCCGCGAAGGGCGTCGCCGGCGGAGAGCCAGATCCCGTACTGCCGGGCCACGCCCGACGCCCAGATTTCGCTGGCCGAGTCGACGATCTGGTCGAGGGCGAAGCTGAACCCGGTGTCGCTCATCTCGGGCAGGACGACGACGTCGCCGGGGCCCGGCTGCAGCTCGGCCAGCCGGGCGGCGATCTGCCGGTGGTTCGCCGCCTTGTCTTCCCAGACGATGTCGTACTGCAGCAGGTGGACCCGCACGGGCACTCCTCCGGGGCGGTTGTTCGGCGATGCGGCCGAGCTCCCCCCGGGCTTCCCCGGGGGAGCAGCAGGCAAAAAAGGGCGACAGAGGGGACTCGAACCCCCGACCTTCCGGACCACAACCGGATGCTCTAACCAACTGAGCTACTGTCGCCATCAACCGTTGGGCCTCGGTGCCGGGGCACCGGGAACGGGAGGCGGCGACGCCCACTCGGGGCGCCGCGGACGGGAAGGCTACGCGGACCTTGGTCGCCGGTCAACGCCCAGCGGGCCCGGTCCGGTCTCGGCAATTCGTTCTTTTGTTCACGAACCGCCAATGAATTCCCGGGAGGCCCGGTGCGGGCGGGAGGGCGGGGGCTACGATGCCCGCTCGGTGTGGCTCCGAACTTCGTTTTCGGCCCCCGGAATTCGCATCGGCCAGCGTGTCCGAATCACCGCGTCGAGGTTCCCGCTGGGGGCCCTTGAGCGGCGAACGGATCCAAGCTTCGGTGATGACCTTGTCTCGCCGGGCTGCCTCGTCATCCGATCGTGTTCCGGCCCGCGGACGAGTTGTCCGGATCCGCCACGACATCCCATGACCGGGCCGCGGCCGTCGACGGGACCGCTGCGGCGATGCCCTCCGGCGCGTGACCGGTGGGCTCGACCCATTGGCGGCTTCGCCAGTGGATCCGGCATCCCCCGGCGATTGGCGGACCTGTTCCGCTCGCCGCCGAACGTGCCGCCCCGGGACGATCCCAACCCTGATCCCGTCCGGCTGCAGCAGGAATTGCAGATGACCACCGCCACCTCCGCCGCGAACCTGACCTTCGGCTCTGCCCGGGTTCACCGAAACCTGTCCACCCCGCGGCTCGTCGAGATCGCCGTCGAACGCGGCGAGGGCCAACTGGCCGCCAACGGCGCGCTCGTCGTCGACACCGGCGCTCGGACCGGCCGCAGCCCGGGGGACAAGTTCCTCGAGGACACGCCGGCCGTCCACGACAACATCGATTGGGGCAAGGTCAATCGCCCGATCAGCCCCGAACACTTCGCCAAGCTCGAGGCCGCAGCCCGCGACTACCTCGCCGAGAAGAGCGACCTGTATCGCTTCGACGGATACGCCGGCGCCGACGAGCGCTACCGCCTGAAGGTCTCCGTCGTCACCGAAGAGACCTGGCACTGCTTGTTCGCCAAGACGCTCTTCATCAACGCCGCGGTCGAAGAGCTCGAAGGATTCGACTCCGACTGGACGATCCTCAACGCCTGCAATTTGGTGGTGGACGATCCGTCGGAGTACGGCCTTGATTCGACGATTGGCATCGTCCAGTCGCTCGAGAAGCGCACCGTCGTGATCGTCGGCACCCGCTACGCCGGCGAGATCAAGAAGTCGATCTTCTACGCGATGAACTACGACCTGCCGGATCTGGACGTGTTCCCGATGCACTGCTCGTGCAACGTGTCCAAGACCGATGAGTCGAACGTGGCGATCTTCTTTGGCCTCTCGGGGACCGGCAAGACCACGCTTTCGGCCGATCCGAACCGCGACCTCGTCGGCGATGACGAACATGGCTGGTCGCCCGACGGCGTGTTCAACGTCGAAGGCGGCTGTTACGCCAAGTGCATCAAGCTCTCGGCCGACACCGAGCCGGAAATCTGGCGGGCCATCCGCTTCGGCTCCGTCCTCGAGAACGTCGTCATGGACGCGGACACCCGCGAGCCCGACTACGACGACGGCAGCAAGACCGAGAACACCCGCGTCACGTACCCCGTGCAGTTCATTGACGGCGCCCGCATTCCCTCGGTGGCCAGCCACCCGAAGAACGTGGTCTTCCTCACCGCCGACGCCTACGGCGTGCTTCCGCCGGTCAGCAAGCTGACCCGCGAGCAGGCGATGTACTACTTCCTCAACGGCTACACCTCCAAGCTCGCCGGCACCGAAGCGGGCGTGACCGAGCCGCAGCCGAACTTCAGCCCGTGCTTTGGCGGGCCGTTCATGCCGCGGCCGCCGATGGTCTACGCCGAATGGCTGGCCAAGCGCGTGGACGAGCACGGCTCGGACGTCTGGCTGTTGAACACCGGCTGGACCGGCGGCCCTTACGGCGTCGGCAACCGCTTCAAGCTCGCCTGGACCCGTGCGTTCGTCGACGGCATCCTCGACGGCAGTCTGGCCAAGGCCGAAACGAAGGTCCACCCGATCTTTGGCCTGCACATGCCGGTCACCGCCAACGGCGTTCCGTCCGAGGTTCTGGATCCCCGCAACACCTGGGCCGACGGTGCGGCGTACGACGCCCAAGCGACCGAGCTCGCCCGCCGCTTCCGCGAGAACGAGAAGCGTTTCGAGATGTCCGATGCGGTTCGCTCCGGCGGCCCGACCGGCTGAATCGCGGCGGCTGATCGACGCTGCTGGCCCGCGGCCGACGCTGGTCCCAACTGATGTCCAATCCTCCACGGCCCGCTGGTCCTTCCGGCGGGCCGTGGTTGCGTTCGGGTGGGAGTCGTCGTCCGTCAGCGCCCGTCGCCGCCCGTCACGGTCCGTCACCGTCCGTCGCCACCCGTCACCGCTCGACTCCGTCCGTCACCGTCGATCACCGTCGGTCGCCGTCGGTCATCTTCCGTCGTCGTCCAGTCTCCAGCGGTTTCGCCGCGCGTCCGTTCCGCCGGCGGCGAATATGCTGCACGGCATGAAGACTTTCCGCAGCGACAACAATGCCGGACTCCTGCCCGAAGCGGCCGACGCCCTGATCCAGTGTGCGTCCGGCCACGTCATGGGCTACGGCGATGACGAGTCCACCGCCGCGGCCGTCGCGGCCATGCGGAACATCTTCGGCCAGGACGCCGAGGTCTTCTTCGTCGCCACCGGCACGGCGGCCAACACGATCGCGGTGGCCGCCCTCACCGAGCCGTGGCAGCACGTGGTCTGCCACGTGCACAGCCACTGGAACGACGACGAATCAACCGCCCCCGAGCGATTCACCGGTTGCCGCACGGTGCCCGTCCACGGCCACGCCTCCAAGCTGCAGCCTGAGGACATCGCCCGCATCGCCCGGAATTCGCGCGGCGACGTCCACCAGCCGGCCCCCGGCGTGGTGACGATTTCCAGCCCGACCGAGTTCGGCACCGTCTACTCGGCCGACGAGATCCGGGCTCTGGCCGATGCCGCCCACGCCGGTGGCTACGCCCTGCATCTGGACGGGGCGCGATTCGCCAATGCCGTCGCCCGGGCTTGTGAGCTCGAAACTCCCGGCGAGCCGATCGTTGCCGGTCGGGCGGCCGCCGTGGCCCGCCGGCTGATTCGCGAGTCCGGGGTCGATGCCCTGAGCTTCGGCGGCACCAAGAACGGTCTGGCCTTCGGCGAAGCGATCGTGCTCATGCCGCAAGGCGACGGGTCGGCCTGTGCCCGGGCCGCGCAACGCTTGCCGTGGCTCCGGAAAGCGGGGGGGCATTTGTTGAGCAAGCACCGCTTCGTGAGTGCGCCGTTCGCCGCGGCTCTGGAGGACGGCGCCTGGGTCCGCCACGCGGCGCACGCCAATGCGATGGCCGCGCGGCTGGCCCGCGGACTGACCGACCGCGGGCTGACGCTCGCCCATGCCGTTGAGGCGAACGGGATCTTCGTCCACTTGCCGGCGGCGATCGACGCCGGCTTGCAGTCCCTCGGCCACGGCTACTACCCGTTCGGCGACGCCGACGACGGCATCTTTCGCCTGATGTGCAGCTTCGATACGCAGCCCGAGGACGTGGACGCGCTGCTCGCGGACATTGATGCGCTGCAGGGACGGGCGTCCACCGCCACCGCGTGACGCGCGAACGACCGTACGAATGACCGCGCGGACCACCGCGCCTCCGCCGGGTGCGAATCCTGCGCTTCCTGCGCGGCCCCCGAGACACCACCGAATTCCACCCGTCGTCCGAGAACGCCGGACGTGCCGGCACAACCGGTACCACCATCCCGCGCAGGTTCGGCGAGGCGGACACACCATCCTGCCCTCCTCGGCCGCAGACGCGGGTTGGGTCCCCCGCGCGGCGCATGGCTCCCACGACGGAAACCCCGCACGAATCCCCGCACCCAACTGAAGCGACCCCTTGATCACGCCGAAATCCCCAGTGGTCGGAGGATTCCTGCCAGCCTGAGATGCGGGGATGTGTCAAGTGACGAGGTTGAACTTGAACGAGCGAGATGTACTAACGACGGGCGAGGTCGCCAAGATCTGCAACGTCGCATCACGCACCGTGAGCAAGTGGTTCGATAACGGACAGCTCCGGGGATATCGCATCCCTGGATCACGCGACCGGAGGATTCCGGTCACCGCGCTGATTCGTTTCATGAAGAGCCACAATATTCCGCTCGACGGTTTCATGACGGGCGAAACGCGCGTCTTGGTTGCGGATGCGGATCGTGATGTGCGTGAGAGTCTCTCTGAGATTCTCACCGAGCAGACGGCCTACGACGTACGCACCTCGGTCAACGCCTTTGAGGCGGGGATCGAATGTGAGAGATTCCAGCCGCACGTGCTGCTGCTGGATATCCACCTACTGGAGGACGGACAGGACTTCATCGATATTCTGCGCCAGAGCGAGAAACTACAGATGACTCGGGTGATCGCCACGAGCGGCAAACTGACCGACGGTCAGGTCGCCCAACTCACCCATCGCGGATTCGCAGAAGCGATTCGCAAGCCGTTCACCGCCCGGCAGGTGATCGACGCGATCGAGCGGGCCCACGCCGTGGCCGCTTAAGCCGGTCGTCGGAGGCCGTCCCCGCGGCACCTGGCGAACTTTCGAAACGCGAGGGCGGATTCGTGCGACACGGCACGGATCCGCCCTTTTCGTTTCTACACTCAGACGGCCGGTCGGATGCTCCGCCCGGGCCACGGACTCCGTTGGGTGAGGATGCACGTGTCCGAGGGGACGAACCAAATGCCGGGAGACGCTGCCGGACGGGCGGGTGACGGTGCTGCTGACCGCGCTGCCGAACGGGCTGGCGACGGTGCTGCTGACCGCGCTGCCGAACGGGCCGCCGACCGCGCTGGCGAACGCGCCGCTGAACGGGCTGGCGACCGTGCTGCCCAACGGGCTGGCGAACAGTCCGGCGCGGCGGTTCCGCGTGGCGCGGTGGACGTCGCGGGGGAGCTTGCGGCGGACGTTTCCGTGGACGTCGCCGCCGGCGAGCCGGCGCAGCGCGCGATGGCTGACGGCACGTCGAGTTCCAAGCCGGTGAAGATGACGCGCCACTGGCGCGTGCCGCCGGGCATCGTGCCGCCGCCGCCGCGGCCGGGCGATCGGCATGTGCGCGTGCACCGGCTGGGCGTTGTCCTGGCGTCCGATCGCCTGCGTCGCCGCGTCGACCGGCGCTTCCATCTGCCGATGATCGTGCTCGCGGTGATGGTGCTGCCGTTGCTCGCCATCGAGATGTTGGTGTTCCCGAAGTTTCCCGTGCTGCAGCAAGGAATCCTGGGGCTGCTCGTGCCGATCGGCTTCGCCGTCATCTGGCTGGCGTTCCTCATCGAGTTCGTGATCAAGATCATGATCGCCGAGAGCCGCATCGAGTACGTCCGCCGGCATTGGCTCGACGTGGTGATCATTGCGGTTCCGGTGTTGCGGCCATTGCGGGTGGCGCGGATCGCCCGCACCGCGCGGGTCTTTACGCTCCGCGGCGTCGGCATGAAGTTCCTGCGGTACGGCTTGGCGGTGTTTATTGGCGCCGAGATCGGTGAGCGGATGGCCGCGCGGCTCGGGCTGCGCAAGAATCCACGCCCCGAGCCGGGCAAGATGACCCGGCACCAACTTGAAACCGAACTGACGCTCCAACGCCGGCGCGTGGACGCGTGGGATGCGTGGTACGCCGAGCATCGCGAACACCGCGACACGTACGGCACCGACGTGGACTTCGACGCCCGGGCACGGCCCGAAGTGACCGTTCCCGAACTCGATGCGGGGCCGGATCCCGATGATGAGGATCCGCGGCCCGGTGCGGCGAGTCCGCCCACGCCGGCCGGTCCGGCGCCGGCGTCGGCGGAGGAGATGGAGGCAGGGCAGGCGGGACAGGCGGGGCTCCGCCGGGTGCCGCGGTCACCGGGGCGCGGGGCGTCAGGGCGCGGGACGCCGGAACTCGGGACGCCGGCCTCTGGGGCGCCGGATCCTTGAGTGCCGGGCGCTCGGGCGACGGACCCTCGAGCGCCGGCCCCTCGGGCGCCGGACCCTCAAGCGCCGGACCATGGGACGAGGGCGGCTACGGAGCGATCGACGGGCGGCGAATCGGCGGCCCCTCGCTGAACCGGCGGTGGGCGGCTCGCGTACCATTCCTCCCCCATGCGAATCCGACTCGTCCAGCTCGACCCCCTCATCGGCGACCTTGAACGCATCGCCGATTCCATCGTGGACGCCGGGCGGGCCGCCGCCGACGACGCCTGCGACCTCATGATCACGCCGGAGTTGTCGATCCTTGGCTATCCGCCACGCGATCTGCTGCGCCGCCGCGGGGTGGTGGCGGCGAGCGAACGTGCGGCGGCCGACGTCGCCGAGCGGATCGCTGCGATCGATGCCGAGCTCACCATCACCCTCGGCCATCCCCGGCTCGTGCCGGGTGGCCTGCGCGGGGTTCGCAATGCGGTGACCGTGTGGCGGGGCGGGGCGTGCATCGTCACGATCGACAAGCGATTGTTGCCGGGATACGACGTCTTTGACGAGGATCGCTACTTCGACGCCGGGGCCGAGCCTGGGCCGACGTTCGACGTCGCCGGTCGCCGGGTTGGCGTGGTGATTTGTGAGGACCTGTGGCGCAGTGGAGACGCGGGAGCGTCGGCCGACTACGACGCCGACCCGGTGGGCGATCAGCTCGCCGCCGGCGCTGAGGTTCTGGTGGCCATGCACGCGTCGCCGTTCGTTGCCGGCAAGGGGAGGCGCCACGCCGACATGTTGCAGGCGGTGGCCGACCGGGGGGTCGTGGTCGCGTCGGTGAATCAGGTCGGCACGCACGACGATCTCATCTTTGACGGCCGGTCGGCGGTCTATTCGCCGGGGCGGCCGGTTGTCGGGCGGCTCCGCGGCTTTGTCGCCGATGCCGCCTCGGTTGAGATTGCCGCCGGGGGGGCGGTTTCGTGCCTCGGAACCTCCGGCGTCGGTTCGGTCGGACTCGGCGCCATCGACACCGACGATCCGATGGGTGAACTCGTCGCCGCCGTCGGCCACGCCATCCACGGGTACGTCACGAAAAGCGGCCACGAACGCGTGGTCCTCGGACTCTCTGGCGGGATCGATTCCGCCCTCGTGGCTGCACTTGCGGTCGCTGCTCTTGGCCCGGACGCGGTGCACGGCCTGCTGATGCCCTCGCGGTACTCCTCGGACGGCTCGGTGTCGGACGCCGAGGCATTGGCCACCGCCCTCGGCATGACGACGGACACCGTCCCGATCGACGGAATGCACGGAGCATTCGAACACGCCGGGCGGCCCACGTTGGGCGACGACTACGAGGGGCTGCCCGACGAGAACGTGCAGGCCCGGATCCGCGGTCTCATGCTGATGATGTGGTCGAACGCCACCGGGGCTCTGGTGCTCGCCACGAGCAACAAAGCGGAACTTGCGGCGGGATATTCGACCCTCTACGGCGACATGTGCGGGGCGCTTATGCCGCTTGGCGACCTCGGCAAGCACGCGGTCTGGGACATGGCCCGCTGGCTCAACGCGCACCCGGCGGTGTGCCGGGCCCGCGTCGCGCCGATCCCGGTGGCCAGCATTGAGAAGCCGCCGTCGGCGGAACTGCGGCCGGACCAACGCGACGACGACAGCCTGCCGCCGTACGCCGCCCTGGATCGGCTGGTCGCCGCCTGGGTCGACGCGGACGGCGACATCGCCGAGGCGGCCGCCGCATCGGGATTCACGTCAGCGGACGCCCAACGCTGGACCCGCGCGATCGACATCGCCGAATACAAGCGCTTCCAGGGCCCGGTGATTCCGAAGCTGAGCCCCCGGGCATTCGGGCCGGGCCGCCCGATGCCGCTGCTCATGCGATGGGCCCCGGGTCGGTACGGAGCCGGCATGTGAGCCGCGGCGCCGACGGTGCGGGCTCGGGGGCCCGCTCTGGATCGGCCCAGGGGCCGGATGCATCTTCAGCTGCATCTGCAGCTTCAGATGCGGGTGCACGTGTGGGCGCGGACGCGGGTGCGGACGCGAGTACGAACGCGGCCGCCGAAGGGGCCATCCTCGACCCTTCCCAAGCCAATGCCTCTGCCGCGTCGCAAGCCGCCGGCGCCCCAGGCAACGCCGCCGCCGCCGCCGCCGCCGCCGCCACCGCGTCAGCCACCGTTGACGCCGCCACAAACCGCGGGAGTTCCCCGTCGCCCGGCATCGCCGATCGCTGTGCCGGGTGCGGGTACCAGTTGATCGACGTGGCCAGCGGGGCCCAGTGCCCCGAGTGCGGGCGGGTCCGGGGTGACGGGGACGGAGCCCGGGTCGACAGCCACCTCCGCACCGAACGCTTGGTGCCGCTGTTCATCACGCTCCTGGCCTTCGTCTTCGCCGATGCGTTCTTCGGTCCGATGCGGGCTCCCGGCTGGTTCCCGT
>JBGCEZ010000054.1:0-34636 GCA_045106735.1 Phycisphaerales bacterium | reverse complement strand
CACCTGCGGCGATCTGCGGTGATCTGCGGTGATCTGCGGCGATCTGCGGCGATCTGCGGCGATCTGCGGCGATCTGCGGCGATCTGCGGCGATCTGCGGCGATCTGCGGCGATCTGCGTCGATCTGCGGCGATCTGCGGCGATCTGCGGCCCACGACACCATCTGTCGTATCGCGATTCCCGCTGGCATGCCAATCACGTGGCCGGCAGGACCACCACATCACGGGCGTCGATCTCGGCGGTCCACGTGGCCGTGCCACCCGCCGCTCCACCGGCGGAAGGGTTGACCAACGCCGGCTCCGGATCGAGCTCGACCGCCTTCAGGGTCGCTCCACCGGGGATCCGCACGACGTGCTGGGCAATCTCCCCCAGGTAGACGTACTCCTCGGGCTCCGCCGGCAGTCGATTCCGATCGTCGTCCGCGGCCGTGCCCGTGCCCGCGCCCGCCCCGGCTTCGGGAGAGCCCGGCGAGAGCCGAATCGACTCCGGACGCAGCGAACAGACCACTCGGGAACCGACGGCCAATCCGTTGGCCAATCCGCTGGCCATTCCGCTGGCCATTCCGCCGCCCGTTCCCTCGGCTCGCCCCGCTTCAGCGCCGGCATCTCCGCCCGTCGTTCCGCCGTCCGTCGCCATGCGACTGCGAATGGGGCCGCCGGCGGTCTTGACCGTGACAAGCGTGCCCTCGATTGCGGAAATTTCGCCGGGGACGAAGTTCGTCTCGCCGAGGAAGTCCGCAACAAACGTTGATGCAGGCTGCGTGTACAGCGAACGCGGCGGACCAACCTGGCGAACCAGACCCGCCTCCAAGACGGCCACGCGGTCGGCCATCGAGAGCGCCTCCTTCTGGTCGTGGGTCACGTACACGGTGGTGATGCCGGTCTCGCGGCAGATGCGGCGGATCTCCAAACGCATCTCGAGTCGCAACTTGGCGTCCAAATTGGACAGCGGCTCATCCAGCAAGAGAACTGTGGGCTGAACCACGAGGGCCCGGGCAAGCGCCACACGCTGCTGTTGCCCACCAGAAAGCTGGTTCGGCTTGCGATCGGCGTAGACGTCCATCCGGACCGCCGCCAACGCCGCCTGAACCCGGCGCGTTCGCTCTTCAGCCGGAATCTTACGGATCTTCAATCCGTAGGCAACGTTCTGTGCCACGGTCATGTGCGGCCAAAGCGCATAGCTCTGGAAAACCATGCCGGTATTTCGCTTGTTCGGCGGAACGTGCGTCACGTCCCGGTCCGCGAAGTGAATGGACCCCGCCGTCGGCTCAATGAATCCCGCGATCATTCGGAGCAGGGTGGTCTTGCCGCATCCCGAAGGACCGAGCAGAAAGAACAGCTCCCCCGGTTCGATCCGCAGATCGATACCGGCGACCGCCGTGGTGTCCCCGTACTTCTTGACGAGGCCGTTGAGAACGATGCTGCCCATGGACCGGGCAGAATAGCAGGGCTCTCGCCGCCCCTCCGGCCACCGGCCCTGCCACCCACGGCTTGTCACCGCCATGACCTTGAATTGACGGACCCCGCCGCCGCGGGCACGATCTCCCTCTCATGGCCGACGCACCCAAATCTCGATCCGGCTCCAAGGCCCCGGCCTCGACCACCGCGTCGAGCGCGGCCCCGGACACCACCCCGCCTGCAGGGTCGGTCAATTCTCATGAACTGACCGCCGCCCGTCGCGATGCAGGAACGCTCGCCTGGCTGGCCCGGCAGCAACGAACCTTGCGAGAGCCGCGGCTGGGACTGGACTGGGAACTCAACAAGGTCCGGCGCGATGTCGCATCAACGCGCCGGCGCGTGGGTCAGCTTCTGGGTCCGTGGGAACAGCTCGTTCCCGACGAAATCAAAGGCAGAAGCCGGGTGGATGGGCTGCGTGGCGACACGTTGATGATCACCGTCGACGCCCCGTCGACGCGCTTTCAGTTGGACCGACTCATTCGCAGCGGGCTTTCGCGTTCCATGGACCGGGCCACCAAGGGCAAGGTACGACGGATTCGCGTGCGCATCGGGCCGCTTGACGACCGCCGCTGAGCCCTTCCGGAGGACGCCCGTGACGACCCCACCCGACGCCAACCGAGGGCCCGGATCTGGTTCTCAGCCCAGCTCTGCACCCGGGCGAGCCCACGATCTTGTCCCGGAACAGGAAGCTGGCTCCTCGGCCCAACCGGGCCGAGCGCGTTCTCCGGGCATCGCTCCCAGCACGGGCCCGATTCCGGCCCGCCCATCCCCAACCAGCCCAACGCCCTCCAACCCATCCCCAGCCAGCCCAACATCCGCCAGCTCAATCCCAGCCCGTCCATCTCAGGCCCATCCCGGTCAGGCCGCCTCGCCGACCCCCGGCCGAAGCCCGGACCGCCCGATGCTTCCGATTCGCCCGACGGTCACTGAACGCGAGCTTCCCTGCCCGGGCTGCGGATACCTCCTCCCGCCACAGCCAGGACGCTGCCCCGAATGCGGGGCTCGGGTCCAGATTTCGTACGCCCCGGCACCGCGGAAACGCCTGACTGGCCGACGGCGACGATGGAGCACCGCCGCGCTTTCGCTCACCGTTCTGGCCCTGTGCGCGGGGCAAACGTGGACGCTGCTCACCCATCGGACTGGCTGGTGGGGGATGGACCTCGACTTTCTCATCCGTTCGCCGCGGCTTCTGGTGTTCAATGAGCTTGTGATTGTGGCTGCCGTCGCCGCCGGGATCGTGGTCGCATGGGACGAAAATCGTCGCCGGCAGCGTCGACGAATCGTCCTTGTCCTGCTGGCCGCCCTCGTCATTCCGCCGATCGCGTCCGAAACGTGGGCCGGCCTCGAAGAGTGGCGATTCGAACGGATCGCCACCCGTACCGCACGCCCCGCGGGCGCCATCACCCAGCGGCGCGACGCCCCGTTTGACCGGTGGATCATGGAGCATGATCCACGCTCGGGCTTCAGCGTCGGATTCTGAGCGCGACTGGCGGCGGGCCCGGGACATTCGCCGGGCCCTGGCCGAGCCCCCGCCTGAATGCCGCTGGATCTCGGCGTTGAAGCCGCCGGACCGAGTGAGCGCTGCGCTCACGGGGCGCGTTGCGAGCGGCCGACGTCGCGGTGGCTCGTTGTGCCGTCGGCCGCGGCGGCGGCTGGCCTCGACCTGCCCGACCTCGCCGCGGCAGGACGGGTCGAGACCGCCCTCGTCACGACCGGCTGAGCGCCACCCGTCGGCTACTCCCGGCCAGATTCCATCGCCTGCTGCATGGCTTCAGGCATCTCGCGCGGGCGCCCGTCCGAACCCACGCACGCAACGGTGCTGGTGGCCGTCGTCAGGATCAACCCCTCGCGGCGAATCTCGTAGGCGTGGTCGACCTTCACCCGTGTGGCCCGATCGACCCGGATGGCGACTTCGATTTCGTCGTCGTACCGAATCGGAACGCGGTAGTGAATGGCCAGTTTCGAGACCGCAATGAACGCCCCGCCGGCTTCCATGTCGCGAAAACGCAGTCCAGCCGCCCGGAGGGCTTCGGTCCGCCCGATCTCCAGCCAAACGGGGTAGACCGAATGGTGGGCGATGCCCATGGGATCGCATTCGTTGTAGCGCACGCGCGTCGTGTAGGTAAACCAGCTCATCGCCGTGATCGTCCGCCGGCATGGCCGCGACGTCAACGCGCGGCCGAACGCCGGGCCAGTTGATCCGCCCCGGCATCCCAGCAGACGGCCCGCCTCCCATCCGGCCACGGGCTACTTGCCGATGCAGAAGCTCGAGAAGATCCGGCCGAGCACCTCATCCGGCGGGACCGCGCCAGCGATTCGGCCGACGGCGTCAAGGGCGAGGCGGAGATGCGTGGCCACGATTTCCGGCTGGCTGAGACCGCCGCGAGGATCGGACTGGGCATCGACCGTCACCCACCCGAGTGCGGCCGCGAGTTCGGCATCGGCCACGGCTGATTCCGCCGCATACCGCTCGAGCAGGGCGGGGGGCCGGTCCGCGACCGAGGCCGGGGCTGCTGATCCGCCGCCCGGCGACAAGAGTTCGCGAATCCGTTCCCGAAGCTCGATCAGACCAGCCCCAGATCGCGCGGAAACGGGGAGGCGTCCGACCGATGCGTCCCACGGCGCCTCGCTTGTCCGCGAGAGCACGTCCACCTTGGTCAGGATCCGCAACCGGCGCGGCGCATCGCCCGCGCCGCCAGCGCCGCCAGCGCCGACCTCAGACTCCGCACCAACGCCAACGCCGACTCCAGCGTCCGCATCCGCGCCCGCGGCCGCGACCACCGAAAGCTCCTCGCCTCCAGCTGGCAGACACTCCAGCAGCAGGTCCGCGACCGCCACCGCCGCGGCCGACGCGGCCCGCATCTGCGCGGGAACACCGCCGGCACCCGGACCGCCCGGCACCTCGGGCACCTCCTGATCCACCCCCGCGGTATCGACGAATCGCACCCGGCCAAGGATGGCGTCGTCCACAATGGACTCGATCACATCGCGCGTCGTATCCGGTTCCGGCGACGCAATGGTCCGCTCACCCCCAACCAGGGCGTTGAAGAGCGTGCTCTTTCCCGCGTTCGTGGGCCCGGTCAGCACGATCGTGGGCGTCCCGTCATCGCGCCGCTCGGCCGCCGCCCGACCGGGGGCTTCCAGTTGCAGCCGTTCGCGAGCGGCGGCCAGTCGGTCGCGGGCCACGCCGGCAGCGATTGTGACGACATCCTCCTCGTCGCTGAAGTCGATGCCCGCTTCGATCGCGGCGGCGACGTCGGCCAGGTCGCCGGCAATGGACGCCGCCGCGGCGGTGAGGCCGCCACCCGCCAATCGGTGGGCGGCTTGCAGTTCCACCGCATCGTTGGCCGCGATGGTCGCCGCGACCGCCTCGGCTTCGCCCACGCTCATTCGCCCGTGGAGCCACGCACGGGCAGTAAATTCGCCGGGACCAGCAAGCCGGATCGGCCAACCTCGGGCCCGTCCCAATTCAAGCAGCCCTCGGCAGATGCGGTCCGTCAGCGCGGAACTGCCCGGCACCATCAGTTCAGCCGACGGTTCGCCGGTGTAGTTCGCCGTCCCCGGCATCAACAGCACCAAACACGGCATGCCGGAGGGCAGCCCAGCAGAAGACAGTTGTTCGGAGGGCAACAGACCGAAGGGCGGACCCGGCGCCCCCGGCGGACCAGACTCACGGGACTCACCGGACGAACCGGACGCCCCCGGCGGACCGGAATGTTGTTCCGCCGCCACGCGACGATCGCCGCCGCGGCACCGACTGTCCGTCCCATCGCGCTGCATCTCGCGAAACCGGGCTCGCCACATCCCGCGGCCAGCCGCTGATGGCGTCATCGGACCACCCGACCCAGTGCCGTCGTCCCACGGCGAAACCGTCAGAACGTCGTCGATCACGTCGAACACGTGCGGCCCACTCAGCCGTACGATCGCGCGAAGCCCCGGCCCGGGCGGGGAACTGATGGCCAGAATCGTCGACTGAAGGTCCATGGCTGCATCATGACGTCCGACGGATCGCTCCGCACGCGGTTCGCCCTCCCCCCTGGATGCCGCTCCGCATGAGCCACGCCGCCGACACCGCGTCCATCATGTTCGCCACGCCCGACGATGCCGCCGACATCGCGGCCATCTACGCCCCGTTCGTCCGCGAAACCGCCATCAGCTTCGAAGCGGTGCCGCCGACGACGGACGATTTCGCCGCGCGAATCGAACGCGGCGGCCGCTTGTATCCATGGCTGGTGCTCCGGATCGCGCCCGAGGGAGGGCGTGGGTCGCCAGGGCGTTCAGCGACCGAGCACGCGGCGGGCAACCCGGTGGCCGGACCGGCGGCCGGACCGGCGGCCGGACCGATGGCCCAACAAGTGGCCCAACAAGTGGCCAAACAAGCGACCAACCCGGCCGATCACCCTGCGGCGAGTCCGACCCGCAACCCGGCCAACACCGGAGCAACCGCCGCCACCGACGGACCGCCGATCGTCGGCTACGCCTACGCCGGGCCGCATCGGGCCCGTGCCGCCTATCGCTGGTCTGTCGAGACGAGCATCTATCTGCACACCTCTGCCCACGGGCGCGGCCTTGGCCGCCTCCTCTATGGCACGCTGCTCGAACTGGTTGAACGTCAAGGATTCGCCGCGGCGTACGGCGGACTGACGCTCCCCAATCCGGCGAGTCGCGGCCTGCACGTGGCCGTGGGATTCGAAACCGTCGGGATCTATCGCCGCTGCGGCCGCAAATTCGGGCGTTGGCACGACGCGGAATGGCTGCAATGCATGCTCGGTGCGGCGGATCCGCTTGCGTCGCCCGACTCGCCAGACTCGCCCAACGCATCCAACGCATCCAACGCATCCGGCCGGTCCGACGCCCCCGAGCCACCTGAGCCTCAGCCCGCGACGAACGCCGACCTCGACGCGGCCATCGCGGCCGCCACGATCACGGCTGCCGCTTCGAGTTCGGCTGCGGGCCGCGGGCCTGGTTCTCAACCATCTTCCGCTTCGCCTCCAGCGCATCCGCGTATCCCTGGGCCTGCTTCTCCTTGATGGGATCCTTCTTGTCCATCCCGGACCCGCCGCCCTTGCCGCCCTTGCCATCCTTACCGCCGGTGCCGTCCGCCTTGCCCATGATCTCGTCGACGTGCTTGCGGATGTACCGACTCTCGAGCACGCCAATCGTGCTGGACGTCAGGATGTAAAGCGTCAGGCCGGACGGTGCGCCATACAGCATCACCGGGAACAGCACGATCATCATGATCTTCATGATCTTCTGCTGTTGAATCTGCTCCGGCGTCATCGATGGCGACGGCGGGGGCGTCATGTACTTCTGCTGGACGTAGAACACCGCGCCCATCAGCAGTGGCAGAATGTTCACGCCCGTAAGGTTGAACAGGAGCACGCGCTTCGGCTCGTCGAACACCCAGAAGAAGTGGTCACCCGACGAAAGATCGCTCAGGAACGACCAGTTCCCGCCGGAGAGCGTCTGAAAAATGCCGTAGAACGCGGGCTCGTGCCGAATGTCGAACGCGAAGTAGAGCATCGCGTACAACGCAATCCAAATCGGCGTTTGCAAGAACATCGGCAGACAGCCCAACGCTTGCAACGGACTCACGCCGTGCTGTTGCATCAAGCGCATCTGTTCCGCCTGCATGCGCTTCGGGTCGTCGCCGTACTTCTTCTGCAGCTTCTCGATCTCAGGCTTCATGGCCTGCATCGCGCGGCCGAACTTCTGCATGCCGATCTGCGACTTCTTTGTGATCGGATGCAGAATCAACCGCACCACGATCACCAAGCAAATGATCGCCACGCCCCAGTCGAACACGACCGAGTGGTCGAGGAACGTCAGGAAGCCGAGCAAGAGGTGGGCGAGCCACTGGAAGGTGCACACCGCACAGAACGAACTCATCTGGAAGAGGATGAGTTGATTCATCGAGAGTGCGGTATAGCGCGGTTCGTTCAGAACCTGACGATCCAGCGGCCCCGCGAACACCCCGTACTCAATGGTCGTCGTGGCGTTCGGCCCCAACGTGCGTGGTGGACTCGCGAAGTACGTAAAGAGCTGGTCGACCTTGCCCTCGTCGTCGAAGCCCTTCTCAAGCACAATTTGCTGCACTTCATCGGTCAGGCGGCGATCGCCCTGACCGTCTTCCTGCACCGGCGGGTGCACGGCGAACGCAAAGTAGCGGTTGGTGATCGCGAACCAAGAAAGCTCAGTCTCTTCGTCGATCGTTTCGCCGAACGGCCAGAGCTGTGCATCATCGCGCTTCTCGACCGACCGGTGCTCCAGCATGCCGTCGCCGCGCGCCGGAGCGCGAACCGAAAAGTCGCCTTCGCCCCCCGACTGTTCGGCCAGGCCGAAGCGATAGCGCCGCCGGTCCATGTAGCGAGCGCGGTCAACCCGCAAATCGCCAGGTCCGTACTGCCACCACTGGATGTTCAGCGATTCGCCGGTCAGGTTGGTGATCGACTGCTCGAGTTCGAGCTCGTAGTCGCCGACGAGCCGGTACTCGCGGTTGATCCGCAGAATCGGCACGCCCGCGCGGTTGTGGATCTCGGTGACGAATCGGCCGGGGCTGAATTCCGACCAGTACGGAAACAGGCCCTCGGCCGTGTCCGCGTCGAGCCGGAGCAGCGAAACGCTCTGACCTTCGATGGTGATGGAAACGGCCGCGAGCTCGGGGGCCGCTTGGCCGCCGGGAAAACGCGCGTTGCGGATCGTGCGGGTGTTCGTCAGCACGTACCGAAGGGCCTCGTCCGGCATTGGAACGGACGTATCGCCCGCCGCCGCTGCCTCGCGCGAGGCCCGAGCCTGCCGACGCGCTTCAGCGGTTTCCCAGATGTCGGCGAATGCGACGCGGCTGATGCCGGCGCCGTTGAGGGTGAACTCCACCCGCATCGCGCCTTCCGAGGGTTCAAGCGAGCCGAGGGAGGCAGGTTCGCTCGGATTGCCCGGGGCGACCGGCGTCAGTCCATTGAGGTCGACGTCTCCGACGCGAAGGACCGGCGCAGGGGCGGGAGCAGGTCCAGCAGCCGGCTGCTCGCTGCCGGCATCGGGGTCGGCATTGGGGGCGGCATCCGCGATGTCCGCCTCGGCGGCGTCGACCGGAGGATCTTCATCCGGGGCACCGGCATCCGAGCCGTCCGAACCATCCGAGCCATCCGAACCATCCGAACCGTCACCGGCGGTTCCGTCCTGTGGATCCGGCAACGATGCGAGTCGCACCGCGCCATCTGGCACAGGATCAATCGCCGCCGTGACGGGCGCACCGCCCCCACGGCCGAGGCCAGAGAGCAAGACTCCCAGGACGACGGTGAGAACGAAGAGAGGAATCAGGACTCGCGCGCGGGAAGGCTGTGTGCTCATGATCTCGGTCTTCGGGCGGAGCCCGCAGAAGGTCGCAGGGAAACGGCACGGAAACAGGACCGGGCATTATGCCCAAACCGATGCTCGTCGGGCGGGGGCGGGGGACTCTCCGCCCAGGTCCGGCTCCGAAGTGGCGAATGCCCGGACGGAATCGCCGGCCCGGACCGTCGGCCGATGCACCGCGCCGGCTCGGAGGATTCGGCGGCAACGGGGACCGCCGCCAGTCTCGGCGCTTGCTCCGAGCGTCGCCCGCGGAGCCTGTCCCGCGACCTGCCGCCGAACACTGATTCTGAAATGCGGCGGCCCCGAATCGGCGTTGCCGACCGTGGGCGAAGCCATTCCGCAGCCATTCACCGCAGTGCGCGGCCAACATCCGCCCGAAGGGCATCATCGCCGTGCATGATTTGGACGTGCGATCGCAAAATTCCGGCCGCACCGCCCATCAGGACCGACGCCGCGCCGAAAAAGCGGCTCAACGGCCCTCGCGGAGCCGTTCGCCGAGCCAATCGCTGAGATCGGGGATGGCCTTGATCTTCTCGACCACGGTCTCGATGTCGTACTCGAGCCGGTGGAAGCTCACCGTCCGGGCTTCGTCGTCGAGGACGGCGTAGCTGGCCCGGGGGTCCAGATCGCGCGGCTGGCCGACAGCTCCCGGATTGATGATCGCCTTTTCGTCGTCGCTGAGCTTGTAGGTGCCTTCGAAATCGGCCGGCGGATAGAACTCCGGCTCATTGGTGAAGACGCCCGGGACGTGGGTGTGGCCGACCATGCAGTACTGCGGCACCCAGTCGAAGATCTGCTGCATCTTGACCGGCGAATTCAACGCATCCTCAGGGAAGATGTACTCGTTGATTGGGCGCCGCGGCGATGCGTGCACGCACACGAAGCTGTCGAATGCCTTGCGGACCTTCAGCCCGTTCAGGAACTCCAGACGCCGGGCCTTGGCCGCCTCGTCGGTCTCCTCATCGAACCGTCGCCGCGTCCAATAGGCCGCCTGCTCCGCGGCCAGATTGAAGTTCGTCGGCTCGTACAACACGCCGAAGTCGTGGTTGCCCATCAGGCACCACGCACAGCGTTCGGCGATCAGGTCGGCACAGGCCACCGGATCGGGGCCGTAGCCGAGCACGTCGCCGAGGCAAACGATCTGGTCGACGCCCTGGGCATCAATGTCCCCCAGGACCGCCGTCAGGGCCTCGAAGTTGCCGTGGATATCGCTGATAATGGCCGTTCGCACGAACTGGCTCCGGTTTGACGAAGTCGGCGATGCTAAGGACGGGTTCCCGGGAGGTCAACGCAATCGAACATCGGGCGACCCGGACGAAAGCCGCGGAACGCCTCAGGCGTCCTGACTCAGGGACGAATGCGGAACGGCAGCGGGCGGCAAATTCCTGCCTCAATGCCACCGCGAGGCCCTTCACGGCCGAGAGATGTTGGCACGATCGCCAGCGGATGGCCAGCGGATGGCCAGTCGGGGCCAATCCCCGCCGGCCGCGTACCATCGCAGCCATGGATCCCGACGATCACGTCTGCCTCTGCTTCCGCGTGAGCCTGCGAAAGGTCCGCGCGTTCGTCCGGCGAGAAGAACCGCGGGTGGCTTCACAACTCTCCGAATGCCTCGGAGCCGGCACCGGGTGCCAATGGTGCGTGCCATTCCTGCGAAAGATCCATGCCCAATGGGAAGCCGGCGAGGACCTCGACCTGGACGTGTCCCCGGCCACCTACGCCGCGCGGCGAACCGAGTACCGGCAAGCCCGTCGATCGGCGACCAGGGATGAACCACCGTCTGACTGACCGAGGCTGACGCGGTCGCCCGTCGCCGGCTGCCCGAGGCGTGCCGCCCGTTCATCGTCGCCCATCGCCCGTCGCCCGCTCAGCCGCAGCCGCAGCCGCAGCCGTCACCGAGCAAATGGGATCGTCGGAAGCCCGAGACCGATCATGACCAAGACCGATCAATGCGACCATTGCGGCCATGACGTCCTGAAGATTCAGTCGATCTGCCCAGAGTGTGGCGTGCGGCAGGCCAAGGACGAACATCGCGGCGCGTGGAAATTCGCGTTGGTCCCGGCCGTCATCGTCCTCATCGCCGCGGCGATTTCGCTCGGCCTGACGCTGGTCATCCGCTGAGCGGCGCGGGGTCGACGATCACCGGCAGTGGCGGGCCGCCCCGAGCAATCTCGACCACGCCCGGCCAACCTCAATCGATCCCCGGCGATTCCCTCGCCGAGCACGCGCCGTCGCCCGTCGCCCGTCATCCAGCTTTGCGTCGCTCCGCCAGTGCGTTCGCGATCCGCTCCACCGGCTCGAGGAACTTCACGTGGAGCAGCGGGCCCTGCGCGTCCTTTCCGGGCTCGATCGATGAGATCGCGCCGACTTCGGCGAGATCGCCGACCGGATGCGGCAGGGCAGCATCAATGTGCACCGATGCTCCCGCTGGCAGCGCGACGGCCGTGCGACATCGGATCATCACCTCGCCCGGCGTGAGCCGCTCGATCACGCCGAACATGGGCTGGGCATGTCCGATGGCCCGGATCGTCGCCTCGCAGCTCATGTCCGCGCCCACGAGCGAACGCTGTTCATCGCTTCGCGCGATCTCGCGCGGGTTCGTCGGCAGCGAAACCTTGTAGCAGAAGAGCGTTGAGTTCTGCCCGCCCTTGAGCTTGGTGCGCGCCAGCATCTTGACGTCGACCGCGATCGCCCGCGCCCCGTCCGGAAGCACCAGCGTGTACGACGCGAAGGCGATCAGTGAGCGATGCGCCCCCGGCCCCGACGGACGCGAGATCACGATGCCGTCGCGGTCGATCCGCTCGATGATGGAGAACATGCGACCCGCGGCGTCGGCGGCCCGCACCGGCTCGATTTCGACCGGTCGGCGCGCATCCATCAAACGCCGGCAGAGTGCCGCAACATCGGCCCGCATCTGCCCGTCGTTCGATCCCCGAAGCATGCCCATGAGTCCTGCCATGGAGGATTCATCGGCGCACGATCGGCGCGTCTTGATGCGGAGGGCCGGCGAACGCGCAGTTGCACCGCGCGGGGACACGCGCACGCCACGCGGCTTGCCTGAACCACCGCGCGATCGGGGCTGCAGGAGCCTTGAGGGGCTTTCACGGGGTCCAATCGATGGACCGTTCCCTCCCCCAAACCCGACTCCATCGTGGTCGCCGCGTGGCCAATCAACTGGCGAGCGGCCGGCGAACGGCCGGCGGGCGGCCAGAAAGCGGCCACGAATCAGCCGGAGAACCGGGCCCAGACTTGCTCAGCGATCACCTGGATTCGGTCCGAAAACATCCATCCGCCCGCGGTCGCTGCGAGGGCCCAGGCGCCGACCACCACCAGCCGCTGGGTCCGCAGCAGAATCGACACGATCAAACACGCCGCCGCGACCATGAGGGCGAAGAGGGCGAATCGAACGCTCACCACATGCCGGCCAACCCAGAAGGCATCCGGCTGGAAGCGGGGGGCCGGACCCAGCAAGTGCAGGATGCCCAGGATCGACACGAGGGCGGCGCCGTTGATGGCCGCCATCCAACGCCCAAACCCGCGGTGGGCTCGGCGAGCGGCCGCGGCCACGCCGCCAGATCGGCGAGAACCGCTTCGGCGCTTTTTCGCGGGGCGGCGGGCGGAGGATGATCGACGCGACGAGACGATGAGTGCCATGCTCCGAACATCCGCTCGAACCGGGGTGATCGTTCACCGTGGCACGAGAAAGCCGGTTCGGATGGCGACGCCCACATCCTCCACCCGCGCTCGTCGACCGCACCCTGCGCAATGCGAACGGGACGAGTCGGTCCGAAAACCCCCCGAGTTCAGGCGTTGGCCGGCGCCGCGTCTCCCGGCGACGCCGCCCCTTGCAACGGAAGATCGGCGAGCACGGTCAGGCCGCCCCGCACCACATCACCGACGTTGACCTGGACCGCAAGGCCGGGAACGTCCGGGACGATGAGCTCGGTCGTCGACCCGAACTTGATCATGCCGTACCGCTGCCCGCGGATGAACGCATCCCCGGGAGCGTTCGGATTCACGATTCGGCGAGCCACGAGGCCGGCGATCTGCTTGACCCCAACGGCCACGCCGTCGCCAGTGCGCTTGATCCGCATGACCAGGTGCTCATTGACCGTGGCCGACTCGGGATCTCGCACATCCAGGTACTTCCCGGGAGCGTGGTCCAGGCTGACGATCGTTGCATCGCACGGCATTCGATTGACGTGGACATTGAGCACGCTGAGGTAGATCCGCACGACGACAGCCGGGCCATCGGTCGCCGGATGCACCTCATGAGGCTCAATCGCGCTGATGCGACCGTCGGCTGGGGCCAACATGATGCCGGGGCCGAGGTCGGTGCGAATCCGCCGCGGCGGATCACGGAAGAAGCTCATCAGCGCCCCCCACGCCAGCACGACCGGGATCAGGGCCCACCATCCGCCAAGCCAAAACGCCGCGGCCCCGAGCCCCGCACACAACAGCGTGATGATCGACCATTCGCGAAAGCCGTAGGGCGTGAGCAGCATGCGGGGATCCAGGATTGGTCGAGGCGGCAGATGGCGAGCGACGGGCGACGAGCGACGAGCGACGGGCGACGGGCGACGGGCGACGGGCGACGGGCGACCGACATCGAAGGATCAATGATCGTCGGCCGTTCGAAACCGCATCGCGATTCCGCGAGTCCCACGCACCTTCGCCGCATCCCGCGATGCCGTCAACGCACCGCGGGCGTCCGGAAGACCCGAACGCCCGCGGCGAAGTGTTTCAGTTGGTCAAGCGACCGGCACATCGGCCGGCCAGCATCGACGGCTTACTCAGAAGCGCGGCCGATGACCCATCCGAGGGCACCAAAGATGATGGTGGCCAGCAGCAGTGCACCGGCGTAGAGCATCATGTTGCCCGCGAACATCATCGCGAGCTGCGGGGTCGCGCCAGTGACGGCCACGATGCCGATCAGGGCAACGCAGACCAGGGCGACGAGCGCTCCGATCATCATGCCGACGCCAAGACCAGAGCCTCCGCCGTCGTACGCGTCCACAATCATGGGAACCGCGGCGATGCCCTGGGGCACCGATCCGGCGATGTCTTCGCCGATGTCGGCGGGGGCCGCTTCGAACAGGCCGGACGCATTGGCCGGGATCTCGATTTGATCCTCGCCGGTGTAGACCTCTTCCAGGAGCTCGGCGCCGAGCGACGTGTCATCGCTCTCGCGGGTCAGGTCGAGCAGACCCGAGCCGGAACCGACGGCCTCAAGCTGAAGCTCGTCGCCAAAGCTGTCTCCGGCCAAGTCACCGCCGGTGCCACTGAGGGCCGCGATCGGATCCTTGTCTTCGTTGCCATGGTCGGTGTCGAAGATCGAGATGCCAGTCCCGCCCGACGTGTCGGCCATCGGAATTCCGGTGCCAGACAATTCGAGGCCCGATCCGCCGACGGCGGTGTCTTCGAGCTCGAGCTTGAAGTCGTCCACGTCCTCGTCGCCCCCGGCGAGCAGGTCGACCTGCTCGACCTTGAACATGAGGCGGTCGCGATCGCGGAATTCCTGCAGCTGACCACTGGTCGCCAGGTCACGGACGTCATCCTCGGACTTGCCGAGCTTTTCGGCGACTTCCTCGAGGGTGTAGAACATCTTGGCCATGAGCAGGGGCTCCCAGGAGCGCGGAATAAGGAACGCAGGCGGGCGAATCGCCGTCAAGCGGCACGCACGAGCCCTCCGCCGCCGCCGAAACGCCGCCGGGGACGGACGTCGGCGAACCGAAGGATTCGCTCGTGAAACGCCTACGCTAGCCATTCCCAGCGGTTCCAGCAAGACAGACCGCCAGAGGCACAGACCAGCCGGAAATCGAGTTTTCGGGCCGACTCGGGCTCACTTGGGGCGAATCGCCCGGGCCGGGCCGGACGGAGAGTGGCCGAGGCTCGGACGCCGGTGGCGACGCCGAGGCGACGCCGAGGCGACGCGAGGACGACACCAGGACGACGCCAGGACGACGTCGGGACAACGCCGGGACGACGCCAGGACGACGCCAGGACGACCCCGGAACGACGCCAGGACGACGCCGGGACGACGCCGGGACGACGCCGGGGCAACGCCGAGACGACGGATCAATGCCGGGCGATCTCCGCGCCGGATGCATCGATCGGCCCGCGGCCGTCGCGCGAGCTGAGCTGTCCATCCGCCAGGCCGGACTTCTGTACGCCGCCTGGGCCGCCTTTTCCACCGGCCGCCCACGGCGGAAACGCGGCGAAAACGGCCGTTTTTGCGACGCGGAATCTGGTACATGCCCATCCCTCCAAGGCCGCTTCACCCCCATTCCTTCCACAATCTCGGTGGACAACTCGCAAACCTGACCGAATCGGGTTCGTGGTGGGCGCAGGACTTACCGGCGGCCGGAAGCGGCCGGACCGTCCCCGCCGAAGCCCATGGCCCCCGAGGTCGAGAACGCGAGCGCCGAATCGTTTCAATTCTGATTGAAAGACTTGACTCATTGCGGGTGGTTCGCGATATCCTTCACACCCCGAAGGATCCCCATGTCGACCCCTGAACTCCCCACCGATCTTCCCGTCGATCTGCCCACCGACCTCCAGGCCGGAGTGGCCCAGTCCGCCGCCAGCACCCTGGCCGCGGATGCCCACGGCACCAAGGCGTGCGAGGCCGACGCCGCCGCGATGGCGGCCCAGACCCGGACGGGACAGGCCGGCGCCGTCGAACCAACAGATCCGAGTGAGCTGACCGATCCGGTCGAGCCAGCTCAGTCCGGCAAGCCGGCCATCCCGGTCGACCCTCGGCTCGCCGCCGCTCGCCAGCGCTTCGTCGATCTGTGGAGCCGGATGGCGAGCACCTGGGGCATTTCCCGGACGATGGCCGAAGTCCACGCCCTGCTTCTGATGTCCGATGGTCCACGGAACTCCGACGAGGTGATGGAAGCCCTTGGCATCAGTCGAGGCAATGCCTCCATGACGCTTCGTCGCCTCGTGGAGTGGGAGCTGGTGACCCGCGTCCACCTCCGGGGCGATCGCAAGGAATACTTCACGGCCGAACAGGATGTGTGGCAGATGTTCCGCACGATCCTGGCCCAACGAAAGAAGCGTGAACTCGACCCGCTGCTCTCCGAGCTCGGCTCGTGCCGCGTCAACGACCTGGCCGCCGAAGTCAGTTCGGAGCGAGATCGCGATGCGGCTGACGCGGCCGATGCCGACTCGCGAATCGCCCTTCACGATGAACGCATTGACGAGCTGACGGGGTTCATGATGCTGACCGACGCCGTCTGCACCCAGATCCTCGGCGAAGGCCGCGAGAGCGCCCCGGATGTCGCCCGCCGGCTGAGCGGAGGTGATGCATGAGCGCTTCACCGGTCAACCGGCGACAGTGGAGTGTGGCCACCGACGCTCCTGGCCTCGACACGAAGAAGCCGTCCGCGGCCCAGGCCGACGTCCCCGGGCTCCACCTTTCGTGGACCGCCCTCGTCGCCCGCGGCGATCTCGGTCGATCGACCAACGCCCTCGTGCTTGACCCATCCGCCCCGGCGGCCGGTCCGGCGAACGATTCATCGGCTGCGACGAAAGCGGATTCGACCGCTGCGATGCCGGCTGGTTCAACGGCTGGATCGACGGCTGGTTCGACCGCCGCAACAGAACCCCAGGACGCACGCACCGCCGATTCCTGCACCGTGCGGGTGGAGCTTCGGGCCAGTGTCCGCACGACCGACTCGGGCATGCAGCTTGAAGCCTGGCTTGAGATGGCCGGCGAACACCGCTCACTGACCGGCACGGTTCCGATCCCGATGACCCAGACGAAGGCCGGTGGGCACGTTCACTTTGAGACGCCGAACGACCCGGGCCTGCTCACCGTCGTCCTGGACGAGGACCGGCGGGTGCTGATGATTCGCAGCCGCCTGCCGGAACGCAGCGGCCTTCCCGCCGGATCATTCGCCCCGGCCAACGGACGCGTGGTCGATCACGCCGCGGACTGGGCCTCAGACTGACCCACGCGCACGACGGAGGTCGATGGCGCCGGCAAGGTTGGGCCCATCCCGCCAGCCCGTGCGCCCCGCCCGCTCGGCCGATACGGTGTCTGCGTGTCCACCGCCCCATCCCAATCCCAGCGCGACTCGGCCGACGCCCCCGTGGTGCTGGCCATCGAGACCACCCAGCGACGGGGCGGCGTCGCGGTGCAAGATGCAGCCGGCCGGCGGCATATCGAGCTCTTCCCGGAGGCGCGCCGGCACGACGACCGACTCATGCCGGCAATCGCCGAGTTGTTCGCTCGCGCGGAGCTCGCCCCACCCGACCTTGCGGGAGTCGCCGTTTCGATCGGACCCGGCGGGTTCAGCGGACTCCGAATCGCCGTGGCGACCGCCCGCACCCTCGCGTTGTCCACGCCCACCTGGCTCGTCGGTGTGGCGTCGGCCGAAGTGGTTGCCGCCGGAACGCCCGGCCTTCCGGCCAGTGGGCGGATCCTCGTGGCCCTGGGGTCGAAGGGCGAACGGGCCTGGGTCGAAACACTCCAACGTTCGGGGCCGACCACTCCGTGGCGCCGCGACGCCGCCGTCGCCCGGCGCGGAACAGCGTCTGACTTTGATGTGGCCTCGGCCGACGCCTTGGTTGGCGACGACCACCTGCCGCCGGCCATGCGGGACGCGGCAACCGCTGCCGGCCGGCCCGTTGTTCCGCCCGTCTTTGACCCGGCGGCCTGCCTCGATGCCGGGCTCGCGCAGTTCGCGGACGTTGGCCCGACCCCGCCGGCGGAACTGCTGCCCATCTATCCCGGCCCGCCAGAAGCGGTGGCGATTTGGAATGAGCGACACGGCGGCGATCCGTCCTCGGACACGCCCGTTCCGGCCCGCTGACCTGCGTCGCGGAACGACACGATCACGTCCGCCCCCGAAGTTCCGACCTGTCGGTTCGGCAAGGGCAGTTGAGCACAGGCAGTTGAACACCAGCCGTTGAACACCAGCCGTTCAGCAAGCGGCGTTCAGGTCGAGCAGTTCGGCACGAGCACTTCATCAAGAGGCGGTTGCGTCGAGCAGTTCAGCACGAGGAACCCAACTCAGGCGGATCCGCCCGAACGCCTCAGACAGAGCACCTCCGCCCGAACACCTCAGCCCGAACGCCTCAGACCGAACGCCTCAGCCCGAACACCCCCGCCCGAACGCCTCAGCTCCAGGATTTCGGCAAGAGCGGTCCAGCATGAACCGGACGATTCTCCACCGAACAGAAAACGCCTCTTCCCGGCGCCTCATCCCCGACTTCCCAAAGCACGTAGTCTGAAATAGCCAATCAACCCAGACTACCTCGCCCCCCAAGGCCACCAACGCCGGTGGCCGACTTGCACCCCAGTTCGTGCAGAACCGACCGTCCGGATCGCCCGTAAAGACCGATAGCCACAACGCTTCCGAATCGTAACCCCCTAAGTTGCCAAACCTCGGCGATCGGGAGGGTCCATGGTTCAAGATAGGCAGTCTCGGCACCGAAGAGGGGTGAGGCGAAGCTGTGAAGCTACGGGCTCCAGGGAAGGGGGTTCGCTGACGCTCCGCACCAATTCGGGGGACTCGCTGCATGCGAGGGAGGGGACTGGCCATGGCCACCAAGGACAAGAAAGCGTGGGCAGAGAAGCAGGTGTTTACCACCGGCGAAGCTGCCGAGATCTGCAACGTCTCACAGCAGACGATTATTCGCTGCTTCGACAGCGGGCGCCTGAACGGATTTCGCGTACCCGGCTCGCGTTTCCGCCGCATCCCGCGGGCGGAACTGATCAAGTTCATGCGTACCAACGAGATCCCGACCGACATTCTGGAGACCGCCATCAAGCGGATTCTCCTTGTCGATGACGATCCCGGCATCATCGAACTGCTCACCGACGTCTTCGGCGACGACGACCGGTTCGAGCTTTCGTCGGCCGGCAACGGCTACGACGCCGGCGTGATGACCCAGCAGCTTCGTCCGCAGCTCGTGCTGCTCGACTACATGCTGCCGGACATCAACGGCACCAAGGTCTGCCGCTCCATCAAGGCGAACCCGGACCTCGAGCACACCAAGGTGCTCATCGTCTCGGGCGTGGTGAAGCAGGAAGACATCGACCAGCTTTCCGAACACGGGGCCGACGGATTCGTCAAGAAGCCCTTCGACATCGAGAAGCTGCTCCGTCAAATGGAAGAACTCCTGGGGCTCTGAATCGGTCCGGTGCATCGCATCGGCCGCGCCCGCGGTGCGCCCCGCGCCCGCAGCACGGCTGACCCAGCGATCACCGGGACCGCTTGACCATGGACACCAACGGCCACCATTCCGAACCGGATTCGGCGCCGGGCTCGGCTCCCGCCCCGATTGCGCCCGCGGCATCGGCGCCGGCCGCAGCATCGGCGCCAACCGTGCCCGCAGCATCGGCGCCAGCCGTGCCCGCGGCATCGGCTCCAGCTCCGGCTCCGGCTCCAGCTCCAGCTCCAGCCCCGGCGTCAGCCCCGGCACCCGCACCCACACCCACACCCACACCCACACCCACACCCACACCCGCCGATCCTCGTCCAATCGCCGGGCCCGCGATGCCGATCCCGGCGTCGCCAACCGCGGCGCCCACTCCGGATCGCGCGGCCGGCCGTCGCGTCGAACTGATCCTTGGCGAACTCGAAGCGCTCCCAACGCTCAACGCCGTGGCCGTCCGCATCCTTGAACTCACGACCGACGTTGAGACCGACGCCCAAGAAGTCGTGCAACTCGTGGCCAGTGATCCCGCCCTCGCCACCCGGGTGCTCGCCCTGTGCCGGTGCCACGAACGCGGCCGGGCCAGCGAAGTCACGAGCGTTGAACGCGCGGTCCTGCTGCTCGGCTTCGAAGCCGTGCGCACCGCGGTGCTGGCCGTCCAGGTCTTTGACGTCCTCGACGACATGGACTCGCCCGGCGGCGAACGGCAACGGGCCAATCCCACGTTCGACCGCGAAGCCTTCTGGCTGCACTCGCTCGCCGTGGCCGTCGTGGCCGAACAGCTGGCCACCCGCGGCACCCAAGTCCAAGATCTCAACGGCGGCGAGGCGTTTACCGCCGGCCTGCTGCATGACCTCGGCCAGCTCGTCCTGCACGTGCTGCTGCCCGAGAGTTTCGACCGCGTATGCCAAGTGACCGAGACGCACTCGGCCTCGCTGGACCGCGCCTGCCGGCAGATCATCGGGATCGACACGCACACCGCCGGCAAAAAGCTCGCCGAACACTGGGGCCTGCCGCAAGCACTGACGGACGTCATCTGGCTGAACGGCCAACCCTTTGAAGGGCTGCCGGCCACCTGCAACCGCCGGCTCGTGGCCACGATCACGTTGGCCGACGCCTTGGTTCGCAGCCGCTACATCACCGCCGGCGGTCAGTGGGCCCGGTCGGAGAACCTTGCGACCCTGGCCATTCCGGTGGGGGTGACGGCCGACGAACTCGATGTCATCACCGCGGAACTGCATGACCGCGTGACGAGCCGGGCCGAAGCGCTGGGCCTGAACGTCGCCAGCAATCCGACGATCCTGCTGCGCTCGATCAGCCGGGCCAACAAGTCGCTCGCCCGGGCCAACGCCGGCATGCGGCAGCGAGAACGCAAGGCCAGACTGCAGAATGCGATCGTCGAGGGGATCGAGCGCTTTCACCGAACCGTTGCGGCCAACAGTCCGGTCATGGACGTGCTCGCCGCGGTGGCGGTCGAAGCCCCGCAGACTCTGGGCGGTTCGATCGTGGCCGCCCTGTACGAAGGCGTGGCCAACGAAGGCTGGCACCTCGTGCGTTTCGGGCCCAATCAGCGCCCGAGTTCCATTCGCAGCATCGATCCGCCCGACGAGGGGGCCGGGCTCCAGATCCTGCTGGCCGATGAAGTGACCAATGGCGCATTCGTGTCCATCTTGCCGTGGCTCGTTCCGCTGATCGACGCCGGGGAATCCGGGGCGGCCGGGACGACCCGGGCCAATGGGAGCGACGGCCCGGACGATGACCTCACCGCCTTTGCCCTCCGATGCCCATCGGGCGGCAGTGCGATCCTGCTGCTGGCGCAAGACGACGAACCGGTCGGCGATCGCACGGAACTCGCGGGGTTGGTGCGCACCTGGCAGGCCGCCTTGGCCGCTGCGGCCGAGCACGAGTTCACGGCCCAGGTCACCGAACAGTTGGCCGAAGCGAACCGTTCGCTGCTGGACGTGCAGGAAACGCTGGCCCGACACCAAACCCTGGCCACGCTGGGCGAAGTCGCCGCCGGTGCTGCCCACGAGATGAACAACCCGTTGACGGTCATCAGCGGCCGGGCCCAGCTTCTGCAGAACCGCCTGATGGATGCCCCGCTTCGCAAGGCGGCGGCCGAGATCACCAATGAGTCGCAGCGACTCAGCGACATGATCACCGCGCTCCGCAGTTTCGCCGAGCCGGTTGTGCCGCAGCGATCGCGCATCGACCTGGCCAACCTGGTGATGCGGGTGGTGCAGCAGTACGGCCCCGGACAGCGACGCACGCCGACGGTGAACACGATCCTCGTCGAGACGCTGCCGGCGGCGCTCATCGACCCAACGCTGGTGAGCGAAGCGCTGGGCGAACTCATTCGCAACGCCTGCGAATCCAAGGGCGTGCGCAACATCGAACTGCGCGTCCTCATCGATCCGCTCGAGGATCGCCTGCGCCTGGAAGTCCGCGACGACGGGGCCGGACTGAGCGGACACGCCCTGCGGCACGCCTTTGATCCGTTCTACAGCGACAAGCCCGCCGGACGTCAGCCCGGCCTCGGCCTGTCCAAGGCGAACCGGTTCGTCGAGGCCCACGGCGGCGTCATCAGCTTGGTCAACGCGGCGGGCGGAGGGGCCATCGCGACGATCTGGCTGCCCAATTGGCGCGATCCGGAGGATGCCCGGCGAGCCGCTGCCGCCGCCGCCGCTGCGGCCGCCGCGCAGGCCGCGTCCATTCAGAACGGGCTTCCGCCGATCGATTGATCGCGCGGGCTGTGGGGCTCGGGCGCGGGCGCGGCGATGCCGGCCAAGACTCGGAGAATCGAATCTGGGACGCGAGATTCCTGCAGCCGCCGGCGGCCCGCCCCGGCAATCGCTGCGCGTCCCCCATCGAGCCTTCGCAATCTCCCACCCCCGTCCGCCAGCATTTCGGCGCACGTTCGCCGCTTCCGTGCGCTCCGCCGCGCTGGAACCGAGACTGCGCCGCAGAACCAAAGAGCGAGGTTCAGTCACCCGCCGGCCCGGTCGATCCCACACCCCATGGCATTCCACGGCAATTCGGCACATGACGACTCTCGCGGCACTCCCGGACGACGGGCGAAGCGCAAGCACCCAACCGCCCGCATCCTCGTGGTGGGAGGATCGAACTCCGATCGCTCTCGCCTCGTGGCCGAGCTGGTGGGCCGGGGTCACGACTGCTCGCACGTCTCGGGACTCGGCGCGGGGATGACGGCGGTCCGGACGACGAAGTTCGAAGTCGTCCTGATCGATCCCGAGCTGCCCGACGGCGACGGACTCTCCCTCGTGGAGTTCATTCGCGACCAGGCTCCGGCCACCAAGCCGATCGTCTTCTCCCGCGAACCCACGCTCTCGAACACGCTGGCCGCCATCCGCCGCGGGGCCGTCGACGTCGTGACCGAGCCGCAGGACCTCGTCAGCTTCATCGAACGCGTCGAAACCGCCCTCGTCCGCGGTGCCTGGGAACAGCGGCGCGAAGAACGCATCCGCCGCCTCCAGCAGGTCTGCCGCGAACTCGAGGACGCCCGCGAAGAGATCAGCGGCCAGGTCGAAGGACTCTGCCGCGAAATGGTGCACGCGTACGAGGACCTCACCGGCCAGCTCGACGATGTGGCCATGGCCACCGAGTTCCGCACGCTGATGCGCATGGAACTCGACGTCGAAGAATCGCTCCGCACCGCCCTCGAATACCTGCTGACCAAGACCGGCCCCACCAACGCGGCCGTGTTCCTCCCCGATCTGGACGGCCGCTACAGCCTGGGGGCGTACGTCAACTACGACTGCCCGCGGGAGTCGATTGAGCCGACGATCGGGTCGCTGGCCCGGACACTCTGCCCCCGCATGGCCGACGAACCGTCGATCATGGCCTTCCCGTGTGGCGACGCGCTGGCGGAGTTCTGCAACAGCAACGACGTCACGGTGATCGGCTCCGACGCCGTCGCCTTCAGCTGCCGCCACGAAGGTGAGTGCTTGGCCGTCGCCGTGCTCTTCCGGAACGAGCACGACGGATTCGCGACCACGCTTTCGCCGACGCTCGACACGCTGCGGACGATTTTCGGCGAGCATCTGGCCCGGATCATCGACGTCCACCACCGGGCCAAGCCGAGTTGGCCGGCCGACGACACGACGTCGATCGAAGGCGACGGCGATTTCGACCATCCCTTCCCCGGCGAAGACGATGAGCCCGATTGGGGCTTCGGCGGCCTCGCCGCCTGAGGCGCTGGTCAGCCGGGGACGATTCGCGCGAGCCGAGGCAATCGGTGCGGCGCGAGGAGCCCGCGACCCGCGGCTACGATCACGGCATGGACGCCCCGCCCGAGAGCTTCGCCCCACGGCCGTTCGTGCTGCTGGAGCACGTGCGTCCCGACCATCCGGTGCACTACGACTGGCTGCTGGCCACCGATCCCGAGGGCTCGGGGCCGTTGTTGTCGTGGCGTTTGGCCACGCGGCTCGATCGGACGCGACCGGCCGGCCCCGAGCCTGCCGTCCTTCATGCGGCCCGGGCCGCCGCCCATCGCGCGGTGTACCTGACGTACGAAGGCCCGGTCAGCGGCAACCGCGGAACGGTCACTCGGGTGGCGTCTGGCACGTGGTGCACGCCTGCGGGTCCGACGACGGGGCCGGATGTCGGGGCGGATGTCGGGACGGGACTCAGGGCGAAAGCCGCCGCCGCCGCAGCCGCAGCCCCCATCGCGGCCCCAACGATCGACGCTCACATCTGGCCGATCGCGTTGGCGTGGGCGAGCGGTGCACGGAACCTCGCCGTGATCACATTCGGCGCCGGCGCGGATGTCGACCACGACGCCGCGTTCAAAGGCACGCGCCATCCCCACGAACCGATCGATCGCATCGAACTTCGCCCAGCGTGAACCCGCGATTGCGTCGCGTCCGTGCGCGATTCCCCACGCCGCGATTTGATATCCGCGCTTCGAAGCGCTCGATCGCGCAGGTACGGTGGACGGGTCCCCCGTGATCTCTCGATCCGCGGCCCACGCTTCGGAGCCCAACGCGTGCTCCCGCCACCGGCCGCATGTCCGCCGCGACGCGCGTTCCGATTCGCCGCGTCCGGCCCAGGCAGGAGTCGCCGCCATGGCCGTTCCGCCGCCGGGTTCGAATTCCAACCCTCCTGATCCGTTCTCTCGCCCGTCGCGCCGGTCGGGTGCCATTCGGCACGTCGAATCGACACTCGGGCAGTCGCGGCCGACCGATCCTGACGACCCCGATGGCCCGCGCGGCCGTTCCGACGGACCCGTTTCGCACCACCCCATCGAGCCAGTCAGCCCGATTCCGCTCGCCGCCGAAGACGCCGGACCAGTCGACGCCGCCGGATTGCCGGTCGTAGACGGTGGGGGGATTGCCCCAACTGGGCATCCTGGGGGGCCTGGGGGGCCTGGGGGATCAGATGATTCTGGCGGAAATCCGAAGATTCGAGCCTTCGGTGTTCGCAAGCGGCACGAGGACGAATGGGCCCGGACCCCCAATGCCACGGGGACTGGGGCGATTCACGTGCGCTCTTTTCACTGCAAACTCACCGATGACGCATTGTTCGCCATGGACCGCCGCATCAACGAATGGCTCGACGCGCACCCGCAGTACGAGGTAAAGTTTGTCAACTCGTCGATCGGGACGCTGACCGGCAAGATCAAGGAACCACACCTGATCTGCCAAGTCTGGGTCTGACCCGCAACGGTCACCGATCACGAGCGGCGGCGGCGTCCACCAACGTCACCGTCGGAGCCGGCAGATTCGCGGGTTGAACACGCATGTGTTCCTCGCGGGGCACCACCCGATCCGGGACCAGCTCCCTTTGCACCCGTTATCGACGCGGACGCCGTGGAGGCGCGTCGATAACGGTGCGCGCACATTTCAAGCGTGACCTGCCCGAAGCCAATCTGCGTGACGGCGTGCCCCCGTGACGGCGTGCCCGCGGCACCACGTCAACGACACATCGAATCACCGACTCACCGACTCACCGCGTCAACGGCACATCGCCCGTCGCGGTGTACGGCATGGTCAGCGGCCCAAAGGGCGTGTCCACCTGCATGTCGCCGCCGATGGCGTACGACGTCGAACCGCCGGACAGCATCCGGAACGCCGCCAGGCCAAGGTCGAGCGGCCGCAGGCTCAGGGGGAAGTTGATCGTGCTGCTCCCGCCGGCGGACAGGGCGCTGCCCGGCGTGACCGTCGCCGCCCCCACGCGCGTGCCGCCCAGATCCAGGCCGTAGTCAAACGTGGCCAGATCCAGCCCGAACTGATTTGGGTTGTCCACGGTGAAGGCAATGTTGGCCGTCGCTTCGCCGAGGCTGAGCTTGTCCCACGCGATCTTCTCGATCGCCACCGTCGGCACCGCGGGCACCGGCAATTCGCCATCGCGCGAAAGCGGCAGCGAGATCGACGTGCCGCCGGGGATCGGAATGCCGAAGTCGAAGTTCGCCGTGTACGGGACGACGGATCCCGGACGCACGCCATTGAGCACGCCCATCACGTCGGCGAAGGTCACGGCGGCAGGGACCCGGATCGTGCGGCTCTCACCGGCGGGGATCGACGTGTCCGGCCGGGTCCGACCGTCGAGAATCTGCTGCCCGCCGCTGGCCAGCGAGTAGCCAATGTCCAGGCGGGGAATCGCCACCGAGTACGGATTGGTCACGTCGACATCGAAGTCCAGCACCGCCCCATCGAGCGTGAGATCGCGGATCCGCACGCCGCGGACGCTGGCCGACGGCGTCTCGCCGGACGCAAGCTGAGCCTGGGCGAGTTCGTTCAGGGCCGCGCAGCCGGTGAGGGCCGGAGCCGCGAGGAAGGCGACCAAGGCGGCGGCGAGCACGGCCGGGATGCGGCGGGCGGCAGTGCGGGCGGCAGGGCGGGCGGCTGGGCGGGCGGCTGGGCAGACGGCAGAACGGGCGGAAGGGCGGGGCAGGAAGTCCATCGGCGGCACTCCGGACGCTGGGGATCGGGATCGGTCGAGGGCGAATGCTCGATTGTGAGCAGCGACCACCGTACCGCGCCGCGGGGCGAACCCGCGGCCCTCGGCGTTCATCGCCTCCGGCGGAGCCCCGTCGGATCTGGCCGCACCGGGACCACGACCTCACCGTCCCAGATGACGCGGGCGTCCTCGTTCCGCAGGGCAAACTCCGGATCCGCCGTGATGCGGAGTCGAGCGGTCTCGGGATGAATGCCCATTCGGTGAAACGCTCGGATGCGATCGCCCCCGACGACTCGACCGTGATCGTATCGATCAACTCAGGCCATAGCCTCGGCCCAAGCAGACCATTGGCGGATGCCCAGACGCTGGAAGAACCCCACGGCTCGCCATTCAACTCGATGGTGAACCGGAGCGCGATGGCATCAAGACCAGCATCCACCATGAGCTTCCGCAGCTCGGCGTGCCCACTGTACGGTTGATACTCGCGAATCCGGATGGCGAACTCGCCACGCGTCGCGATCGACATCGCATTCGTTCGTTCCTTCAGGTACGCCGCGATCTCAGGCGAAGGACGCCGTTCGATGATGTCATCGATCGACGCGTGCGCGGTGACCGGGAGGGTCATCGTCAGCCCGGTCACCCGGCGTGGTCGGCCCGTCAGAATTCCATCGGTCTCCACTTCGCATTCAAGATCGATGGACGTCGCGCCCGCGGGGACGCGGGCGATGTCCTCTCGCCGGTCTATCCACAACTGGGCTTGCGAGAGGCGGAGGTACCTCCCTTGCGTCCAGTGCTGGGACCACTCGTCGCCTGAACCCGCCAGCCGGACGAACACCGTATGGCTGTCGCCATCCCACACATTGGCCCGCACGTTCCCGACCAGCATCGCGCCGGCCAGCGCGTCGCGTCGCGTCGTGATGGTGACCCGCGTGAGCGCGTCGATGCGGGCGAGCTGGTCCGCGGAGACGCGCTCGTGCTTGTGTCCCGTCACCAGAACGGTCGGGGGGAGGCTTTGTTGGCCGGTGCGGGGGCGAACCAGCATGCCGAGCATCGCGAAATCCGATTCCAACACGCCGATGGAGTGATCGATCAGCTTCTTCCATTGACGAGGCGACCACGCATCGATCTCGCAACGACGAGAGATCTCGTTGGAGAGTGGAGCGGCGATGCGTTGGCGGGCCGTCAGTTTCTTCGCTCCCCCAGGCACCGCCGTCGGCCGCGCGGCCTGCCGGGTTCGCTCAACCCATGGCAACGCGGACACCAGAACGCTGTCCGGCACGCCCGCCGCCCACCCGTGCGTTTGAATCAATGTTCCGCGAAGCACGATCGGCATCGTCAAGAGCAGCATGACGCCCACGACCGCGGGCCAATGCCGCCGGCGCACCCGGAACAAGTGCCGCTCGTGCCGCGGCGTCTTGCCACACTCCTGACAGGTCAGGTCGTCGATCGCCGACATGTCGTACCAACAGCGCGGACAGCGGCGCGGCGAACGCCTTTGACGGACGCGATGCCCGCGCCACCAACCCCACGCAATCAGCAACGCGGCCGCGAAACCGATCGCGATCGCGGCCGAATTCCAATGGGTCCAAGCAAGAGTTGCGTGGATGACGATGCCCCGGGAAAAGATCGAACGGAACCGTACCTGCGGGTTGGAAGCAACTCACTTGGCGCGTTCCACAGCCGTGCGATTCAGCCGTCCGCGTACCGAGCCAATGTTTTCGACGCCATCTCTCGCACCCGATCCACGAGTTCCGGCGGCTCCACCACTCGGCAACTCGAACCCATCGACAACACCCAATAGATGATCTCGTCGAGCCCGGCGACCGTGCAACGGAACGTCAACGATCCGTCGGGATGTTCGTCGATCTCTTGCGTGCGGTGCCAGCGTGTATCGGCCAACGTCTCGGCGAAGTCCGCGTCGAACTCAATGACGACGTTGTACTCGGGCGTGCCGTTGATCATCTGCCACGCATTGCCGAGATGGGCATCCAAGCTCCAGTTCTCGGGAATCTCATACATCCGGGCCGTCAATGTTGCTTTGGCAAAACGGCTGAGTTTGAGCGTGCGCATGGCATCGCGTCCGCCATGGTGGCCGACGGCGTACCACGCACGAACGTTGAACAACAACGCGTACGGTTCGAAGTCGAACTCTTCGCCGGGATCGCCGGTGCCGTGGGCTGCTTCGTACCGGCAGACCAAGGCGCGGCGCTCGGCGATCGCGCGGCGCATGGTGTCGTAGACATCGGCGAATGCATCCGCCGGCCCGGTACTCGACGTGCGAATCACCATGGCGTCGGCGGCTTCGTCAACCTCTTCGCGTACGTCGTCGGGGAAACGGGCGGAAATCTTGGCCAGGGCGCGGGCCGCCGGCTCCATGAAGGCGATCTGATCGGGGCTGGCCACATTGCGGCACAGCGCGGCGATGGCCAGCGCTTCTTCGACGGTCAGATGCACCGGCGGCAGAAAGTAACCTTCACCAATGATGTAACCCCCGCGCCCGCGATCGAAAGTGATCGGCACGCCGGCCCCCTGCAGGGCATCCACGTACCGGTGCACCGTCCGCTGGGCGACGCCGAAATGCTCGCTGAGCCGAGCCGGCGTCCACGTCGGATCGCCCTGGACCAGCGACATGATCTGAATGAGGCGTTCAATCTTGCTCGCGTCAGACACGGGCGGGGAGCTCCCGGTGGGGGTGGGGGGAGGAGGCGGACGAACGACGGTCGGGCGGGGCGGCGCGAGGGGCGGGGTGAGGTGCGGAGGCGTGCGGCTCGGCGGGGCGTCGACGGGCGGACGGGTGGACGGGCGGACGGACGAATGACCAGATGTCAGACCCAACGCGTCGGAGCCGGAAGTGGAGGCACACGGAACGTGGATCGTACGGCGAGGTGCCGGCGTTCGCGGCCACGAAGAGCGACTCGACACACACCAACCAAGACCCTATCATTCGGTTCTTGTTTGGGTGCCACCATGAACCTCGACCGCAAACTCTCGATCTTGGCCGACGCCGCGAAGTACGACGCTTCCTGTGCGAGCAGCGGTTCACGCCGCCGCCGACCCGCCGACATGCTTGGCGATACCGACGGCGTCGGAATCTGTCATTCGTACACCCCGGATGGGCGCTGCATCTCGCTGCTCAAGCTGCTGCTGACCAACTACTGCATCTACGACTGCCGCTTCTGCGTGAACCGAGTGTCCAGCGACACGCCGCGCGCCCGGTTCATGGTCGACGAGGTCGTCTGGCTCACGGTCGAGTTCTACAAGCGGAACTACATCGAGGGACTCTTCCTGAGTTCCGGGATCATCCAGTCGCCGGACTACACGATGGAACGCCTGGCGGAGATCGCCCGCCGGCTGCGGGAGCGCGAGCGATTCAACGGCTACATCCACCTCAAGGCGATTCCCGGCGCGGCCGAGGAGTTGGTCGAACGAGCCGGACGGTACGCGGATCGATTGAGCGCGAACATCGAGCTTCCCTCGGACGACGATCTGCGGAAGTTCGCGCCCGAAAAGTCAGTACGGACCGTCGACCTGACCATGTCGTGCATTCGCGAACGCCGCGACTCCGCCATCGATGAGCGTCGTCAGAGCCGCAAGGCGCCCGCGTTTGCACCGGCCGGCCAGAGTACGCAGCTGATTGTCGGAGCCACCGCTTCGCCCGACGCCACGATCCTGGCCCAATCGGATCGGCTGTATCGCCGCCATCGCCTGAAGCGCGTCTACTACGCCGCGTACAGCCCGATCCCCCACGCCGATGCGGACCTTCCCGCCGCCACGCCACCATTGATGCGCGAGCACCGGCTGTACCAGGCGGATTGGTTGATGCGTTTCTACGGGTTTGGCGCTGGCGAACTGACCACGTCGGATGCTCCGGACCTCGACCTGACCCTCGATCCCAAGCACGCGTGGGCGATTCGGAACCCCGGGTTCTTTCCGGTCGATGTCAACACCGCTCCTCGAGAGGCGTTGCTCCGCGTTCCCGGGCTGGGCGTCCGAAACGTGCGCCGCATCTTGGCCGCACGCCGGCGGCGGGCGGTCCGGCTGACCGACCTGCGGACGATGCGCGTGGCCCTCGGCCGAGCCCAAGACTTCCTGATTGCCGCCGACTGGACACCGCCGGAGCTGGATCCCGTGGCCCATCGCGACCGCTACGAGACTCGGGGGCGCACCGGATCCGGCGGGACACATCATCGGCCGACCCCGCCGCGGACCGCGCGAGACAGCCCGACGTCAGGGACGGCGTTCGGTCCAGCGCTCGATCCGGCGTTCGGTCCGGCGTTCGGTCCGGCGCTCAATCCGGCGTTCGATCCGGCGGCCGGCCCGCCGGGACACGCCTCGAGAGATCGCGTCGGCCATTGCCCTTCGAGTGCCGGCCCCGCGTCGCGTTCGGTCGCGGGTCCAGCAAAACGCCCGCTCGCGTCGCAAGCATCGGCACGGCAATACGTGCAAGCCGGGACGATGGCCCTGTTTGGGGAGTTCTGAGGCCATGCCGACGTCGACTTCACTCCCATGCATGGCCGACCCCCGGGGCGACTTCGCCCGGTTCTGCACACTTGCCGCCAGCCTGCTCGATCGCCACGTCCCGCCGGACGAGGTCGAGTGGACGGACACGGTGACGGGTGGAGCGCCGACGCTGTTCGGCACTCTGGCCACCGAATTGGACAACCCGGCGGATGACGACGACGCAACGCGAGCCTCCGGCGAGGACCCGGACGCCCGTCGGGTGGCAGCTGGCCGCGCCGCCTCCCGTGTCGCCCAACGCCTGGGCTCCAAGGGTGAGGCCGCGGGGCATCACTCGGAACCTGAACGCTGGGCATGGCTGTACCGGCTCGTCTGGCGGGCCGGTCCCGGCGGAGAGCCGGGCGTGCTTGGCGACGTCCTGGATCCGGACGTGCGGCACGTGGATCGGCTCGCCCGACAGGTTCGCACCGACTTGCACAAGATGAAGGCCTTCGTTCGATTCCAACGGGTCGGCGACGCCGACGACGAGCGGTATGTGGCGTGGCACCGGCCCGACCACCGGATCGTTCGGCTGGCCGCACCGTTCTTCGTGCGCCGCTTCGGCTTGCTGCGTTGGACGATCTTCACCGCCGATGAGTCGGCGGATTGGGATGGCCGCGTCGTGCGTTACGGGGACGGCGTTCCGGCCGGCACGGTGAACGAGCAGGACGCAATGGAGGATCTTTGGCGCACGTACTACGCGTCGATCTTCAATCCGGCACGCATCAAACTGCAGATGATGACCCGCGAGATGCCCAAACGGTACTGGTCGACGCTGCCGGAAGCATCCATCATCGAGCAGTTGATCCAGGACGCCCCGGAACGCGTACGGCGGATGGTCACCGATGGCAACGCGCCCTCCGGAGCGGCGACCTTCGTTCCGCGCGGCGATGTTTCACTGCCCGTTCTGGCCCAGCATGTCCAGGACTGCGCCGGCTGTTCCATCCAGGAGATGGCGACGCAGGCGGTGTTCGGCGAAGGACCTTCGGACGCGCGCATCATGCTGGTGGGGGAGCAACCCGGCGACGAAGAGGATCGGGAGGGGCGGCCCTTTGTCGGCCCGGCCGGCCAACTCCTTGACGCGGCGCTGGCGACCGCTGGGCTGGAGCGACGCGCGGTCTACGTCACCAACGCGGTGAAACACTTCAAGTACGAGCCGCGTGGCGGCCATCGGCTGCACGTCCGGGCGTCGGCCAGCGAAGTCCGGGCCTGCCGTCCGTGGTTGGTGCGCGAGATCAACATGGTGGATCCGGACGTGATCGTGCTGCTCGGGGCGACGGCGGGGCAGTCGATCTTTGGCGCGGCGTACCGGGTCGGATCTTCGCGCGCGACGTGGATGGAGCATCCCGCGTTCCGCGGCCGGTTCTTCGGCACCGTGCACCCGTCCCTGCTGCTGCGGACGCCCGAGTCTGCGCGCCCTGCAGCGATCGACACGTTCGTCGCCGACCTCCGCCGCGCCAAGGCGAAGGCGCGGCAGGTGGCTTGACCGCAGCGCCGCCAACCGAAGGCCGGCCGCGACGGTCATGTCGCGATCCCAGGCCTCGGCCAAGCTCTTGCCACGCGCGAAGGTCCCAGAAAAGCTGTTCCCATCCATCGCCACCAACGGTGCCCCGATCCTCTGCGCAGATCCGTCCCACACCACTGGAAACCGTGCCCCGGCTCGCGGTACGGTCGGCCTTGGTCCCGGGGGGCGCGTCCCCATCGTCCCCGGCGGCCGACACAGGGATTTGAGGGAGAGGAACCCCATGCAGTGCATCACCGCCGTTCGGCGGCGGGCGCGGCGCGGACTGAGCGCGATCCTCGCGCTGACCGCCGTCGTGGCCACCACCGCCATCGCGACCGACGCCCACGCCGCGCCGGTCACCATCACCTACGAAGGCACCATCACCGTTCCGGATGGAACGCTGTCGGACGCCGCCAGTTTCCGCGTCGTCTACACCGGCGAGGCGAACCTTCCGTTCTTGACCGACGGCGCCACGGCCGAAGACTCGACCGTCGCCACGTTCATGAGCAGCCTGGGCGACGGCCTGGATCTGTCGGTTGAACTGAGCTTCTTCGACGCCGGCGGCGCAACGCTCGAGACCCTCAACGTCAACTCGCCGAACCCGTCGGACGGCGTGATGATGACGCTGCTGAACAACGCGGCAAACTCGGCCGGCACCGCCGACCTCCTGGCCCTGTCGGCCACGACGCCGGCCGGCAATGGCACCACGGCCAGCTTCGGCGTGGCCGCCGGCGGCATGGGCGATGACCTGTTCGACAACGGACTTGGCGTCAACCTGCAGTCGATCAGTGGCACGTATGACGAACTCACGCGTGGCACCGACTTCACGTCGGGCAACTTCAACTTCGTGCGGGGTACCGACGTCCTGGCCGGGGTGGTCGACTCGATCACCTTCGACCTGATCGTCGTCCCGTTGCCCCCCGCCATGTTCGCCGGGCTGGTGGGCCTGCTGGCCGTGCCGGCCATGCGTCGCCGGATGGCCGGCTGACGCGACGCGGTCCGACGTCACGCAACGCGACCGCCGGTCGCGCGACATGTCGCACCGCGAACCCCGCGGACTTCGGTCCGCCGCGTCCGAGTGATCGGACGTTCCCCAACCAACGGCGGTTCGCCGCTTCCAAACCGCGCTCCGGGTGCGGGGATCGGGCCGGTCGGAGTTGACGCTCCGGCCGGCCTGTTTGTTTTCCGGGAGGGATCGCCGGGAATAGTGGCCGCGGCCGATGGGATTGATCGACGTCGGCTGAGCGGGGCCGAACGTTCGGCTCCCGCATCGTTCCCAGCCCCTCGGCCACTGCCCTTTCGCGAGTGATTTCGACCATGTCCAGCGCCACCGCCGCTCATTCCGCCTCCGCTTCCGCGTCGCAATCCGGCAAAGGACTGCTGATTGGCAGTTGGATCGCGAGGGTGGCCGTGGCTGGCATCTTCATCATGGCCGCCGTCGGCAAGCTCTCCGGCAACGCCGCCCCATTGGTCGACGCCATGGCCGACTACGGCGGCGGACCGGCGGTGATGGCGATCGGAATCATCGAGCTCATCGCCGCGGTGCTGATTCTCGTGCCCAAGACCGCCTTGATCGGGGCCGGGGCGGCGATTCTGGTCATGCTGGGCGCCCTGGGTTCCCACGTCGCGATCCTCGGGTTCTCGGGCGATGTCGGCAGCATGTGGCCGATGGCGGTGGGTGCTCTGGTCGCCGCCGTGGCCGCGGCCGTCACCTTGCTCAAGCTCAAGCGCTGAATCCCGAGTCTCGTTGCATCCACCGCGGTTCGGCCCGCGAAATACTGCGTGAGCCGAGCCGGAGCACCCCCCCACGCTTCGGCTTGCCCTCCGACCTGTTGCCGGCTTCTCGCCGGCAACAGGCGTTTTTGGAGGGTGCCCGCCGTTTCGCCATTGGGCCGGCCCCCATCGACCGGTAGGGTTTCGGACGCAACCGATTCCCGATCCGGAGATTCTTCGATGTCCAGAATGCGTTCACGTGGCTTTCGCGTCCCCATGGGCCGGCGCGGTTTCGGTCGCGGTGGCCGTGGCGTCGGCGGTGGCGGCGGTCGAGGCGGTCGAGGCGGGCGGCGACTCGGCAGCCTGAAGATGCGGCTGATCATCTTTGCCGCGATGGCCCTCTTCGCGATCGTCGGCTTCCTCCGCACGCGCGGCGTCAACCCGATCACCGGGCAGGTCCAATACGCCGCCCTGAACGTCGAAGAAGAGATCGTGCTCGGCCTTCAGGCGGCCCCCGAAATGGCGGCCAAGCACGGCGGCTTGCATCCTGATCGCGAAGCCCAGGAGCAGGTGGACATTGTCGGCGCGCGGCTGGTGGCGGCCAGCCCGGCGAAGGACGGGCCGTACACGTTCGAGTTTCACTTGCTGGCCGACGACCGGACGATCAACGCGTTCGCCCTACCGGGTGGCCAGTGCTTCATCACCGCCGCCCTCTACGAGCAGCTCGAAACCGAAGGCCAGCTCGCCGGCGTCCTCGGCCACGAGATCGGCCACGTCATCGAACGCCATGGCGCCGAACACCTGGCCAAGGGCAAACTCACCCAGGGCCTCACCGGCGCGGTCGCCGCGGCGAGTGACGATCCGCGGGCGGCCGCAGCCATGGCCCAGGCCGTCGGCAACCTGCTGAACATGAAGTACGGACGCGACGACGAACTCGAGTCCGATGGCTGGGGCGTGCAGCTCACCGCCGCGGCCGGCTACGACCCACGCGGCATGATCCGCGTGATGGAGATCCTGGCCGCGGCCGG
>JBGCEZ010000053.1:0-13623 GCA_045106735.1 Phycisphaerales bacterium | reverse complement strand
GTCATGTTGGTGTTGGCACTGACGATCTGCCACATGGCCAAGCACGCCAAGGACAGGCGGTCAACGTCGCGCCGCAGGCGCCGGACTTCGCTTGTTGCGTCGTCCGCCCGATCTCCGGCGATCCGGACCCGCTCGTTCGTCTGTGAAAGGCGTGCGTCTTGGATGATGTCTCTGAACACTGTTGAACTCCCGGTGACGTCAATCGAACGTGGCGACGGTCCAATCTTACCCGCCGCCGACCGCCCGCAGCCACGCCTGGGCCATGAGCGCCGCGCCGTCGGCCGACGGATGCACGCCGTCGCCGGCCCAGTGCTGCGGCGGCGCGACGCGCGAGGCCGACTCGAACATGCTGTGGAAGGGGACCCAGACCGCCTGGTGCTCGGTGGCGACGCGGCGGGCCGCGGCCCGATACGTGTCGAACTCCGGGAACCATGAGTCGTTGACGGCGCCGCAACGCAGGACGAACGGTTCGCAGATCACGAGGCGGACATCCGGCAGGGCAGCGCGGGTCCGGGTGAGCAGGGCGTCGTAGTCGCGTTCGTAGACTTCAACGGTGCCGTCGTAGTTTCCGTTCCGCGCGTGCCAGATGTCGTTGACGCCGATCAGGATGCTCAAGACGTCCGGCTTGATTGAGAGGCAGTCCGCGTCCCAGCGAGCCGCGAGCTGGTGCACCTTGTTGCCGCTGATCCCCCGGTTGTGGATCTTCCGCGTCTCGCCGTTCGGCGCGACCAACAGTCCGGCGGCGGCCAGCCACGCGTAGCCACGGCCAAGGGCTGTTTGATCATTCGCCGGGGCCGCCGAGTCGCGCCGCCGGCCCGCGTCGGTGATCGAATCGCCCTGAAAGAGCACGGTGGCGTTCGGCGAGATCCTGGTTGGAGCTGCGGAATGTTCGCCGATGGGAGACCGCGCGACGTCCTGGCCGCGCGGCTGGGACGCGCTGGCCAGATGCGCGCCGGACCCGGCGAGTCCGGCTGCCGCCAGGCCGGTGAGCAGCTCACGCCGTGATGGTCCGGACGGTCGACGCGAACCGGCTGTCCGGCCGGCCTCGGACTCGGCCTCGGCCTCGGCCGAAGCGTGGTCGTTGACGGAACGATGGACACAATCGGAATCAGGCACGGGAAGGCTCCAAAAGGGTGGGGCTCCGTCGCGGTGTCGGCCGCGGAACACGGCGCCGAGCGGGACGCACCCTCCGACGTACGCTACCCGCCCGGAGGCAGGATCGGGCCAACTGAAATCTGGATGCCGGCTCCCGGAATGTCAGAGGTCCCCCGGGCGATTGATTCAGCCGGCCACCGGGGGGTCGACCCTGGAGTCTTCCCCATGCCTCGCCGCCCCGTCCTCGGCATGATCTGCCTCGTGCTCGCCGGAGCGTCCGGCCTCGGGGCCTGGCAGTGGCCGAACGGTCGTCCCATCTCCTCGACCATCCACGAAACCGTCGAACACACCGTGTCCGCTCGCCCGTCCACCGGCGACTGGTCGGGCACCATGTTCCTGGTGCGCGGCGTCAGCGGCGACATCGTCATCGAGGGCGACGCTTCGGCCGATTCCGTCCGGGTTCACGCCATTCGGCAGGGGGAGGGTCGAGGCCGAGCCGAAGCTCGCGCGAGCATCGATGCGCCCGCGCCATCACTGCGATGGACGGACGAACGCACCGTGCTGCTCACCGCCGCGGCGTTGCCGGCCGATCCTGCGACGGACTGGCGCATCGTTCTCCCGGTCCGCATGGCGCTGAACGTTCGGACCGACGCCGCCACGGTCACCGTGCGGGATGTCGCGGGATCGGTCGACGTGGAAAGCGAGATCGGCGATGTCCGCGTCACAGCGGCGGGCAAGATCGCGGCACGATCCGGCGCGGGCCGCGTCTGGGTCAATGGCGTTGAATGCACGCCAGGGATCGGGGGCGGCTGACGGGCTGACGGGATTGCGCTGGGCGCACTGCCAGGGGACGGTCGGAAGACGGCCGGAGGACCACGGGCCGTGGACGCGGTCGGTGTTGCGTCGGCTTTCAGGGCCAAGTCGGCCGCCCATGGAGCGGGCCCAAAGTCCCGGTCGCCACGAAGCACGTATCATCCTGGCGTGATGTCCGCTCGGTCGCGAGCGCGATCGGCGCGGATCTGAGGTCCCCGAACCCCCAACCGGAGCCGGACGAACACATGATTCGTACCACAGTCCTTTCCCTTGTTGTTGGCGCGTCCCTGCTGGGCTGCGCCTCCACCGCGCCGGAGCAGGCGTCGGTCAACGTGATGCCGGAGTTCTCCGCCACCACGATCGGCGGCGACACGGTCAGCACGGCGGCTTTCGAAGGCCGCGTCGCAATCCTCGACTTCTGGGCGGTTTGGTGACCGCCGTGCAAGGCGTCTTCGCCCAACGTGCAGGTTCTGCACGACACGTTTGTCGATGATCCGAACGTCGATCTGCTCGCGGTGCACATCAGTGACCGTGAGAACCCCGCCGAGTACCTCGCCTCCAACGGATACACGTTTCCGACCGTCGCCGACGGTTCGGACATCGCGTCTTCCTTCGGGGTGACGGGGATCCCCGCCTTCATCGTGGTGGGACCGGATGGATCGATCGTTGGACGCCACAACGGTCAGCTGACCGATGCGGCCCGGGATCGCCTCATCGCCATGGCCCGATCTGCCTCCGACGGCTGATCGCCACGCGCGAAATCACAGGACGGCCCCGCCCGTGGGCCCGCGGCTTTCGAGCCTCGGACCCATGCGGCGCGGGCCGTTTTTCGTGCGCGGATCGCCACCTGACGTTCCCCACCGCGAGCCTCTCACCGGCCATCCTGCGTCGGTCGGACGACAACGACGGCTGGCAGTCGTTCGAATCGCTCGCACACCCAATCGAGCTCCGCCGATCGCACGGGATCCGCTCGGCCCTCGATCACGGGTCCGCCGGATCGGCGGCGTCGGCCGCGTCGGCCGCTTCGGCCTGAATCGTCGCAATCAAGCCATCGACTTCCTGGGTGTAGAGCGAATCCTCGCCCATCAGTTCAGCGGACCGAGCCCGGAGGGCCGTCAGCCGGGCGATCGCCCCCGCGCGGTCGCCGCCCTTGAAGTCGGCGAAGCCAAGGTTGAGTTCCGCGCGAATCGCCGAGCGACTTCCTGCTCCGTGGGCATCGGTCGCCCGCTGCCGCGTGGCGGTGAGAACCTCACGCGCTTCGTCCAGTCGGCCGAGACGCACCAACGTCTGCCCAAGTTGGACTGAGAAACTCAGGGTCGTGCGGGCGTCGGGCCCGAGCTGCTGGGCAAGTTTCTCGACCACCTCGCGGAGAACAGGCTCTGCCTGATCCGGCCGCCCGGTGGAATGGTAGAAGACGCCGAGGTTCCCCATGCTGTGGAGGGTGCGCGGATGGTCGTCGCCGTGAATCCGCCGGTGCCCCTCGACCGTGGCCAGGTAGAGCGGCTCGGCCCCCGCGTTGTCGCCACGGAGCCGAAGAATTCGGGCGAGGTTGACGGTGGTCGCGAGCGTGGCCGAGTCGTCGGGGCCCAGGATGCGACGACGCTGCTCAAGCAACGTCCGGAACGTTGACTCCGCTTCGTCGGTCTTGCCCAGCGCGCGTTGCAACGTGCCGATGTTGCTCAGGCTCGTCATGGTGGCGGGGTCGTCCGGTCCGTTCAAGGCGGTCGACAGCTCGTGGGCTTCCACCAGGAGCGCCAACGCATCTTCCATCCGACGCAGGCCGTGGAGCACCGCACCGAGGGCGCCGATGGCTTCCGCCGTCTCTTCGGCCACCCCCATGACGCGGCGATGGAGTTCCACCGAACGCTGGGCCAAAGGCTCCACTTCGACGATCTGCTCCTGCTCGAGCCCGAGAACCACCATCGCCCGGAGGCTCTCCAGGGTCGCCGGATCTTCCTCTCCCAGGATCTCCCGGCGCACGTCCAACGCTTCGACCTGCGGAGACTCGGCAAGATCAAGAAGTCCCAGGTCAACGGCGGTGTACGCGATCGACTGGAGGATTCTGGCCCGCACGAGCGGTTGGTCGTCGAACTCTTCGCGGGCCGCCGACACGGCCGGCTGCAGGATGTCGGCTTCCAGTGAGCCGAGCGCGACATCGGTGAAGGCGACGTCGGCGAGCGCGGCGGCGACCATGTCCCGCGATTCGTCCGGCAGTCGACCCACCACGTCCTCAAGAATGCGGGCGCCGAAGACCTGCGGATCGACGTCAACGAGGCGAGTCGACTGGAAGCTGGCCACCAGGTCCAGCTCCTTCACGCGTTGCGACGCTTCCGCCGCCGCGTCGCGGGCCCGCAGAAGGCCCCACGTGGTGCCAGCGATGCCGACGAGCAGCGTGGCCGCAAGGATCGACGTGGCGGCGACGAGCCCCCGGTTCCGGCGGACAAACGTGCGGACGCGGTAGGTTCGGCTCGGCGGGGCAGCGGCCACGGGACGACCGTCCAGGAACGCACCCACGTCCTCGGCCAATGCGCCCGCCGACTGGTACCGACGCGAGCGTTCGATCGCGATCGCCTTCATCACGATCCAGTCCAGCTCGCCGCGACGCGGGGCGGGGTGACCGTCGGCGGCCAGGCCGCCAGACTTCGGACCTCCGGCGCGCGTTCGCCGCGTGCTCGGCGCCGGCGGCGTCACCTCGCGGATCATCCGCGCGATGCCCGCCCAACCGGCAGCCCGGAGCTCGGCCGCGTCGTGCGGCGTGGACCCGGTGAGCAGCTCGTAGAGCAGCACGCCAAGACCGTAGACGTCGGTCCGCGTGTCCACGTCCGGGAGCCCCTCGGCCTGCTCCGGACTCATGTATTCGGGCGTGCCGATCATCTGCCGATGTTCGGTGAAGTACGTGCGCTCGGTCAGCCGGGCTTCCGTCGCCTTGGCGATGCCGAAATCGATCACCCGGGCAAACGGGCGGCCGTCACGCGTTTCGACGAGCACATTGCCGGGCTTGACGTCGCGGTGGACGACGCCCTTCTGGTGTGCGTGCTCGATCGCCCGGCACACCTGACCAAAGAGGTTGAGCCGCTCCGGCACGGTGAGTCCATGGTCCCGGCAGTAGTCGGTGATCGCCGTGCCCGCACTCAACTCCATCACGAAGTAGGGACGTCCGTTCTCGGTCGCCCCCGCATCCAGGGCGGTGGCGATGTGCGGGTGATCCATCATCGCCAACGCCTGTCGCTCGGCCTCGAACCGGGCGATGACTTGCCGTGTGTCCATCCCCAGCTTGATGACTTTCAACGCCACCCGCCGGACCACCGGCTGGGATTGCTCGGCCATCCACACAACGCCGAATCCGCCTTCGCCGAGCCGCTCAAGCAGCCGGTAGGGGCCGATGCGCCCGCCGGCCCGCTCCGCGTCTTGGCCGACGCCTTGGGCAACATCAGCCGCCCGCAGCACGGGAGAGTCGTCGCCGCCGAGCACCGGGGCATCGAGCGCGCCCGCCGCCCGCTGATCCTCGGCCAGCAGGGCGGCGACCTGCGCCTTCAGCCGCTCGTCACCCTCGCAGGCTCGCTCGAGCCAGGCCGTGCGTTCATCTTCCGGCACGCGGAGTGCGCCGCGAAACAGCTCGTCCAATTGTTCGAAGTGATTCCCCGTCATGGGCGGCCACCTTCGGGGGCATCTTCACTCGTCGGGGGCGCGGACTCATCGTCCCGGAGCTCGCTGTGGAGCCACGCCCGGGCCATGCGCCAGTGTTCAGAAGCCGTGGATCTGGCCATCCCGAGTACATCGGCCGCGACACGCTCGTCGAGCCCGGCGAAGAACCGGAGTTCCACCAACTGTGCCTTGCGTTCGTCGAGCTCGGCCAGCCGAACAAGAGCGCGGTCCAGAGCCTCCAGATCAACAGGGTCCTCTGGAGGTACTCCGCCGGCGGCCGCCGCATCAATCGCCGAGATCGTGACGCGGTGCCGGTCACCGCCGCGCTTGATGCGTCCGCGCGACCGGGCGTGATCGACCAGCACATTGCGCATGGCTTTGGCGGCGATCACGAAGAATTGCCCGCGGCTTCGCCATGTGACGTCCGACACATCGATCATCCGCACGTAGGCCTCATGAACCAGGGCGGTGGGTTCGAGCGTGTGGTCATTGCGTTCGTTCCGGAAGTACGCCGCGGCCAGGCCGCGCAGCTCGTCGTAGACGAGCGGAAGCAGGTCAGCGGCGGCCTGGGACTCGCCGCGGGAGGCGGCCTCCAGGAGACGGGTTGGCGGGGAAGCGTCGGTCACGGATCGCTTTCGAGTTGGTGACGGGGTGGAACGGGAGGCGGGGGGAGGCCGGCGGGGTGGAGCCGCCGGAGGCCGGCTGAAGGACCGCGAGGAGGCAGGAGGTCCGGCCGATGGCGGGCTGGCGGCAGGGCTCCGGGCGACGCCGCCCGGCTCCCGATGATAGAGCGGCGAGCCCCGAATTCAGGGCGCCATTCAGAGGTCCCGCGCCCGATGGCCGGAAGGAACTTCGTCCGATATTGCACATTTGCCGGCCATTCCCGGGCGCGGCCCCGGCCGACGGCGCCCGTACCTCCGAACCCCAACCGGAGGCCACCCGCCATGTCCGCACGTACTCGTCCGACTCGCCCCCTGACCCTCAGCCTCGTCTTGGCCACGGGAATCGGGCCCGCCTCGCTCGCCGCCGCCGACATCCTCAATGTCCCGGCCGACTTTCCCACGATCGAGATCGCCATCGCCAACGCCGTGAATGGCGACGAGATCGTTCTCGCTCCCGGCACCTACTTCCAAACCGTGGACCTCGGCACCAAGGCGATCAGCCTGCGGGCCCAGAACCCAGATGACCCGAACGCGCCGTCCGAGACGATCATCGACGCCTTCGGACTCGGTCGATGCTTGACCATCGCCGGTGGCCAAGGAAGCGACACCCTGATCGCCGGGATCACCCTCCGTGGCGGCGTGGCCACCACCGACGTGGCCAATGGTCGGGGCGGCGGCGCGGTCGTCGTCAACTCGAGCCCGACGTTCCGGAACGTCGTCTTCACCGAGAACGAGGCGGTGAGCTCGGGCGGCGACGGCGGCGGCGCGTTCTTCCAGAACAGCGCGTCCACCTTGACCGATTGCCTCTTCCTGGACAACGCGGCCGACGATGCCGGCGGCGGCGCCTACTTCCGGGACGACACGGCGGTCGCGCTGCTCCGTTGCCGATTCGAATCGAACGTCTCGTTCAACGGAAGCGGGATCGGATTCCTCGATTCGAACTCGTCGGTCACCGACTGCGTCATTGACGGCAACGGTGCGCTGGAAGGAACCGACGACGGCGGCGGCCTCTGGATCAACTCGTCGAACATCCGCCTGGAACGCACGGTCCTGACCGGCAACATGACGACCGACGATGGTGCCGCGCTCATCGCCTACAACGACTCGGACATCGTTCTGGTCAACTGCATCGTGCGGGACAATGTCGCCGGACACACCGCCGCGCTGTACGCCTACGACGACACCGAAATCAGCTCCTTCCACTGCACAATCGTCGACAACGCTGCCGCGGTGCACGCGGCCGCATTCGCGGATTCGTCGGGCGGCGGGACCATGGTCATCCGCAACTCGATCGTCTGGGCGAGCGGATCCGGACCGGTCGGACCGTCGGTCATCGCCACGGATTCCACCATCGAAGGCGGGCACACCGGGCCGGGCAACGGAAACATCGCCGTTGATCCGCAGCTCGGGGCGGACCTTCGCCTGATGGCCGGCTCACCGGCCATTGACGCCGGCAACACCCTCGTCTTGCTGGGCGACGACCCCCGCGACTTCGACGACAACCCGCGAGCCATCGACGATCCGGCCACGCCGGACACGGGTCGCCCGGTCTACGGCCTGACCGCGGACATGGGCGCGTTCGAGTTCGTCCCCGCCGGCGTGACGCCGACGTGCACCGGCGACGTGAACGGCGACAACAGCGTCGACTTCAACGACCTGCTCGGCGTGCTCTCCGCCTTCGGGGCGTGCCCGTAAGCGAAACGGCAGACGAGCGTCTCGGACGCTTACGTCTCAAGATCAACTGACGGCGGCCCGATTGCGTGCAGCGATCGGGTCGCTTTCACGCGCGGAGTGCGGCCAACCGCCACCGGTCGCATGGCCGCGCTCGACCCGCTCGACCCGCTCGGCTCGCGCCCGCCGGCAGTGATTCAACGCACCGGGGAGTCGATCACCGGAATCCCGTGGATTGAAAGCAAGGCGGCGACATGGGGATGGGCCCGGACGTACGACGGCTCCCTCGAGCAATCAAAGTCCCGGCAGCCCTGGGGCCGCGTCTCATAGATGGTGCAGCGACCGGACTCGGTGACGTGTGGACACCGGCCGTCGATGAATGGCAGGATCGAGCCGTCGTCCAGCAGCACGCCTCGGTGGCCAGTACAGCAGGTGCCGCGGCACTCCTCACACGGAAGATCTACCACCCGCGCCGCGCTGACTCGGCGGCGATCGGGTTCGAATGGCGGAGGGCGAGCGGTGCTTCGGACATCGGCGGAGCCTAGCAGGTTCCGAGTCGTCTTCGCCGGCGTTGGGCCGCCTTCGCCTGAACCGCAATCATCCCGTACGATCCAGCCCAGGCGTCCGCTGGAGGTCGCCCCCTCGCCCCGAACCGGAGTTCTCCCATGGCCACCGCCGCTGCTCGCCACATCCTCACCCAGACCGAAGCCGACTGCGCGGACCTCAAGTCCAAGATCGAAGGCGGCGCCGACTTCGCCGACCTGGCCAAGGAACACTCGCAGTGCCCCTCCGGCAAGGGCGGCGGCGATCTCGGCCAGTTCTCGCCGGGCCAGATGGTCCGCGAGTTCGACGAAGTCGTGTTCAGTGAGGCCGTCGGCGTGGTCCACGGACCGGTGAAGACGCAGTTCGGGTACCACCTGATCGAGATCACCAGCCGCACCGACTGATGCCGAGAGTCGGGCAAGCCTGGCGCGAACACGAAGTCGCACCGACTGATACCGAGGGCCGGGCAGGCCTGACGCGAACACGAAGTCGCACCGACTGATGCCGAGAGCCGGCCAACGAAGGGCGATCGTCGCGGTCAGCGAACGATCCGCAGTTGGGTCTGGCGCCCGTCCAGGTAGCGGACCCGGCCGTCGGCAAACACGGCGTCTTCTTCGAGCATGATTCGCACGTCCTGGCCGCCCCATTCGGCCACCGGGACCGAGACGCTCAGCTCGATGGCGTAGGCGGTTCGGTCGTGGATCGTCAGATCACCGCGGATGGGCACGCCGCCTTGCTTGTCCCACATGCCAATGGCCGGTCCGGCCGCGTGGCCGTGGAATCCGATCGGATGCGAGTAGACCATCGCGTCGATGCCCGCGGATTTCGCGCCGGCCAGTGCATCGGCGAGCACCGCGTTCCCGCTTCGGCCTTCGCCAAATGAGTCGGTCAGGATGTCCTGCATCCGATTGCCGACGGCGAATGCGGCCTGCAATCCCTCCGGCGGTGCGGTTTCGCCGGAGCGAAGCACGTAGGCCATCTGCTGCGTGTCGGTATGGAGCCGGAGGTAGCTGATCCCCATGTCCATGTGGATCAGGTCGCCGCGATGGATGACATCTTCCCGGCCCGAGATGAGATCGGTCAGGTCCGAGCCGGATTCGTGCCGCTGCACGGAGACGAGCGGGTGGAACCAGGCGGTGAGGCCCAGCTCGCGGATTCGATCGCGCACCCACCACTTGAGATCATCGGTCGTCGTGACCCCCGGTTGAATCGTCCGTTCGGACAGTGCCTCGGCCATGATCTCGTGGGCGATGCGGCAGACCGACGCGTAGACCTCAAGCTCTTCCGGGAGGCGGCGCTCCAGCCACCCGATGGCCAGCGGCCCAGCGGGGACGATGCGATCGTGCACCTGCTCCGGCAGGGCGGCGAAGAGCCCGGCGTGCTGCGAGTGCGAGAGCCCATCGGCCAGGGCGAAATCTGGCGACACGTTGATCGCGATGCGAGCGGGATCGCGTTCGGCAACGATCTCCGCGAGGCGCGCCCATTGGTCGGGCTGCGTGTCCGGATCCCAGGCCGATGCGAATTGATCGCCCACCGCGTACCGGGCCACGGCGAGTCGCTCGAGACCATCGCCTGAACCCGGGTCGTGCAGGACGAGAATGGTTCGACGCCGGGCAGCCAGCCATTCCGCCGGCAACATGGTGCGCAGCACGGGATCCTCGTCGTACTCGCGCCCGATGATGATCCACATGTCGACGTCGTGCTCGCGCATCAGGGCCGGAGCCAGGCGCTGGAGCCGCGCGGCCAGCCAGTCGTCGATGACCCGGGCCCGCTCGCGCATCGGCAGGATCGGCCCCGGGTCCCCGGTCGCGGTGGCCGCAGCGGCGACGGTGGCAGCAGTCGAACCGGCGGCCGAAGCCGATACCGACGAGGCACGGGCCAAGCTCGCGCACGACGCAATGAAGGCAAGCAAGCACGACGCGAGAATGATCGGGTGCATGGTGAACTCCATGGGAAGAGTGCAGGAAGCGGTCGGATGGATTCGCCTCAGTCGCACCGGCAACAAGCAACCGGCGGGCAGCATTCGCTCTCCGCTATTCCACCGCGGTGATCAAGAACGCGTATCGCAGTGCTTCGTCGCGGTATCGGTCGTACCGCCCGGACGCGCCGCCATGCCCGGCTTCCATCGTGCACTTGAAGACCAGTCGCCCGTCGCCGGTGTTGCGGTCCCGCAAACGGGCGACCCACTTGGCCGGCTCCCAATACTGAACCTGCGAGTCGTGCAGCCCGGTCGTCACCAGCATCTCCGGGTACGCGACCGAACGAACCTGGTCGTACGGCGAATACGAGAGCATGTACGCGTAGGACGCAGGATCGCGTGGGTCGCCCCATTCATCCCACTCAAAGGTCGTGAGCGGGATCGAGGCATCAAGCATCGTGGTGACGACGTCAACGAACGGAACCGCGGCCACCACGGCGGCAAACAAGTCGGGTCGCATGTTCGCAACCGCACCAACGAGCAACCCGCCCGCACTGCCACCGGACGCGCAGAGTCGTTCCGGCGCTGTGTATCCCTCGGCCACCAAGTGCTCGGCGCAGTCGATGAAGTCCGTGAAGGTGTTGCGCTTCTGTTGGAGCTTTCCGCTTTCGTACCACGCCCGGCCAAGTTCCTGGCCACCGCGCACGTGGGCGATCGCGTACACGAAGCCCCGGTCCAGGAGTGAGACCACGTTCGGATTGAACCGTGCATCCACGCTCGATCCGTATGACCCGTAGCCGTAGAGCAGCAGCGGGCGTCCGCCGTCGCGTTCGAGCGGGGCCCGGTACACCACGCTGACCGGCACCCGCGTCCCATCGTCGGCCGTCGCCCAGACCCGTTCGCTCGTGTAGTTCGCCGGATCAAAGCCGCCGAACACTTCGTCCCGCTTCATGAGCGTGCGATCGCGGCCCACCAGATCGTAGTCGTACACCGACGCGGGCGTCGTCAAAGAGCTGTAGCTGAATCGCACCGAGGCGGTATCGAACTCCGGGTTCTGGCCCATGCCAACGGCATACGTGGGATCGGGGAAGTCGATCTCGTGCTCGATCCCGTCCGCCATGCGTCGGACGCGGAGCCGGCGCAGGCCATCGCGCCGCTCGGTCAGGACCATGAACTCCGAGAAGAGGTCGACGCGTTCGAGCAGCACGTCCGATCGGTGGGGAACCAGGGATTCCCAGGCCGCCGGATCATCGATCGGGGCCTGCACCAATCGGAAGTTCTCGGCGCCTCGATTGGTCCGAATGATGAGCGAATCACCCCAGTGGTCCACCGAGTACTCATGGCCGCGCTCGCGGGGCAACACCACCCGCCACGTTCCGAGCGGATCACGGGCATCCAAGATCCGGACCTCGTCCTCAATCGTCTGGCTGGAATTGATCACCAGGAATCGCTTGGAGCGCGTCTTGGACACCCAGCAACTGAACGTCTCGTCGGTTTCCTCAAAGACCAGCACGTCGGTCGATGGATCGGTGCCGAGTTCGTGTCGCCAGATCTGATGGGTTCGCAAGGTCTCCAGGTCGCGGCGGGCGTAGAAGAGGTGCCGGCCATCCTCGGCCCACACCAGGTTTCCGGCGACATCGGTGATGCGCTCGGTCACGTTGCGACTGGCGATCGTCATGATCTCGATGTCGTAGATGCGCCGGCCGACGTCGTCCACCGCGTAGGCCAGCTTCGTGTGGTCCGGACTGGGTTGGCGGGTGCCGACAGAGAAGAAGCCGTGCCCCTCGGCCATCTGATTGACGTCGAGCAGCACTTCCTCGGGAGCGTCGAGCGTGCGGTGCGTTCGGGCGTGGATGGGATACGACTGTCCCTCCTCGTACCGCGTGAAGTACCAGTACGCCCCGTGGCGCACCGGCACCGTGGAGTCATCCTGACGCATGCGTCCGACGAGCTCCTCGTAGAGGGTTTCCTGCAGGGACTCGGTCGGAGCCATGACGGCCTTGAGGTACGCGTTCTCAGCCTCCAGGTGGGCGATGACTTCCGGGTTCTCGCGCTCGCGGAGCCAGTAGTACTCGTCGACCCGCACGTCTCCGTGCATCGTGAGTTCGACGGGCCGCTGGTCGGCTCGCGGCGGGTCAGGCAGCGGCATGGACATCGCGTCGAGGCCGGAAGCCGGGCGGTCACCGGCCGGCGGCGGCGTGAGGCCGACGGGCGTGCAGGCGGCCAACGCGAGGACCAGAAGAAGAATGACGGCCAGACCAGGGATCGCTGCGTGCATGGGGGGCTCCTGTTGCCGGGGAAGTCTACCGCCGGTGGCGAGGCCCATCGTCGTTGGTGACACTGCGGTTGCGCTGCCCCGACGTGATTCGGTGATCATGGGCCGGTGCTGCCCCGTACCGACCCATTCGCCAGGAATCCCCCCATGACCGGAACGTCCTCCCGACTCTTGCTCGCCGCCGCACTTGGCGCCGGATCGCTCATCGCCGGCTGCGCAATTGCGTGCACAACGCCGGCAGCATCGGGAGCGTTGATGCGCCTGGCGAGCCCGGCAACTCCGACCGCCACTCCGAACACCACCGTCCCGCCAAAGCTCTGGGGACCGATCCTCCCCGAGCCGCCGGTCGAGGATCCACAGATCAGCGCGTACGTCCGCGAGGTCTACCAGGACCGGGCCGGCCACTACTGGTTCGGAACCAACGGCGACGGCGTGGCACGCTTTGACGGCACGTCGCTCACGTACCCGAGCTTCGGCCCAGGCTTCGATGGCCTGGCCGTGCGGGGCATCGACCAGCACGCCGACGGCTCCATGTGGTTCGCCACCGACGCCGGGGTCACCCGAATCGCCGGCGACACCATCACGAACTTCACGATGAAGGACGGGCTTTCGAGCATCCAGGTGTGGAGTCTGATGATCGACCGCGCTGGCACCGTCTGGGCCGGCACGCACGAAGGCGTCTGCCGGTTCGATGGCACGGCCTTCGTTTCGTTCCCGCTTCCACGCATTGCGGTCGCCACGCCCGAGTCGCGATTCACCCCCAAGGTCGTCTTCGCGATGGAAGAAGACGCCGCCGGCCACCTCTGGTTCGGAACCGATGGCGAGGGCGTCCACCGATTTGACGGGGCGGGGTTCACGTCGTTCTCCCAGGCCGACGGGCTCGGAAGCAACATGGTGCGCAGCCTGCGAAGCGATCGGGCCGGCCGCATGTGGGTCGGGACGGATGGCGGGGGCGTGAGCGTGCTCGAATCGGGTCGATGGCGGACCCTGACGATGGCCGA
>JBGCEZ010000052.1:0-12514 GCA_045106735.1 Phycisphaerales bacterium | reverse complement strand
GGGGGGGGGCGGGGGGGGGGGGGGGGCGGGCGGCGGAACCCTGGGGCGAGGGGGGGGGGGGGGGGGGGGGGGGGGGGGGGGGGGGGGGGGGGGAGGGGGGGGGGGGGGGGGCGGGGGGCGGGGGCGGGGGCCGCGCCCGGGGCCGAGACCGGGGCCGGGGCCGGGGCCGGGGCCGGGACGAACTCGCCAGACGCTTCGACCGATCAAACCACGCGGTGGCCCCTGAAGGCTCCGCCAGGCAAGCTCGACAACGGCGAGTGACCACCGCCTCTGTGCATATTTATGCAGCATTGCCGAGATATCTCGCGCGATTCCCCGATTCGCGTTGCATTTTATGCCGCATGCGTGCATATTCATGCCCATGCTCCCGATCGATGCCCAACGCGACCGCCGCCTCGACGCCATCCGTGAGATCCTCACCGGCGAAGAAGTCCGCGACCAAGCCCAGCTTGTCGCGCTCCTCGAAGACCGCGACTTGGCCGTCACCCAATCGGCGATCAGCCGAGACCTGCGGCAACTGGGCGCCGCCAAGATCGGCGGGCGATACCGCCTGGCCGCCGTCGCGCCAACACCATTGCTCGCTCCCAGCGCCCACGACGCGCCGCCGCTCCACGAAATCGCTCCGTGGTTCATCGGCGCTGCCCCCGCCGGCGATTGCCTCGTCGTCGTGCGCACCGCAATCGGCTCGGCCTCCCGCGTCGGCCTGATTCTCGACGCGGCCAATCTTCCGGAAATCGTCGGCACGATCTCCGGCGACGACACCGTTTTCATCGCCACCGCCGGGCCGACCGAACAACAGCAAATGCTGCAGTTCCTCGACGCCCTGCGCGAGGAATCATCATGACCGCTCCCATCGTCCTGGCCTTCTCCGGCGGACTCGACACCTGTTGGTGCATCCCCCACCTGCGGCGTCAACACAACGCTGACATCATCACCGTGAGCGTGGACTGCGGCGGATTCGACTCGGCCGAACAGGCTGAAATCGAAGCGGCCAGCCAGCGTCTCGGTGCCGTCGAGCACGTGTTCATTGATGCCCGGCGAACCTTCCACGACGAAGTGCTGGCGTTCCTGGTCATGGGCAACGTCCTGCGCGGCCATCTGTACCCGCTGTGCGTGGGCGCGGAACGCGGCCTGCAGGCCCGCGAAGTGGCCAGCGTGGCGATCGCCCGTGGAGCCCAGGCAATCGCGCACGGCTGCACCGCCGCCGGCAACGATCAGGTGCGTTTCGAGATCGCCCTGCGCACGCTCGCCCCGAGTCTGCCGGTGCTCGCCCCGGTCCGCGACGCCGCCCCGACCCGCCCGCAGCAGGCGGCGGACCTGGCCGACGTCGGCTTCGACGTCCCGGCATCCACGACGACGTACTCTGTCAACGCGGGGCTCTGGGGCACGACGATTGGCGGCCGCGAGACGCTCACCAGCCACGCCCCGTTGCCGGAAGACGCATGGCAGCGCACCCGCGGGGCTTTCGCCCATCCACGCCCACCCGCGTCCTTCGAAATCGACTTTACCCGTGGCATCATCAGCGGCTTTGCCGGCCAACACGGCGATCCGGTGCACCTGATCTCCAAGCTCGACGCGGTGGCCGCGAGCTACGGCATTGGCCGCGGCATCCACCTCGGCGACACGATCCTCGGTTCCAAGGGACGCGTCGCCTTCGAGGCGCCGGCGGCCACCGTGCTCATCCAGGCCCACCGCGAGCTCGAGAAGCTCGTCCTGAGTGCAGAGCAGATGCGCACCAAGGACCGGGTGGCCGGCGCCTACGGCGACATGGTGCACGAGGGACGCTTCCTGGATCCCGCCTGCCGCGACATCGAAGCACTCTTCCGATCCAGCCAGGCCCGCGTGACCGGCCGCGCCCTGGTTCGCATGTACCCCGGCGGGCTGTTCGTGGAAGGCGTGGACGCGCCCGCCTCCTTGCTCGCGGCCAGCACCACGCGCTACGGCGAAGCCGCCGGCGACTGGAGTGCCGAGGACGCCCGCGGTTTCAGCCGCGTGGCCGGGCTCGCCTCGATTCTTCATGCCCGCGCCGATCAAGCCGATCTGCGCGGCCCCGTCGGCCCGGTGTCCATCGATGCCGACGGCGCCCCACCGCACACGCCCGTCCCGGCCCAGACCACCACCTGAAGGCGACATTGACCCATGAAGTCCACCCGTCTCGACAAGATCGCCTCGGTCACCCGCACCTGTTGCTTGCCCCCGGAAGTGAAACTCTCCAACGAGTTTCCCTGCCAGGAAGGTGACGTGGTTGCGGTGCGCATCCAAACGCATAAGACCACTTATAACCAACTCGAACTTACCACCGGCCGATTCTCGACACTGCGACCGGGCGATGTGGTCGCCGGGGCGCTCGGCCATCGCTTCGCCTTGCGTGGATACGCCGGCACGCTGCCGACTTCGCTCGCGGCCGGCGAGTCAATCGACCTTCTGAATCTGGGCGGCGTCCTCGGCTGCTGCACGAGTACCAGCCCGGACCTCGGCGCGCCGTTCTCGTGTGAAGTCCTCGGCCAGATCCTGCACTTTCCGTACCTCGGCGAACGCATCGGCGTCCCGGCCAGCATTCGCACCGCGGCCAAGCCGTGCGTGGCGGAAGACGCGAGCATCGATCTCGGCGGCGTGCCGGTCATTGCGATCGCCGGCACGTCCATGCACGCCGGCAAGACGTGTGCCGCCGCACTGGTGATCCAGGAACTGCGCCGGCGTGGATTGGTCATCGACGCGGCGAAGGCCACCGGCGTGAGCCTGCGGCGCGACATCCTCACCATGGAAGACGCGGGCGCTCGGCACATCTCCACATTCACCGATTACGGCGTGGTCACCACAGCCGAAGCCAATGCACCAACGTTGACGCGGTCGATGCTTGGCGGTCTCGCCCAAGAGAAGCCCGACGCAATCATGTTGGAAATGGGCGACGGCCTGTTCGGCACCTACGGCGTGGGATCTGTGTTGCATGCTCCGGACATTCGCGAGGCACTGAGTGCCGTCATTCTCTGCGCGAACGACCCCGTGGGCGCGTGGGGCGGCGTCAAACATCTGCGGGAATCGTGCGGCATTGAGCCCACGGTCGTCACCGGCCCGGCCACCGACAACGCCGCCGGCACCGAGGTCATCGAACGGCTCACCGGCGTCCCGGCGATCAATGCCCGCGTGCACGCGGAGTTGCTGACGCAGCGCATCCTCGAGGCGATCGGCCGGAGCGAACCACCGCAGGTGAGCGTGATGCCATCGACGGCGGGTGCCCCGGTGGCCACGTCATGAACGCATCAATCACCACCATCCCCGGGGCGGCGACAAAGCTCACCGGCGACGCATCCGCCCCGCCGGCCACGGTGGATGCGGCCATCGTCGGGGCGACGGGATACGTCGGCGGCGAACTGCTGCGCTTGCTTGCCGCGCATCCGACGCTCCAGGTGCGTCACCTGCTTGCCCGCCGGGCCGGAGTGGCGGCCGAAGCGCTCTTCCCGCACCTGACGGGATGCGTCGGGACGATGGCCACCGAAGCCATGGATTCGCTTGACGATCAGCTCGCCGGCGATGCGCCGCTGGCAATCTTCTTTGCCCTGCCCCACGCGGCGTCGGCGGCGATGATCGACCACGTCATGCAACAGGCCGCGCGGCCCTTGCACATCGTCGACCTGTCCGCGGATTTTCGTTTACCCTCGGCCGCGGCCTTCGAGTCGATCTACGGCGGCGAGCATCCCGCACCGGATCGATTCAAGGAGTTCCACTGCGGCTTGCCCGACCTCGATCCGACTCGACCGAGCGGCCCCGTCGCCCACCCGGGCTGCTTCACCACCGCCACATGTTTGGGGGCCGCACCGCTGGTGGCCCGCGGGTTCGTCGAGCCGCGCATCGTGGTGAACGCGATCACCGGATCAACCGGCTCCGGACAGAGTCCGTCGGCCACCACCCACCATCCCGAACGCCACGGGTCGGTTCGGCAGTACGCCCCGCTCACCCATCGACACCGTCCCGAGATGGAACTGCTGCTCGGAAGACTGGTACCGAGGGCGGGGAATGTCATGCATGGCTCGGGCGGATTGAGCGGTTCGAGCGGTTCGATCGGTTCGAGTGGTTCGAGCAGCCGGGGCGGTTCGGGCGATTCGAACGGCACCGGCACCGGCGCCAACGCCGCGGGCTCGATCGTCACCGACACCGCCGCCCCGGAAGTCATCTTCACGCCGCACTCCGGCCCGTTCGCCCGCGGCATTCTGGCCACGGTCACCGCGCGGCTGCGCCGACCGCGCGACGTCGACGAGATTCTCGCCGCCTACCGCGAGCACTACGCGTCCAGCCCTTTCGTCGATGTGGTCGCCGGCAGCGTCGGACTGAAGTCGGTCGTCGGCACCAATCGTTGCCGGATCGGCGTGGCCACCGACGGCCGCGATGTGGTCGTCGCCTCGGCCATCGACAACTTGGTCAAGGGTTCGGCCGGCGGCGCGGTGCACTGGATGAACCGCAGCCTCGGATTGCCCGATGCCACTGGCTTGCACGCCCCCGCCCTGGGATGGACCTGATGCTGACCAAACACCCCACCGCCGAACTTCCGGTGTACGCCCGCCTCAACCTCACCGTGGTCGGGGGGCGCGGCGCCCGCCTGCTTACCGACGACGGGCGGGAGATCGTTGACTTCTACGCCGGGCACGCCGTGTCGCAGCTCGGGTACAACCACCCACGGCTGACCGCGGCCATCGCCGGCCAGGCCGAGCAACTCATCTTTCAAACCAACGCGGTGCACCATCCGGGACGCGATGCCGCCATCGCCGCGTTGGTCGACTTTGCCCCCGAAGGCCTCGACCGCGCGTTCCTGGTGAACTCCGGGGCGGAGGCCAACGAGAACGCGCTGCGGCTGGCCTTCCTGCACGCCGCAGCTCGTGGCGAACCGCGCACCCGCGTGATCGCCGTCGCCGGCGGCTTCCACGGACGCACCGCCGCCGCCTCGGCCTGCGGGCCGGGAACCGGCAGTGCGTGGTACGGCTTCCCGCGCGCTCCGTTCGACGTCACCGTCGTGCCCTTCAACGGCCGAGCCGCCCTGGCCGCGGCCATGGGACCCGACGTGGCCGCCGTCATCCTGGAGCCGGTGCAGGGCGTGGCCGGGGCCCGGGCCCTGGACCCGGAGTTCGTGGCCGACGCGGCGGAATTGGCCGCCGAGTGCGGCGCCGCGTTCATCGCCGACGAAGTTCAATGTGGCACCGGTCGCACCGGCACGCGTTTCGCCGTGGAGTCCATCGGCGTGCAGCCGGACATTCTCACCGCGGCCAAGGGTCTGGGCGGCGGCTTCCCGATCGGGGCGGTCCTCACCACCGAAGCGTTCGCGTCCACCGTGGCCAACGGCCACCTCGGGACGACATTCGGCGCAGCCCCGATGGCCTGCGCGGCCATGCAGGCGGTCATCGACACCATCGACGATGCCCTGCTCGCCCGCGTCAACGCCGTGAGCGCCCGCCTGCACGCCGAGTGCATCACCGGCCCGATCACCGCCGTCCAGGGCCGCGGTCTGTTGCTGGGCTTGCGCACGGGACCGCCGGCGGCCGAGGTCCGGCGTGCCTTGCTCGAACGCAACGTCCTCGTCGGCAGCGCCGCCGACCCGCACATCGTCCGCCTCACGCCACCCCTGACCGTGGAGGATGCGGACATCGACCAACTCATCGCCGCCCTCCGGGAGCTGCCGTCATGAACCGGTTTCTTGACCTCAACGACTTGGACGACGCGGCCTTGGCTTCGGTCATCGCCCGGGCGACAGCGCTGCACCGCCAGCCGCTGGATACCACGCTCGCCGGCCGCGTGATTGGCTTGGTGTTCATGAACCCGTCGCTGCGCACGCTGGCCAGCTTCCAGGCCGGCATCGCCCAACTCGGCGGCTCAAGTTTCACGATCACGCCCGGCGCCAGCAGTTGGGCGCTGGAATGGGCCGACGGCACGGTCATGGACGGGGCGGCCGGCGAACACATCCGCGAGGCGATTCCGGTGCTCGAAGAGTACGCCGACCTTCTGGGCGTCCGCTGCTTTGCCGGCGGTGACGACCTGGCGTCAACCCTCGCCGATCCGATCCTCAGCCTCATCGGATCGCTGGCCCGCAAGCCGCTGATCAACATGGAGTCCGCCGTCCGCCATCCCTGTCAGGCCTTGGCCGACTGGAAGACGCTCGACGATCTGGGCGTCCCGGCGAACTCCAGCGGCCGGTTTGTCTTGTCCTGGACGCACCACCCCAAGGCATTGCCGCTGGCCGTGCCGGCGAGCGTGCTCGCGATGGCCTGCCGGCGCGGCATGGACGTGACCCTCGCCTGCCCCGCCGACTACGTACTTCCCGAGCCGATCATGGACGCGGCCACGCGCGACGCCGCCGCGCGTGGCGGATCGCTCACCGTCACCGCCGATCGCGCGGCGGCGATGGACGGTGCCCATGTCCTCTACGCCAAGAGCTGGGCCGCACCCGGTGCGTGGGGCGATGCGGACGCCGAAGCCGCCCTCCGCGCCCAGCACGCCGACTGGACGGTCGACGAATCTTGGTTCGCGCCCGCCGCGCCCGGCGCCCGCTTCATGCACTGCTTGCCGGTGCGCCGCAACGTCGTCGTCGCCGATGCGGTGCTCGACGGACCCCGCAGCGCGGTCGTGGCCCAGGCCGGCAATCGCATGCACGCCCAGAAAGCACTGCTTGAACACCTCTTGCCGGCGAGCGCCGGCGCTTCGGTCCCCACCATCACCACCACCCCTCCGGCGAACGCCCCGTGCACACCTCAACCCGCGCTTCCGTGACCACGGGCCTCCGGCAGGCCCTGCCGTACCTCCGGCTCTACCAGGGACGCACGTTCGTGGTGAAAGCCGGCGGCGCCGTCTTCCAAGATCCTGAGGCGACCGATCAACTCCTGGAGCAGATCGGCATCCTCCACCAGGTCGGCGTCAACGTCGCCCTCGTCCACGGCGGCGGCCCACAAACGACCGCCCTCGCCACGCGCCTCGGCCTCGATACGACGATGGTCGGCGGGCGCCGGGTCACCGACGCCGAGACGATCCAGGCATCGGCCATGGCCCTGAACGGGCAGGTGCGCACGTCCATCGTCGCCCGGCTCCGCAAGCATGGCGTGCGGGCCGCCGGGCTCTCCGGCGTCGACGTGGGGCTGGCCACCGCCACCCGCCGGCCGCCGGTGCGCTCCGAAGGTGGCGAGCTCGTCGACTTCGGATACGTGGGCGATCTCGCCTCGGTCGATCCGACGATCCTCGATGCCCTGTTCCGCGAGCGTGTGGTGCCGGTGATCAGCCCGCTCTCGGCCGACGCCGAGGGCCAGATGCTCAACGTCAACGCCGACACGTTCGCCGCCCGCCTGGCCGTCGAATGCGGGGCGATCAAGTTGATCCTGATCTCCGACGTGCCCGGATTGATGGAGGACCCGGCTGACCCGGCGTCGCTCATCTCGTACGTCGACGCGGTCGAACTCGATCAACTCGAGGCGAGCGGGATCGTCGCCGGTGGCATGAGGCCGAAGGTTGCGGCGATTCGTGCTGCCCTGGCCGGGGGCGTGCCGCGCGCGCACCTCATCGGGCATCGCACGGGCGACGGACTGATCGCCGAAGTCTTCACCAACGAAGGCTGCGGGACGATGTTCGTGCGGACCCGCGGCGAACTTGATCCGTCGGAAGCGAATGCCCCGGATGCGGCGTCCATCGAAGTCGTGTCCCAGGGCGACGCCGGCCAAGTCAGCCACGCGGGTCACGGAGATCACACGGGCCACGCGGGCCACGCAGGAGAGATCAGCGCATGAGCCCGGAACCCATGACCGCATCCGCAACGACGCCGACCTCGGCCGGTTCGTCAACCGCACTCGATCCAGTTGAACTGCTGCGAGAAATCATCGCCATCCCGTCGGTCAGCGGGAACGAAGCCCAGGTGATGGACCACGTGGCCGCGGCGCTGGCCGCCCACGGGGCGAGTATCGAACGAATTGGCCGCAATCTCGTCGCCCGAACCGGCACGCCCGGTGGCCCGCGGTTGCTGCTCAACTCGCACTTGGACACCGTCCCGCCATCCCCCGGGTGGACGCTCGATCCGTTCGCCGCGACCGACGTGGACGATCGTCTGCATGGCCTGGGCAGCAACGACGCCGGGGCTCCGGCGATGGCCATGGCCGCCGCGTTCATCGACGCCCACCACCGCGGGGCGGAAACGCGCTGTGATCTGATCCTCACGCTGGTGGTCGACGAAGAAACGGGCGGCGAAGGGACGGAGGTCGTCTGGCCCGCCCTGCGGGAACGCGGCTGGATTCCCGCCGGCGTCGTCGTCGGCGAACCGACCCAGCTCAACGTCGCCACCGCACAAAAGGGTATGCTGGTTCTGGAACTCGAGACCACGGGCGACGCGTGCCATAGCGCGAACGCCCATGCCCTGGGGGCCCGCAACGCCGCGACGTTGTTGGCCCGCGACCTTGTCGCCCTGGAATCCGCTGACTTGGGCCCCGAGCACCCGGAGCTCGGCCCGACCACGCTGCAGCCGACGCTCGTCGAAGCCGGTACCGCTCGCAACATGGTGCCAGCCCGGGCGATCGCAGCCCTCGATCTCCGCACCGTTCCCGGCCTCGGCCACGACCGGATCATCGAGCGCGTGCGGGCCGTCGTCAACGGCACCATCAACGTGCGATCCAAGCGGCTCGAGCCGCACAGTTGTTCGGCGAACGCCCCGGTGGTGCACGCCGCGTTCGCCGCGGCCCCCGGCACCAACACGTTCAGCTCGGCCACGATGTCGGACCTGGTGTTCTTTGGAGCGGTCGACGCGATCAAGTGCGGGCCGGGCGATTCGGCCCGGTCACACCGACCCGACGAGTACGTGCATCCGGCCGAGGTCCGCGCCGGCCACACGTTCTACCGCGACCTGATCCACGCGTTCGCGGATTTCGCTGGTGATGCGGCAGATGCTGGCGATGCGGCCGACGCGGTCGACGCGGCCGACGCCGCCCAGTCCACTGATCCCGCCACCGCCCCCAAACAGGACGGCAGCGCCCACCGCGGCGCGGAGACCACGCCATGAGCCAGCCCACCGATGCCCCGACCCGCCTCTGGGAGAAGAAGCCGGCGGCCGGCGACGCCAACGTCGCCCTCGATGAAGCGGTGCTGCGATTCACGGTGGGCGACGACCACCGGCGCGACGCCCGGCTGGTGGCCCACGACGTCCGCGCGTCGATCGCCCACGCCGACATGCTTCGGTCATGCGGCTGGCTGACGGCCGAAGACTTCGCCGCCTTGCGGGCGGAACTGGAACGGCTCGCAGCCAGTCACGCCGCCGGCGAATGGTCGATCTCTCGGGCCGAAGAGGACGTGCATACCGCGCTCGAGAATCGGCTGGTCGCAGCCCTCAGCGACGCCGGACGACGCATCCATCTTGGTCGCTCGCGCAACGATCAAGTGCTCGCCGCCCTGCGGCTGTACCTGAAGTCGTCCGTCGCCGAATTGGCCCAGCGCGTCGACCAGCACGTCGTCGGCGGACTCCACGCCGTGGCCGAACGGCACACCGATGTGCCGCTCCCCGGCTACACCCACCAACAGCCGGCCATGCCGTCCACCGTGGCGCTGTGGGCCGGCGGGTACGCGACCGAACTGGCCGACGACGCCGACGGTCTGCGGGCGGCGCTGCGCCGAGTCGATCGCAATCCGCTCGGATCGGCCGCGGGCTACGGCACGCCGGGTCTCACCTTGGACCGCGAGCACACCACCCGCGGCTGCGGATTTGCCGAGACGCATGCTCCGGTCACCGCGGTGCAGCTCTCGCGCGGCAAGGCCGAAGCGGGCGTCCTCTTCGAGATCACGTTGCTGATGCAGGATCTTGGCCGGTTGGCCGCCGAACTCTGCCTCTTCACCACCCGCGAATTCGGCTTCTGCCACCTGCCGGAGCGTTTCACGACCGGTTCATCGATCATGCCGCAGAAACGCAATCCCGACGTGCTCGAGTTGCTCCGCGGCCGGTCGGCCCAGGCGGCGAGCCGGCTCACGGACGTACTCGGCGTGATGGTCAAACTGCCCTCGGGCTACCACCGCGACCTGCAACTCATCAAGGGCCCGTTGTTCGACGGGATTGACGGCGCGTCGGATGCGGTCAACATCATGGGCGCGATGCTCGACGGGCTCCGCTTCGACGCGGCGGCCACGCAGGCATCCATGACGCCGGAACTCGAGTGTACCGAGGCGGCCAACCGCCTGGTCGCCGACGAGGGCATCCCCTTCCGCGTCGCGTACCAACGCGTGGCGGCGGAGTGGTTTGCGCGGACGCGAGAGGCGTAAGCGAAGCGCCGCCGGCGACGCAACCAGCACGCCATGGCCCTCCAGCATGTGCCGGACGCGGCACGCGAGCGATCACGATCACGCCCGATGCGGCGCGGCCGACACCGACCGGCCTCATACGAGCACAGCAGACGGCCCGCCACGCGCCGCGAAAGCCTCAGTCGTCGGCGTCTGCCTCGTCGTCATCGTCATCCACATGGCCGTTGGCCGCGTGCCCATCCGACGCCGCGGCCGGCATCGCCTTGCCCGCTTCCGAAAGCGTCCAGCGTCCACGCTCCACGCGTTCAAAGAGATCGCGCGACGTCAAGGTAGCGGTGATTGTCGCGGCGGGGTTCTGCGCCGTCGACGAGTAGCCAAGCTCACTCACGGCCTCCAGAAGCTGCTTGGCCGAGCGAACTTCGCCGTCGACCAGCACCTGCTGGAGGTAGGCCCAAAGTGGGTGCTCATTGGAGGCGCGGGTACGTCCGCCGCGTTTGCGCGGGGCGTGGGGGGCACGCTCGCCCGCGGCGAGGGGCGCGACGTCCGGACCGCCCTCGACGGCGACGTCGGCCAGCTGCCGATCGATCTGGACGATGCGTTCAACCAACTCCGACCGTTCCTGGCGAAGTTTGTCCACGCGGCGAGCAAACTCCCGCTTCAACTCATTGAGGGTCATCTGCCCGACACTCAGATCGGAGGGACGACGATCTCGAACAACAGCCATGCAAAGCTCCTGCAAGCGTTCCGCCGGAAATCAACTTGATATCAAGACCGGCCGTGCGCAACGAAGTTCGCGGGCCGCTTGAGGGGGAACAGTAGAGCGTGCCCCGGGCGGATGTCAATTCCAGCGATGGACTCCCATGCATCGATGCTCCGCACGCGTCCGGCCGATCGTCCAGCCAACCGCGTTTCTGGCCCGCCAGCGAGGCATGGGAGCCCGGCCCAAGAAAATCTCGGGTCCCTCGTAGGACTTTCGTTCCCGGCCCGCGCTTCCGTCAATGCCGACACCCTCCCGACGAACGCGAGGCGGCGATTGAACCCGAGAGGCGGAGTCTCCCAATGTCCCAGTCCACCCACCCACTGATGCACGCGTCCACCGACCACACCGTGATCGCCACCCACCGGGGAGCGGGCCAGGAAAAGGCAAGCCAGCGGTCGACGCCGCGAACGTTGCAGCGCGTCTCGATGATCACGCTCGCCGCCGTCGCCCCGCTTCTGCTCGCCAACTCCTCGGCCAACGCGCACTCCGGCGAACCCTGCGGGCCCGGCGGCATGCCAAGCGTCCTCGAGGATGTGTTCTCGGTAACCGAACGCAACAACAACGTGGTCGTGGACTTCGGATCGGGCATCGCCGGTGGCCCGGGCATCGATGTCAACATCTTCGAGTTTCAGGATCTTCGCTGTGACTGGGAATCTGGCACCGACTTCGAGCTGGACTGGTTTGGTGAACCGGCCAACAATTTCGAGATCTCGCTCGACGACTTGGATTTTGTCCAAGGCCAATTCCCGCGTCGCGTCACCGGCCTCACCGAATTGAGCAATGAGTTCGGCCTGCCGTACACGACGTCGGTCACGGATCGATCACTGACCATCGACTACGGATTCGTCAGCGTCGTCCAAGCGGCCGACGGCGAAATCGCTCGCTTTCGCGTGGAAACCGACTGGTACAACTGCCCCGGCGGCGGCGTGACCGGCGACACGTTCCAGACCCGCATGCTCGTTGATGGCGAAGTGCAGCATGATGTCAGCGCGAGAGCCGGCGCGGATGGATTCGATGTCAACAACGGCGGCCAGTACCCACTCCGCGTGGAGTGGAACGGCTGCCGCACGTTCACGTTGGACTTTTTCTCCAACAACGGGCCAGTCGAAACCATGCAGATCGAACTCAATGATCTCGATTTCAGCGACGCCGGCTTCGGCCGAACCATTGCCGGCCTGACCGAGTTGAACAGCGACTTCGGCTGGCCGTACACCGTGACGCCGACCGCGACCTCGGTCATCATCGAGTACGGCCCGCTTGATGACTTCCAGGCTGCCGACGGCGAGATCATCCAGTTCCTCGTGGAGTTCGCCAACGACTTCCCGGCGGACATCGATGGCAACGGCGCCGTGGACACGTCGGACTTGATCGCGGTTCTGGCTTCCTGGGGCCCGTGCACCGATTGCCCGGCGAACATCAACGGTGATGCGAACGTTGACATCTCTGACCTGATCGCACTGCTGTCGGCGTGGGGGAACTGCTGAACCTGAAGTCCACGGACAAGCCAGAGGT
>JBGCEZ010000051.1:0-47904 GCA_045106735.1 Phycisphaerales bacterium | reverse complement strand
GGATCCGAATCGTCGGCCGGCCCGTCATCCGGCAGCATCACATCCAAGTCCAGCCGCGTTCCGCCGACCTTGGGCCGGCTGCTGTGTCCGCTCGTTGCCCGGAGGGCGGCGACCAGTCGGCGGAGATCCGGCGGCAGCGGGGCTTGGAACTCCATGCGTTGGTCCGTGCTCGGGTGGACGAATCCGAGCAAGGCCGCGTGCAGCGCTTGCCGCGTGATCAGCGGTTCGCGCGGGGCCAGCTCCAACGCCGGAATCCCGCGCGGACCGCCCAGGTCGCGGGCGTACAGGTGCGAACCGCCGTACATGTCGTCGCCCACGATCGGGTAGCCGAGGTACGACAGGTGCAGGCGAATCTGGTGCGTGCGTCCGGTCTTGAGTTCGAGTTCGACCAGCGTGTGGTGGTCGTAGAGCTCGCGGACGCGGTACACCGTGACCGACGGCTTGCCGGTGTCGTCCCAGCGCACCGAGTACTTGGTGCGTTCGGTCGGATGCTTCCCGAGGGGCACGTCAATGACGTCGGTGAACGGTTCCATGCGCCCGTGCACCACGGCCAGGTACCGCTTCTCGGTCGTGCGATTCTCGAACTGCTTGCCGATCCGCCAGTGCGCGGTGTCGCCTTTGGCAAAGACGATCGCCCCCGTCGTGTGCCGGTCGAGGCGGTGGACGACGCCGGGGCGGGCCAGATCCTCGCCCACGCTGGACAGTTCGCCGCCCGAGAGGTTCTGGAAACGCCAGGCCAACCCGTTGATCATCGTGCCCGAGAGGTTGCCGCGGGCCGGGTGGACGATGATGTCGTCGGCCTTGTTGATGACGATGATCTGGTCGTCTTCGTGCAGGACGTCCATCGGGATTTCCTCGGCCGGCAGATCGGTCGAGGGCGGGGGCGGCAGAATGGCGATGATCTCGTCGTCGACCCGCAGTTTGGTCGATGCCTTCGGCACGCGGCCGTTCACGGTGACTGCAGATTCGCGGATGAGCTTCTGCACCTGCGTCCGGCTGAAGAACGGAACGCGGTCGACCAAATAGCGGTCGAGGCGCTTGTTCAGGTCGCGGTTCATCACGAAACGAACGGCGAGCGGCGATTCGTCATCGCCGTCGCCGGAAGCGTACAGGTCATGCAATGTCTGTTGGTCGACCTTGCCGCCGGGCTGGATCAGGTCGTCGGTGATGTCGCGGATGTTGCTGGGGAGGTGGCTCGGAGTCGCGCTCGGGTCGACTCCGTCAGCCCCGTCGGCTCGTTTCGCGCCGTCCGCGCGGTCATCAGCCGAGCGCGATCTGCTCACGATCCATCATCGGCCGATGACGGATCGATGATGGCTTCAAGGATCGGATCGACGCTCACCGGCGTGCTGCGCGCGGCGGCCGGACGGGGCATGCCCGGCGTCCCAACCCCACCCGGGGCGGCGTCGGCCAGCGGCGTGGGTTCGCTGAACTGATCGAGGCTGGCCACGCGGGCGTCAGATCGCCGGGCCAAACCGGGGAAGACGTCCTTGGCGCGGTCGCTGGCTTGGGCGTAGAAGTCGGCGGCCTCCGACAGGTCGCCACGGCTCTCGGCCACCGAAGCGCGGCCCATGAGGGCGCGCCACGCGTGGAGGGCCATGCCGTCCGAATTGTCGTCGTCGGTGACGACGGCGGCAAAGAGGCGGTCGGCCCGATCGCGGTACTCGACCTTGCCAGCTTCATCCAGGCGCGGGGGAGCGGGCGGGTTGGCGTCGGCGCTGATGCCTTCCTGGATCTCGCGGCCGGCGATCATCGCGCCGATGAGCTGGTCGGCCGCGCGCAATCGAGCGAGCACCGGAAGTCGGGCGACACCCGAAACCTTGGGGTCGGTGGCGACGTCTTCCAGGGCGTTCGGGGTGGCCGCGTCGTAGTACGTGGTCCACGCCTGGACGGTGCCGGCCTTGCGGCTGTCCTGCCAGCGGATGAACATCAGGTACGCGAGGATCGCGAGCATGATCACCAGGAAGATGTTGAGGCCGGTCGACTTGAGCCACGCGACGAAGTCCTCGTTGACGCGGCTCTCGGCGACCTCACTTTGCCTGACTTCTTCGAGACGCTGGTCCATGGCGGGGATCCTTCGGCGGGCGGGGCAGGGTGCGGTGGGCAATCGGCAATCGGCGGGCGGCTGGCGTTCGCTGGGCGTCCGGAATCGGAAGTTTCTCGACCCACTGGAAGGCTCAAGAAATCGGCCCAGGGGCCCCAGGAATCGCGATCGCGCGGCGAACCACACACTGTACCGGTGGCTGGGGACGGCGACAAACCCGGCGGCCCGCCAATCGGGCCGGGATCGGACGGATTCCCGGGGCCGGCCCCACTCGCCGCGGACGATGCTCGGGACCGACACCCCGGCTCGGCGGCCAGGCCGTCTCGTCCGGCCTGCAGGCCACGAACGTTCAGGTTCCGATCGCTCCGTCGACCCGCTCGATCGCTGCCTCGGCCTGATCCAGGCAGGCGGCGAGGTGGGCGGGGTGGCCCTCGGTGTGGAGGAAGGCGGGGGCGGTCACCGCGAGCAGGATTCGCCGGATGTCGGCCAGAATCGCCGCGTCGTCGTCCACCGGGAGTCCGCGGGACCGGCGGGCTTCGGCGATGGCGGTGACCGGAGAGCACACGGCCAGCCGCTGGGGCCGGGCCCAGAGCATGCGTTCGAGGTAGATCGCGTCTTCGATCCACGATCCGGCCCGCACCTCGGCCAGGTCGATGAGGCAGACAGGGCCGTGGTCGATCGCGACACGGCTCATGGCGTTGGCCAGGTGGGCGTCGCCGTGGATCCAGCCGTCAACGCTGCGGGCTCGCCAGAGGTCCACGAGGCCATCAAGCCGGGCCTCGACCGACTGGATCAACTGCAGCCATCGCTCCGATTCGGCCAGCTCGTTCCGGCGGACGGCCGAGGCGGCCCGCGTGAGCAGCGCCGTCCAGTTTTCGATGCGCGGTTTCGCGTCGACCGGACGTGCCCGCAGGGCTCCGGCGTGAAATTCAGCCAACGCCTCGGCCATGCGTGGAATGTGGTCATCGTGCCACTTCATGCCCAGCGGGCCGACGGGCAAGTCCTCGATGACCAGCCACGCCATGTCGTAGCCGTTGATGCGGTGATCGCCGGCAAACAGGCGGGGCACGCACGCGGCGGTGCGCGCCGCGGCATCGTCGACCGTGACCTGGAGGCTGCGGGTCCAATCCAGTTCGCGGTGCGGAACCGGAAGCTTGACCACCACCGGCAGCTCCGCGCCGTCGTCATCGCGCCAGGTTGATCGCCCGGTGGCCGCGCCCCCGCGTTGCCAATCGGTGCGGAACCATGCGACATCGCCGAGGCGCATGCCACAATCCTGGCGGAGGATCGGAATCAAAGACGTAGCGAGGGAGCGTCGATCGGCAGCGGTCGCCGAGAGCGGGGGGTCGGTACCAGCAGCGGCGCGATTCACCGTCGTGCTTGCTCCGAGTTCAAGATGAACTTCATTCCCACGCGTGCAGTCTACCTCGTCGCGGGCGGGTGGTCCAGACTTCTCTTGATCGGGGAATGCCCACCCGTCGGCCGCCGTCCGCGTATCCTGCGCGTCCATGTCCACCCCCGCGTCACCGCACTGGAGCATCGTGGCCATCGACCTCGACGGGACCCTTCTCGGGCCGGACGGTCGAATCGCGCCGCGGGATCGCGCCGCGGTCCAACGCGCCCGCGCCGCCGGCTTGGACGTGGTCATCGCCACAGGCCGCGGCGTCGTGGAGTCAGCCGAGGCCTTCGCGACACTTGAGCACGATGGGCTCGCGGTCACCGCCGGTGGGGCGATGCTGAGCGACATGGCCTCCGGCCGCACACTGCACGCCGAAGCAATGCCGGCCGACATCGTGCGCGATGCCGCCGCCGTGCTTCGCGCCGACGAACATGCGGTGCTGCTCTTGAAAGATGCCGATCGCGCGGGATGCGACTACGTGGCCGTCACGCCGGGGCCGGATGGCCTGGATCCGGCGAGCCGTTGGTGGTTCGATCGCCATCCGGTGCGCGTGCAGTTCATCTCCGAGCTCGAAGACGATCCACATCCCGAGTGGACGGTGCGCGTGAGCGCCGTCGCGCGCGAAGCAGAACTCGCTCCCATCGCCGAACACTTGACCGATCGCCTGGGGGACCGCGCGTTCCTGCAGCACTGGTCGGCGGTGACCAGCAGCGCGGCCACCGGTTCGCCGACGCACATGCTGGAAGTCTTCCAGCCGGGCGTCGACAAGTGGACGATGCTCCAGCGGGTCTTTGATGATCGCGGGATCGATCCCGCACGGTGTGCGGCGATCGGCGACGGGCTGAACGACGTGGGCATGGTGCGTGGAGCGGGGCTGGGCATCGCCATGGGCAATGCCGACCCGCGCGTGGTGGCCGTGTCCAATCGCCAGACGCACGGGCACGAAGCCGGCGGCGTGGCCGAAGCGCTCGACGCCATTCTTGACGGGCGATGGTGACGCCCGATGCGTGACGCATGGATCGAATCGATTGCCGCCCTGGACCAGCCTGGCGACCGCATGGTCTTGCCGGCGGCGGCAATCCTGGAGAAAGGCCTGCTCGAAGCCGAGGTTCCGGTGGCGCTGGCCGCGGGTCCATCGGGAGCGGGATTCGGCGGCGTCTTCGGCGAGATGCCGCGTTCGATCGCCGAACTGCGGCGGGCCCACGCCCTGGAAGTGGAGCCGACGCCGACCGGCGGGCGAGCCGTCGACCTGGCGATGGCGTCGGCCGCGGGTGGATCATCGGCCTTGGCCTGGGTGCCCTGGCGCGATGTGTCCGATGTCGCCCGACCACTGGCCCGGGCCGCGACGATGGGGCTTGCCCGCGGCGTGGCCCTGGTGATGCTTTTGGAAGACGCGCCCTCCCAGCGGGATGCGGGATGCCCGCGGTCGATCGTGCGGGCCCAGTTGTCCGTTCGCGGCGGCGGCGAATGGGCGGACCCGGTCACGTTCGCGGCCACCGAACTCGGCGCGGTACGCGATCTCCTTGATACGGCGCTCCGGACCAGCCGGGCCCTGCACCGGGTGGTCCATTTGGTCGTCCACGAGTCGATCGGGGCCGGGGCGGAGACGTCGGAGCTGTTTCCCAACCGCGTCAGCAGCCGGGCGGACCTGACGCTCTCGCGGGCCCGGATCCAGCGGCGAACGGTGCCGACGGATACGTCGGATGCGCTGCGCGTCATTCGGCGGGCGGAACTCAACGTCGCCCGCTGCGTCCCGAGTCCGGGCGAACGCGTGCCCGTCGGGTTCATCACCGTCGGCCCGGCCACCCACGCCCTGGACCACGTGGTGAGCGTGCTCGGCTTGACCGGCCGCGTGCCGCATCTGGCCCTGGGGGCGATCACGCCGATCGACACCGCGGCCGCGGGCCGACTGATCGGACGCTGCGAACACGTGATCGTGTTGGAGCCGCGGCCGGGGACGGTCGAACGTGATTTGCTCGGCGTGGCCGAGGGCGTCCGGCAGTCCGGCGAGCGGGCGGCGGCCATCTGGGGGCGGACGCTGCCGGCCACGACGGCCGGCGACGATGCCGGAGATGCGCGCGGGGCGGTCATTGATCCGGCGTCGCCCGGTCGTACCGTGCATCCCGACGACGCGGTTCATCCGTCGCGGCTGGCCCGAGCGGTCATCGATTTGCTGCACGTGATTCGCCCGATGGGGCGGGTGGCCGATCGTCTGGTGGCCGACCCCGTGTTCGTGCTGCCCGGAGCCAAAGCCGACACCGATGTCGCCGCCGGGCACGATGGGGCCGACGATGCCGGCGGGCCCGACGCACGCGAAGGTTCGTCGCTCGCCGGGCTCTCGGCCGGCGACGCGCTCGGCTTGATTGAACCCGACGAGCTCGACGAATCCATGGCGGGAGTGATTGGCGGAAGCGAGTCGACTGGCGGGCCCGCGGCGCCCGGACTGCGGCCGTCGCCAGAGTCCATGGTGGTGCCGGACCGTGGCACGACGTTCGGGGTCGCCACTGGGCTGCGCCGCATTCGCGACGCGGCGGCGGCGGTCGATCAGTGGCTGCGGGAAGGAGCGCCCGGCCTGGAGCTGGCCGAGGATGCACCGGCCCCGCCGGCCATGTTGTCGATTGAACGTCGGCCCCCGCCGGAGCTGCGGCGCCGGGCCGCCGTGCTCGAAGCGTGGAGTGCCCGGCGTTTTGCCCGCGAGGGTGCGGCGGCGGTGCGGCAAGCACTGCGGGCGGAGCGGCCGTGGATCATCGCCGTGTGCGACATCGGCCGCGGCGACGCCCCGAACCCGAATCGCTTGGCCGGGGCCTACGCCGCCGCCGGCGCGGCCGAGCGGCTCCGCGTGGAAACCGCGAGTCTGGGCGACGACGGGAGCTTGGATGCCACGCTGCGCGAGGCTGCGCTGCGGCCGGGGCTGACCGTGCTCGTCGTGCGCGATGGTGATCCGCCGACGATCAGCCCGGAGTCCATGGAACGGCGGTTTGCCGACGTGGATCGCTTGGGATTCACGCCGCGCCAACAGGTGACGTGGTCGATCGACCGAATCAGCGCGGTCCGCCAGCGTGCTCCCGATGACCCGGGCATTGCGCTGCGAGACGACGGACACGATCTGGTGGTCGGGGCGCGCATTGACCGCGTGAGCGACCGGCCGGGATTCCGCATGCGGCTGCGCGTGCGTCCGCTTCGCGAGCAAGTCGTGGTGCTCCGCACGCGCCCGCCGGTCGGCCGCGGACCGCGGGCGGAACGTTTGGCCACGCCGCGATTCCTGCACGCCACGTCGGCGGCCTGGCGGGTGCACCTGGCCGGGTGGCGAGGCGTCTCGCCGGGCGTCGTGTCCTGGATCTTGGCCCAGGCCGGGCACCGAATGGGCTACCACGTCCGGCTGCTGGCCGATCCGGCGACCATCGGGCCCGGGCGCCGGGCCTGGGCGCAGTTGCTCTTCACCCGGCCTCGGCCCGACGAGCCGACGCCGGCCTTGATGGCCCGCGTGCCATTCGGCGAGGCAGACCTGCTGATCGGCACGGATCCGCTGGAAACGCTGCGGGCGGTGGGGACCGACCCGCGGCTGCGCGTGGCCAGCCGTCCCGGGACCAGCGCGGTCGTCAACATCGGCTCGTTCATCGACGATCCGCCGGACGCTTCGCCGGGTCGTGCACTTCGCCATCTGATGCCCGCCCTCGAGGCGACCACGACCGGTGACCGCTTCGTTCTGGACGTGGCCGCGGCGTGCCGGGCCCGATTTCATACCGATCGGCTCGTGGACGCAGCATTGCTCGGGGTCGCATTCCAGGGCGGCTTGATCCCGGTCACCGTCGACGCGATGAACGCGGCGGTCACCGAGGCCGATCAGGCCGGCTGGGGACGGGTCAGTGAGGCGTTCTTGTTCGGTCGGCAGTTGGCCCTCGAACCGCGAGTGCTGGACCGCATTGGCGACGATCGCAGCGACGATCCGAAGCGGCTCATTCGCCGGACCGGGCTGATTTTGCACCGGCGCCGCCAACACCGTTTCGCCGAAGTGCTCGATGCGTCGGTCAAGGCAATGCCGGGCCTGATGGAAACCGACGCCGGGCGTCAAGCGATGCGCGACTTTGTCATCGCCCTGGTGCGCTGCCAGTTGTGGGGCGGCCTGGACTATGCCCGCGCGTACGCCGACCGACTGGTGTCCTTGTACCGGGTGGACGCGCCAGAGACCGGCCGCCGATTGACGCGGTCGATCATTCTGCCGCTGGCCGGGGTGATGCTGATTCGCGACCCCTTCTACGTGGCCGCGGTGGTGGCGGGGGCGGAACATCGCCGGCGAACCCGCCGCTGGCTCGGCATCCGCCGGGCCCGGGCCGACGTCGTCGAACGCCGATTTCTCACCCGCATCGAGTTCTTCCTGTTTACGCGGCGCATGCGCGTCGACCTGCGAACGAGCGACTGGCCGGCGCGCCTGACGAAGATGGTCCGTCCGCTGGTGAACGATCGGTTGCGCGGCACGCGGCGCGAACGCCGCCTGCGCGACGACCTCTTGGCCGTGGTCGACCGGGCGATCGAAGAATGCCCGAATCACCGCGAGCGCTGGGAGAATGTCTTCCGACGGCTGCACCGCATGGCCCTGGACAACCGCATGCGCAGCATGGCGATCAGTGAGCTCTCGGTGCTGGTGACGGGGGCGGTCGGCCCGCCATCGTCATCCTCGCCGGCAGCGGGGCCAACATCCGCATCGGCCGGTGAAAACGCGAAGTCCGGCGGCGCGGCCACGGCCGAAGATCCGCCCCGCGTTTGAGTGGCGAGAATCGACCGCGTCGTGCGTCGTGCATCGTGCGTGTTGGGTCGCGCGCCTCGTGTCGCGAGCGACCAACCGAAGGTTGAGCGCCGCGAGTGAACAATCGCGGCGTCAAGCCGGGGACGCGGCCCGGCGTTCGGTCGTCTTCTCGTGGCGGAGTTGCCCGCAGGCGGCGGCGATGTCGCGGCCGCGGCTCGCCCGGATATGGGTGTTGACGCGATTCTCGCGGAGGATTTCTTGGAAGCGGAGCACGTCCTCGGTGCTCGGGCGGTCGTACGGCAAGCCGGCGACTTCGTTCCAACGAATCAGGTTCACGTTCGCGCGAATGCGCCGGGCCAATCGGGCCAACTCACGGGCGTGGGTCGGGCGGTCATTGACGCCGCGAAGCAACAAGTACTCGAAGGTGATCTCGCGGCCAGTGGCCTGGAAGTACGCGTCGCAGGCCTGCATGAGCTGATCGATCGAAGCGTACTCGGCCCACGGGATGAGCTGCCGCCGGATGTCGTCATCCGGCGCGTGCAGACTGAGGGCCAGCGTCACCGGCACTTCAAAGTCGACGAGCTTCTGGATCGCCGCCGGCATGCCGACGGTCGAAACGGTAATGCGGCGTGCGCCAATCCCCATGCCCCACGGGGCATTGATGATCCGGATGGCGTCGGTGACCGCGGTGAAGTTGGCCAGCGGTTCGCCCATGCCCATGAAGACGATGTTGCTGATGCGGTCGACTTCGGGGAGCCGGTTGAGGCGGTGGACCTGCTCGACGATGCGCCCGGCAGTCAGGTTGCCGTCCAAGCCGCCGAGGCCGCTCGCGCAGAATCGGCAGCCGACCGGGCAGCCGATCTGGCTCGAGATGCACGCGGTCGAGCGACGATCCGTCGGGATCATCACGCATTCGGTCTCGCGGCCGCTGCCGGCGGGGGCGGCATCGCCCGTCGCGTCGCCGAGCATCGGCAGGGCAAGGTCGGCGTCGGGGGCGGCGTTGCTGCCGTGGGCACCGAGGTCAACCGGCCCGGCGGAGGCGTCGGCCATGGCGCTCGCCGCGCCCCCAGGGTGCTCGTTGCCATTGCCGTTGCCGTTGCCGTTGCCGTCGCCCTCGCCGTGGCCATTCGGCGTCCCGAGCAGGATGTCGTGGCCGGCCGGGGCGGCCCAATCGACGAGCAGCTTCTGGGTGCCGTCGGTCGCTCGCTGGTGGGCAATCACGCGGCCGGCGTCGAACATCAGGCGTTCGGCCACCGTCGCCCGGTCACGCTTGGACAGGTCGGTCATGGCCGCGGGATCGACGACGCCGCGTTCGTACACCCACTTCAGGATCTGCCCGGCCACGCGGCGGGGCATCCCGAGATCGGTGACGACGTCGGTCAGGGCGTCCGGCGTCAGGCCGAAGACGTGCGGGCGATCGCTCGCGCGGTGGGCCGGCTGGGAAACGGAGGCGGAATCGCTCATGCATCACCGCCAGTGGCCGACACCGACAGCGAAACCGTCTGGTGCTCAATTTCTTGTTCGGTCAGCCAGCGATCGATTTCGCCGGCCATGTCCACGGTGATGCGATCACCGTCGAGTTTGGTGCCCCGGGCGTCCATCAAGCGCCGCAGGGAAATGGGAACCGCGAACTCGACCGACTCCCGGTGAATCTCGTGCTGTTCCACCGATCCGCCGCATTCTTCGATCACCCGCTCGATGACGCCGCGAACAAGATCCTCCGGGGCGCTGGCCCCGGCGGTCAGGAGCAGCGAGTCGATCGAGGCGAACCAGGCCGGGTCAACCTCGGTGACGTCGTCGATCAAACGGCCGGGCGTGCCAACGCTTTCGGAAATCTCGACCAGCCGCATCGAGTTTGAACTGTTCCGTGAACCGACCACGAGGGTCAGGTCAGCCAGGGGGGCCAGCACCTTCACTGCCGACTGCCGGTTCGTCGTCGCGTAACAAATGTCTTCGCTCGGCGGGGCGTGGATCTCGGGGAAGGCTTGCTTGAGCGCTTCGATGATGACCGCCGCGTCGTTGACGCTCAGTGTGGTCTGGGTCAGATAGACGAGCTTGGCGGGATCGTCGATCACCAGGTTCGGAATGTCGGCCGGCGACTCAACAACCTGCGTCGCCTGGGGTGCTTCGCCGCGGGTGCCGATGACTTCCTGGTGGTCGGCATGACCGATCAGGAGGATTTGGTACCCGCGCTTGGAGTACCGAATCGCCTCGGCGTGGACCTTGGTCACCAGCGGACACGTCGCGTCGACCACGTGCAGGCCGGCCTCCCGGGCCTCGTCGCGCACCGCCGGACTGACGCCGTGGGCACTGAAGACGACGATCGAGTCGGTCGGAACGTCGGCCACATCTTCGACGAAGACGACACCGCGCTGGCGGAATCGGTCGACGACGTGCCGGTTGTGCACGATCTCGTGGTAGACGTAGATCGTTTCGTCGGGGCAGGCGCGAATGAGCTGGTCGACAACGTCGATCGCCATGTAGACGCCAGCACAAAAGCCGCGGGGATTGGCAAGGATGAGTTTCATGGGCTGCGGCATGATAGCCGCGTGACCTCCGGTATCAGGGACGCGGTGCTGTCCGGCGGCCCGGGATTCGGTCGAAGTCCTCGGCTTCGCCCCTCGCCGGGCGCCGGATCGACGACGTCATCGCGGGCGACGCCAGGAGTTGATCACGGATCGAAGGGCGACGCGGTCGGCATCGGCCGATGGGCCGAGCCATCAGGCAGGGCCGAGCCGCGTGGATCCTCGTACACTGGGCCACTTCGCGATCCGGCGTCGACCAACGCCTTTCTTTCCGGACCTTTCGCCCCATGTCGCACGGCCCGGACGACCCGATGATCGACCCCGAAGCGACGCGGCCCCGCCCCGAGGAGGCGCCGGCCACGCTCGATACGCCCTCAGGCGATCGCAGTTCGTCAGGAACCCCGAGTTCGCCAGCGGGCGTGACCCGCCGGCCACGGCCCATGGGTCCCGGGGCGGCAGAACTTGGGCTTCGCCGAGAGCTCGATGGACTGGTCGGCTTCGTTCCCGCCGCCGGCCGCGATCGAGCCCGGGCAATGCTCGCCGACCTCGACCGGGCCCTTGGAGCCGCCGAGTGGGGCGTGGATCCTTCGAACGCCGAGCCCGAGGCCGCCGGCGGATCCAGCGATCGCTCGACCGGGATCGCCAGTGATTCAGCCACTGATCCGGCCGATGATCCGGCGACTGATCCGGCCAATGATCCGGCCAGTGATTCATCCAGCGATCCATCCGATGGCTCACACGCCACGTCCACCACGGACGCATCGGGGGCCTCGGCGATGGCCAACACGCATCCGGCCCTCGAGCCGCGGCTGGCCCGGGCGGTCGCTTGGCTTGGAGCCCCGCCGCCCACATCGCTCGACGACTTCTGGCGTGGCTACGACGAACTCGGGGCGGCCAGCATCGCCCAACTCCGCCAGATTTTGACGGGCGCGGGAGCTGCCGGCGAAGCTGCCGCCTCCGCCGTCGCCGATTCGCCGGCCGAATTTGCCTTGGCCCGGGCCGCCGCGGCGTGGTGGCTCGGCCGAACCGCCGCCCGAGTCGGGACGATCGCCCGCGTCGCCGGCCGCGTGGTGCTGCCCCGCGAAGTCTGGGCCAACGATCCGGAGTTTCCCCGCCGCCTCGTCGCCAGCGCTCGGGCCGGCCACGGCGTCGACCGCGACTTCCTCGCGCCGACGCGGGTGATGGTCGCGCGGCTGGTCCATGCCGCCTGGGACCGCTTGGTCGGGACCGATCAGGCGATTGCCGACTTGCCCAGCGGCGAGCGCGCGATGGCCACGTGGCTGCTGACCTTGACCACCCGGCGGCTGGTTCGCATCGAGCAATGGAACGCGGAAACTTGCCTGCACGAGCCGCGGCTGTCTCGGCTGACGGCGTGGCGACTCGGCCTTGCCGCTCGGGCTGGCGTGCTGGCCCATCGGCCGCCTGAGTCAATCCGCCCCTGGGCGGCAGTGGTCGCGATGGAAGACGCGGCGAACCCGCCGGCGTCCGGCTCCGCATCTGGCTCCGCATCCGGCTCCAGGCCTGGCCCCATCGCGCACGAAAAGGCGGGCGCCGAAACGCCCGCCGAGGGATGAACCAAATCGAAATGTCGGTGCGAACCTGGTCTTAGTTGCCGTAGTTCATGCCGGTTTGCCACATCACGAACGACCAGATGTCAGCGGAATCGCGGATCCGCAGGGCAAGCGGCTTGCCCTGGCCGTGACCGCCCTGGCGGTCAACCCACAGCAGGATCGGGTCTTCGTCGAAGTCATTGCCGGCTTCCTTCTGCATCAGGGCAGCCTGCTTGCGAGCGTGCATGGGGTGCACGCGGTTGTCGTTCTCGCCGGCGGTGATGAGCATCGCGGGATACTTGGTTCCCGGCACTACGTTGTGGTACGGGGAATATGCACGGATCCAGTTGAACTCTTCTTCAATTGACGGGTTGCCGTACTCGGGGATCCAGAAACGGGCCATGAGGAAATCGGGAAACCGAATCATGTCCAGCAGCGGGACGGCCGACACCGCCGCGGCGAACAGATCGGGCCGCTGAACCGCGGCGACGCCCGTGAGCAGGCCGCCGTTGGATCCGCCGAGAACCGCAAGGTGCTCAGGGGACGTGATTCCGCGAGCAATCAAGTGCTCGGCCGCGGCGTAGAGGTCGTCGAAGACGTTCTGCTTCTGGTCCCGCATGCCGCCCCGGTGCCACTCTTCGCCGTATTCGCCGCCGCCACGCAGATTCACCGACACGTAGACGCCGCCGTTCATCAGCCAAGGAATGTCGGTCGCTCGGAAACGCGGCATGATCGAGATATCAAAGCCGCCGTAGCCGTACATCAGCGTCGGCGCACTGCCGTCGAACTCCATGTCCTTCTTGTGGACGATGAACATGGGAACCCGTGTACCGTCCGGGCTGGTGGCGAACTGCTGGGACACGGAAATCGCGCTCGAGTCGAAGTTCGGAATGTCGGTCGTCGCCCACGGTTCCTCCTCTCGAACGCCAGTCAGGATGTCGAGCCTGAAGATCGTCGGCGGCGTATTGAAGCTGGTGAACTGCATGTACGCTTCGCTGCGGTCGCTGTACGAGGTGATGCTTGCCTGGCCGGGCACCGGCGTATCGATCGTTCGCAGTTCTTCCCCGGTGATCGAGTGAATGCGGAAGAGCGCCGCCGCGTCCTTCTCGTACCGGGCCACGAGCGAAGAACCTGCTTGCGACACGCTGGTGAGTACTTCGTCCACTCGGCCGGGGATGACCTCGGTGGGCTGTGACTCAGGATCAGCCAAATCCAATCCCATCAGGCGACCCTTGGGGGCGCCGAGGGTCGTGAAGTACAGGAGTTGATCGCCGACGATCTCCATCGGTTCGAAACGGGCGTCGATGCCTTCGGCAACCACGCGGCGCGTGGGGACCTTGCCGGAATCCAGCCACTCGATGGCGTCAAAGACGTACAGGTCCTGCTCGGCCCACCCTTGGAAGATCTGCAAGACGATCCAGCGGCCGTTGCGAGACAACTGGGCGCCCGGAATCTCGCTCGGGTCGTCTTGCGTGAACAGCACCGGATTGTGTCGCTGATGGCGTCCGAGTTCGTGGTACTTCCACGTTCGTGAGTACGCGTTGCTCGGGTCTGCCAGGACGCCGTAGAGGAAGCCGGTGCCGTCCGGGGCCCAGCCGCCAAAGTCGACCTTGCCGGTGATGGAGTCGCTCAGCCACGTTCCGGTGGCCGAGTCCATGAGGTGCAGCACCGTCATCTCGTCGCCGGCGACCGAAAGACCGAAGGCGATCAGCCGGCCGTCCGGACTCGGCACAAACCAGTCGAGGGCCTTGAGGCCTTCGTCGTCGAGCGAGTTCACGTCGAGCAAGTCGCGGGTTTCGCCGCGGGGGCCGCGGCGCACCTTCAGCACCGGTTGGTTCTGGTCGCCGGCCCGCTGCGTGAAGAAGTAGTTCGTGCCCCGCACGATCGGCGCGCCCGTCGCACCAACGCTCATCAGCTTGGCCAGGTCCGTCTCAAGTGCTTCCCGTCCGTCCCAGGATCCAAGCACCGATCGGGTGTAGGCATTTTGCGTGTCCGTCCAAGACTTGACCTCTGGGTCTTGTCGTTCGAGGGATTCCAGCCAACGGAAGTTGTCCTGAATCTCGACGGAGTGGATCACGTCGACGACGGGATCGACGCGGGTCGGCGGCGGGGTGGCGGCAATCGACGACTCGAGGGCCGCACCGGCCGCAATCGAGCACATCAGAAAACCAGCAACGGCAGGGGACGTGGGCATCGTTGGGAACCTCCGAGAACGGTGGGAGCCGGGACAGAGCAGGATACCTTCGCGCCGCGAGAAGGGCCGGATCGTCCGGGGCCCGTTGCCGCTGCACTCACGCGCGGCCGGGAGCGGGGGCCAAGCTTCGGACGCGGATCGTCTCGGTCACGTTGGCCAGTCGCTCATCGATCGCCGGCCCGTGGGCGGGGTCCACGTCCAGAATCACGTAGCCGACGTCGGCGTTGGACTGCAGGTGCTGGGCGTTGATGTTGACGCCGAGTTCGGCGACCGCGGCGTGCATCGTGCTGAGAACGCCCGGGACGTTGCGGTGCCAGTGCAGGATTCGATGCTGATCCGCCCGGGCCACGGGAAGGTCGACTTCTGGCACGTTGACCGCACCGCTCGTGGTGCCCGCGGTTTCGTAGCGAGCGATCTTGGTCGCAACGTCGCGGGCGATGGCCGCCTGCGCTTCGTGCGTGCTGCCGCCGATGTGCGGCGTCAGGATGACGTTCGGCGCGCCGGCCAACGGCGTGTCGAATGCGGCGGAGCTGCTGGACGGTTCGTCCGGGTGCACGTCGATCGCGGCCCCGCCGAGATGGCCTGACCGCACCGCGCTGGCCACCGCCTCGACATCGACCACGGATCCCCGGGCGTTGTTGATCAACATCGCGCCGGGCCGCATGCGCTCAATCGCCGCCGCGTTCATCATGCCCTCAGCCCGCTCGGTGCCCGGCACGTGGACGGTGACGAAATCGCTCGACGCCAGCAGTTCGTCGAACGAAACCGGCCGAGCGTTGCCCAGTGGCAGGCGCTCAACGATGTCGTGGTAGACGACGTGCATGCCCATCGCCTCGGCCAGCACCGAGACCTGCGAGCCGATATGGCCGTAGCCGATGATGCCGACGGTTCGGCCGCGCACTTCGCGCGAGCTCCCGACGGACTTGTGCCAGCGCCCCGCGTGCATGTCCATCGTGCGCCCGACGAGTCCGCGGGCCAGGCCGATGATCTCCGCGATCGTGAGTTCGGCGACGCTGCGGGTATTGGAAAACGGGCTGTTGAAAACCGGGCGTCCAGTGGCGGCGGATCCGGCGCCGTCGACCTGATTGGTGCCGATGCAGAAACAGCCGATGGCTTCCAGGGTGGGCAGCGAGCGGAGCACCGCATCCGTGACGTGGGTCCGGGACCGAATGCCCAGGTAGGTTGCGTCGGCGGCGAGATCGATCAATTCTTCGGGCGCGGGGCTGCCGGGCACGCGGCGAACATCGAGTCCGGCGGCGGCGAGGACGGGATCGGCTGATTCGTGGACGCCTTCAAGCAAGAGGGCGACGCGGCCGGACGACGGTGGGGTGGTCATGAAGGCGGTCCGGCGGGGAATCAGAGGGCAGGCGGCAGTACCGGGGGTGTGCGGTGCACGTCCGTTCTGGTGCGGGTGGCCGAATGCCGGGCGCGAGCGACGGGGCACCCCGGATTCAGCGAGTGATTCCGGGAAGCGTGCGCATTCGTCGTTGCCCCGTCGTGGAGCGCCGTTCGCAAGGGCTCGGGCGCACGCCTCACCCCACGATCGAAGGCAGCTCGAACATCGACTCGGTGAGATTCCGAGGTCCGTCTTCGGTGATGAGCACGTCTGCTTCGTAGTGGACGCTCAACGATCCGTCGGCGGTATAGATCGGCCACTCCCGGCGTTCGGAGCGCGTGTTTGGTGTGCCGACGGCGATCATCGGTTCGACCGCGATGAGCATGCCAGGTTTGAAGCTGGACCAGCCGTCGGGCCATTCGGCCGCGTGGCTCGGGACGACGTTGGAAACGTACGGGGCGGCGTGCAGCGATCGGCCGTAGCCATGGCCGCCGAGACCGCGCACCAAGTGGAAACCGTACTCATCTTCCACGCACGTTTGGACCGCGCGGGCCCAGTCCATCAGGGGGCGTCCGGCTTGCATCGCCGCGACCCCGCGCCGAAGCGACTCGATTCCCGATTCCATCAGCTTGGCGGCCGTGTCGTCGGCGGTCTCGATCGCGTAGGTCCACGCGGCGTCGCCGATCCAGCCGTTCAGTTGGACGCCGACGTCCACCGAGACCAGGTCGCCGGCGACGACCGGCGCGTCGGACATGACGTGCGTGCCGTGCACGACGCAGTCGTTCACCGAAAGGCAACTGAGGCTCGGGAACGGCGGGTGATGCTCGATCCGATACTTGTGAAAGCAACTGCGAGCCTTGTGCTCGCGCAGCGTCCGGCCGACCAGCTCGTCGATCGCGGCGAGCGTCCAGCCGGCCTTGAGTTCGGATGCAATTCGGCGGTGCACTTCGCACACCACGCCGGCGGCCGCGACCGCCCCGTCGATATCACGCTGGGTGGAAACAGGCATTCGGACCATGGTACCACGGGTCCTGACCGTCGATCTCGATCTCGATCGCCGAAACCCGTGGCCCGGCCCGTGGCCCGACCCGTGACCCGACCCGTGACCCGACCCGTGACCCGACCCGTGACCCGACCGGGTTTTCCGACCGGTGGTCTGGCCGGTGGTCCGACCGGTTGTCCAGCCGGTGGTCTGGCCCGTCGTCCGGCGCGTCCTGGCCAGCCGTGGAGGTCGCCGCCCAGCCCGGAAGTCGGCGGCGAACTCGAGGGCCCGGGTTCGGCGCGGTTCGGTGGTCGGGCACGCGTGGGAGCACTGGGGGCTCCGCACCACTTTCTCACCTGGGCTGTGGCGTTCCCGGATCTCTCCGACGATGCGATGATCTTCTCTCGCCTCAGGGGGGGATTGTCGCTAGGTTCGAACGGGTCCCAACCAAGTGGGCGCCCGACCACGTGATGGAATCACTGGTCCTCGGCCGGGCAATGGGACGATGTGGGAAGCGGACCGGCGTCCGAATCGTGGACTCCGGCCGCCGTGGAAATACGACGCCGCTGGCCTCTTTGGCCCCGCGGCTGAACCAGAGCGATCGATGCCGGGCCCGTCCGCACGCGGGGCCAGAGCGGTCGCCGACCAAGGACCAACGACATGATGGGCAGGCATGCTTGCCCGGGGGCCGGACGCGTGGAAACCGTCCAAACTGCGTTGCGCCGATCGTCGACGCGGGTCGGTGTTTTTTCAGTGCTCGCGGCGGCGGCGGCAATTGGACTGGGGGCGCCTCTGGCGGGGGCTGGCGACGTCCCACCGATGGGCAGCCGGGTCACCGTAACGGTGGATGGGCTCGAGGTATTCGCTGGACCACTGGACCGCAAAGACGGACCAGCCGGAGCGGCCCGGTACGGAATTGAGATTCCGGGCCCGGCTGGTGCCTGGCGGATCCGCGGCGTCATCGACGTCACGCACGAAACCGAAGAGAACGGGATCGTCGAGGGCTTTCTGAGCTTTCACAATGGAACCAGCGTGCCCCGCGATTTCTCGGTGGAGTTGCTTGCCGATGGCTGTCCGCTGATTCTTGGCGCCTGCGAAGCGGGCGGGGTGGTCAAGCTCACCGCCCGATTCAATGAAGACGGCGGCATCGTGAGCGTGCCGTTCGGTGAGACGGGATTCCGGGCGCTCGTCGACGGCGACGTCGAAGCCGAGCTGTTCACCGGCCCGTTTTTCCTGCAGGGCAGCGGCCAGGGCGTGGCGAGCACGACGTCCGACTACGGGCAGCCTTCCCCCGGACTCTTCGTCGGTTCCATGAATCGCGACTTCGGCTTTGTGGCCATGGCCCGGGTCACCCGGGGCGAGACGGCGATCTTCGAGTTCCAGCAGGTGGTCGGTGGGCCGGCCTCATCCTTTGAGCCCTGCAGCCCGCCAGCGGCATTCGACAGCCCGGACGGGTTGTTCGATCCGGCCGAGCTGATCGACGCAATCCAAGGAATTTTCGCCCAATGGGGATCTTGCCAGCGGTGTGCATATGATCTGAACGATGACGGGTGGGTCGACGGCCTCGACCTGCTCGCCGTCCTCTCGGGCTGAGGCTCCCCGGCCGCCGACCCCCAAACGGGGTTGAGCCAGGGGGCAGGTCCCGATGCGGCCCGGAGTGGTCGGCACCGATTGTGTGGATCGACGCGTGGGACGATCCGCTGCGGTGCCGGCCATTCCCGGCCGCTTTTTCGTGCGCCGCCGGAAATCCGGGCTTGCTGTAGACTGCCCGGTTTCCCCCAACGGACCGCCCGACATGACCGCCACTCCGACGCCGCCGGCGATTCCGCCCGGGGTCGAGGTCGTCCCGATCCTCGACTTCGGCAGTCAGTTCGTCCAGTTGATCGCCCGCCGGGTCCGCGAGGCCGGGGCGTTCAGCCTGCTCATGGCCCCCGATACACCGCCGGAACAGCTCCGCGCGATGAATCCCCGCGGGATCATTCTCTCTGGCGGTCCCAAGAGCATCAGCGAAGAGGGGGCGCCGACCTGCGATCCGGGGATCTTTGATCTCGGGATCCCGGTGCTCGGCATTTGCTACGGCATGCAATTGGCCTGCTCCCAACTGGGGGGCCGCGTCGACGCCGCCCACGCCCGCGAGTACGGGCGGGCCCGGCTTTCGATCTCGGACCACGGCGACATCTTTGCCGGTCTGCCCGAAGCCACCAGCGTGTGGATGAGCCACGGCGATCAGGTTGAGGACCTGGACGCGGACTTCGAGATCCTGGCGTCCACCCCGACGTGCCCGGCCGCCGCGGTCCGCCACCGGACCCGGCCGTTCTACGGCGTGCAGTTCCACCCTGAAGTCACGCATACGCCGCACGGCGTCGATCTGCTCCGCAACTTCCTCTACGAAGTCTGCAAGTGCCAGGGAACGTGGCGCATGAGCGAATTTGTGGAGACCGCAGCCGACTTGGTCCGCCAGCAGGTGGGCGATGGCCGCGTGATCTGTGGACTGTCCGGCGGCGTTGATTCGTCGGTCGTGGCCGCGCTCTTGAGCAAGGCGATCGGCGAGCAACTGACCTGCATTTTCGTGGACAACGGCTTGCTGCGCAAGAAGGAGCGCGACCTCGTCGAGACCACGTTCCGCGATCACTTCGACATCGACCTGCGGGTGGTCGACGCCCGCGACGCGTTCTTGGGCGACTTGGCCGGCGTGACCGACCCGCAGGAAAAACGGCGGGCGATCGGGCACCGGTTCATCGACGTCTTCAAGGAAGCGGCCAAGGAAGTGGACGGCGACGTGCAGTTCCTCGCCCAGGGCACGCTGTATCCCGATGTCATCGAGTCGGGCCACGGGCACGCGGGGCAGGCGGCGAACATCAAGCTGCACCACAACGTCGGCGGGCTGCCGGAAGATCTCGGCTTCGACCTGGTTGAACCCCTGCGCGACCTGTTCAAGGACGAGGTGCGCAAGATGGGCGAGGTCTTGGGCCTGCCGGACCACCTTGTCTGGCGACATCCGTTCCCGGGTCCGGGTCTTGCCGTGCGCGTCCTCGGCGAAGTCACCGATGAGCGGCTCGCCGTCCTCCGCGACTGCGACGAAATCGTGCTCGAAGAGATCGTCGCCGCGAACCTGTACCGCTCGACCGATCAGGTGTTCGCGGTGCTGCTGCCGGTGCGATCCGTCGGCGTCATGGGCGACGGCCGGACGTACGACTCGGTGGTCGCGGTACGGGCGGTGGAAACGCAAGACTTCATGACCGCGGACTGGGCCCGAATTCCCTACGACGTTCTGGCCACGATCAGCAACCGGATCATCAATGAGGTCCGCGGCGTGAACCGCGTCGTCTACGACATCAGCTCAAAGCCGCCGGCCACGATCGAGTGGGAATGAGCGGGGGTTGGTGACGTCCGGGGGAACGCCAGCCAGCAGCGACGTTCGCCCGCTGCGCGCTCAGAAGAGCGTCCAGGGGGACGCGAAGTCTTCGTCGCGCCCGGTGCCGCCGCGCTCGCCATCTCGGCCGAATGACTCGATCAGGTAGCCCGCCTCCGTCTCGGTGAAGATGTACGGCCGTCCCCACGGGTCGAGGAGATCGCCTTCGTTCCGGACCAGCGTCAGGAGGACTGCGACCGGATCGAAGTCTTCCGCGGGGTCGCGATCGTTCTCGATCAGCCAGACTTCCAGTCTGCTCTTGAAGGACGCCGCATCCTGCCGTTCATCGAGATGGCGGGCAAGGTGCGGCGGCAGTTTCTTCGGACGCGCGGTGTTCCAGGCCACGGACGCGGCGAACGCCAGTCCAATGCCGATCAGAGTGGCGAAGCCGATCGCGGCGGGCATCTGGCGCGGCCACGCGTGATGACCGCTGGAACGCCTCATTGAGGTGCGGTGCGGCACGCCATGCCCATCCTCACCCGCGCCGCGGATTGCGTCGCCCATCGGAGCGACCGCCGCGCCGGTCCGGCCGGCCGGTCGTGCGCGGCTGGCTGGTGGCTGCATCGGCCCGTTGCACCTCCGGCGGCGTGGCGTGGGCATCAAGCCGGGCGAAAATCATGCGGCCCGCACTGGTCCGGAGTGAATTCGTGACGACCACGCCCACGCTCCGGCCGATTGCGTGCCGGGCGTCCTCGACCACGACCATGGTGCCGTCGGGCATGTAGCCGACGGCCTGATCGTCGCCTTCGCCGGCCTTCTGCAACTCGACGGTGAGTTCGTCGCCGGCGATCACCTGCGGCTTGAGGTGTCCGGCCAGATCGTTGATGTTCATGGCCACCACGCCGTGGATCTGGGCCACGCGGGCCAGGTTGGCGTCGGTCGTCATCACCCGGTAGTTCTCGCGGCGGGCAAGCTGCAAGAGGCGGGAGTCGACGCCGCCGGACGCGCCGGCGCTCTCGGGACCGCCATCGACCGTCACGTCCAGGGTCGTCCCGGTCTGGAGCCGTTTCAGCATGTCCAGGCCACGGCGGCCCCGCGCGCGTCGGGTCCGATCCGCGAGGTCGGCGAGCGTCTGCAGCTCATCGATCACGAACTGCGGCACGATGAGCGGGGCATCAAGGAAGCCCGTCTGGCCGATGGCCTCGATCCGGCCGTCAATCAGCACGGAAGTGTCCAGCAGCACCGGACGCTGCCCGCGGACCTCCCGCTTGAATTCGACGTAGGGAATCACCAATCGCAGGTCGTCACGGGTGGTCAGGACAATCGAGACGGCGAGGTAGCACAGGGTGATGCCGAGGCCGAGCTTCAAAACGAGAATCGGTCCCTTGAACGTCGACTCCAGGTCCCAGCTCTTGACCACCAGGTCCACGAGCAGGCCGAGCGTCAGGGCGGCGACCATGCCCACGACCAGGCCGAAGTAGATCGCGAAGACCGTCCCCAGCCGCTTGTTCGGCAGCAGGGCGTCGATCAGCAGGACGACGGCGCCAAAGGCGAATGTCCCGAAAAAGTAGCCGAGGTAGTCGACGAAATTGACGTCGGCGCTCTCTCGGCTGTCTTCGGCCACAAATGGCAGGAGTACGGCGACGACCAGGACCGTCAGGTAGCCCACCCGCAACAGCAGCATGATCAGCCGGCGGCGCCGGGCCTCCAGCTCCATGCGCTGGGAGGGGGTCATGGCCAGCCGGGTCCCCGGAAGGTCGGTCGAGGCGAGCGGCAGGGCGTCGGCCAGACCTGCCTCGAGGGCGGGGTCCGGAGCGGCGGAGGAGGCGGTGGACGCGGGATCGATCGGCGCATCCCCCGGAAGGTCACCGTTGGTCGGCACATCGGGCATGGGACGAGTGTACCGATCCGCGGCCAACGGCTACGATGCTCGCATCTCCCGGCAGTGGAGAGGACGGCCGGGCCCGACGGGCGGGCGGCCCGCGAACCTGGTCAGGGCTTGATCGCAGCAGCCATAAACGGCGTTGTCCGAGCCGTCGGTCACCTGGTCGTCCTCTCCGCTGCCTGGGGATTCGTTTCCGAAGGCGGTCACCCCGAGTCTTGGGGCTGGTCGCGAGGCACGTGGGGTGGGGCGAGGCGAAGGCACGATGGCCGGCGGATCAACCGACAAGTCTGAAGTGACGGGCGCCGCAGCGGAAGCGGCGGCGCCATCGTCGTCGAAGAAGTCTTCGTCCAAAGAGTCGTCGTCCAAGAAGTCCTCCACCAAGAAGACGACGTCCAAGAAGACGACGAAGAAGACGACGACGAAGAAGGAAACGTCCATCGCCAAGCAGGCCGGTTCGGCCGACAGTTCGCGCGGGTACACCGTTCTGGCCCGTCGCTACCGGTCGCGTGACTTCGGTGAAGTCGTCGGCCAGGAGCCGATCGCCCGGACGCTCCAGCGGGCCATCGAGCAGGGACGCACCGCCCACGCGTACCTGTTCTGCGGCACGCGCGGGGTCGGCAAGACCTCGATGGCGCGGATCTTCGCCAAGGCCCTGAATCTGCACGATGCCGACGGCAATCCGCTCAGCGAAGCGGGCGCGATCGAGGCATCGATTCTGCGGGGCGAAGATCTTGACGTCATCGAGATCGACGGTGCGTCGAACCGCGGCATCAACGAAGCCCGAGACTTGATCGCCGGGGCCGGCCTCTCGCCGACCCGTGGCCGGTTCAAGATTTACATCATCGACGAGGTGCACATGCTGACTCGGGAGGCGTTCAACGCCCTCCTGAAGACCATGGAAGAACCTCCGCCGCACGTGAAGTTCATCCTCTGCACGACCGATCCGCAGAAGGTTCCGGCGACGATCCAGAGTCGTTGCCAGCGATTCGACTTCAAGGCCATCGCCACGTCGCGCATCGCCGAACACCTACGGGAAATCCTTGCGGCCGAGGACATCCAGGCCGAATCGGATGTCGTGCAGACCGTCGCCAGCCTCGGCAACGGTTCGATGCGTGATGCCCTGAGTTTGCTCGATCGGCTTCTGGCCGGCGGCGGGCAGCAGTTGACGATGGCCGAGGCCCGAGACGTGCTCGGTTTGCCGGACGCCGAGCTGCTCGATCGCATCATTGCGGCCGTGATCGACAGCGATCCAGCGAGCGGATTGGCCGCCGGGGCAGAGTTGATCGGCGGCGGCGCGACGGTCGAAGCGGCACTTGAGATGCTGACCGAGCGGTTGCGGACGCTGATGGTGATCAGTGCATGCGGGGCCGAGACCGACTTGTTGGATTTGACCGACGAAGCTCGGTCGCGCGGGGCCGAGCAGGCGGCACACTTTGATGCCGCGGGCTTGGTGTACATGATTGCTACGTGCGATGCCGTGGCCCGCAACGCTCGGGGTTCGGCAACGGGTCGGGCGCTCTTTGACGCCGCCCTTGTTCGGCTGACCCTCGGGCAACGCTTCGGCGAGGTTCCCGCGATGTTGGCCGGCGGCGGCGACGAAAAAAAAAAGCAGCGAACGGCTGAGCCGAGACTGAGTGGATCGGGCCCGCGCGCCGCGTCGGCAGTGGCGGTGGTTGCGCCCGCGCAGGCGCCGAAGCCTGCCCCGGTCTCTGCACCCGGACCAAAGTCTGCACCCGCATCTGCACCTGCACCCGCGCCTGCACCTGCCCCCGCCGCATCAGCCCCCGCTCCGTCGCCGAAATCGACCAGCGCTTCAGTACCCGCCGCCGGCGATCTCCACGCCGCCTGGCGCCAGCTCGAAGCAGAGACCGGCGGGGCGTTGCAGTCCGTGATCGCCGCGCTCCGTCCACGAGAAATCGAAGGTGAACGCACGGTTGTCCTGGAGCCGCGGAAAGCAGGGGAGCGTGCGGGATTCTTGGCGCGCCGGGCTGAGCGATTGGCTGAACCACTTGGCCTTCTGCTCGGGCGCACCGTGCAGCTTCGCATTGACGACAGTGGGTCTTCGTCGGCCGATCGATCCGGCGGCTCATCCCATGGGCCGGCGAGTGGAGCCGCGGTCGCCAGCGACCACTCGGGTGGGGCAGCGCACCGCGGGCCGGCGCACAGCGGTTCGGCCACCGCCGGCATCGCGGTTGGGGGAGCCGCCGCCGGAAGTGCACCGAATCTCGGCGCTGAAGGGCGTACGTCGGCCGATCGTCAAGACGCGTCGGAGTTGCCGCTGGTGCGAGAGGCCATGCAGATATTCGACGCGATGGTGACGGACGTCGCGGTGGCCCCGGTGGCCGCTCCGGCACCTGATGCCGGGGCTGATCCGGGTCCCGATCCGGCACCGCCCTCCGCGTGAACCCGTCTCCAGCGGGGCCGGTCGAACCCGCCACGACCGCGACGATGAACCAAATTGCCGACGCCCGATCCACCCGCTGCGGCGTACGATGGAAGGGCGGCCGGGCGTGCGTGCCCGTTGGGCCGCGGTGTCGGTCGGCGGCGATGGCCGACAAGTTTCAGAGAGCGAGCGATCATGTTTGACAACCTTCGCGGCATGAAAGAAGTAGCCGGTTTGCTGAAAGATCTTCCGCGGATGAAAGCCCGCATGGAGGAGATCAAAGGGCAGCTCGAGGCGGTGCGCGTCGAAGGCGAGTCTGGCGGCGGCGCGGTTCGGTGCACCGCCACCGGAGCCATGAAGGTGATCTCCGTCGAGGTCGATCCGGCCATGATGGCCGCGCTGATCGGGCCGCCGGAGTCGGCCGACCACGAGATGGCGGGCGAGTTGATCGCGGGTGCGGTCAACGCGGCGCTCACGCGAGCCCGCGAGGCGGCGGAACAGCACATGCAAGCAGCGGCGGACGACCTTGGGTTGCCCGTTCCTCCTGGCGGCCTTGGTGGGATGCTCGGCTGAACGTCGCGGACGCGGCGGGCACCGCCCGTGCCGCGCCGCACACCGACTGCGCCAGACACCGCACACCGCCGCCGCCGCCGCGACTCGCAGCATTTTCGGAGAACTTTCGTCGTGGCCAAGACCGCCGGTGGCAATCCCGAACCCGTTGAGCGGCTGATCGCCGCGCTGATGGACCTGCCCGGCATCGGCCGGCGGGGCGGCGAACGCATCGCGTTCCACCTGCTCAAGTCCGACCCGGAGCGGGCCCACCATCTGGCCACCGCGATCCGAGACGTCAAGGACCAGGTCAAGGCGTGCCCGATCTGCCTGATGCTGACCGACGTCTTGCCGTGCCGCACGTGCACCTCGCCCAAGCGAGATGCTTCCGTGGTGATGGTCGTGGAGCAGCCGCGTGATGTACTGAGTCTGGAGGCGACCGGGCTCTACCGCGGCGTCTACCACGTGCTCACCGGAGAACTTGATGCCCTGGCCGGCGTTCGACCGGAGGACCTCACGATCCGTGATCTGCTGGACCGAATCGACGATCCGGCGCAGAACAGCCGCGGCGAACCGGTCCGGGAGGTCATTCTGGGCCTCAATCCCACGCTCGAAGGCGACAGCACCACACTTCATTTGGCCGACGAACTCGCCCGCCGGGCGGTGCGGGTGACCCGTTTGGCCCGCGGCTTGCCGGCCGGTTCACAACTGGAGTACGCCAATCCGGCGGTTCTGGCCGATGCATTGAGTGGACGCCGGCCCATGGACGGCGCATGATCCGCGCGGTCGACCTTTGGCCGGCCATTTTCGGCCCTCATTGACCAGGAAGCCTCCGTCGCGTGATGCGTTTCGACACCAGCCAACAGATGCGAATCGGCCAGCAGATGAAGCTGGCCCCGCGGATGATCCAGTCGATGGAGATTCTGCAGATGCCGCTCGTGGCGCTGGAGGAGCGAATTGAACAGGAGCTGGAATCGAACATCGCCCTGGAGCGGGTGGAGGCCGAGGGCGAGGCGGCTCCCGAAGCAACCGAGACCGTCGAAGGCGAACGCGAGCTCGTCGTTGGCGACGGCAGCACCGATTCGGCCGAAGACTTTGAACGCCTGGGCGACCTGAACGACACGTACGGCGAGATGCTCGACGACGCCTGGAGCGGTCCGCCCCGAGCGGCCCGGGAAACCGGCGAACGCGACGGCAAGATGGACGCCATGGCCAACGTGGCCGCCCGCGGGGCAAGCCTCGAAGAGCAGTTGCTTGACCAGTGGCGTTTGGCCGAGGTCGACCCGCACGTCCATGCCGTCGGCGAACTGCTGATCGGGTACGTCGACGCCGACGGCTTCATCTCGACGACCGACGAAGCGATTCTCGAACAGTGGGCGGCGGTTCCGGGCCTGGAGCTGGACGAGGCGATCATCGGCCGATCGGTCCAGTCGCTCCAGCAATGGCTCGAACCGCCGGGCATGGCCGCTCGCGATCTCCGCGAAAGCCTTCTGCTCCAAGTCGAGGCGATTGAAGCCCGCGAAGATCGAGCCGACGCCCGGTGGGACGATGTGCGGACACTGATTCGCGATCACTACGAGGACATGCTGCAGAACCGCTTGCCGCGCATCACCGCGGCCGGCGACTTGAGCCTCGACGACATCCACGGCGCGATGCGCCTGATGCGGAACCTCAATCTCAGCCCCGGCCGGGACCTTGTCGACGTCTCGGTTCCGCACGTCATCCCCGACATCATCGTTGAATACGACGACGATGCCGACGCGTACATCCCGCGTGTGGCCGGCGATCGACTGCCGTCGCTCCGGCTCAACGACGAGTACGTCAAGATGGCTCGGGACAAAGCGCAGGAAAAGACCACGCGCGAGTTCGTGGGCCGCAACGTGCAGAACGCTCAGTGGATCATGGACGCGATTCGGCAACGGCGCAGCACCTTGCTACGGGTGGCCGCGATCGTGGTGGCCCACCAGCGGGCGTGGTTCGATGATGGTCCGCAGGCTCTTCGGCCGCTGCCGATGGTCGACGTGGCCGATCAGCTCGGCATCCATGTGGCCACGGTCAGTCGGGCGGTCAGCGACAAGTGGATGCAAACGCCGCGCGGGATCGTGCCGCTCCGCCGCTTCTTCAGCGGCGGCACGCAATCCGAAGATGGCCGCGACATGAGCTGGGAAGCGGTTCGGGCCACGCTGCAGGAGCTGATCGACGGCGAAGACAAGGGCAAGCCGATGAGCGACGAGGCACTGGCCGGGGCACTCAAGGAACGCGGCATCTCGATCGCCCGCCGCACGGTGGTGAAGTACCGGCAGCAGCTCAACATCCCGCCCGCTCGCCACCGCAAGGTGCACGCCTGATCAATGTCCGAGACCCGAGGCCCGAGGTCGGGGACGGCCATCTCGGCCAACTCGATCCCGATCGCCCTGACGTCGATCGCAATGACCTTGGCCAGTACGTCCTCGACCAGCGCGTCCTCGACCAGCACCGCCTCGACCGGACCAGCTTCCGTCAGAACGGGCTCGGTCCGAGCACGGAATCCCAGTCGGCCGGCTCGACCTTCAGGTCCAACAGTGCGTATCCGTCGCGTTCGAAGTACTCGACGTCGATGGTCTTGAAGATGGCGATGTCCGACTCGAACTCCCACGTGTTCACCCGCGGCGCGTGGATCGTCCAGTCCTCGATCACCAGGACTTCGTTCACGCGGACGCGGATGCCGTCATCCGATCGTGTGACGATTCGCCAGCGCCCGGGCGGGAATTCGAACTCCGAGTGGGCGAGGAGCCCGAACCGGTCGACGCCGAGCTTCGCCCGGGCGACGGTCGCGCCCATGCCGGTCTCCGAAGGACCGTTGAATCCGAAGGTGTAGGCCAACGAGAAATTGCGGACCTCGATCGACATGCGCTGCGAGTCGTTGAACCACCCGCCGTAGTTGTCGATGGGGTCGTTCTGCCACGGAAAGACCAGCGTGTTCCACTGGGATCGGATCACCGTCCCGCGGTCCACGAGGCGGTGGCCGTCGACGTTGACGCGAAGCCGGTACGGACTGACGACCGGCTGCACTTCTGGAAGCACCGCGATCCCATTCGGCCGGACGGTGAACCGGACGTCGCCCTGGGTCGCGATCGCTCCTTCCGGCAAGTCCACCGGATCGACGATGCCGAGGCCGGGCTGCCGGATCTCCCATTCATCGAAAAGCGGGCGCTTTCGCAGCAGCCGAAGCAGTGGTGCTTCGTGGTCCCACGGTCCGTACGGGCCCATGACGATCGCGTGGCGTCCGGTGAGCGACTCACGATTGCCGCGAGGGTCCGGACCGCGGGAGAGCCCGCGAGCGGTCATCAGGGCGTCGACATCGAGCCGCTCCGGTGCGGCCGTGCGACCCGCCGGGCCGCCGTCCAATGGGGCGAGCGCCGCCGTGGCCGCCGGGTCGGCATCGATGGATCCCTCGTCCAGATCCGTCCACAAGCGTCCCGCGTCGCGGACCCGCAGCGGAGGGCCGGCATCCGGGCTCGGCTCGATCGTGTTGCCGCCGATGACGTGGTCGCGCGACCGAGCGTCCGTCGCCTTCACCCACGGCCGGGCGTCAAGCGGGCCGCCGGACTCGTTCCAGAGCTGGACCGCCACCGAGTCGCCCCGGAAGCGATTGACGACGATGCTCGCTCGCACGCCGTTTTCAATGTTGATGGCCCCGTGTTCATCGCCGGCCGGCATCTCGCCGTTGGCCGCGAACTCGTTGCCGTCAATCATCAGGTCCTGCGAGTAGCCGCCCCAGATGCCAGTGATGCCGTTGCCGATGATGCGATTGCGGGTGATCCGGTTGTCGGTGGCGAACGTCAACTCAATGCCGTGGGCGACGGCGTACGAGAGGTCGTTCTCGGCGATCAGGTTGCCGCGGTGGCCGGCGGTGGTGCGGTACCAGTCCGCGTCGTCGCGCGGGTTCACCTCGCCGGTCGCCTCGTGGCCGCTGTAGGCAAAGATGCCGTCGCCGCCGTGGGTGATGCTGTTTCGCACGATGGCGTTCTTGTGGCAGCCCTCGAACATCAGGAGCCCGGCCGAATCCTGGCCGCGGTTGTAGACCTCGTGGCTGTAGCCGCGGACGCAGAAGTCAAAGGCATTGCGGGCGATGAGGTTGTTCGAGCTTCGCCAGAGGGCGAGCCCCCAGCCGCTCAAGAAACTCGCATCGCAGTCGGCGACGATCGAGTCCGTGACCCGCTCGAGCATGATGCCGTTCTGCCAGCGGCGGACGGCGATCTCCCGCAGGCTGACGGAGGATGCGTCGCGCACCCGCAGGGCCGCGCCGTACGTCGTGGCCCACTCGCCGCCGTCGTTCGCGTGCGGCCGGAGCCAGTCCGTACCGAATTCCGCGTCGACGGTCGAGTCGAGGCGCTGGCTGCGCCCGTCTTCGAATCGGGTGCCGACGACGGCCAGCTCATCGCACGCCGCCGCGTCCAGGCCGACCGAGAAGCCGCGAATCGTGCCGCCGCCGATCGAGATTCGTTCACCGCGAACGACGACGCCGGTCCCGCCACGATCCTCCGGCGCACCGGCGAATCCCACGCCTTCCAACGTGCCGATCAGGCGGATGACGAGGCCATCGCCCTCGATGCGAAGAACGCCATCGCCTTCGTCATCGTGGATGGGCACGCCGGTGAACTGGACGATCGCGTCGGTGGTGACCACGACGTCGTCCCGGTCCACCACGACGATGCCGTCCTGGGCCAGCGTCGTCCCGCAGATTCCACTCGCCAGCGCCAAGCCGAGTCGTCCGGCGAAACGCGAGCGACCCGTTCGGCTGGTCGGCATGCTCAGATGTCCTCGATTTCGGCCGTCTTCTTCTCGAGTCGTTCGTCGACCGTCTTGGTGTGGCTCTTGGTCAGATCGTCGACCGTGTCCTTGGAACGCTTGGCGTCGTCTTCCGACACGCCGCTTTCCTTGTCCTTGGCCATGGTGTCGATCTGCTTCTGGGCGTCCCGGCGCTCGTTGCGGATCGCCACCCGGGCATCCTCGGCCATTTTCTTGACCTGGTTGACCAGTTGCTTGCGCCGTTCAGCGGAAGGAGCGGGGACGCTCATGTAGATCGCGTCGCCGTCGATTTGGGGGTTCAGACCCAGATCTGCCCCCTCGAGGGCCTTGGCGATTTCCTGCTTCACGCTCGGGTCGAAGGGCTTGACGACCAGCTTGGTCGCCTCGGGCGTGCTGATCGCAGCGAGCGAATTGAGGTCGGTGGGGGAGCCGTAGTAGTCGACCTTGACGTGGTCGATGAGTGCGGTCGACGCCCGTCCGGTGCGGATGCCCTTGAGCTCCGACTCGAAGTAACCCACGGTCTTGTCCATCCGCTGGCCACAACTCGAGACGATGTCCTTCAACATGCTGACGTTCCTTCCACGTCCAGACGTCGGGCGCGCGACGACCCGTCGCACCGCCGCGTCCGGCATTGCAGGGCATGATAGCTGGAAAGAGCCGGGTTCACCCTGAGGAATGGCCGGGCGTCAGGTGGGTGATCGGATCAGGGCCGGAACATGGGACGGCGACCATCGGTCCCCGTCGACCTGGTCGATTCAGGCGGTGATCAGCGTCCCGACACGCTCGCCCGAGACAACGCGGCGGATGTTGCCGGCGTCCTTGAATCGGAAGACGACGACCGGAAGTCGCCGTTCCATGCACATGGTCAGGGCGGTGAGGTCCATGACCCCCAATTGCTTCTCGACGGCCTCCGAGAAGCTCAGGCTCTCGTAGCGGGTGGCATTCGGGTCGACGTTGGGGTCGGCCGAATAGACGCCGTCGACCTTGGTGGCCTTGAGCAGGATGTCGGCCCCGAGTTCCGTGCCGCGGAGGGCCGCACAGGTATCGGTGGTAAAAAACGGGTTGCCGATGCCGGCCGCGAGGACCAGCACGCGGCCCTTCTCAAAGTGCCGAATGGCCCGGCCGCGGATAAAGGGCTCGCTGACGGCCGGAATTTCGATCGCCGACATCAGGCGAGCGGGCTGGCCCAGGCGTTCGAGGCTCTCCTTCAGGGCCAAGCCGTTGATGACCGTGCCGAGCATGCCCATGTAGTCGGCCGTCGACTGATCGATGCGGCCTTGCTTCGCCAACTCACCGCCACGAATGATGTTGCCGCCGCCAACCACCACCGCGATCTGCACGCCCAGTTGGGCGGCCGCGTGGATCTCGCCGGCGATCACCGCGAGTTCATCGGTATCGATGCCAAAGCCGCCGGGCTTGCAGAATCCTTCCCCGCTGATCTTGAGGACGACACGCTCGTACGGCGGCTGACCGGAAGCCTTGGGGCTGGACATGGGATCGGACTCCGATCGGGGCCGGGGGCAGTGCAAGGGCAAGGGCGAGCCGGGGGTGCGGGAACCGGCGAGTTTCGGCATTGGATCGATCCGGGCGTCGGCGGTCAAGGCGGCCGCCCGTGCGCGGTGCCGCGCACGGATCGCCGATCGCATCGGATCCAGCCCGTCCGGTATCCTGCAGGGGGGCATCGAAGATGTGGCATCGCTCGCGAAGCGTGCCGCGGATGGTCGATCTGAGCCAATTGAACCCACTGGTTGATTTCAGTGACCTGGCTCACCGAATTCCGACCGTCGCAGGATCGATGGGGTCGTTGGCGTATAGGGGGTGTCGTTCGGGCTTGCCTTCCTTCTCCACGGAGTCTTTCGTCACCGTGCCCCAGGTTCCCCAGCCACCTTCCGGTTCCCCGGCCAGCGGTGCCAGCACGCCACCGCCACCGCCACCGCCGACGTCGGCATCTCCGCCACCGCCGCCGACGGCTGCCCAGCTTGCGACGCTGAGTGCCGCCGCCCAGCGGCCGCGGGCCACCGTCGAGATTCCGGCGGATCTTCGCGAGCTGCTGCCGGAAGTGCACCGGCGACAGGAGCAGATGATCCGTCAGCGACGCCGATTGGTCGGGGCCATCGGGCTCGGCCTCTCGATCGCGCTGCACATGGTCCTGCTCGGCTGGCTGGCCATGCACTTTCGGGCCGGCGGCGGCGGAGAAGGTCCGGTGGAGGTCAGCGTCGCGATTGAAGCGATGGACGGCACTTCCACCGATCTGACTGACCTGGCGTCCGACACCGTGGACACGCTCGGCGCGGAAGCGTCGGAGCTGCCAGATCCGACCAGTGCGGACCTGCAGGCGGTGCTTCCCGACGGCGACTTGGTGGTGGCGAACGGCGCACCGTCGCCGGCATTCGCCGGAGCCGGCAACGCGGGCGCGGCCGTCGGTGGTGGCATCGGCGGCGGAGCGGGAACGAGCTTCTTCGGCATCCGCTCGACGGGCAACCGGTTCGCGTACATCGTCGACCGTTCGGGCTCGATGAATCAGGACCGCCGCTGGACGGTGGCCCGAGACGAATTGCTTCGTTCGATCCGGGCGCTGCCGGCCGAGGCCCGCGTGCACGTCGTGTTGTTTTCGCTCGGTTCGTTCCGCCCACCGTTCCAAGAAGACTGGCTTCCGGCCCGGCGTTCGAGCGTCCGACGCTTGGAAGATTGGCTGTCCACGCAAGCCCCGAACGGGGGGACCGAGCCGGCCGACGCTTTCGATACCGTCTTTGACCTCAAGGACCGCCCCGACGTCATCTTCTTCTTGACCGACGGCGAGATCCCGCAGGGCATCCCGGACCAGGTGCTCGAACTCAACGAACGCGGCCGGCCGGTCGTCATCAACACCATTGCCTTTGGCGATCCGTCTTCGCAGGTCATGCTGCAGCGCATCGCCCAAGAATCCGGCGGCAAGTACATCTATCGGGAGTCGCGGATCGGGGTGACGCCATGAGCCGGCCGCAGACGACGCGGGGTCTCGCCGCGATCGCCGGGCGGCGGGTGATCCTGGCGTGGGCGATCGCTTGGTCATCGGCAGCGACGTCGACGGCATCCACAGCGACGTCGACAGCGACTTCAGCAGCGACTTCAGCAGCGACGTCGGCATCCGCCAGACCGGCGGCGCGTTGGCAGGACGCCGGCGCTGACCGTCCCATCCGAGTGATCCGACGTGGCGGACTTGGCGACCTTGCCGGGATCTTGGACCGGATCGACGAGCGCGGCGTCGTCGTCCGCACCGAAGCGATGGGCGATCGGTTCGTCAGCTGGGATGCGATTTTCAGAGTTGAGCCGCCGTTGGCTGGCTCGCTGTCGCGGGACTGGCTTGAGGATGGCACCAACGTGTGGAGGGCCCGGACCCGCATCGGCCGCGGCGACTACCTCCTGGCGGAACCTGTCCTGGAAGCGATCGCGCCCCGGTTCATCGGTCGCGGAGACCCGATGTCCTTGGTCGTCATGGAAGGACTGCTCCGCTGCAAGATTGCGACCGGTGACCATGCTGCGGCGATCGTGCCGATGCTCGAGAGCATTCGCATTCGCAGTCTTGGCAACGCGATCGAGCCGTGGCCGACGTTGCCTCCGGTCATCGATCCGAACGCCGGACTTGCCCCGGCGATCCCGCCGGCCTGGGCGGTCGGAACCGATCGGCCGCGGTTGGCCCGCGAACTGGACCTGTACCTGGCTGGCCTCGTGTCGATCCGCCGATCCGCTCAGTTCGACGACCATGCGAGCTTGGCCGCTGATCGCACGGCGATGCTCGCCCGCTGGTACCGGGCGGGACTGACGCCAGAGACGGCCGACGACGCCGCGGCGATCGACGAGGCCCGGCGCATCTTGGAATCAACCGATCGCGACGCCATCGAAGCGGGGGGCGTCGATGCCATCGCGACCCTCGCGAGCCTGGAACGCGCGATCCGCATCATGGAAGCCCTCGGCCGTGACAATCGCCCGCCGACCGAGGCCGAGCGTACGTCGGTCGCCAATGGCGATCGGCATGCCCTGGCCGCATTGCTCGATCCGTGGGCGTCCGCCGACCGAACCGATCTCGCCCCCGCCTGGGTTCGCGATTGGACCGCGCTGCTGCGCGGGCGCCGGGCCATCGCGTCCGACGATCCGGCTCACCGGGACCTTGGCCTCATTGCATTGCTCGGTCCTCCGGCGCGAAGCGGCGTGGAACGCCCGTACCTCGCTGGTCTCGCCCTTGCTCTTGCCGCCGACGGCTTGGACGCGTCGGGACGCACCGCTGCGGCGGATGCCGTCCGTACTGATCTCATCGCTCGATTTCCTGGCCATCCGTCGATCAAGTCGCTCGACGGGGCCGCGGACGCCTCGGAGGTATCGGTCCCGTGACCCATTCGATTTTCATCCACGCCGCGCTCGCCACTGCTTCGGGCACCGGACCGACCAGTTGGTTGCGGACCATCCGGGACGGCGGGGCGGTTGCTTACCTCATTCTTGGCCTGAGCGTCGTGGCCCTGGCCTTGGTGGTGATGCACCTCTGGCAGATTCGCCGGTCGCACCTGTTGCCGGCGGCCCACGTCGACGCGGTGGATCGATTGCTTCGCGAGTCGCGCGTGGAAGACACGCTGCAGTACTGCCTGGCCGAAGAGAACGACTCGTATTTCTGTCGCATCCTCTCGGCCGGTCTGACGCGATACCAACAATCAGCCTTCGGCGTCTTTGAAGTGAAAGACGCGATCGACGAAGCGGGGGAAGATCAAACGGCCCGGCTGTACCGCTCGACGGAAGCGCTCGGCGTGATCGGGTCGATCGCCCCGTTGCTCGGGCTCTTTGGCACCGTCTTGGGAATGGTCGGCGCCTTCGAGTCGCTCTCTCGCTCGGCGGCGACCCAAAGTGAAGCATTGGCTGCAAACATCTCGGTCGCCCTCGTGACCACCTTGCTCGGCCTGGCATTGGCCATTCCGTGCGTCGCCCTCTTCACCTACTTCCGCAATCGCATCGATGGACTGGCCAGCCAAACCGGGCAGTCCATCGAACGCGTGCTCCTGCACCTGGAGTCGCCGGCCGCCGCGCCGAGCGCGCCGGCCAGCGCCGGCGCTCCCGCCCGGCACCCGATCGCCCCCACACACGGGGCGCCTCCCGCAACGTCACCGCCTTCGGCCGGAGCGACCACCGCCAGTGGGGCCTCCGCCGCACCGCCCTCGACTGGACCGCGCGGATGAGCTTCGGCCGTCGTCACCAATCCGGCAAGCGACTGCTCGTCGAGATCACACCGATGATCGACGTGGTCTTCCTGTTGATCGTGTTCTTCATGACCGCGGCGCGATTCGCCCGCGAAACGCGGGCCCCCATGGAGTTGCCGCGCGAAGCCGGTCATTCCGACGTGGACGAAGCACGCGGCCTGGTGATCAACCTGATGGACGACGGACGCACGGTGGTGGGTGAAATGACGGTTGATCTCGTCGCCCTTGAACGCCGCGTGCAGGCCCACCTGGCCGATCCCGATTCCGGGGCTGCGGTCACCGTCCGCGCGGATCGCCGGGCATCGACCAGTGACCTGAACGCGTTGGTCCGCGAGCTCGAATCCATGGGCGTCATCGGCGTTCGGGTTGGCACGGAGGCGCCCTGACGTGTCGTTCCGATCGAGAAAATCGCGCCGTTCCCGCCGCTCATTGTCGCGCATCACGCTCAACCTCGCGAGCATGATCGATGTCACATTCCTGTTGTTGATTTACTTCATGGTCACGACCGTGCTGGCTCCAGACGAACGACTCATCGACTCGGCGATCCGGCAGGAGCGCGATGGTGCCCGGAGCGACGCGCGAGACTTTCAGCCGCAGCGACTCTTGGTGACCCGGGACGGGGATGTTCCGGTGTGGCGAATCGGTCAGCGCGTGCTCGGCGACCGCGAAGAACTCGATGACCTGCTCGCGTCGCTCCCGACCGATGCCGGCATCGTGATCGTGGTCGACGAAGGCGTCTCGGTCGCGTTCGCCGTGGCGGCCATGCAATCGGCGCGCGACGCCGGATTCGAGGAGGTGGCCTATGTGCCGGCGACTCGCTGAGACACCATCTGACTGGCTTGTCGTGGCGGCGCTCCTCGTGGCCGGTATGGCCGCGCTCGCGCCCACCGCGCCCGCCGCCGCCGCCGACCCGACGGGGGCCTACCTCGAGTCGCTTGGCTTGGACGATCTTTTGGCCGTGAGCCTCGAGCAACGGCTGGCCTCAGTGCCGCCGGATGCCCGCGGGCCGATCTTGGAACGGCTTTCCGGGATCTATGCCCGACTGCTGGACGCCGAGCCGGATGGGGCGGCCCGCGATCGCTTGCTCGCTCGAGCCCGGACGGTGGTTCGCGAAGGCGGCGGCGAACGCACCGAACGCCTGGAATTGGCCATCGCCCGGGCCGGATACCGCATCGCCGAACGGATCGCCGAGCGGCATCGCATCCGGGCCGCCGAGCCGGAAGAGATCCGCTCGGCCCGCGACACCTTGATGGAGATCGATCGCGTCTTTCATGACCTCGAGGTCCGGGTGAACGAACGCATCCGCCGATCCAAAGCGGTCTCGGATCGCGCCGCCACCAGCCGGGCCTTGGCCGCCGACGCAGAGCTCGACGAGGCCACCGCCTTGCGGGATGAGCTGGCGTACCTGGCTGGATGGACCGCGTACTACCGCCAGTGGCTCGAGGACCCGACAGTGGTGGGAGAGTCGGCGGAGCCGTACTTCAAGATCCTGCTCGACTTCGGTGACCGGGGGGCGGTCCCGATCGCCGTGCGGACCGAAGCATGTTCGGACGAAATCTATGCCCGCTCGCTGCTTGGGCTCGCACTTTCGCGGGGTCTCAACAGCGGCTATGACGATGCCATCAGTTGGATCAACGTGTTGGCCGAGGCACCCACGCACGCTTCGGTGGCGGCCGAACTCGACGGCTGGCGACTCGCGATTCAACTCGAGTTCGGGCGTTGGACGTCGGTGCGCGATGCACTTCGGCTCATGGACGAAGCGGAGGTCGTCTCGCCGGCGATCCTTCGCATGATCGCCGCCCGGGCGCTGGAAGCCGGCGAGGTGGGACTCGCACCGGTCGTGGCCCGCGAGGCCGTGGGAGAGCTTGGCCAGCGGGGCGAGCTCGCCCAGATCCACCAGTTGGCTCGCCGCTACGGCACCGGCGGCCTCGGGCGCGAGGGTTTTCTTGTCGCGTACGTCCGGGCCGTCGACGGATTCACCGTGGCTTCTGAGTCGATCGGCCGCGAACCGGCGACGTCCACCGATGATCGAAAGCGATGGAGCACCATCGCCGAGACATTTGACGAAGCCCTGGCCAGCCGCGACGTGGCCGAACACGAGACTGCCTCGGCCGACGCCACGCGCTTGCTCGGCTGGTCGTGGTGGTACGCCGCCGACGCGGTGGCCGCGTGGTCACCGTTTGCGCGGGCCGCGGAACTGGTCGGCCCGGCCCAGGCGGCAGAGTGCCTTTGGATGGCCATTGTCGCGTTGGATGCCGCCCTCAAGGCAGGTCCGGACGCGACGCTCCAGCAAGAGTCCGATCGCCTGGTTGACGTCTTCCTGGAACGATTCCCCGGCGATCCGAACGCGCCCGTGCTCCGCGCTCGCCGCATCGTGCGGGATCCGGACGCCGCGGGCACCGTCGACCTTGAATCGCTGCTCTCGCTGCCGCGCGACCACCCCCAATGGCGGTACGGACGGGAAACCGCGGCCGCGATCTTCTTGCGACAGTTCAGGCTCGGCCGGGGCGATGCAATTGGCGCGGGGCGACGCTACCTGGAAGTCGCGGCGGAGCTCTTTGCCCGCGATGCCGATCCTCCAACCCCGGAACCCGACGCCGATGCGGCAACCGTCGACCGGGCCCGGCTCATGCTGCAGGTGGCGCTTGATCCGCGCCTCTTGGAGATCGATCACGCCCTCGCCGTCCTCACGCGGGTCAACCGCTGGCGGTCGGGTGGTTGGGATGCGGCCGATCGTCAAGCCGAACTCGATTACCGGGGCGTTCAATGGGCCATCGCCGCGGGGCGGTGGGACGAGGCCGTCGCGCAATTGACCCGGGTTGCCGACGCCGATCCGGCGTGGTCCAGCCGCTGGCGACGCGCGGCCCTCGCCCGCGTCCTGGCTGCGGCCCGTCCCGGTCCCGGAGTGGATGTCGACGTCGCCCGGCAGCGAACCGAAGTCGCCTGGCCGCTCGCGGTGACCGTGTTGGAAGCGGCTCCTGGAGCGGTGTCCCAGGTCGTCGCCGCGACGACGGATGAGACGCGGGCGGCACGAGAAGAAGGCCTGCTTCCGGCGGTGGCCGAGGCGGTGAACGTCGGCTGGGAATGGTGGAACATCAGCGGTGACCGAGCGGTGGCGGAAACAACCCTCGACGCAGTCGACGCGGTGCGCGAACGGTACCCGAATGAACGGGTGCTGCTGCGGGCGACGGGGCAGCTGGCCGGCGCGCTTGGGCGCAGTGACCAGTCCCTCGAAGCGTGGCGCACGTTGTCCGACGGGCTCTCCGCGCCGTCTCCGGCGTGGTACGAGGCGCGATACGAGTTGATCCGACGGTTGGCCGAGATCAACCCAGAACGGGCGCGGCGAGTCATGCAGCAGCACGTGGCGTTGGAACCGGAGTACGGACCCTCTCCGTGGCGCCAGCGACTGCGTCGCCTGCATGAGCAGCTCAGGGCGGAACGCCCGACCGACGAGACCGTCGATGACGATGCAACGGGAGGCAGCCCGTGAGCGGAAAGGAACTCCAACGGTTCTTCGGGGTGCCGGCAAATGCCGACGATCAGACGCTCCTCGGTCTGAGTGGCCCGATCACCATCGCGGCGGTCGAAGCGGCGGCCCATCGCCGCCTCGAGCAGATCCGTCGCCATCCCGGTGCCGGTGGGGCCGACTCCGCCGCGGCGGAAGCCCGTATTCGCTTGGCCGTGGCCCGGCTGCGCGGCCGGCTGGCCGCGGGCGGCGCGAGGCCGCCGGCGGGGCCCGCCACTCCGGGTTCGTCGGCATCGGGTTCGTCGGCATCGGGTTCGTCGGCATCGGGTTCGTCGGCATCGGGTTCGTTGGCATCGGGTTCGTTGGCATCGGGTCCTTCGGCATCAGGTTCGTCGGCATCGGGTTCGTCCGTCCCGGCGCACGCGTCTTCGTTCGCGTCCAAGCCATCCGTGCCCGATCGCGCGGCGGACGGCCCCTCGGCTCCCGCCCGCACGGCCGCGTCGCCGGGAGCCGCCTCGCCGTCGACCACGCGGCCTTCGACCGCATCATCGATCCCAGTCCCGGCGGCTGGCTCGGTCAATCGCGGCCGATCCGACGAGCCGCTGCAGCTCGCACCCGATCCGCCATCGGCCGACCACTTCGGTGATCTGGAACACGCCGCGGTGCTGGATCGACGCGGTGACGAGGTCCACGCGGTCACCGGTCGGACGATGGGCAACGCCTTCCAGGGCGTGACGCGGCCTCGCCCGCATCCGGACGAACTGCCACCGCTGACCCCGTTCGACCGCGCCGCCCTCGGCACGTTGGTCGGTCACGGTGGCTGGAACCAACGCAGCCGAGCCCGGCTCGTCGCCCTGGCTTCGGCCCACGGCGTGCGCGCTCCCGGTCTGGTCAACGTGATCACCGGCTTGGCCGACTACGCCCGGGCCGGCAGTCGGCCCGCGCCGATCGCCATGATCGCCGACGACTTCACGCGGTATACCCTGCGCGACGTCATCGTTGCTGCGCCGCCGGTTCCCGGGGCCGAGTCCGCACCTCCGTCGCGCGATGCGGCCACCGAACTCGCCCGATCCTTGATGCCCGAACTCAAGGAAGCCGGGCCGGTTGACACGGCCAAGCTCGTCGCCGCGGTCTTGCTGCCCTTGATCCTGTTGGTGGTCGTCATCGGCCGCGGCTTCACCGGCGAAGTTCAACCGCCGCCGCCGCTTCCCGTCGATCCATCGATCTCCAGCCAGGTGGGAGGGGGCGATGGATCCCGGTCCGAGGCCATCCGGGCTGCCGCGGCCCAGCGTGCCCTCGTCTTCGAACGCATTCCATGGATGCAGGGTCCGCCGCCTGGCCCGGGCCTCCTGACCGCGGCCGACGAACTGCCCACGCTCCCAGGGTTGATCGAGGCCGACGTGGTTCGACGGCTCGGCGTCCGGACGCCGCCCAGCGACGCAACGATTCAGCGTTGGGGCGCCTCGATGGCCGAGGCCGAGCGTGGTTGGGTGCGGGCCCGTCCGTCGGATGTTCGAGACCTGCGGACGATGGCGGTGACGGGCTTCAATGCGACCGGCGACCGTGTCCGGCTTGCCGGCCGCCTGGCGTCATTCCTACGCCCTCCAACGAGCGTCGAAGCTCCCGTCGCCGACCAAACGCCGTTCGCGTGGGCCGGAGCCTGGCGCATGAGCGTGCTCGGTGCGGTCATGTCCGAACCCTTCTCCCCGGAAGGCCCGCGGCAACTCGCCACGGACATCGCCCGCGAATCGCTTGCCCCGCTCGGCACCGGGCAGACTGAGGCCGGGTTCGTCGCGGCCGCGAGCGGGACGCGGGCGATCACCGCGGCGTGGCTGGAGCTGGCGGCCCAAGAACTCATTGACGCCGGGGACGACATCGGCCCGGAACCCTGGGAACGTTGGCTCGATGCCGCCGAGGCGATGGACGCCGACCTCACGGTGGGCACGCTTCGCGACCGGCTGGTCGCCGCAGCCCTGGAGCGCCTGCTGCGCAGCGATCGAGTGCTGTCGGAAGAGGGCTTCTCGGCCGACTTGCTCGGGCGGCTGATGCTGGAAGTGCCGGCCGACATGCCGCTCGTGGCCCGTCGCACGATCGAGGCTGCGTTCGTCGACCCAGGCATCGCCTCGGACGACGACCTTCGAGCGCTCACGACGATTCTCGCCCTGCGGCGCGATCTACCGTGGTTCGGTGAGTCGCTGGTGCTCCCGCTGTCGGCCACTTCGGCCACACGGGCCGAGTACCGCGATCGAGTGGCCAGTGCGTGGCCGACGCCGCCAGAGCAAGATCTCGGCGGCCAGCCGATTCCCGTCGACCTTGAATCACTGGAGACCTGGATGGAAGCGGTGGCCGAGGTTCGCGGCCGGGCTGCTGCGTTTGACGATGCAGGCCGTCTTGGCCGCCTGGCCGAGGTGAGTCAGGTGATCGAATCCGCGGCCACGCTCGCGGCCAATCGCCTCGATGAATCGACGATGGCCGCATCCGACGTCATCGCGGCCGCGCCGAATTTTCAGGGCCCGGTCGAACGGCCGCTCAGTTCGATGACCGCCGACGCGATCGGCGAGCCAGACGGGACCTTCACCGCGGCGTGGGACCGGGTGAAGAACCGCGGCAACGACGCGATGATCCTCTTGCGCGGGCTTTCAACCCGGATCGGATCGGACCTTGGGCCACGGGATGCCGCCACACTCGCCGGCATCATCTTGCGGCCAGGGGCGAATCGGCAGCGTGAAATGGCGCGGTTGATGTTCGCCGACGATCTTGCGTCCGGCGTCAACACGGTGCTGGCGGTGGCCGATCGAATTCCGACCGCCCCGGTTGACGCTGACTTGGCGTCGATCGTGAACCGGGTGATCGGTTCGAGCATCGTTTTCGAACGGGAAGACCAGTGGCGACTGGAGGCCCGGCTTGCGTTGTTGCGGCACGCCGTCGACCTGTTGGAGCCGCAAGAAGACGTCCTCGGCATCAACCAGCGAACCTACACCGAGTCCATCAATCGGCGGGTCGCACTCGTCCGGGACGAAGTGACGGTCGACTTTTCGGCCGGGGATCCGGGCATGGCCGCCGGGCGACTGGCCGACGCGTGGCTCCGGTCCGCCAGTACCCGTCTCTCGGTGCGACCAGTGCCCGTCGCCGCACGACTTCTTCCGGACCGGCGGGCGGCCCGGGCCGGCTTGTCGACGACCCGGCTTCAGGCGACCGCCGCGGATCTGATCGCGGTCATCGAAGCGCTGGCATTCGTCACCGCGGCCGAGCAACCCAAGCGCGCGCCGGATGTCGCCGCCGCCCTCGAACGTTCGGAGATCGCCCGGCGGGAGACGGTCAATGTGCTCGATCAGCTCTTGGCCATCGAGCTGGCGATGCTGGAGATGTGGGAGATTCGTTTCGGTTTGAACGGCGATGCCAGTGACGCGGACGGGCGTGCCCTTGGCGGCGTGGCCCCCGCGGCGCCGCCGGCCGACGGGCGCGGGATGCCGGAGCGTCGCCGCGGCGTCGAGAACCCGCTGCAGCGATCCCCGCCCGCGAGCCCCGGATCGCCCGACGCGATTCCCGATCAACGGAACCCAGGCAGCCGGCCACGGCGGGCCCCGGGGATCCCGAGTCCCGGAGGAAGACCGTGAACCGACCTCGGACCATCTCACTGTTTCCGCCGCGTCGGCCCGATGCTCGCCGGCGCCCGCGATCGCGGCGGATCCATCGGATTGCGGCGGCCAGCGTCGGCGCGATCACGCTCGTCGTCCTTGGCTGGGCCGGGGTTCCGGCCGCGGGCCAAGCGCGGACCAACATGACGCTTTCCGACCGATGGGGGGAGCGTCTGTCGCGGCTGGATCCGGCGGCCGCAATGGGTTACCTCGCCCTGGCCGAAGAGATCGAAGATCGCCGGGTGGCGAACAGCTCGGCCGGTAGGGCGGAACTTGAACTCGTGCGCCGCCTCTACGGGCTGGCCGGAGGCCTCGACGAGCGGCTGCGTCCGGGCGCGCTCCGCGCCCTGGCCGATCTCACGTCGCAAGATGGCGAACGTCGCCGCATGCTGGCCATGGCTGAATTGTTGGAAGGGTCGCGACGGCTGCGTGGACGTCCGCCCCGTTTTTCGGGGGCCCAGGCCCGGATTCGCCCGCTCTCTCCGGTGGACTTGGGCCACTTCGTCGAAACGATGGCCGCCCGGCGGATGGGGGACGACGAGTTGGCGATCGAGGCGTTCGAAGCCATCGATGTCGACGTTGCCGTTTCTCTGCTCGAGTCCTGGCCCGGCGGAAGCGACGGGTTCCGCGTGCGGCTCGCGAGCGAACGCACGGTGGCCACCGACACCCAGCTCCGCCGCGAACTCTCCTTGGAGATCGCGGTTTTGCTCGGGCCGTCAACCGGTTGGACGGAGACCTTGCTCGGGGGCTCGCGTCAATCGCTGGTGGAGGTCGACCTGGACGATGCGAGCACGTTGCTCGGCGTCGATACCACTCGGCCGCGTTGGCGGGACGGGTCGTGGGTCGAATAGCCTCGCAAGCGGCTCAGGCTCGGCTGGCCTCAAACTTCAAGCGGCGCTCGATCAGGTCCATCAGGTCGTCGAGGATGTGCACCGGCTGAAGCGACCAGACGGCCAGATTCGTGTCGAACGGCGGGGAGGCGAGATCCAGCCCGTCGCGGATCGCTCGCTTCATCCGACGCAACGGGAGTTGGGCCAGGAAGTCCGGCTCAATGGTCATGGCCATCTGAACATCTTCGGGGGCGGGGATGATGACGGCCAGTGGTCCGTCGTCGATCGCATCGACGTGGTACTCGATGCTCCAGCCCCAACTCTGCCCGTACCAGGCCATGACCTCACGGGCCCCTTCGACCCGAAGCAGGTCGGTCCGGATGCGGTCGAAGGCCTCCGCCGCTTCGGTGTCCACGCCCTTGCGCAGGGTGGTCACGTCGGGCGTATTGAATCGGTCCTGCCAGGCGTTCGTCGGCTGCACCATGAGATCCTCGGGCTCCTCGAGAGATTGACGCGGGCCAGAATCAGCCGGGCGCCGGGGGGGCTGCGGTCAGCTGCGGGGGTCAGCCGCCTGGGAGGCGGCAGAGGGCACGGCGGCGCGGATGGCGTGCCGGCCCGCAGCCGAATCGCAGAGGATACGCGATCCGTGGCCGGCGTTCGAATTCGGGGGTCCGAGGGCACCAGAGGCGGCCTCCGCGCGGCGGCCGAGATGCCCCCGCGCGACGCGCAAAGAGGGGGTCTGGTACCGTCTGGGGCCCGAGGGATCGGCATCAGGAGCGTGGCTCCGCGCTTGCCCGTCCAGCGCTTGGGGGGCACGCCATGGCCGCCCGGCGCCTCCCGTCCCGTCCATCGCCCGCACTCCGGTGCCGGCCCCTGGACCTTTGGCCACGCACGACCGGTCTCCAACGCCCCAGCACTGAACCAGGGAACATCGATGAGCGACGCCGCTACCCCGACCGAGGTGACCGACGACCAGCTTCTGCCCGATCTCGCCGACGCGACGATCCTGTTGGTCGATGACAACCAGCAGAACCTCGAGCTGATGCAGGCCTACCTCGAAGCATTGCCCTGCACCCTCGTGATGTGCCGGGACGGGGTCGAGGCGATCGAGCAGATCGAATCTTCACCGCCCGATCTGGTGCTGCTCGACGTGATGATGCCGAGGATGAGCGGCTACGAGGTGTGCCGCAAAATCAAGCAGTCGCCGGCAACCCGGGACATCGTCGTGATCATGGTGACCGCGCTGCACGAAGTGGGGGACTTCGAGCGAGCCGTCGAATGTGGGACCGATGACTTCTTGACGAAGCCGGTGAACAAGCTTGAATTGTTGACCCGTGTCAAGTCGCTCATCCGCGTCCGCTTGCTCAAGCGGCGGCTGGAAGAAGTCTTGCAACGCGAGTCTCGTCCGGAATGACCCACCGCCGGTCGGGACGCGGGGCCCTGATGACGCGGGGCAGAGCGGCCGAGATCGGCTGTCGCAGACCGTTGAAGAAGCCCGCCGCGTTCTGAGTGCGGTGCTTCCGGCCCTCGCACGGGACCGAATCGAAGGCAGTCCACTCGATACGCCGCGTTTCCGCGACAAAGCGAATGGCGGAGTGATCGTGCTCAGGACGGGGGGGGGCGTTTTTGACCAGCTGTCAGGCTGCGGGGGTGCGCGTAATCACGGCTCGGGAGCCGTCGGGCCGGACCCACGCCGAGTGCGAGCCGCGTGGCTCGGTCGTCAGCTGCAGATGCTCGAGGTACTCCTGAACCTCGCGACGGTCGAAGCGCGCAAGAAATTCGCGGCTGGCCGTCGGGTTCAGTTCCATCACGTGGTCGATGAGCTGGTCAAGGCTGAGCATGGATCACCATTTCCCCCGTCCTGGGGTGTCCGTGGTCCGAGGCACGAAGGGACTCGGAGGTTGACGCGTCCAGTGCGTCCGGCCCGTGTCCGGGCCCCGTGGAGGCAGAAGCGCATCGCTTCCGCCCGGGACCCTGCCGCGAAGCAGTGTCCCCAACCGCATCGGCTCGTCCAGCCTTCCACCGTCGAAGTTTGGTCGATCGACGGATACCCTCGGTTCGTCCACCGGTTGTCCACCGAGGTGGTCGAGTGAAATCGCTGGGGCGGGTTCACCAATCACTCTGGGCGAGTTGGCGGCCAACGCGTGGCCTCCGTTCGACGACAGGAGCGCAGCAGATGCTTGGATTCAGTGACGTGATTCACGCCTTCGGGCGACTGGACCCACCCGGCTTGATTCTGATCGGGATCGTCCTGGTGGTCGCCATCAAAGGAGTCAGCAACGTTCTGATGAACGCCAGCCGCGAACGGACGCGGCGGGAGATCGCCGCCTACATCGCCGAAGGTTCCATGTCCGCAGAAGCCGGCGAGCGACTCATGGCCGCCCGCAGCAAGGGCGATTGCGACTCGGCGGTCTGAGGGCGTCCGCCCGGCCGGTGCACATCCGGGTTTCCGAGTGCCGAGTGCCGAGTGAGAAGCGAGATGCTGAGTCCGACGCCGGCCGGCCGGCGTTTTGGGGCGCGCTGAGTCCGGAGGGGCCGCGACCAGCTGCTCCACGCCAGAACTTCCGGCCTGAGCTTCAGGCCAGAACTCCGAGCCAGAGCTTCAATCCAGAGCCCCACGCCCGGTTTTCCAAACGGGTTGCTCCATGGCCGACACCTCCGGATGGGCGGTGCGCATCGTGGTGGGCCGGTCGGCAACGCGGGAATGGCGGCCATCGACGGACGTCGGAAAGCCCGAGCCAATCGCGCCTCGGGTACGATGGAGGCTTCGCGAACGCCGGTTTCGCCGGGTTCGCGGACCGCACGACATCGTTCGCCATCGACCGATGCCGTCGCGAATTGCACCCGTAGCTCAGTTGGACAGAGCAGGCGGTTCCTAACCGTCAGGTCGGAGGTTCGAGCCCTCCCGGGTGCGTTTGGGCGGTAATTGTCCGGTGCCCGCATCTCCATCTCCGTCCGTCCAAGCCTCGGTGGCGCGCTGTCGTGCCGCCGAGGCCGCCGTTGACCTCTCGATCGGGCTCCTGCCCTCGCCGAAACGGTGGATTCTGGCCTCCGGGGAACCGGGGAACCGGGGGTCGGGGGGTCCAGGAGTCTGGGGGGCCAGGGATACCGGGGTCCAGGGCTCCAGCGGGCTCAAGAATGTTCGCGGCATGCCGGACGCGTTGAAACCGACGTGCCCGTCATGCTCGCGCTCAGAGCGGTCCGTGGGCGAGTGACCGGTCGACGGCCCCGGCGTTTTCGCGGCGTTTGCGGCCGGGCGGCGTTCGAGGCGGGACACTCCATCCATGCATCAGAGTTTTCCGGCCGACCGTGCCCTCCGGGCCGTTTGGGCAATCGTGTTGGCCGGATCGCCGATGTTTCGTGGGCTCTCGGTGCAGGTCCGCGACGGCGCAGATCGCTGGCTCGGATTGGCTCGATCGCCGGCGGATCAGGAAGCCGAGGTGTTGGCGAGGGCCTTTGTCCCGCCCGGGCAATGGTGCCGGCGTTGTGGCCGGGTTCCGCCTGGCTGGCCATTGGGCGAGGCCGGGCAGCCGGTCTGGATCGAGGATTCGTGTGGGTGCAGGCCGTTGGGCAACGACGTTGTCATTCTTGGCCGCGATGCGGGCCCTTTGGGACAGCGCGTCCGCCAGATCAAGCATCGCGGAGGCTGGGGGGAGCTTGGACTGGCACTCGGGCGACGCCTGGGGACTCGAGTCCGGGACATCGCGGCGGCGGAGCCGGGCGTCCTGGTGGTGCCAATGCCCGCCAGCCCCGTCCGGAGGGCCGCTCGCGGCATCGACCATGGCCGTGTGATCGCCGCCGGAGTCGCCGATGGCGTTGGTGGACGCTTGGTGCCCGGCGTCCTCGAGCACCGTGGTGGCCGCCGGCAGGCCGGCATGACCGCGGCGGAGCGATCAGAGCGGGGCAATTCGGTCATCCAGGCTGGGCGGCGGGCTCAAGCTCGGATTCCTTCGGGGGCCACCGTCGTACTGGTCGATGACCTGAGGACCACGGGGGCCACGTTGGCGGCCGCGGTGGAATGTCTCCTCGCCTCAGGAGCCGGCTGGGTCGTCGTTGCCGTCTTGGTCACCCGGGACGCAATGGAGGGACGGGACGGGGCTTTGTCACCCGCGGAGACGCGAGGCGCGATTTTTTCGGATTGACTCGACCAGTAGGGTTGACGGGGGGGAGGGGCTGAGTATCATCTGCGTCCCGGTTGAGGCAAACGCCCAGCCGAACGGGTTTCGTTCGCTCCGGTGAGCGACCCGTACAGATCCTTGACAAGTGAACAGTAGGAAACCGTAAGGATGTGTCCGGTTTCGGTAAGGTTTCACAGCCGACCCGATTCCGGTCCCAAAACGCGGGCGATCATTTTCACAGCTTGATCGTCCAGCGGACATCCTTGTGATGCCTAAATTATATGCAATTTCGAGTGATTAAGCACCTCGATCTCCTGTGTCGGAGTAATTCGTCCAGGGGGTAGTGGTGTCCGCAAATACCATCAGAAGATAAGCCATCTTCTGGCGCCGAGACATAGCTTGTGTCTCGGTGGCGACAGCTCGTCGGTGATCTTCGGATCTGCCGGCGAAGCAGTCAGGCAAGCTTTTCTCGCAAGTATCAGTCACTTCGGTGGCTGCTCAATGCACATTAATTGAAGAGTTTGATCCTGGCTCAGCGCGAACGCTGGCGGCATGGCTAAAACATGCAAGTCGAGCGCGAAAGTCCCTTCGGGGGCGAGTAGAGCGGCGAAAGGGCGAGTAACGCGTTCCTACGTACCCCGAGGTCAGGGATAGCCCATGGAAACGTGGAGTAATACCTGATGTGGTGCTTCGGCATCAAAGGCTTGCCGCCTCGGGAGCGGGGAACGTCCTATCAGGTTGTTGGTGAGGTAAAAGCTCACCAAGCCGAAGACGGGTAGCGGGTGTGAGAGCATGACCCGCCGCATCGGAACTGAGACACTGTCCGGACTCCTACGGGAGGCTGCAGTAACGAATCTTCCGCAATGCGCGAAAGCGTGACGGAGCAATGCCGCGTG
>JBGCEZ010000050.1:0-26580 GCA_045106735.1 Phycisphaerales bacterium | reverse complement strand
GCCTTTGCCGCCGCCATCAACCTCTTGGCCATCGGCCTGAGTTGGAAAGAGCTGCGGTTCGCGAGCTTTGATGGCGACGGGGCCCGAACCAGCGGGATCCCCGCCGGACGGCTGCAGTTGATGCTGATGACGCTCACCGCGGTGACCGCGGTGGCGGCCTTTGAAGTCCTCGGCAGCATCTTGGTCGTGGCCATGATCGTGGTGCCGGGGGCAGCCGCCCACCTGCTGACCGACCGGCTCGGGCGCACGATGGGTCTGGCTCTGATGATCGGTGTGGCCAGTGCCGGACTTGGGCACCTGGCCGCCAACGGCCTCAATGCCGGCTTGGAGCGCGTGGGCTGGCAGCCGACGGTGAGTTCCGCCGCCCCGATGTGCGTGGTGCTCGGCGGCATGCTCGGGGCCGCGATGCTGCTGGCTCCGCAGCGGGGATTCGTGGCCCAGGCCATCGACCGCGTCCGGCTGCGGGCCCGCATCCTGGACGAGGATGTCTTGGCCGCGCTGTACCGGTTGCAGGAGCATGGCCGGGCGTCGGCCACGGCGGCCGATGTGGCCAGCGTGCTGCGGGCCGCGCCGCGCGGCGTGCGCCGGTCGGCGGCGCGCTTGGTTCGGTCCGCTCGGATCGAGCCGGTGCGCGGGACGGAGTATCGATTGTCGGAAGCGGGCGAGGAACTGGCCCGGCGGTTGGTGCGTTCGCACCGGCTGTGGGAAGCGTGGTTGCACGAGACGGTGGGCGTGGCCGCCGACCACGTGCACGGCACCGCCCACATGATGGAACACGTGACCCGGGGCGCGCTGCGCGACGAACTCGAAGCCGCGGCGGCCCGCGACGATCGCACGGATCCGCACGGCCGGGAGATTCCCTGAGGCGGCGCGGCAGAGCGTTTCGCGTCGCTTGTCCGGGCGGTTCTTCGTCCGTGCCCGGACCGGCGGCTCGGCCCCGAGTTGGAAGTCCGCGGAACCGCTGCCGGGGCCGCGGCGAACCCTGCATGATCGCGTCGCCCGGCGATCGGGGATACCACACATGAAGTTTGTCTTGCTGCCGGCCAACCGGACGCAGCTGTGGCGATCGCTGCGCCGCAGTCTCGTCATCGCCATCGTATTGCTTGGATTGCCTGCGGCTGGCGTCGTCTGGGCCACCAGCATGCCGGGCGATTCGTTCCAAGGTTCGCCGCCGCCGATCACCGAAGCCCAGCAAGCCGAGGTTGCCGCCGTCGGCCGCGACATCGTGTTCATCGCCGAAGACATCGGGCCGCGGCATCTGCTGGTGGCCGAACGCTTGGGCGAGACCGCGGCGTGGATGGCGTCGCGCTTCGCCGCCGCGGGCTTCGACGTCAGCCGGCAGACCTATGCGGTGGGCGGCGTCGACGTCAGCAACGTCATCGCCGAACGACGGGGGACGACCCGGCCGGAAGAGATCCTGATCGTCGGCGCGCACTACGACACCGTGGCGTCCACCGCGGGGGCGGACGACAACGGCAGCGGCGTGGTGGCGACCTTGGCGCTGGCCGATCGGCTGGCGGCATTTGCCCCGGAACGGACGCTGCGGTTCGTCGGGTTCGTCAACGAAGAGCCGCCGTGGTTCGGGACCGACGACATGGGGGCGGTGCGCTACGCCCGCTTGTGTGCGTCGCGGAATGAGACCATCGTCGGCATGATCAGCCTGGAGAGCATCGGCTACTTCGACGACGCGCCGGGTTCGCAGGAGTATCCGCGTGCGTTCGCGTGGCGCTATCCGGATACCGGCAACTTCGTGGCCTTCGTCGGCAATCTTCGGTCGAGCGGATTCGCCCGCGACTGCATCCGTCGCTTTCGCCAGCACGCGGCGGTTCCTTCCGAGGGCGTGACCGCGCCGGGGTGGATCACCGGGCTTTCGTTCAGCGATCACCGGGCGTTCTGGGAGATCGGCGTCCCGGCGATCATGGTGACCGGGACGGCGATGTTCCGAAATCCGCACTACCACCGACCGGGGGATCGCCACGATGTGGTGGACGACGAACGGCTGTGGTGGGTCATCGATGGCATGGAGCCGGTGATTCGTGAACTGGCGTCGCCGGGCGGCTGAGCGATCTCGGGCGCCAGCCGTTGTGGTCGCCGGGGCATGCGGGTAGCGTGCGGGGGACGCCGGACGATGCCGTTGGGCGCCAATCGACGCCAATCGGCGGTGATCGCAACCCTCCTGGAGATGACGCATGCGCTCGACGGCGACGAAATTCGGTGCGGCGGGATGCGCGAACGCATTGCACGTCTGCTTTGGGTTCGTGGTGTTGGCCATCGTGCCCGTCATGATCTCCGGTTGCTCGGCGATTTCGCCGGCGTCCGCCGGAGTTGAGCTGCATCGCGCGGCCGATTCGCCTTCATTGGCCGCACTGTCCGCTCCGGTGACCACGGTCTTTCTGGTGCGGCACGCCGAAAAAGAAGCCGGCCGAGACCCGGGTTTGACCGCCGTCGGCCAGAAGCGGGCGGAAGCCTTGGCCGCGCTCTTGCGTGACGCGGGCGTCCGGGCCGTGCACTCCACCGGCTACGCGCGGACGCAGCAGACGGCGGCGCCGCTGGCCGCGCGGCTGGGACTGAGCGTGACGGAGTATGACCCGCGGGCGCTGGGGGCGGTGGCCGAACAGCTCCGGGCGGCCGGCGGCACGCACGTCGTCGTCGGGCACAGCAATACAACGCCGGCCCTCGTCGGCCTGCTCGGCGGCAATCCGGATCCGCCGATCGTCGAGAAGACGGAGTTCGACCGGCTGGAGATGGTGACGATCAGCGCGGACGGAACCGTGACGTCGGTCCGGCTGCGGGTCGGGGCCGAACCGGCGAAGCAGGCGGTGGAGCCGAAGCCGGCTGCGTCCCCGGCAGCGGCCCCCGATGCCGAATCGGCTGCCGTACCAAATGCCGCACAGCGTGCCGCACCGGTACGCCGGCAAGATCGGCCCTCGCTCAGTCGATGACGTCGCCGAGCAAGCGTCCGGCCGCGGTGCGGCCAAGGACGACCGAACGTCCATCGGGCCCGGCCAGGTGGATCGTCTGGCCCAGCGGGTCGCAGCGCACCACGCTGACTTCGGCGCCTGGCCGCAGGCCGAGTTCGTCGACGTACCGAAGAAATGCCTCGTCTTGATCGAGGACCCGCGTGATGCGCACCCGCGCCCCGGGCTCGCCGCGATCCAGTGAGACGGTGCTCGACGCGGGCATCTCCCCGGCGGCGTTCGGAATCGGATCGCCGTGGGGATCCACGACGGGATGGCCGAGGCGACGGTCGATGGCGGCCAGCAGCTTGTCGCTGACCGCGTGCTCGAGCCGTTCGGCTTCCTCGTGGACTTCCGACCAGTCGAGGCCGATGACCTCGACCAGGAAACACTCGATCAGCCGGTGGCGCCGCAGCACGTCCAGGGCCAGTGCGCGGCCATCGTCGCTCAGGCGCACGCCGCTGTACGGCGCGTAGTCCACCAGTCCACGTTCGCTGAGCCGCTTGATCATGGCCGTCACCGTGCCGGGGGCCACGCCCAGAGCCTCGGCCAGCACGCCCATGGGAACGGGCGAGGCGTCGCTCGCGTTCGCGTCGGCGTCGGCATCGGCGGCGGCCTGCAGCGCGTAGATGCGCTTGACGTAGTCCTCGACGGTGGCGGTGGGCATGACGGGGGACGGTCCGGAGTTGCTGGGGGCCGAGGCCGACGACAACGGGGCCGGCGGTCCCAATCTACTTCCGCGCGGTCGACGACGGGGTTCGCGGCATCGGCCCGATCAGCGCATCGCCCGGCGTGATGCCGGCGGCGGGCTCCAAACCGGTGGTCGCATCGCGCCACGGGCCGTTGGCCGCCGCACTCAGCACGTGGCCACCACCCGAGGCCGGGGCCGCCGCGGCCACGACCGGTTGACCGTTCGGGCCGGAGAGCTGGACCCACGCCGTCCCGCGGGGATCACTCGCCACGTTCAAGACCGGCGTGCCGTCCGGGCGGGCCAGGTGCGCCGCCCCGCGACCCAGCCCGTCGACGTACAGCGACGCGAGTCGTTGGCCGTCGGGACCGGAAAGCTCCACCGAACCATTGGACTGATCGTCCACGAACACGCCGGCGACGGGCTGGCCAAAGCTGTTGAAGATCTGGATCTGCCCCTGGCCGGCGGGGTCCGCGCCAAACGCGACGGTCCGGACGCCAGCCCGGTTGAGCAGTTCCAGCGCCCCGTGCCCGTTCTCGTCGGTGGAGAAGCGGCCGACGACAGCCCCGGCCGAGTTGGTGAGTTCGACCGACGGCGTGCGCACGCTCGCCGGGGCGGGTTCGGGAGCCGGCGGCTCGTCGGGCTCGGCCGCGGCGTTGACGAGCGCCAGGCCCGCCGCCCCCGACGCCAGCATCCCGATGCAGCCGAAGGCAAAGCCAAGCCAGGCGAGCCGGCGTACGCGAGCGAGTTCGTCGGGTGCGGTCATGGCCGGTTGGATCCTCTTGGGCGCGGGCCCGGATGAACGGATCGGCACACCGGGGGGATCCGACCGGATCCCAATCCACCGAGCGAGACCGAGGCGTTCGGTCAGGCGGTGAGCCGCCGTGAGGTTCGTCGGTTCAGCACGCCCCGGAGCATGAGGCTCGCGAGGTAGGTCAACGCCGCGGCCCCGACAATCGCCGCTTCCGGGGGCAGGGCGGTGCCGTACACCGCCGCCCGCGGGACGGTGGCCAAGATTGCGGCCAGGCCGCCGGCCAGCAGGGTGATCGACCACAGCCGGCGGGCCCAGTGGCCGACCGTCGCCGCCGGGAGCGTCAGCAGGGCGAGCACCAGGAGCAGGCCCGTCACCTGGACGAGGATGACCACGGCCAGGGCGACCAGGACCAGCAAGAACATCTCCAGGTGATCGACCGACATGCCGCGGGTGCGGGCGAAGTCGGCATCGATCGTCGTGACGAGCAGTCGCCGGCCGACCAGGCCGATGCTGACCAGGATCGCCGCGGTCAGGACGGCCGACGTGATCAAGGTGGACTGCGGCACGGCGGCCAGGTTCCCGAACAGCGCGATGTTGAGTTCCGCTTGCCCGCCGGGCACGCTCCGCGCGGCCAGGAGTCCGGCGGACATGCCCGCAGCCCAGATCGCGCCGACCAGCATGTCGAGGCGATCACCGGCGCGCCGGCGCACCACGGCCAGACCGATCGCCGCGGCGACGGAGACGACGAGTGCGCCGTGTGTGGGTTCGAGCCAGCCGAACGCCTCCGGCCATCGATGGCGAACATAGAGCGCGAGTCCGACGCCGCCGACGGCCACGTGGGCGATTGCCCCGACGAGCAAGACCAGGCCGCGGGCCACCACGAGCGGTCCGGTCGCGCCGCAGGCGATCGCGGCCAAGAGGCCGGCAAGCACGCCGCCGGCGAGCAATTCGTTGCCGGGCAAGGCCCGCCAGAAGTCGATCATGGGTTCGTGGCCGAGTCGATTGCCGGGTCGATTGCCGGGTTGATTTTCGTGTCGCTTGCTGGGTGAAGTGCCGGGTCGCTTGCTCGGTGACGTGCCGGGGCGCTTGCCGGGTGACGTGCCGAGTCGCTTGCGGGATTGCTCGCCGGATTGCGCGCCGGATTGCTCGCCGGGTGGCTCGCCGAGTCAACGACCCGCGGTGCCTCGGGCCGGGCGACCGGGCGGCCGGCGACGAGTTCGATGACGTGCGTGGGGCCGATCGCTGACAAGCGGGCGTCGTGGGTCGCCGCGACGACGGTGAGTTCCGGAGGGAGGTCGGCGAGCAGTTCGATCAAGGCATCGGCTGCCGCCGCGTCCAGTCCGGTCGTGGGTTCGTCGAGCAGCAGAAGCTGCGGGTCGCTGACCAAGGCGCGGGCCAGCAGGACGCGCTGGCGTTGGCCGCCGGAGAGTGCGCCGATGGCGCGCCGGGCCATCGCGGCCAAGCCGACGCGCTCCAGGGCCGCTTCCGATGCGCGTCGGGCGCTGGCTGGCCAGCGCAGCCCCCAGCCACCCGCCGCGGGCGTGCCGCAGAGAACAACGTCCAGAACGTCGGCCGGAGCATGGAGATCGAGCGTGTTGCCCTGGGGCACGAACCCGATCGAACGGGCGGCGACGGACGGCGGGCGGCCGAGCACCTGCACCTGGCCGGTCGTCGGCTGCAGCCGGCCCAGCATGGTGAGCAGGGCGGTCGTCTTGCCGCTGCCGTTGTGGCCGTGGAGCCGGACGCGTTGGCCACGACCGATGGTGAGTGAACACCGATCGAGGGCGAGCACTTCGCCAGGGCGAACAACCGAAACGGCATCGAAGACGATCGCTGGGGTGGCCGGACGCATGCCGTTCACCGGTCGCGGGGTGCCGTGCGCGAGTCTGCCGCTTGCTGCATGGCGAGCACGAATGCATCCACCGCCCGGTCAACGCCATCGATCGGATTGCGCTCAAAGGGATCAAGGACGATGACCTCGGCGTCGACCGCGTCGGCGATCCGCCGGGCGATTCGGCCGGGGTGCTGCGGCTGCACGAAGACGTGCGAGATGCCGCGCGATCGGGCGTCGTTCAGCAGCCGATCGATGCGATGGTCGGTCATGTTCGTGGCGTCGGCATCGATCACGACTTGCTCGATGCCGTGCTCGCTGGCCAGTCGCGCCCACGCCGGATGGTCCACCCAGATCTGACGTCCACGAAAGGGACGCAGCCGTTCAGCCGTTCGCGACTCCAGGGCGTCCAATGCTCGGTCGAGATCGGCGTGTCGGCGGGCGAGCGCGTCCTCGTCGAGCGCGTCGAAGGCGGGGTCGTGAATGAGGGTGTCGACCATCGCGCGAGCGTGGGCCCGCAAGGCTGACGGGCTGGTCCATGCGTGGGAATCGTCGGCCGCGCCACCTCCGAGGGTGGTACCAACCGTGGTCGAAAGGTCGACGACGGACTGGACGCGCGGCATAACGCCGCGTTCGAGCCACGGTGCGCGCTCGGCCGGCACGCCCGCGCGGAAGTACACGGCGGCGGCGGCAAGCTCTTCAATCGCGTGGTCGGTGGGCTGGTGGCCGCAGCAACTCGATCCGGCCGGGATGGCGACGCGGACGATGGCGTCGGCGCCGACCAGTCGTTCGGCGATCCAGCGGTGGGGCTCGATGGCGACGGCGACGATCGGCGGGGTGGCGGTGGCGCTCGCGGAGTTGAGTGAGGCCGCGTCGGCTGTTTGTTCAGCGCCCCAATCGCGGGTCACGCCGGCCGTCACGAGCATCGCGGCGGCAATGCCGACCGCGAGCCAGATGCGCCGGCAGTCCGGGCATCGAAGCAGATTGCGTGAGCCGTGCTCGCGGGCGAACGGGGGGGGCGTGCTGGTCATGCCTTATTGATAATGGGTTCGCATTTGCAGGTCAAGTCGGCGGAACGGGATGTTTTCGCCGAGTCGCCCCGGATCCAGCCAAGATGATCGGCCGGAGCCTGGGCTCGATTTGGTGGGACTCTCAGGGTGGGGTTTTCCCGGGTCGCCGCGGTCCGATCGATGGTCTATTGGCGTCGCGGATGGATTCGGACGTGGAAATAGGTTGAGTGGATGCAAAGCATGCATGAAGTGCGCTCTCGGAGCATTTCTTGCGCTTCTTGGGGGATGAAACGCTGCGTTTTCCTGTACCTTCTCTACACGTTGCCGTGTGGAGGAACCCGAACAGGAGGTCTGTTCGGAACACGTCCGGGTACTCCGGACAATCGGTACGACAAAGAGGAGCCATTCAGTGACCCGCATCAGTGCAAAGGGAGCCATCTTTGGCTGCGCTATCGCTACCGGCATCGCCGGTGCCGCGCAGGCAAACACGCTCTACACCTTCGAGTGGGATTCGATCAACGCCGGCAACAACGCCGCCGGCAACTTCGAGTCCATCACCGCGTCCTACAACGACATGACCGAACAGTTCACCTGGAGCGTCACGTTCAGTGACCAGGTCACTGACGGCTTCACGCTGGCCGTCAACGACGGTCCCAACCCGAAGAATCACCCGGGCGAGCTCGCCCTGCTGTACTTCGACGCCAGCGACACCAACGACATCGGTCTCACCGCGTACGGCTACAACGGCGAGAACGATCTCTCCTCGTTCACCGACGGTGACCCGGACAGCCCCGGCAACCAGACTCCCGACTTCATCGCCGGGAACCAGGGTTCGAGCGATGGCAGCTGGATCAACAGCCTGTCGGTCGTCGACTTCGCCGGCAAGCGCACGATGAGCTTTGACATCGATGCCAGCATCATCAACAGCCACGATCCGGCCTTCGACGGTGGCGACCCCTCCACCGTGTGGACCGGTCTCGCCTTCGGTGAGAAGATCGGCTTCTGGTTCCACTCCATGACCGGCCTGGACGCGGCGTACGACGCCGACGGCAAGCTGACCGAGTGGGATCGCGCCAACGAAGGCTGGCTCGACATCGCCAACCGCACGAACGGCATCTCGATGCTCGTCGTCCCGCTGCCGCCCGCGGCGTGGGCCGGCCTCGTCGGTCTCGTCGGTGTTGCGGCGGCCCGCCGTCGCTTCGGCCGCTGAGTCGACCCTCAGGGCCACGGAATCGGCTCTGAACTGTGACTTTCGGCGACGGCCGTCTTCTTCGGAAGGCGGCCGTCGTTCGTTGTTTGGCGTGCGCTGTTTCCCACATTCGGGGCAGGACTCGAATTCTCGTTTGGCCCCGTGTCGATCACGCGGCACCATGGATGCTGATGCTCCATCGCCCAGGACAACGCCGCCCGCGATCGTGCCCGAAATGGCGGAGCTCGATCATCGTCGCTTCAATCGCCCTTGTTGCGGTGGCATCCAGCGCGTCGACCGCGTCGGGATCCATGCCCGCGTGGACTCCGGCGACGGGCGTCGGACCGGCAGTCGGCTTGGCGGTTGGCTCGAAGCTTGGGCCGAGACGAGATTCGCCGGCGACGCGATCGATCGCCGTTCCGGTCGGAGCATCCGAGGCATCCGAGGCATCCCGGGCAGCCATTGCATCCGGGGCATTCATGGCGTCGGCCGGCATGGTCGATCCGATCCATGTCATGCCCGGCGGGCAGGGGGATGGCGCGAGTTGGTCCGCGCCGCTTGGCGATCTTGCGTTCGCGCTCGCGCTGGCGGGCGATGCTGGCCGCGAGGTCTGGGTCGGCGGTGGCGTGTTTCGACCCGGTCGCGTGGGCGATCGTGAAGCGGCCTTCATCGTTCCCTCGGGCGTGGCCGTTCGCGGCGGCTTTGCCGGCTTTGAAACCCATCCCGATCAGCGCACGCCAGGGCAGACGCCGACGGTGTTGTCGGGCGATTTGGCCGAGAACGATCCGCTGGGGCCGCCGGGCGACAATGCGTTTCAGGTGGTGCGCATCGGCCGCGACCGAGGCAGCAGTCTGGCGGAGCTGGATGGTCTCACGATCGAAGGTGGCGTGGCCGATGACGACATGCCGGTGTGGGCCGGGCCCGGCGGCGGCGTGGCCGTCGTCGGCGGACTCGCGACCCTTCGCAACTGCCAGGTTCAGAACAACGTGGGCGTGGCCGGCGGCGGGATCCATGTCGACGGAGCGCGCGTCCTCATCGTGCAGTGTGTGGTCGCCGGAAATTCGGCGATCACCCTCGGTGGCGGTCTCAGCGTTCGTGGTTCGGCCGATGTCCAGGTCGTCGCCACGGAGTTTGATCGCAACGCCGCGAGGGACGGCGGGGCCATTGGATTGTCGCCGGACGCGGGCCAGGTTGGGCTCTTGAACGTGCTGGTGCATGCATGCGTTGCCCTGGGCGATGGCGGTGGCGTCTTTCTCAACGGCGGGCATGTGGACGCGGCGTTTGTGACGGTGGCCGAAAACACGGCGATCGGCCAAGGGGGCGGCATCTGTTTCGGGCCGGCGCGGGGAACCATGAACGCGCGGGCGACGATCGTGGCCAGCAATCGGGCATTCGGACGACTCGGCGAACCCATCGCCCAGGCATGGTCGGCGATGGGGCCGGCTTCGCTGCCGGTGGGTTCGGTGCAGGAGATCGACGCCATCGTCGCCGATCCACCGGCCAATCGTCCGCCGAAGCCTCGCATCGCCGGTCCGGTCATGCTCCGCGTCACGCGCTCGGTGATCCTGGGGTGGCCCGGCAAGCCGGTCGCCAGTGCGGGCGTTCGCGCGTTCGACGTGCGCGGCGACGATCCCAATTTCGTCACCACGCTCGATGGCCGCTTTTCGTTGCAGTTCGAGTCTCCGGCGATTGCTCTGGCCACGACGGCGGACGTTCCGTCGGACATCTTCGATCTCGATGCCGACGGCGATCTTGCCGAGCGGTTGCCGCTCGACCTTGCGGGTTCGCCGCGCGTGGCCGGAGACGCGGCCGAGGCTGCTCGGAGTGTCGGCTCACGGCGCGAAGCCCGGCCCGATGCCGGTGTGTACGAGCGACGATCTTCCGGTTGAACGGGCCGGCGCCCGGCCCACGAACCTGAAAGCCCGAAGCCCGAGGCCAAGGCAAGGTTCACCACCGCGTCCGCCTTGCGTCCACGCTCGCTCCTCGCCGCCTCGTGGTTTCAGCTTTCACCGTGCCGGCATGCATCGATCGTCGTGCGAATCGCCTGAGCCGCGGCGGTGGCCGACGCCGGCGTCCAGTTCGCCCCAAAGAGATCGCCCGCCACGCCGACCGCGCTCGCCCCGGCGGCGAGCCAGTCGGGAATCGTCTCCGCCGTGGGGCCGCTCGTCGGGATCAGCGGAATGTCCGGCAACGGGCCGCGCACCGCGCGAAGCCACGCTGGCCCGCCGATCGCCGCCGACGGGAACACCTTGACCATGGGCGCGCCCGCGCGATGGGCGGTCAGGATCTCCGTCGGCGTCATCGCCCCGGGCACGACCAGCACGCCGCGCTCGGTCCCACGGGCCAGCACCGCGGCGTCGAAGACCGGCGAGAACGCGAACCGTCCGCCAGCATCGGCCACCGCATCCAGATCGCCGGGGCTGAGCACCGTGCCGCCGCCGGTGAGGACGCCTTCGCGCGCGGCGAGCCCACGCATCAGGTCCAGCGCCCCCGGCGTGGTCAACGTGACTTCGATCACCGTGAGGCCGCCGGCAATCGCCGCGTCGGCGGCCGCGTGGGCGGCATCGGCATTGGGCTGCCGGATGCAGACGACGGCGCCGTCGGCGAGCACAGCTTGCAGTGTTTGAGGCGCAGCATCGGACATCGGGTGCTCCACGGTGCAAGGCGTCGTTGCGAGCGTGCGGTGCGACAGGTCGGAATGAACCGACCACCAATGTACACCGCCCACGGGCAAGAGCCGTGGGCGGTGCATTGGGTCATTGATTTGCAGGGCCGGTGTCGTCCGGCCGGCCGTCATCCGTGGTTAGAAGAAGAGAATCCACTCGATGTGGAAGACCCAGCCGCATACGACCATCGGGCAACCATCGAGGCACTCAAGCAACGCCGCTTCCGCGTCTTGGATGGCGTTGGACTGGGCCCACATTGCATCATCCAAGTCATCGAGCAGCTGCCCGAAGCTGTCGAGCTGATCCGCCTCGTACTGGGCGTCCGCGGCGGCGTGGGCCGCGCTCTGCGTGGCCTTGGCATCGGCGACGGCTTCGGAGTGGCTGTCGGTGGCGGCGTTCGCACAGGCGATGTCCAATGCCAGGCAGCCGAGGGCAAACGTTGCCGACGAGGCGCCGGCGGTGAACCAAGATCCCGCAGTGGCGATGATTCCGACCACGACCCCGCCGACCGAGAGGCCAGTGCAGTTTTCGAGGTCAGCGCGAAGCTCAACGTCGGCGGCGTCGCGGGCGTCGTTCATCGCGTTGTCCGCGTCCGTCTTGGATTGGTCACGCCGAGCCTCATTCGCCGCGTCCCGGTCACGAGCCGCGCGACCCGCTGCATCGCGAGCCTCCTGATACGCTTCTTCCGCGTCCTTCACCGCGTCGTCGTACTCGTCATTGCATGCGTCGACGCACGCAGGGTCCGGGCAGAAGATCGGGGTGGGAACCAGAATCGGAACGCCGAACGACGAGAAGTCGATCGTGTACGAACTGGCTGCTTCTGTCTCGGGATCGAACAGGCCACTCGACGGGTCCTCCAGGCCATTGATGAAGAACCGAGACTCGTGCACGCCTTGGGCATTGGGCGACCAGACCGTCATGCCGATGACCGGGATGGAACCTTGGGTGGAACCAAGAAGCCCGATGGTTGTCGTGAATCGGTAGTCGTTGGCGAGCAGCCATGCTTGATCCTGGCCGGAGATTCCGAGCGCTGGATCGGTGACGTCGACTTCTGTCACCATTCTGGCGTCGAGTTCAAACGCTTCGCCGTGCGAGTTTGCACCAACGTAGATTCCGGTGTCGTCAACCGGACGGTCGAGGAGGTATGTCCACTCATCGGCGTTGTGGGCGGTGGAGAAGATCGTGTTCCATGCGGTCTCTCGGTCGTCGACGACGTCGGCCACGCTCCGGGTCGCTGGGACCGGGATCGCTCCACCCGCCGGAGGCAGTGGGATGGCTTGAGCCTGGGCGGTTTGCATGGCCAGGCTGGCCGGGCCGGCGAGCACAACGACGCCGGCGAGGGTGCAGAGGAAGTTGGAAGACTGTTGAAGGCGACGGAACATGGATGCACTCCTGCAATGTGTTGATTCGGGCACACCGATCGCGCAATGATGTCAACCGTCTACGGGCGGCGACATCGCGTTGAGCAACTCAATGAGATCGCGAGACGTCACCGCGAACCGGAGTCGCGGTGCGCGGCGAAGTTTCGGCGAGCACGAACGTGATGGATGCTTCGACCGGTCGGCGAACGCTGTGTACGTCTGCTGTGGTCACGATGAATTCGGCGATCGACTGCAGATCTGACAGTCCTTGACCGAACTTGGTGGCGAAAGCCCTGGCGAGACCGCTGCCGGGCTCCTGGTCGGCCGACGCCGAAGTCCATCGCGTGCGTCGTCAATGCTCGGATCAGCGGTTGGTGGCAGAGGGCATCGGCTCCCTGGACAAGCAAACATCGACGCGGTGCAGACATCTCGATAGTCTGCAACGTTCATGGATCTCGTCAGCGCCCTGCAGCTCGAAGTAGTGATCGTGGCCGGCTTCGTACTCGGAGCCGTGTTGCTGATCTTGGGAGCGCGCCCGGTCGCCCGGCGCGCTGCCCTCGCGATTGCGGTGGTCGTCGCCGTGGCCGGCATCATCTTGGCCGCCGTCGCCGCCCGGTCGTTGGCCGACGAGGTCATCACCCGAGCCGAGCTCATCGCCGAAACGCCGCGCGTGGATCATCGCGACGACGGGTTCGTGGGAGCCGACGCGTGCCGGGCCTGCCATCCTGGAGCCCATGACGCGTGGCATGGATCCTGGCACCGGACCATGACGCAGCGGGCGACGCCTGAATCGGTCACCGGCGACTTTGACGATGTGGTGCTCGAACACCGCGGCATCACGACCGAGCTGCGGCGAGAGGGTCAGGCTTTCCTGGCCCGCACCGTTGACCCTGACTGGGAAGAGGGCCGCTACTTCAGTGGCGACGACTCGATTCCCGCCGATGGGCCGCCGATCATCGATGCCCGCATCGTCATGACCACCGGCTCGCATCACTACCAGTCGTATTGGCTGCCGTCGGAACGCGGAAACCGGCTCATCAACTTTCATTGGGCCTGGATGCACGATCTGCAGGAGTGGATCCCGCGCGAAGCGGCATTCCTTCGTCCGCCCGACGCGCCGCCGCTCCAACAGGAATGGAACGACACGTGCATCCACTGCCACGCGGTGGACGGGAATCCGGGATTCGTCCAGGCCGGTTCGCCACTGGCCGTCGCGCTGGGCGCCGGGGACGTGCCCGCCGACGGCATCCCGATCCACGACACCAGCGTTGCCGCCCTCGGGATCTCATGTGAGTCCTGCCACGGACCTGGCGCCGAACACGTCGCGCTGAACCGAGATCCCATGCGTCGCGCCCGGCTTCGCCTCGACGACACCTTGCACGATCCGTCGATCGTCCACCCCCAGCGGATCGATCCCGGTCGCGGCAGCGAGACTTGCGGCCAATGCCACGCGGTGTGGATGCCGACGATGGCGAGCATGCAACGCGGCGAGCGATTCCGGGCCGGGCAGCCGCTGGATCGAACGCACTACCTGATTCGCGGCAGCGATCGCAACCTCACGACCGATGCGGAACGTCAGGCGTACGCCGCGGGATGGGCGTTTCTGGATCAGAAGGATCCCGGCTTTCACGAGACGACCTTCTGGTCCGACGGCATGGTGCGGGTGTCCGGCCGCGACTACAGCGGCATGATCGAGTCGCCCTGTGCGGTTGATCCGGCCTTCGGATGCATGAGTTGCCATTCGATGCACAGCTACGTGGCGCCGGCCGACCAGCTCGCGCCCCAGATGGATGGCGACACCGCCTGCTTGCAGTGCCACGATGCGATCGCCGCCGACGTGCCGGGGCATACGCACCACGCGACGGGCGCCGGGTCACCGTCGTGCTACGACTGCCACATGCCGCATACGACCTACGGCCTGTTGAAGGCGATTCGCAGCCACGAGATTTCGTCGCCCAATGCATCGGTGGCCGCGACCGTCGGCCGGCCCGATGCGTGCAGCTTGTGCCACGCCGATCGCCAGCTCACGTGGACCGCGAGCCACCTGGAGTCTTGGTACGGCATTCCCGCGCCGGATGGCATCGCCCCGGTCGATGGCCAGCCGGACTTTGCCGCACTGGTCAAGTGGACGATCTCCGGTGACGCGGGCCAGCGGGCCCTGGCCGCGTGGCACCTCGGGCAACCGCAGATTGGGGCGACGACGGGCGACGGCTGGACGACGCCGCTGATCGCGCACCTGCTGGATGACCCGTACGACGCGGTCCGCGGCATTGCCGACCGTTCGTACCGCTCGGTGACCGGCGCGGCGCCCGAGGGATGGAGTCTGATGATGCCCGCGGCCGAGCGAGCGGCGGCCTCGCGGCGGCTGGTGGAGCAGTGGGGGGCGGAACCATTTGCGTGGTCTGCCGATGCCGACGCGAACATGGATCCGGCCGAACGCGCCCGGCGCCTGGCCGCGATTCTCCGGGGCCCCGATGGGCGGCTCGATCTGGCCGCGCTCGATGCGCTGCGATCCACCCGGGACGACCGACCCATGGAACTGAGGGAGTAGCGCGTGGGCCGTCGAGATCCAAAGGGCATTGAGAAGCGCGTCCGGTCGGCGTCGGCGTCCGCGTCCGCCACGAAGGCGAATGCCGACGCGCCGGATCGCGAACCGACCGCCTCGTCGGTGGTCGATGCGTCGGGCGCGGACCTGCGCCGCCGCCACATTCGCTTCGGCTGGATCTTGCTGTGCGTCTTCTTGCCGCTCGGCCTGGTCTTGGAAGCCCTGCACGGCTTCAAGTACGAGTTCTATCTCGGCCCGCAACACGAGACGCGGCGACTTCTGTGGACGTTGGCCCACGCCCACGGCACGCTCTTGAGCTTGGCGAACATCGGCTTCGGCGTCTTGTCCGGCGCGATCGGCCTGCGCGGCGCCCTCGCCTCGCGGGTGTTCATGGCCGGCACGGTGCTGCTTCCGGTGGGCTTCTTCGCCGGCGGCGTCGTCACGTATGACGGAGACCCAGGGCCATCGGTGGTTCTCGCCCCGGTGGGGGCCGCGCTGTTGGTCGCAGCCCTGATCATGTTCGTTCCGGCGATCTGGCGAGCGACGGCCAAGGACGGTTGAACCCAACGAGATGCGGCGGACGACCTCCCCGTGAGGTTCGCCCGCCGCCGTGTGGTCAGCTCTGGGTCCACGGCAACGTCGGTGTTCAGGTCGCCGCCGCCGCCGACGTCGCTTCCGCCGCTTCCGCCGCCGTCGCCGCCGCTTCCGCTGCCGTCGCCGCCGTCGCCGCCGTCGCCGCTGGTGAACGTTGCCTCGGGATGGCTTCAGCCTTGGCCCGCGCCAAAGCTGCTGAGGACGACCAGCAGATCGTTGGCGTCGACCACGCCGTCGCCGTCCAGATCGGCCGGGCACTCGCCGGTGCACGGGCCGAAGGCCGCGATGATCGTCAGGAGATCGAGGAAGTTGACCGTGCCGTCGCCATCGATGTCGGCAACGACGACCGAACCGATCGGACCGAGGTCGAGGATGCGCGTTTCGCCGTTGTTGTCGTCGACTCCATCGTTGTCGTTGACGACCCGGACGCGCCCCGTCGAGTCGATGGCCAGTCCTTCGAGCTTCTCTGGGACGAACCCGCCGAATCGCGCGTAGTCATCCGCGGCGATCAAGTCCCGAAGGAGTTGCTTCTGGAGGACGGGAATCGCCGACGGATCGGCATTCGCCGACGCGAATGTCACGGCGTTCGGGTCGACCGTGGCGATCCGCTTGATCCGCGCATCCGTTCCACCCTGGTTGTCGCGTTCAAGGACGAGCAACCGGCCGGCGGCATCGAGGGCAAGGTCGCCCAGGCCAACCCAGCCGCCGTTGGGCGACGTCGGTTCGTCGATCGGGTAGTAGGCGAAACTCCAGGAGGCCGTGGACGTCGTATAGCGACCGATGCGCACGTGGTTGTCCGGATCGCCAGCGCCCGTCCACGCGCGTTGCCAGGCCACGTAAATGGAGCCGGCGGCCGCGTCGGCGGCCACGCCCTCGAAACCGAATCGCAACTGGTTGCGGGTGAGATCCAGGGGCGGCAGGACAGCCGACAGGATCGTGCCGTCGGGGGCCAGTCGAAGCAGCATGTTCGGGCTGGCGAATGGTCGGTCGGGATCGCTCGCGCCATCGATGAAATTGCCGCTGCCTTCGGAGACGACCCAGACGTCGCCTGAACGCGTCGCACTGATGCCCTCAAGGTCAAGATTGACGTGATCGTCGGCCGTCACGATCTCGCGGACGGTGAACACCCCGGGATCCGTCAGCGATGCCTCGAGTTCGCTGAGGGCCGCCGCGAGCACGCCGTTGGCGTCGCGGATCGGAACGTCGGCGGTAATGCGAGCCGGGCAGCGCCCCAGGTCAACGGCGTAGAAGCGGCTGGCCGCGTAGAAACTGTCGTGCACCATCAGCCCGGCGTCGTCGGCGTTCGGGTCGATGGTCATGCCTGAGAGTGCTGCCCACGGGATCGGCACGCCGGTCTCGGCGTCGGTCACGGATGCGAGGTCGGGGTACGCCGAGACGCCGCTGCGCTGGTAGATCGAGAGTGCCGAACGCAGTCCGTCTCCGCGGTCATCGACTTCACTGGCGACCACCAGCAGATTCCGCGACGGAATGGCCAGCAAGCCTTCCGGCCCGACACCGGCCGGGAGGGCTTGCACGAAGATCGCGCTGCCCGCCGCGTCGATGCGGTACACGAGCACGAGGTTCGCCCGCTCGAGGCCGACGAAGAGCACGTCGTCGTTGCCGTAACGAGCAAAGTCGACGCCCTCCGGCTCGGTCCCCTTGTTCTCGGAGCGATTCTCCGGGTAGTGGCCGAGGCTCGCGGCCAGGTGCTCGATGGAATTCCCCGCCTCGAAGCTGGTGGTCCCGTCGAGATTGAACACGGTGAAGCCGCGGCTCCCGCCCGTGAGGTCGCCCTCGTCGGCGGTGGCGAATTGCGTCTGGCTCACCCAGGCAACGGCATCCGGTTCTCGCGGCACGGCCCGGAGTGAGGCAGTCTGTTCAATGAGGTCGTTCTCGTTGGTGTCCACCAGCGTCAAGTTGACCGAGCCAGCGCTGAAGTCCGTGACGATGTCGCCGGTTGGCAGGTCCACCACGATCAGGTGGTTGTTCTCCTGCAGCGTGACCACGCACTGATTGCCGGCGTTGATGTCGACATACTCGGGCTCGGGATCCTCCGGGAAGCGGTCGGCGATGCCGGTCAGGTCGACGGTGCGGACGGCCCAGGACGCGGGCGATCCGTTCAGGTCAACGATCGTGAGGAAGCCCGCCGGCATCTGCGGTGGTTCGCCGTTGCCGAGGTCTTCATCCCGTTCGTTCTCGATTGCGATGGCGGCGTACTGCCCGTCGGGGCTGACGGCCACCGCGTCGGGCTGGCCGCCGAGATCAATGGAACGCACCGTCGCGCGGGTCATCAGGTCGATCACCTCGAGCGTGCCGGACGGATTCACAAAGTCCGGGCTCGTGTTGACCGCCACCAGAGCGAAGTCGCCAACGATGCCGACGCTGGTCGGCTCGCCCGCAAGGACGCGTGAGCCTCCGGCCACGGGTGCCGCGGGATCGGTGATGTCCACGAAGCCGAGGGACTGCGTCTTGGCGTCGGTGTAGACGAGCGTCATGCCGTCGGCCGACGTGGCGACGATCTCGGCCACCGTCTCGACATCGATGTCCGAGTTCAGGAACACGGGAAAGCTGGCGATCCGTTCGAAGGAGGCGAATTCGTCGCCCGCGGTGGCGATGGTGGCCGGCCCGGCGAGAAGAGCGCTGGCGGTGGCCGCAATGAGGCGCGTGCGGTGCATGTGGGTGACTCCCCAGTCATGGATGAAGTGCCGCGGGTCCGCGAGTCATCGCGGGGCAGCGCGGCGAACCGTACGGCGCGAATGTGTGCGATCCGTGTGCGCTGGATGAGGGCAGCGCGTGGGCCGGTCGTGGTACGCTCTGGGCTTCCCGTTCAAGGAGTTCCGGCATGTCCCAGTCGACCGATTCGGTCTCCACCGATACGACCGAGTCGCATCGCCCCGGCCCGGTTGACGCCAGTCCGGTTGACGCCAGCCCAGCCGGCCGCGGCCACGCCGGCCGTGGAGCGGGCGACGACGAGCCAGCGGTCTTGGTCCGTGGCTTGGTCAAGCGATTCGGCGATCTGACCGCCGTTGACGGCATCGACTTTGAAGTCCGGCGCGGCCGCTGCATGGGCGTGCTTGGTCCGAACGGCGCCGGGAAGACCACCACGATTGAAATCCTCGAAGGCCTGACCGTTCCCGATGCCGGCACCGTCCGCGTCTTGGGCCGGGCGTGGGACGACGATGCCCGGGCGATCCAAGAGCGGATCGGCGTGCAGCTCCAGGAAACCGATTTCCAGGACAAGCTCCGGGTCTCGGAGATCCTCAATCTGTTCTCGAGCTTCTACGCCGACACCGTTCCCGTTGACGAGATCGTCGCCCAGATTGGCCTGACCGACAAGCGGCGGGCCTTGGTCAAGACGCTTTCCGGCGGACAGAAGCAGCGGCTGGCCGTGGGCTGTGCGTTGCTCAATCGTCCGGAAGTGCTCTTTCTGGACGAGCCGACCACGGGACTCGACCCGCAGGCTCGGCGGCTGCTCTGGGATGTGGTCGAGAGTTTCAAAGCCGCCGGCGGCACCGTCATGCTGACCACGCACTACATGGAAGAGGCCGAGCGATTGGCCGACGACCTGATCGTGGTGGACACCGGTCGCATCATCGCCCGCGGCACGCCGGCGGAGATCATCGCCAGCCTCGGGGCGGAGTCGCTGGTGCACGTGAGTTTCGTCGGCGAGGCTCCCGATGAGGTGGAGGCCGCGGCCTTGCTGGCCATCGACGGCGTCGAATCCACACGGATGGAAGGCGAAGCGATCGTTCTGATCGTCACCCGCACGCAGGCGGCGATTGCCGGCCTCTTCCAGCATCTGGCCACGACCGGCCGCGAACTTTCTGATCTGCGGACCACGCGTCCAACGCTCGAAGACGTCTTCGTGGCGTTGACGGGCAAGCAGTTGCGCGACGGCTGAGGAGCTTCCCATGGGCCGCATCGACGAGATTCGTGAACTCACCCGCATGCGCACGCTCGGCTTTTTGCGCGAGCCAGAGGCGATCTTCTGGGTGTTCCTGTTCCCCATCGTGATGGCCGTCGTGCTGGGCTTTGCGTTCCGGCGCGGGGCGATCGAGCAATCGGTGGTCGGGATGGTGTCGCCGGTCGACGTTGCGACGTTGGCCGAGGCCGTGGCGCCGGACTCATTCGATGATGCAGGCTCCGGATTGTCCGACGCCTCATCCGACGCCTCATCCGAATCCTCATCCACCGCCGCATCGGATGCCCCGCCGGTGGGCGCTCCCCTCGAGGCCCGCTTGCATTGGCCGCTCGACCTCACCCTGCGTACGTTCCCGGATCGCGAGACGGCGATGACCGCGCTGCAGCGGGCCGAAGTCGACGTTTTGGTCGAGGTGATCGATCCCGACGCCGCTGATGAGACGGCCGGCGCCGACGCCATCGCGGCCTCCGACGCAAACACTGCCTCCGCCACGAACACTCCAGAACTCCGCGTGACCTTGGATCCCACACAACCCAAGGCGGCGGCGGCCGAACTCCGCGTGCGCCGCGAACTCGACCGCGCGGCCGGCATCGCATCGACGCCCGTCGCCCGCGAAGCCATCGAGAAGAATGGCTACATCGACTTCCTCTTTCCCGGCTTGCTCGGCATGAACCTCATGGGCACGGGCATGTGGGGCATCGGCTTCGGCATCGCCGACATCCGGCGCCGCAAGCTGCTCAAGCGGCTGATGGTGACGCCGATGCGGCGATCGAGTTTCTTCCTGGGCTTCATCAACGCTCGGCTGATTTTTCTTGGCCTGGAAGTCGGACTCCTGGTCGCCTTCGCCCTGCTCATCTTGGGCGTGCCCTTCCGCGGCGACGTGTTCAGCTTCGCCATCGTCTCGGTCTTCGGGGCCGCGACGTTCGCCGGCATCGGCATCCTGATCGCGGCGCGAGCCAAGACGATCGAGGGCGTGAGCGGGCTCATGAACGCGGTCATGGTGCCGATGTGGCTCGCCTCGGGCGTGTTCTTCCCGTACGAACGCTTCCCCGAAGCCATCCATCCGGTGCTCGAACTGCTCCCGTTGACGGCCCTCAACAACGGGCTGCGTGGGGTCATGCTGGACGGGGCATCGGTGGCCCAGTTGCTGCCGGAGCTCGGAATCATGGCCGCGTGGGGCGGGCTGGCCTTCGCCGTCGCCTTGCGGATCTTCCGCTGGAACTGACCGCAGATGTTTGGTCCGTGAAACCGCTGGGGCCGCAATCCGAATGGTCGTTGTCCGGCCGCGAGACCCTTGCGGCGGTGACGCGCCGGCGATGCCCGCCGGCCGCAGGAGGCCCGGCGCACCGTGATTGAGACGCGAGACATCAGGGTGGACTACGGCGATCTCGTCGCCGTCACCGACGTATCCATGGATCTGCCGCCGGGGGCGATCCACGGGCTCATTGGTCCCAATGGGGCCGGCAAGAGCAGCCTGATCCGCGTGCTCGCGACCTTGCAGGAGCCGACCTATGGGACGGCCACGGTCGCGGGGTACGACTCGGTCCAGCACCGGGCCGAGGTCCGCCGGCGACTCGGCTACATGCCCGATTTGGCCCCGGTCGACGACGAGTTGACCTGCTGGGAATTCCTGGACCTGTTCGCCGCCGCCCATGGCCTGTCGCGCCGGGATCGCAAACGGCGGATCGGCATCGCCCTGGACGTGGTCAGTCTGTCGGACAAGGCATCGGCGATGGCCGGCACCCTCAGCCGCGGCATGACCCAGCGACTGGTGCTGGCCAAGACCCTGCTGCATGATCCGGACGTGCTGCTGCTCGACGAGCCGGCGAGCGGGCTGGATCCGATTGCCCGCATCGAATTGCGTGAGCTCCTCAAGCGACTCGGCGAAGCCGGCAAGACCGTCATCATTTCCTCGCACATCCTTGGCGAGTTGGCGAGTTTCTGTACCTCGATCGGCATCATGGAATCCGGTCAGATGGTGGTCCATGGCGAGATCGAGTCGCTGCTGGCCCAGGTCAACCGTGATCGCCGGTTCCGCCTCACCGCGCTCGATGTACACCACGCCGCGGCCGCCGCTGCGGCCCTCGATGGACGGGTCGCCGTCGGCAACGTCCACGTCGACGACCGGACGGTGGCGTTCGAATTCTCCGAGTCCGACGACGCCGGCGTGGCCCGGCTGCTCGCCGAGTTGATCGCCGCCGACGTGGCGGTGACCGGGCTGTTGGAAGATCGCGTGACGATCGAAGACGTGCTCTTGGAACGCCAGGTCGATCCGACCCTCGGCAGGTCCGTGCTCGCGACCGAGGGGTCCGACGCGTCCGAGGCGGCCGACGGGGACGACGCGACCGACGCGACCGACGGAAACCCGCCGGCGGGGGGCGGCCTTGCACCGACGCCGGGCGGGATTGCTGGCTCGGGTGGTGGTTTGGCTGCTGGTTCGGCTTCTGGATCGGCTTCTGGCCCAGATCGTGCACCGACGCCGGCGCCGACGGCCGATGCCGATGCCGACCACGGGGCCGCACCCGAATCGAATGCCGCCGACAGTTTGGAAGCGGCGTCCGACGTCGATCGCACCGCGCGATTCCCCGATCGTCCGGCGGCGGATGACTCCGTGGCCTCGCCGTTGGAGCCAACGTCATGAGTGCCGCCCCAACCACCACGAATACCGATCCCAGCGGAGCCGCGTCGGCCGGCGCGGGCGCGGGGGATGGTCTCACCCTCTTCCCGCCGCGCCGCGGGCGAGCATTCGGCTTCAATCCACTGCTCGTCAAGGGATTCCGGGGCCGCGTGCGCCGCCGCCACTTGCTGACCTGGGGCGTGGTCACGCTGACCCTCGCCGCGTTCATCAGCTTGATCATCTACACGGTGCTGACCCAGCAGCGGCAGGTGCCAGCGGAGACCGCGGCGCGGGCGGTGCTGCCCGGCCTCGTCGTGCTGCAAGCGGTGATCATGATGATGTCCGGAACCGGGGCGGTCGCCGCGGGCATTGCCCGCGAACGGGACGGCGGCTTGCTGGACTACCACCGGATGACGCCGATGCGACCGGCGTCGGCGATCTTCGGCAGCCTGTTCGGACTGGCCGCGCGCGAGTACGCGCTCTTCGCCATCACGATGCCGCTGGTCATCATCGCCGCGGTCATCGGCAACATTTCGCCGCTGACGCTGCTGCATTTCTACGTCGTCTTCTTCACGTCGGTCCTGGTGTACCACATGACCGCGCTGGTGGCCGGCACGGTGACCAAAAGGCCGCGGGCGGCGCAGATGATGTCGGTCGGCTTGGTCGTCTTGCTGTACTTCGTGCTGCCGAACCTCTCGCGCGTCGGCCTGACGTTCTTTGAATTCCTGACCATTCGGCCGACGTTCATGGGCCTGGTGATGAACGAGCTGCCGGAAGAGATTCGGGTCGGCGTGGAAGCGCGCGGTCTGGATTCCTTCCAGCCGGTACCGCTGTTCGAATCGACCTTGCACCCGACGGCCTACTCGCTGGTGGTGCAGGTCTTCGTGTTTGCCGCCATGTTCTCGATCGTGCACCGGCGATGGCGCAACCCGGTCGCCCACCTGTTTTCCAAGGGCGGGGCATTCGTGATCTTCGGCGGGATCTCGACGTTTCTCCTGGCCAGCGTGTGGGCGATTGTCCGCCAGGATCAGGCGTACAACGACATCTTCGGGCCGCTCAACGCGATGACCCTGGACGCCGGCGAGCAAGTGGATCGGATTCCGCAGACGCTGGAAGCCTTGCTCATCCTGATGACGTTTCTGCTGGGCGGCGCGTGGGTGCTTCTGGTGGCGGCGATCACGCCGTCTCGGCAACGCATGGTCGAGGCATGGCGGTGGGCGGCGAAGAACGACCGGCTGACGCTCGCGCCCAACAGCGACGGAGCGTCCAGCCGCATCGCGGCACTGGCCATGCTCGTCGTGTTCTTGGCGTCCTTGACGTCGGTGATGATCCTGGCCGCCCGTGGCGGGCAGTACTTTGCGTCCGGCCCGTCGTTCGTGGCGACGATCGCGTTCGTCCTCGGGGTCGTCGGCACCGCCCTCTACGTGCAGGGGCTCCGCGAGCGTTTCGGGCTCCGCGGATTCTCGATGATGCTCTTCCTGGGCTGGGCGATTCCGTTCTTCGGGATGATGATCATCCTCGCGGCCTTCGACTACGCCTCCGGCGCCCTGGCGATGGGAATGCCGTTCCCGGCCGTCCATCAGTCGCTCTCGATCGCGAGCTTGCTCGAGAGTTGTGAGCCGTTCGCCGGACAGACCCGGCGCTTCATGCCCGACGAGGTCGCGCCGGATGCGGTCGAATTCACCTGGGCGGGAGCATTGGGCACGATGGCCTTTGGCGTGTGGATGCAGACCTTGGCCGCGCGGGAACGATCCCGGCGCCGGCTCGCGGGTCTGGACGCCGCGTAGCGGAACCGGGGCTCAACGGCTGCCGTTGAGTCCGGCGATGGACTGGAGCACGTTGGCCGCCGAGTCGTGCAGGGCATGCCCCACGTCCAAGACGCCGTCCATGGCCTCGGCCACCCCACGCACCTCATCGACCAGGGCGTCGATGCGGACCCGGGCGCCGTCGGTGGTTTCGTGGACCGATCCCACGCGCGTCGACCAAGCCTCGAGTTCGGCGCTCGTCTCGTGGCAGGATCGCTTGATCGCCTCGATGCTGGCCGAGATCTCGGCCGTTGCGTCGTTGCTTCGCGTGGCCAGGGCCCGAACTTCGTCGGCCACGACGGCGAACCCGGCGCCGTGCGATCCAGCGCGCGCCGCTTCCACTGCCGCATTGAGGGCGAGCAGATTTGTCTGGAAACTGATGGAGCGAATCGAGTCGACGGCCCCGACGATGGCGTCGCCAAGCCGCGAGAGTTCTTCGATTCGTTCTCGAGAGGCTTCGGCGCTCCGGCTGAGTTCGGCGATGTCTTCGGCCGCGGTTTCAAGGGCCTGACGCGCGCCGTCGGCCGACGCCGCTTGCTCGCGGGCGGTCTCGGAAGCGCTCGAACACTTGTGGCTCATCGAGTCGGCTGCCTCGCGGACGGCGTCGCTCGAACGATCCACGTCGGAGACGATCGTGCCAAGGCGATTGACGAAGTGCGTCAATCCGGCGGCCAGAGGGGCGAGTTCGCTGGCGGACCCGGCGTCGAATGATTGATTCAGGTTGCCGGTTCGATTGGCGTCTTCAAGTCGATCGGAGAATCGATGGGCGGCATCGCGGATGTTTGCCCCGAGCCGCTCGGCTTCGCGGGTGGCGGCCACCATTTGGACGACGCCACGGAGCGAACGCGCGATGCCGTAGATCAGAACGGCATCGAGGGCGATGACCCAGCCGGCATGTTCGGCCCAGAGCCAACTTGGAGCCGAGATCGTTCCGAAGATCGATTCGGGGATGACGATGCCACGTACCAGGTGGTCGGCCGCAACGACGAGGGTGCCGACGAGCAGGACGGCCACGTCCCGGTAGACGGCCAAAATGGCGAGCGAGCAGAAGACGTGGAAGTGAAACTCCAGATGTCCACCGCCAGCATGAATGAGCATGGCGCCGATGACCATCTGTGCCACCGCGATCATGATGCGAGTCTGCCGCGTCCCCGCCGCGAGCCGGACCGCGAGGAGGATCGGAACGGTACAGAGCAGTCCGACGACGATCGCGGCGATGAGGTGGACGTGCGGCGAGCTGGATGCACCAATCCACGTGCGCGGCGAGATGAGCCACGCGACGCCGACCACCGCGATCGCCTGGATCGCAATCAGTGGTCCCATGACTCGATCCCAGCCCGCCGCTTCATTGGTGACGACGGCGGCGACATCCGGATCGGGATGCGAGTGCAGCAAGGCGAGGCCGGGAATGTTTATCGCGCGAACCCTTGAGAAAGTGGGCCGATTGCGTGGTGGGCCGGAGTGCCAGCCGGAACGTCAGTCCAGCGGCCAGTCGGGCTGCCAGTCGGGCTGCCAGTCGAGTTGCCAGCCGAGCGGCCAGTCGAGCGCCCCGCCGGGCTGCCAGTCGAACTGCCGGTTGAAGAGCGACTCGAAACGTCAGTTCGGCGGTCGACTTGACTGTCCGTTGGTCCACCGGCGGGAAGGCCCGACGGGCCGGGGTCCGGCGCGGCGTTGAGCCGGCATCCGGCGACGCCACTGGACGGGAGTGTTTCGCCGCGGGCCAGGGCCGCGGCCATGCGGCCGATGCGAGCGGGATCCGCGGCGTGGCCGCGAGACGGCGTGAGGCCGCCGTGAAACAGCAGGCTTGCCCCATCGGCGGCGTGGACCCGCACATGTCCGGAGTTCACGATCGCCGCGGCGGCCGACATCGTTCCACCGGGGTCCTCGACGATGATCAGTCCGGCAATCGATCGCAGCCGACGGGTCACCGGCGTATCGGACCACGCGTCCGCGGCGGCGTTGCTTCCAAGGGCCGGCGTGCGGACGATCGCAACAGGCTGAACCGTGGCCCCGGCTCGGCGCAGGGCGTCCACGAGTTCGGAGCACGCATCCGCCGATGCCCGCGTGCACGGGCAACGCGGGTGGGCCCAGAACTCGACCCGCAGCCCGGTTGTGCGCTGATGGTGCGCGGCCGCGGGGATGGAGTCGGCCACCGCGACGGGGAGCATCTGCGCCGGATTCGGCGCCTCGGGGTCCGACGGTCGTCCGTAGACCGCCAACGCCGCGAGGACGGCGAGCAGGGAAGCGCACCACGCCGCCGTGCCGAGAAGCAGCGGCGTTCGGAACCGCGAGCGGGGGTTGGACGTCAGATCGAAGCCGGCCATGTCGCAGGTATCGACCCGACCGATGGGCCGGTGGAGGGCGTCGTCGGTGATTTTGCCCTTCGTATCGGCGAGGGCGCAGGGTGTGCGGGGCCGTCGCTGGCGGGGCTTCCGGCCGGCGGCTGGATCGTCCGGTTCTTCGTCCCGCCCGTTGCTTTCCCGGTCAGCGTCTTCCAGTCCGGCGCACGGCAAGTCCACGCGGGAACCACGCCGGAACCAGGCCAGATCCGTGCACTCCGCGCACGAAAACGCCGCATCCCGAGGGGGATGCGGCGGTCTCAAAGTGCTCCGTGTAGGGCTCGAACCTACGACCCGCTGAT
>JBGCEZ010000005.1:0-80899 GCA_045106735.1 Phycisphaerales bacterium | reverse complement strand
GCATTCGTCATCACCGACTTGGACAACCGCGCGGAGTCCGTTGACCTGAACTGGCGGATCTTCGCCCTCCAGACGGAAGCGGGCGACTTCTTCGCCGCCACGGTGCAGCGCGAGCGCGAGCGACTCACCGGCGACTTCGAGATCATCGACGGCGTGGTGATTCCGACCGGCGACTACTGGTGGACGACGTACGAGTTCGACCTGGGGACGACCAGTGCCCGGCCGGTGAATGTGAACTTCGAGTACCGGTGGGGCGGTTTCTACGGCGGCAACCGGCAGGACTGGGAGCTGGGGGCGAACTGGCGCGTCTCGCCCAATCTGACGGTCGGCGGAGATTTCGTCATCAACGACATCGACCTGCCCGAGGGCGACTTCATGACGCGGATCGCCCGCGGCCGCGTGAACATCTACTTCACGCCGGACCTGAGCTGGACGACCTTCGCCCAGTACGACAACGTCAGCGAGTCCATCGGGATCAACAGCCGCGTGCGGTGGATCGTGCAGCCCGGCAACGAAGTGTTCTTCGTGGTGAACCAATCGCTTGACCGAGAGCAAGTGGACAACCGCACCAGCTTGCGGGTGCGCGATACGCAGGTGACCACCAAGGTGGGCTGGACGCTGCGGTTCTAAGCGGGAACGCGGCGAGGGGCAGTGCGCTGGCTGTCGCCGGCACGGGGCGCTGTGGGCTGGGCGCCGGATGGCCGGCGCCGGTCGCACGTTCGATCAGGGTGTGACGCCGCCAGCTGCATCGTTCGCGGCATCGCCGGCCGCATCTCTGGCCGCATCATCGGCGCGGTTCAACGCGTCCTCGAGATCTTGGGCCGCTTCTTCTCCCGCTCGTTCGGCGTCCGTCTGATCCGAGCCCAGGGCATCGAAGATCTTGGGGCCGACGACGGCGGCGAACGCAGCCGACGCGGCGATGACGGCAGCGATCCAGAACGTGCGCTTCTTGGAGTTCGATTCGGACACGGGCGTGCTCCTGGGTGCGAAGGTGGTGGGGCGTGGCGAGCGGCTTTGATCGAGCTCAAGCCCAGGCTCAAGTCCAAACTGCAATTTGAACTGAGTCCGCAGACGCTCGACGAACGCCGCGTCATCATCGGCCGGGCTCGGTGGAGTTGCGAGTGGCTTCTTCGATGATCGTTGTGAAGATGGCCAGCAGTTCTTCGTGGGTTTCTGGGTCGGTCCACAACACAACGGCGTCTTGGGCGTCGGGGTCATGCCCGATATCGACGTCCCATTCATTGAAACCGGCGTTGGACAAGGCGCTGGAGGCCGTTCCGTCGATGAGGGCGGTGGCCAGAGCATCGACCGACGCCTGCGGTGCGTCCGGGCCCAGCAGCGTGGTTCGCCACAGCTCGCCGCGTGATGCGCTCTCTTCCAACTGGCTCGTCATACGTTCGCCGGGTCGGAGTGGTTCGGGGTGGTCGATCTGCTCGCGAATGATCTGCGTGATGTCGTCGTGATCCTCTGGGGACGACCAGACCGTCAGCGTGCCGTCGAGAAACTGCCCGGCGAGAGGGATCGGCAAGTCGGTGAAGACATCATTCATGGCGTACGTCGGGTCCTGGTACCAGACGATGAAGCGTGAGTCGCGCAGTGGTTCAATCATACGGCGGCGAGCGGTGATGTCGCGCCCGTCGATCGGGAACTCGCTTCGGAGAATCCAACCACGCTCGACGCCGTGGTCACGGAGCTTTTCGCGATGGGCATCGAGTTCCCCGCTTCGGGGACCGGTGCCCTCTTCGACGGCCCGTTGCGTTGCGGCAATCAAGGCGCGTTCGAACGTGGCGTGATCGTTCGGCATCGGCTCGGGGATGCGAACCACGCCGCTGGCCAGCAGGCCGGCCAGGAGAAAGCAGGCCGCGGTCCCGCACGCCAGGAAGATGATCATCCAACGCTGGGAGCGTGTCCGGGCGGGGTGGCCGGCTGTGGCTGGCGTGACGCTCACCCGCGTCGCCCTTGCCGCCAGCGTTCCAGCAGTCGCAGGCCCGCGTGCACTTTTGCGTCCACCGAACGGCCCTCGGCCATGCGCTCGTCCAGCCACGCGTCGACCGAGTCGATCGGGACGGTATGCACGGTGATGTCTTCGTGTTCATCGCCGCCGCCCGGGCCGGTCCGGGTGACGCGGGCGGCCACAAAGAACTGCACCGTTTCGCTGGTCAGTCCGCCGCTGGAAGCGAGTTCCGGCCCGGCAACGAGGTCGTCGATCGCGACCGACCAACCGGTTTCCTCTTCGAGTTCTCGGGCGGCGGCGGCAGCGGATGCTTCACCGGCGAAGGCGTCGGTGTCTCCGGCGATGCCGGCCGGCAGCTCGATCGTGCGCGTGCGAAGGGCCGGACGGTACTGCTCGACGAAGATGACCTTGTTGTCGGTCGTGCAGGCCGCCACGCATACGACGGCGTGGCCGCGAACTCGTTCGGCGAGCTCCCAGCCACCGCGATCGATCAATCGGAGCCAGCGGCCGCGGGCGAGTTCCGCGTCCTCGGCGGCCGGGTCGTGGGCCATCACGAATTCGCCCCGTCCGGTTTCGCCTCGCCCGGCGTCGCCGCATTCGACGTCGCCTCGCCCGACGTCGCCCCCGGCCACTGCCGCATCCGCTCGCGCGTCTCGATGATCAACTCCGTGCGCCGCGCGTGCAGGCCCGCTTCCAGGCCCACGGGAAAGCCGTGCGGGTTCACGAACCGGCGCACGCCCGCGTGAAAAGCCGAGAGCTGCTGGCCGGTGCGGCGGTGGCCGGCGTGGATGTCGGGCAGGTCGCGGCACCGTTCGCCCCGCCGGAACACCGGTTCGAGCAGATCTTCGGTGTGCGTCATGTCATCCAGCGGCCGGCGCCGCGTGGGATCCAGCGGGTCGATGATGGTGGGCGCGTGGCCGGCGGACGGCGGCGCGCTCTCGTCCCAGATCATGTCGGCCACCGGTTCGTCGCCGCGCCAGCAGCGTCGCACTTGCAGCGACCCGGGCGTCGACAGCTTGATCGCCTGTTCGGAGAGCTTGATGCGATCTTCCCAGTCGCCGCCGGGTTCGCGGTACGAGCTGAGCTTGTAGACGCCGCCGAATGCCGGCTGATCGAAGGCGGTGGCCAGACGCGTCCCCACGCCCCAGACCGTGATCGCTGCGTCCTGCTGCTTGAGGCTGGTGATGACGTGTTCGTCGAGGTCGTTGCTGGCGACGATGCCGACTTCGGGCAGGCCGGCCTCGTCCAAGATGCGGCGGGCTTCGATCGAGAGGTACGCAAGGTCTCCCGAGTCAAGGCGGATGCCGGCAAGGCGATGCCCAGATGCGGCCAGCCGCCGGGCCACGGTGACGGCCTTGCGGACGCCCTCGAGGGTGTCATAGGTGTCGACGAGCAGGACGCAGTTGTTCGGCATGGCGTCGGCGTACGCATCGAACGCTTCGAGTTCGTCGTCGAAGCTCATGACCCACGAATGCGCGTGGGTGCCGGCGACGGGGATGTCGTGCAGTCGGCCGGCCAGCACGTTGGACGTGTGCGTGCACCCGCCGACGTACGCCGCGCGGCTGGCCGTCAGGCCTCCGTCGATGCCTTGGGCGCGCCGCAGTCCGAACTCCAGCACCGGCTCGCCGGCAGCGGCGGCGCAGATGCGACTGGCTTTCGTGGCGAGCAGCGTCTGGAAGTTGATGATGTTGAGAATCGGCGTCTCGAGGATCTGGCACTGCATGATCGGTCCGCGAACGCGGACGAGCGGTTCTTGCGGAAAGACGACCGTGCCCTCGGCCACCGCGTCGATGTCGACCTCCGGCCGGAAGGCGGCGAGCGCGTCGAGAAAGCCCGCTTCAAAGAGCGGGCGATCGTCATTGCCCTTGAGGCCTTCGAGGTACGACAGATCGTCGGGGTCGAAGCGCAAGCGTTCGATGAACTCGGCCAGCGTGCCGAGGCCGCAGGCGATGGCGTAGCCGCCACCGAACGGATTGCTGCGGTAGGTGAGGTGAAAGACGCCCTCATGCCCCTTGCGTCCCAGCTTCCAGTAGCCGTAGGCCATCGTGAGCTGGTACAGGTCGGTCAGGAGGCCGAGTGACGGTCGATAGAGCGTGTCGAGGGCGGACATGCTGCCCATGGTCGGGGGACGCGGCGTGCGTGTCGAGTCGGTGGCGGCGAGGCGGGCGGATCGGGCGATCATCGTGGAGGGTGCAGGCTTCAGGGCCCGGTGAATCCCCTATCCACTTCAATCGAGCGCGATGAGAAGCCCGAGAACCACGGCCGTGTTCGAGGGCCTGGACGATTTATCGAATGGGGATGGGGAGAACCATCCAATGCGATGGCTCCCCTCGGAATTTCCGTCGATCAAACTCGGCACGCCGGCCTTTTGTCGCCTATCATTTACGCGTGCGTCGGGCATCCCCGGTGCACTTCAATTTGCCCCCGGAAGGGCTCGGTGTGAGCTTCGGCTCCACCGAGCCTATTTTTTCGCGCTCGCGTTTTTGACGACGGCGGCGGCCTTGGCCGTCTCCGAATGCCGCACGGAACACCATGGGGGGGCGTGGGAGCGCTCGATCGCCGCAACCACAACGCAACAAAGCTCAGCATCCATGCTGGATGGTGAGTGAGTCGGTGTCTCGGCGCCCACGAAAGTGGCGACGCGTTCGTCGATCGGATGTCGCGGCACGACCAATGTGCGTCGCCAAACCGCTGAAGCTTCCGGACACCGCCGACCGGCACGAAGCCGGAGGGGCGCCCGGAAGCCATCCCCAGGAGAACCCGGAAATCCCCGTGACGGATCCAACCGTTGGACGCGTCACCATAAAGCTCTACGTTTCAGTTCCGCCGGTCCTGCGTTCGGCTCCGAAAATCTGAGCGTTTTGGTCCGCTTCCGCCGGGGAATCGACCAGAAGCCGTCGCGATGATGGCCAGCCTGGCCGAGCATGTCGGGGTCTGGCGATTACCATTTCGCTTCGCGGGGCCCGTGGCGGAATCGGCAGACGCGGCGGACTTAAAATCCGCTTCCCCTCGGGGAGTGAGGGTTCAAGTCCCTCCGGGCCCATTTCGTCGGACTCCCGCAGCCGACCCCATTCGCAATCGGAGCGTCCCATGCCGTCCACCGCCCTTTCGACCGAGTCTTCCGCCGGGCGGCGTTTGGCCCGCCGGCTTGCCCCGATGTTCTTGCTGCTCGTGGCTTCCGTGATGGCCACTGGCTGCACCAAGAACGAAGCGACCGGTGAGCGGTTCTTGAACTTCATGTCGCCCGGCCAGGAAGCGGCCCTCGGAGCCCAAGCGGCCCCACAGTTCACCGCCGAGTTTGGCGGGGCGGTGCCGAGCCCGGCGCTGCAGCAGTACGTCGATCAGATCGGGCGCCGCATGGCCGCCGAAACCGAGGCGTACTTCCCCGACGTCGAGTGGGAGTTCACGCTCCTGGACTCCGCGGTGGTGAATGCCTTTGCTTTGCCGGGCGGGAAGGTCTTCATCTCCCGCGGCCTGGCCGAACAGTTGACCGACGAATCAGAGCTCGCCGGCGTCATCGGCCACGAGATCGGGCACGTGACGGCGCAGCATGCGGCCCGGCGCATCTCACAGTCCACCGGCTTCGAAGTGGGCTTGCAGGTCTTGGCCTCGGTGGTCGGCGGCGGTGCGGCAGAGCCGGGGGCCACGTCCGCGGTGGCCGACGCCATTCCGGCGCTGCAACTTGGCGGGCAGGTGCTGTTGCTCAAGTTTGGCCGCGATCAAGAGCTGCAGGCCGATCAGCTTGGCATGCGCTACATGTCTCGCGTGGGATACCACCCGTCTGGCCAGCTGCGCGTCATGCAACTGCTCCGCGACTTGGCGGGCGGGGCTGGCGGCGGCGGGTTGGACATCTTTGCCACGCATCCAGACCCGGCGGCCCGGGTCGCGCAGATCGAGCAATTGCTCGCCACGGACTACCGCGACGTTGCCGTGCAGGGCGATGGCCGGTTTGCATCGCGCTTCGAACAGCAGTTCCTGCGGCCGTTGTCGCAGTTGCCGCCGGCCGCCCACACGTGGGTCGGGACGGGCGATGACGGTGTCGTGGCGACCGGCATGTTCGGTTGGTGCGGGACCTGCGGCGGCCACTGAGCGGGTGGCCGGACGATCATGTTTGGGCCGGCTTGATGCCGGCCCGGTGCCAACGCGGTGCGAGTTTGATGTCGACTTGATGTCGGCTTGATACCAGCGCGGTGTCAGCCCGATCCACGCCCGGTCAGTCGTGGTCCGCGGCTTCGCCGGGGCGATCGTCGCCGCATTCGTCGCATCGGCCGTAGAGGACGACCTCGTGCCGGCGGACGGTGAAGTTCGGTGGGGCCAAGCGTTCGACATCGCCAGAACACCCTTCGACCGGGAAAACCGCGTCGCAGGTTTCGCAGTGGAAGAAGTGGTGGTGGCCGCTGTGGTCGTGGGTGTGGGCGAGGTTTTCTGCCGACGGGGCCGTCGACCCGCCGCCGCCGGTCCGCCCGTGTCGGTCGCCCGCACTCGGCGTCCCCGTGGTGGGGGAAGTGGCGGCTTCGGCCTCGCCATCGCTCCCGGCCGAAACGCCGGCCGGATCAAGTTCGTACCGAGCCGGCATGCCCGGCAAGACGACTTCGCGGATGGTTCCGTCGTCGATGAGGCGGCGGATCTGCCGGTACACGGTCGCCTGGCTCAGAGAATCCACGTGCTGTCCGGCCGCGTCCAGGATCTCCTGAGGGGCCAGCGGACGTCCCGCCGCCTGGATGGCAGTAAGGATCGCAGTGCCTTGGCGGGTCCGTCGGCGGGTCATGGGCGGATTCTAGGGCGTGTCCGGTGAGTTGGCCGTCTGGATGGGCGGCCGGTCGAGGGGCCAGTGGGGCGACTGGTGGGGCACCCGTTGAGGCGACTGGCGGGGCGACTGGTCAGGCGACTGGTCAGGCGACTGGCGAGGCGACTGGCGGGGGCGACTCGTGAGGCAGCCGAGCTGGCGGCTCGTCCGGCCCCGGGGCCGTCGTGCGTACGCCTTGGCGTGGGCGTCGGACACCCGCGGGGCAGGTCGGCCTCGGAGCCGGTCTGCCAGGAGGGTTCCACCGGAGAATGCGACCTTCGGCACGCGTTCCTTGACCTGAGGGTCCTCGCCCGGCCCTGCGTTCTCTATCGTGGTGGCGATTCCGGGCCACCCGCGATGCGTCGAAATCGTGCCGCGATGCCCCGTCCAGAGATGCCGAGATTCCAGACATGCCTTCAGACCCCGCCGAATTCAACGTCCCCATCCCGCCGGAAGAGCGTTCGTGGGCCATGCTGTGCCACCTGTCGTCACTGGGCGGCTATCTCATCGGCGGACTGACCTTCCTCGGCCCGCTGATCGTTTGGCTGATCAAGAAGGACGAAATGAAGTCGGTCGACGTGGCCGGCCGTGAGTCGCTGAACTTCCAGATCACGATGTTCATCGCCGTTGTCATCTGCGGTGCGCTGACCATGATCATCATCGGCTGCTTCCTGTTGCCGATCGTGTTCTTGGTCGGCATCATCTTCCCGATCATCGCGTCGGTGAAGACGAATGCCGGGGAGCAGTACCGCTACCCGTTCTCAATCCGCATTCTCTGAGACGATTTTCGACGACGACATGCCAGTGACCAAGTGCACGAGCCGCGCGACGCTTCCGTCGCGCGGCTCGTCTTTTGGTCGCCGGTGATCTGTCGTGCGTCGCGTGAACTGGACGTCCCAGCCCGGGCGTCCAGCGTTCGGCTCCCCCAACGAAAAGACCGGGCCCCACGGAGGCCCGGTCTCGCTGAACATCTGGTGGCGGCGGAGCAGGGATCAGCCGCGCCGCCCACTGATCCGGATCACCCGTCGGTGTTCGGGCACGGGCCCCACTGCGAGAGCAGCGTGATGAGGTCGGCGAAGTCGACGATGTCGACCGGATCCGACAGTTCGCCGCCGGGGGCGTCTTGTCCCCAGCCCGAGAGCACGGTCAGAAGATCGTCGAAACCAACACTGCCGGAGCCGTCGAGATCCCCGGGGCAGGGATCGGTGATCGTGACGATCCACGAACGCCCGTCAAAGAAGCCGCCATCCGAACCGACGATGACCGACCCATCGGCCGAGATCGCCGAGGCAAGCTGCATGTCCAAGTCAGCGGGGACATCCGCTCCGTTGTCCATCGCCCAGGTGCGAAGCAATTGCAGCGGGCCTTCGCCGCCGGGCTGAATGGTGGCCCGGAAATTGGTGAAGTTCTGGTCAAAGCCGATGATCGTCTCATCGTCCGCAATATCGATGGGATACCCCATCCAGCCGATGAGGGCCGAGCCATCGCCGATCACTTCGGGCGGACCGCCGTTGTCCCATCGGACGGCGGCTCCATCGAGGTTGCCGAGCAGAACGGTCGCGTCATCGCGCAGGCCGAACACCTCGCCAAGCCCATCCGTCGTCGGGTCGAGCGTTTCGCCGCTCAGGTCCGATGACCACTTGGCCGGCGTGCGCGAGAACGAGCCCTGGGCGAACCCGCCGATCACGGATCCGTCGGCCGACACGACCGAGGCGCGGTTCACGCCGTTGGCCAGGTTCTCCAGCGGGAGCATGCCGGTGGCTTCGGTCCACCAGAAGGCCACGCCATTGCAGCCGTCCCACGACAGGCCGACGACGACGGTGCCATCGGCGGACACTTCGTACCCGTTGCTCAGGCTCGGGCACTGCAGGGCGTCCGGCAAGAACCCGAGACTCATCCAGCCTTCGCCTTCGCGCCACATGCCGGCCACCGTCGCCCCGGTTCCGTCGGGGTCAATCATGTTCCCGACGACGACGCTGCCGTCATCGGACACTGCGGCAGCCGACTGGCCGGCCGGCATGAACGTCAACTCATCCGTCGTGCGGTCGAGCCGGTAGGGGAATCCTGAGGCGGTCGATCCGACGATCCATCGGCCGTCCGGGGACATGTCAGTGATCGACCGCAGCTCGGGTCGAATCTCGATCGCGACCGATTGCGCGGCGGCAAGCGAGGCGGGGGTGGCAATGCACATGGCCGCGACGAGCACGCCGCGGACGGGGAAGCGGTCGGACTTCGACATGGAGTGACTCCGGTGGAAGGGGGCGGGGCCGGCGGCGCGCCCGCTGATTGGTCGCGACCGCCGGGCCTCGGGAAGGAGGGAACGAGCCTCGGCTCAGGCGCGGCGCCGGCGTCGGCTGAGACCGGCCAGGCCGAGCAGGGCCAGTGCTCCCGGCGCGGGGACGGGGTTCCAGCTCAGGTTGTCGGCGTACGTCGTGGGCGTGAAGCCGAAGCCGAGGATGCGCACTTCGTCGAACACCATGCCGTCGGTGGCGGCGATGTCGAACCAACTGTCGCCCAGGCCAGCCCACGCCGGCTCACCGAAGTAGCTGGCGATCTCGACGCCGTCATTGAAGACGAACACGCCAAGGCCACCGCCAAATGGGGACGGCGGGCCGGACGGGTCCCAGACCTGGGCGGAGAACTCGGTGACGTCGTCGTCGAAGGTCAGGAAGATGCCGAAGTTGCCGAAGAACGAGTTGCCATCGCCAAGTCCCCAGCCGGGATCGAAGTCGCCCACCCGGGGGCGAGCTGTCCCCGGCGTCGATGACGACGCCAAAGTCGGCCTGGAACGCATCGGCGGTGACGTTGCCAGTCGGCCCGCCGGGTTCATCGAAGTTGAGCGCGGTGCCGTAGGTCGGCGCCGACGCGCCCTGGTTGATGACGATGTCAGCGGTGGCGGCAGCGCTGCATCCGGCAGCCATGGCGCCGATCACGATCGCGCGGGAGATGTTGGACATGAGACGGACCTTCCTCGGGTGCGGGCCGCCCGGCCACACTATCGGGCGTGCGTTGGTCGTGCAATCTTCCCTGGGGAAAGTTTCGTGGATTGATGAACGACGAGCCCGGGCACGGGGAAATGGCCGTACAGTGCCCTTCAGGGCCGGAAACGCCCGCCCCAAGTCGTCAGCCCGCCAACGCGAGACGCCGTGCCGCATGCCCCATTCCGGCCACCACTCCGACCCGAACGCGAGAACGCCCGACGATCGTGCCCCGGCCCCGGCCCCGGCCTCGGGAGCGGGAGCGGCCCCGGGGGCGGCCGCACTGGCGCTGCCCTTCGCCGACGATCTCCGGGAAGCGGTTCAGGCCTTGCGGGCCGCATTGCTTGGGCTGCTGGCCGACGTCGGGGGCGATCCTTCGCGACCGCAGGACATCGCTCGTCGCTTCGGACTCAACAAGAACCTCACGTGGAAGATCTCGCGGCTCGTGGGCGATGGCGATCCGCTGGGTGCGGTGCCGCACGTCCCGGGGCGATCCGGGGTGGAGATTTTCCTGCGGGCGATGGAGCGGGCGGGCGCGTCGACGGTGCACGTGGGTGCGGTCCAAGCGGCGGCCGATGCGCTCGATGCGGCGGCCCGTCGGCATACCGATGATCGCCCAACGCTCGAAATGATGATCGACGCCGCGCTGCCCATGCCGCAGCAAACCGAGCAGTTCCGGCGGCTCGCCTTTCAAGGCAACAGCGGCACCTGGGGCGTGCGGGCCAAGACGCAAGTGGCGATGCACGTGCTCATGCCATCGGATGACGCCCCCGGCATGGTCGACCTCGTTCAGATCGGCGGGCTCTTGGGCTTCAAGCGTCTGCGGGCGGGTACGCGATGGCTGCTGTTTCGCCGCGAACGCTGGAGCGATGACGGTTCGAGCGTCGGGGCCGACGATGTCCGTCCGCTCGATCCGGCCTCCGGCGGTGCGGTCCCGCTGCTGCCGAAGTTCTGTTCGCGCCCGCTGCCGACGATTGACGTCACCCAGACCCCAGGCGAAGAGCAGTACGAACTGCCGCCGGGCCCCGTCGGAAAGACCGCCGCGCTGGACTGCGTGTACGGGCAGGTCGCGCGGAAGGTCGGGCCAGACCACGCGGAAAAGCCTGGCGAACACACCGAAATCGGATGCAGCGTCATCACCCCGTGCGAACATTTGGTGCTCGACTTGCTGGTCCATCGATCGTGTGCGTGGGCGATGCGGCCAGAATTGATGGTGGTCGGCCGATTGGATGGTTCTGGCCTGCACGATGACGGGCAGCGGCGGCGAAACCTCATCGCGGTGCCGGAGACGGTGCGTGATCTGGGGTTCGGACTCGACGGATTGGCGACGCCGGCGGCGCCAGGTCAACGGGAGCTTGCCGCGTGGACGCTCGACCAAGTCGACCGTGATCCGCGCGAGTTCCGAGCACTGCGGGTCGTCATGTCCCACCCGCCGATCCCGATCGCCATCTTGTTGCGGTCAGCGCTGCCGGTTCGCGGGGATGAAGGCCGCGCTTGAAGGGCGGAGCGCGTTGGCCGTGAGACGCCGGATGTCCCTTGCAGCAACGATCCGCGATCCGCGACCAGCGATCAGCGACCAGCAGTCAGTGACCAGCAGTCAGTGAGCCGCCACCAGCAACCAGCGCCCGTGACCTGCCGTCAACACTCCGCCACCCGCACCGAAATGTTCACCGCGAGCCCGCCGCGACTGGTCTCTTTGTACTGCTCGCGCATGTCCCGGGCCGTCTCCCACATGGTGCGGATGACGTCGTCCAGACTGACGCGGGCGAGGGCCGGGTCGCCGGCGAGCGCGAGTTCGGCGGCGTTGATCGCCTTGATCGCGCCCATCGCGTTGCGTTCGATGCACGGGACTTGGACGAGCCCGCCCACCGGATCGCAGGTCATGCCGAGGTGGTGTTCCATCGCGATCTCGGCGGCCATGAGCACCTGATCGACCGTGCCACCGCCGATTTCGGTGAGGGCCGCCGCGGCCATGGCCGACGACACCCCGATCTCGGCCTGGCAGCCGCCCATCGCGGCGCTGATCGTCGCGCCTTTCTTGAACAGCGTCCCGATCTCGCCGGCGACAAGAAGGAATCGGACGACCGCATCGTCGTCCATCGCCGTTTCGCCGAAGCAAATCTGGTGCATCAACACCGCGGGAATCACGCCGGCCGCGCCATTTGTTGGCGCGGTGACCACGCGGCCAAGGCACGCGTTCTCCTCGTTCACCGCCAGCGCGAAGCAGCTCGTCCACTTGATGACGTGACGAAAGGCCTGCGGGCTCGTGCGGATGGCGGTGACCCACGCGTCGGCATCGCCGGACTCCAGGGCCGCGGCCGTCCGGTCGATCATCAGCGAACGGGCCATGGCCGCGGCGCGCCGGGTGACCCCCAGCCCGCCGGGCAGCGTGCCCTCGGTTCGGCACCCGCGGAGGATGCAGTCGCGCATCGTCTTCCAGACTTCAAGCAGGTCGCGATCAATCGCCGCGTCGTCCCGCCAAGCGCGCTCATTGGCCCGCACCATGTCGGCGACCGTCAGGCCGTGTCGCCGGCAGTGGTCGGCCAGGTCGGCGGCTTTGGATGTGGGGTGCGGAAGGGTGACGGCGTGTGGGCCGGAGCCGGGAGCCTCGGAAGCATGCGGTTGCGCCGCCGCCGAACCGTCATCGCATCCCCGCTCGACGAAACCGCCGCCGGTGGAGAACCACACGCTCGATTGCTCGGGCCCATTCGCCGACCGAGCGGTGAGGCGCATGCCGTTGGCGTGTCCCGGGAGCCGCTCGTCCATGTGGAAGACGATGTCGGCCGTCGGATCAAAGTCGATCGCCGCGTGGGCAAAGGGCGGATGTACCCGGTGGGTGCGATGCAGTTCGGCGACCAACGGCTCGATCTGGTCCACCGGAATCGTGACGGGATCGTGTCCGAGCAAGGCCAGGCAGATCGCCACGTCGGTGGCGTGCCCGCGGCCGGTCTGGGCCAGCGAGCCGTACAGGTCGACCCGAATCCGCGTGGCGTCTCCGGCGTCATCGGCGGCCTGCCGTTCGTCGACCCATGCCTGGACGGCTCGCCAGGGACCGAGCGTATGGGAACTCGATGGTCCGACGCCGATCTTCAGCATGTCGAAGACGCTGATGGAATCCATGGGCGGGGCTCGCGGGGGTGGGACGCGGCATCGTACTCGGCGCGGTGCGATGTTTGCCGAAGGAAGAACCAGCGGCGGCGGGGACGGTATATGAAGATGGATGAACGCTTCGGTCGCTCCGGGCGACGGGGCGAATCCGACCGGGGCTGGGAACGAGGCTGGGACCGAGGCTCGTTCGGTCCGACCGAGACCGAGACCGAGACCGAGACCGGGGCAGTGCCCAGCCTCGACCGGACACGCTTACAGACCGCAGACGATGGAGACACGATCGATGGCGACGCTGATGCAGGGGATCGGACGTGTTTCGAGCCGACGGAGCGGCATGGGCCTTCCGGATCCCCCGGATCTCTCGGATCTCTCGGATCTCCTGGACCGACCGGGCTGTCCCGAGCGAGAGGAACAGCGCCACCGTCGAAGCAGCCGGGGCCGCGCCATCGCGCGAGCCGGCTGGCGCACCATGGGGATTCCGGCGGCGACGGCGGTGGTCGTGGCGTCGGTGCATACGGCCGAAGCGCCGGGGGTGGCGGCGTCGCACGCAACGGTCGCCGCGGACGAGCCGGTTCCGGTTGAGGGATTGTTCGCGGCGCCGTCCTTCGAGTCCGCCCCCGTCGGCCGGATCCCGCGCGGCTGGGTTGTGCCGCCGATCCACGCGCGGCGCGGATTGCTGGTTCGGACGGTGGACGCTCCAGTTCTGGACGGCGATCGAGCATTGCGGATCGACGGGACATCGATGGCATCGAACGTCCTCGCCGAGATCTTTACGTCGACGGGCATCGAAGGTCTCCGCGGGCGGCGCGTGCGCATCGTGGCCGGCATGGTCGCGTGGCGCGGCGAAACGGTGCCCGCCGACGAGGCTTCATCTGGCGTGTGGATCCGCGTTGACAACGTTGGAGGAGCGCCGGTCGCGGCCGAACGGCAGGAAATTGTGCCGGGAGGGCCACGGGGCGACGGCGGCAACGCGGGACTTGACCGCGTGAACGCGGAAGACTGGAGCCTCGTCGACTTGTCATTCGATGTGCCGGCCGACGCCGAGCGGATCACTTTGGGCGTGGCGGTTCGGGGGGCGGTCGCGGTTCTGGATGACCTGCGGGTGGTGGACCTCGGCCCGATCGTTGGGCCCAACGCGGATGCAGATCTCACGCCGCGTCCGCCCGCGCCGACCATTCGCTTCTCTGGCCGACAACCGCAACTCGCCGCGCCGCTGAGTGAGCGCGGCGAACGCAATCTCGCGGCGTTCGCCCGGGCCATCGGCATCGTTCGCAACTTCCATCCGGCCGACGGGGCGCGCGATGTCGACTGGGATACGGTGCTGCTCAATGCGATTCCCTACGCCGAAGCCGCAGTCGATGACGCAGCGTTGATCGAGCGGCTGGAGTCGATCTTTGATCCGCGTGCTCCGGGGCTGACGTTCTGGGCCGGACGGGCGATCGATGGGCCCGGGGCGGCCGCTGCAATCGACCCGGCGCCGCCAGTTTCGGTCCTCCGTGAACACCGAGGGTTCGCGTCGCCGGATCGGGCGCCCGGGCCGTACAGCTCGCAGCTTCGCCGCTTTGATCGTGACACCCCCGATCCTCCCAACCCCAATCGCATGGCGGTCGATACCTGGATTCCCGTCGGCCACGCCGTGGACATTGAGCTCGTCCCGAACCTCCACCTTCGCACCGTCGTCCACCTTCCGGTGGTGGCCGGCTCGACGATTCCGGCGGCTTCGACGCTCGATCCGGCGGCCGGGATCGTGTCCGCCGATCAGCGCGGCGCTCGGCCGACCGACCGGACCATTCGGCTGGCCGGCGTCATTCGGCTGTGGAATGTGATGCAGCACTTCTTCCCGTACTTCCGCGACATCGACGCGGACTGGGAGGCGGAACTGCGGCCGGGCCTGAAGCTGGCGGCGGAGACCACCGAAGCCCGTGCGTGGGCAACGCATTTGCAGCGCATGACGGCAAAGCTGCAGGATGGCCACGTGACCGTCGGGCACCCGAGCCTCTTCGGTCGATGGATGTTGCAATCGAATTGGCAGTGGACGCCAGCCGGCGTGCTGTGCAGCGTCGCCCATTCCGCCGATGCCGCCGCGGGGCTGCAGCCAGGCGACGAACTCTTGGCCATCGATGGCCGATCCATTGCCGCGTGGTGCGAGGAGCAGTTCTCGATCGTTTCGGGTTCGCCACAATGGGTGAGGGCCCGTTCGCGATCGATGCTGATGAATCTGCCAACGCAGGAGGATGTTCAGCTTGAAGTCCGGCAACCCGGGAAGGCTTCGCGGTTCCTGACGGTGACGTGCGTGTCGCCGCAAGTGGCGAGCGCGCCGCTGATCGTCCGGCCCGAGCCGATTGCGGAACTTCAGCCCGGCATCATGTACGTGAATTTGGACGTCGTGGAAGAAGAGCCGCTCCGCGCGGCCTTGCCGCAGTTGGCCGCGGCCAAGGGAGTGGTGCTCGACATGCGCGGGTATCCGGGGGTGGGGCCGTGGCTCCTCGGACACTTGACCGACACGACGTTCCATTCCGCCACGTGGTCCGTGCCACTTTTTCGCCTGCCCGATCGGCAGCACGTCGAGTACGCAACCAGCCGCTGGGTCATGCCGCCGGCGGAACCGCGCATCCCAGGCCGCGTGGTGTGGTTGCAAGGCGGCGGTTCGATCAGCTACGCCGAGTCGATCATGGGCATCGTCGAGGCCTACGACCTGGGGACGATCGTTGGCGAGCCAACCGCTGGGGCCAACGGGAACGTGACGAACGTCATCCTGCCGGGCGGGGCCTACGTTTCATGGACCGGCATGCGCGTCGTCAAGCACGACGGATCACGCCACCACGTGGACGGGATCGCGCCGGACATGGCCGTATCGGTCACCGCCGAAGGGCTTCGCGACGGGCGCGATGAGGTGCTGGACTTCGGCCTCGCCGTGCTGCTTGAGCAATTGTCCGACGACGGTGTGGCACTCGACGAGGTGGAGCCGGTCATGGTGCCGGATGCCGATGCCGATGCCGATGCCGATGCCGATGCCGATGCGGGGCCGGGGCCGGATGCGGATGCGGATACGGATACGGATACGGATACGGACCGTGCCGATGTCGGCGACGAATCAGATCGCGCCGTCGCCAGTGAACGCCTCGGCGGACGTGCCGGCGGCGGTTGAATTGCCACGTGTCTTCGAATCGCGCCGCATCGCATCGCATCGCGCCGCACCGCATCGCGCCGCACCGTATCGGCGCGAATCGCCGGTCCGAGCTGTCGTTCCTTCAGGCCTTGCAGATTCGCCGGGCCCCGCCGACTACGCCGCGGACCACGAGGGCCATTCGGTCCGGGTCAAGTGTTTCGGGCGTGTCGGTCGGCTGGTGGTAGTGCGGATTGCGGAGGAAGCTCGTGTCCGTCAGCATCAGCGCCCGGTAACCGTGGTCCCAGTACGAACGATTGTCTGACAGTTCGATCGCCCGGACCCGGCGCGGCAGATTCATGGGCAGCAGCGACAGCTGTGACGCGGCGCGAAAGCCCGCGGCGAATCGCCTGACAAAGCGGAACGATCGCAGGTCGCCCACCGCGGCGATGAAGTCTGAACGCTTGGGCAGGAGCGGCCGAGCGAATCGCGGGATCTCGTTCGGCCACTTCGGCTTTGCGTCCGGTTCAAAGAACCCGAGCATTTCAAGGCACACCATGCCGACCAGCCGGTCGCCGGCGGCGCGGCACGCGGCGGCATGCTGGAACGAACCCATTGACTTCGTGCCGAAGAACGGCGGCTCCTCGCAGGCGTAGGCGCAGAACCGAAGTCCAATGCGCGGTTGCCATTCAGCCGTCAGGCGCAGCGTTTCCAGGAGGATGGCGACGGCCGACGCGTTGTCGTCGGCCCCGGGCGTCGATGGCACCGTGTCGTAGTGGGCCCCGATGACGAGCCACTTGTCGGTTCGTCCGGGGATGTCCACGATCAGGTTGGTCGCGTGATGGCCGCGGGCGATGTAGGTCTGTTCGGTTGCGGTGACGCCGCACGCCGAGATCTGGTCGCGGAGCCACGCCAGCGTCGTCTCGATCGAGCCCGGCCGTCCGAAATGGCGAGGGCCAATCGTGCCGGCCAGCATCTCAACGTGCGACAGCAGCCGCGCGGAGAGCGCGGCGTCATCGGCGGAAAGCGATGCATCGGACGCCGGCCTTGGATGCTCGGCGTCGGGCGCTGGGTTCACGCTTCTGGCGTATCGTCGCTGCCGTCGGCGACTTGGTCCGCGACCGCGGGAGCCTTGACCGGCACCGCGAACCCCGCGAGGGCAAAGCTCAGCAAGCCGCCGATGGTGCCGCCGCCGAACCACGAGCCTGTGATCATGCATTCACCACCGGGGCACATGATCTTGGACCAGCCCACCGCGGCGCCGATGGCGACTCCGGCGGTGACGATGAGGGCGGTGCGGCTCAACATGGCGGGGGCTCCAGGCCGGAATAGGGATCGCGGAATGAACGCGACGCAGAATCCCATTATTCCCGGGACTGGGTCGTCGCCGGCGGTTCCGCTCGAGAATTCGCCCTGATCGGCCGGGATCAACCCCTATCGGCCCGCATCGGCCCGCATCGGCCCGGATCAACCCCGCTTCGGCCCGATTCTGCCCGTGAACCTCGTTGGGCGGCATCATCGCTCGTCCTCGCCACCCCGTCTGCCGCAACAGGAGCCTGTCCGTGACCGCCGATCCGCCCTTCCGCTCCCCCGAGGTGACCGTGGTCGCCCACCGAAACGCAGCCGCTGGTATCGGCGATCGCCCCGCCCAGAACCATCCGGTCGCCCCCGCCTCCGCCCCCGTCGCGATCCCCGCCTCCGCCCCCGCCGTCGACCCCGCCAGCCCCTATGCCGTCGGCGGATACGCCCGCGGCCAACCGTTCGTCAGCGACGCCAAGGCGTCCGATGGCGGGGCGGGTTCGGCCATCTCTCCGGTCGACATGATGCTTGCCTCGCTCGGCTCGTGCACCGCCATGACCGTGTTGATGTACGCGGATCGCAAGCAGTGGCCGGTCGACGGCATTCGCGTGGGCCTGGCCATGGAGCGGCGGCGGGCGACGCCGGACGAACGGGCGGCCGGCGAGCGGCCCGGTGCCTCGACCACGGGCTGGATCGTGGACATCGACATGACGCTTCAGATCGACGGCGACGCGCTGGACTCGGAACAGCTCGACCGGATGCAGTCGATGGCCCGGAAGTGCCCCGTGCACCAGACGATCGCACCGGGGGCGACCATTCGCGATCGGCTCGGGCCGGTGGAGATCACGGCGCCCGGCTGACCTCCCGGTCCGGCGCCAGGGGAGCCGGTGGATATCATCGGCGTTCTCGGCAAAGTGGCCAGATCTGGGCCCTTGGGCGTGCATGCACACGGCATGCTTTCCATCGATCGCCGTGTTCGCTCACTCTCTGTCCGTCGCCCTCGGAGCCGCCCATGTCCTCCTCGCCGTCGTCGACCAGCCCGGCGGACCAAGGGGCCGCAGGCACCGGCCGTTCGGCCGCCGTCGCGACGGCCCAGTTGGTGGCGTGCCTCCGCGGGTTGGACGAACTGATTGGCGAGATTCCGGCCGAGGCGTACGCCCGGCCGCTGGATGGCGTGTTCGGCGGATCCGTTGGCCGGCACGTGCGGCATTGCCTCGACCACGTGTGGGCCCTGGTGGACGCCGCCGCGGAGTCTGGCGGCGGGTCCGAGGCTGAGGCGGACACCGACACCGACACCGACACCGGCACCGACACCGACACCGGACTCGGGCTCGACTACGACACCCGCCAACGCGGGACGTCCATCGAATCCGATCCCGGCGCGGCCCGTGTCCTCATCGGCGAGCTTTGCCGAGGTTTGGAGGCGTGCGGCGACCACGACCTCGATCGCTCCGTCGATGTGTCGGTCATGGTGTCCGGCGACGGGCAGCGGATTCCGCTCCGCTCGACGTTCGGCCGCGAGATCGCCTTCGTCATCAGCCACACGATCCACCACCAGGCCATGATCGGCGGGATGGCCCGCTCGCTTGGCCTGGACGTACCGGCCGCGTTTGGCCGAGCGCCATCCACCATCGCCCACGACGGAGCCCGCGCATGTGCACGGTGACCATCGTGCCACTTGTCCCGGAGATCGGGCGGCGGGCCGGCGATCCGGTGCCTTTTCGCTTGGTGTCGAGCCGAGACGAGCAACGCACCCGCGCTGAAGCGGCGCCGCCTGAGCGCTTTGACTGCGGGACTCGGACCGGCCTCTATCCGGTGGACGGCGACGCCCACGGCACCTGGGTCGGCGTCAACGACGCGGGCTTGGCCTTGAACCTGCTGAATCTGAATCTGCCGGCGGCGGATGCCCCGCCGGTGCCCGGGACGCACACACGCGGCGCGATCATTCCACGGCTGCTCCGTTGGGATCGGGTCGACCAAGCGGTGGTCGACGTCGTCGCCATGGATCCCGGCCACCAGCGGCCGTTCCGGCTCGTCTTGGTCGACGGATTCGAGCGTGCCGTGGTGCGGTCCGACGGTCAGGCGATCACCGTCGTTGAGCGCGGTCCGCACGATGGCGTCTTCTTCGCCACAAGCTCGGGGCTCGGAGACCACGTGGTCGAAGGCCCGCGACGGGCGACGTTCGACCGTCTGTTTGGGAGTCTCTCCGGCCGTCTTTCTGGCCGTTTCCCTGGCCAGCTCCTGGACCCATTGGCCGGCGAGAACTTGGACGCTTCGGCCGGTTCGGTTGGTCACGCAACCGCCGGTTCGGCGGATCAGGCCATCGCCGCCCAGGACGAGCTGCACCGCCAGTTCGATCCCGATGCGCCGGATGTCAGCATTTCGCTCGATCGCTCGAGTGCGATCACCGTCAGCCTGACCGAGGTCACGGTGGGCGATCGCCGCGTCAAGATGGTCTACCGCCCCGGCATTCCGCACGTCACCGATGCTCCTCCAATCACCGCGACCCTTCCGCTGCGGGAGCTGACCGTCGGCTGATGCACGTTCCCAGTCCACGTCGCCCGGCAACGGGGTGAGGCCGTTGCCTCGCCGCCGTCGATCGTGGCTGCGCCGCGGACTCTTGGTCTACGCCGGCCTGCTCCTGCTCTCGCACGCGTGGCTCATGCTCCGGCGCGGCAGCGATCCGTTGCCGTTGGCCGCGGCCGAGGGCGTGCACCGGGTGGACGTGCCGCGATTGTCGGGGGCGGATCAGGAGTCCGGTGGCGCGCCGGTCTCGATCGCGGCCAGAACGCTCGGCGGCGATGTCAGCGGGGGCGATGTCGACGGCGATGTCGAGCGCAACGCCGCAGACCGCCCGCTCGTCGTCCTGTTGCATGGCAGTCCGGGCTCGCGGGGCGACTTCCGGATCGTGCAGCCGATTCTGGCCGAGGACTTCACGACCGTGGCCGTCGACCTGCCGGGATTTGGTGAGTCGACGCGGCGGGTGCCGGACTACGCACCGGGCACGCACGCTGACTACCTCGCCCGCTACTTGGACGAGCGATTCCCGAACCGCCGCGTGCACCTTGTCGGCTTCTCGATGGGCGGGGCGGTTGGGCTGCAATTCGTGCGGCAGTCGCCAGAACGCGTGGCCTCGCTCACCATGCTGGCGGCGACGGGGATCCAAGAAGGCGAAGGCAGCGGCGACTACGCGTTTGAGCATCTGACGTACCGAATCGGCTGGGGGCTTGTGGTCGGGTTGCCCGATCTGGTGCCGCACTTTGGCCTGCTCGGTGATCGGCGCGGCCGAAGAGCGTTCATCCGCAATTTCATGGATTCCGACCAGCGTCCACTGCGTGGCGTGATCGAGACGATGGATGCACCGGTCCTGGTGGTGCACGGGGCCGACGACTTTCTTGTGCCGCCGTGGACAGCGCGGGAGCACTACCGGCTCGCGCCCACGGCCGAGCTCGTCATGTCCGACGGCAACCATTTTGATGTGTTCACGGAGTCTCGCGGCCCGGCGGTGGCCGCGGCCATCGCGGACTTTGTGCAGCGCGTGGAGGCGGGCGAGCCGGTTGGCGACCGGCGCGCCGACTCGGGATGGGCCGGGCATGTCGGCCTCGACGGATCGGTCGCGACAGACGATCGCGGCGATGGCGATGGCGATGGCAGCGGCAGCGGAGCGGGCGGCGACGGCGGCGATGCACTCCCCGTCGAAATCCGCGTTTCCCGCGGCATGAATCCGTGGGTGCAGTCGGGCATCGTCGCCGCGGCGACATTCGTGTCCGAAGATCTCACCTGCATCGCCTCGGGCTTGCTTGCCCGGCGGGGGGACATCAGCATTCCCGTCGCCCTGCTCGGTTGCACGCTTGGCATTTTTCTGGGCGACGTCGGCCTGTGGCTCGTCGGCCGACTCGGCGGACGCCGGGCGCTCAAGTGGAAGTGGCTGCAGCGCAAGCTGCCGGTGAAGAAGCTCGAGCAGGTCGGCGGCTGGATCGACGACCACGCCGGGCGGGCCATCATCACCAGCCGGTTCGTCCCGGGGACGCGGCTGCCTTTGTATGTCGCCGCCGGCATGCTCGGCCGAAATCACCTGCGATTCTTCGCCTGGTTTGCGGTGGCCGCGCTGCTTTGGACGCCGTTCATCGTGCTGCTGGTCGTCGCCTTCGGGCATCATGTCGTTGGCCCGCTCGAACGCATCTTCGGCGAATCGTGGCTCGCCTTGGCCGCTGCGGTCGTTCTGCTGTTCATGACGATCCGGGTGGTGGAGATGAGCCTGACCCGCCAGGGCCGGCGCCGGCTTCGGGCGCTCGTCAGCCGCTTCTGGCGCTGGGAGTTCTGGCCGGCGTGGATTTTCTACGTGCCGGTTGTGCCGTGGATCGTGTGGCTGAGCATTCGCCACCGCGGCTTCAACGTCGTGACCGCTGCGAATCCCGGCATTCCGCACGGCGGTTTCGTCGGTGAAGTCAAGAGCGAGATTCTGGAGCGCATGCGTTCGCCGTACACGCTGGCCGGGCAGCGCATCGACGTGGCCGGTGTGGACGGCCGGATGGCGGCGTTCGAGTCCGCCCGCGCCGCCCTCCAGCTCGATTGGCCGATCATCATCAAGCCGGAAGTCGGCGAGCGCGGGGTGGGCGTGCGCTTGGCCAGTGATGCGGGCGAGGCGCGGCGGGCCTTGGCCGAGAGCGATGAGCCCATGGTGGTGCAGGCCTACCACGCCGGTCCGCACGAGGCGGGCGTCTTCTACGTGCGCGAGCCGGGGGCGGACGCGGGGCGGATCTTCTCGATCACCCACAAGGTGTTCCCCACCGTCGTCGGCGACGGCAAGCGCACGCTCAAGGAACTCATCTGGCAGCACCCGCGCTACGCCATGCAGGCGTCGACGTTCCTGCGACGGCACGAGTCGCGCGAGGCCGAAGTCATCCCCGCCGGCGAGTCAATCCGGCTGGCCGAAGCGGGCAATCACACGCAGGGGACGATGTTTGTCGATGGCATGTTCTTGGCCACGCCGCAGCTTGCGGCCCGCATGGACGAGATCGCCAAGAACTTCGAGGGCGGCTTCGACTTCGGGCGTTTCGACGTGCGGTACCGCGACGAAGAACGATTCAAGGCCGGCGAAGACTTCGGCATCATCGAACTCAACGGTGTGACGAGTGAGGCGACAAGCCTGTACGACCCAGGCCGCGGCCTTTGGGCGGCGTACCGCACCCTGTACGCCCAATGGGCGATCCTGTTCCGCATCGGGGCGGCGAACCGCGACGCCGGAGTGAAGCCGACCGGTCACGGACAGTTGATCGCGTTGGTCTGGCGGCACCTGCGCCGGGCCGCGCCGGATCGCGTGGGGGACTGAGCAGCGCGTGTGGGTGCCGGGGCGAGGGCTGGCGGCGGGGGCCGCTGAGGGCTGCCCCCGCACGGCGTCGCCGGTGGAGACCTGTCGCGGTTGATCGCCGTCTCGGCGTTCCGCGAGAACGTGGATCAGGCGGGTGCGTCGTGCGTGGTTCGGGCCGTCTTGTTCGCAACATCGGCCGCCGCGGCGCGGCCCGCTTCCCCTTGCGCCGCCATGAACGCGGCGTACGGCTTCTTGCCCATGTAGTGCTGCAGCACGCGGCTGTCGACTTGGCACAGGTCGATGAGCATCAGCCCGTCGACCACATCGCCGAAGTCAGGGTCCACGTTGAACGCCAGCAGCTTGCCGTTGAGCTTGAGGTACTGGCGGAGCAGGATTGGCACGCTGCGGCGTCCGGCTTCGATGTCCTTGACGATGGCTTCCACGTCTTCCAAGTCCTGGGCGACGGCCCCGGTCTCGCGGAGCTCGGCCGCCGGCATCTGGATGCGGACGCGCCGGCGCGGGGTGATCAGCCGGCCGAGCGGCTCCAGGAAGCGTGTGGATTGCAGGAAACGCACCAGCAGTTCGCGGCTCATCGAGTGGTACGCGTTGGAAATGCTGACCGGGCCAAACAGCATGCGGTACCGCGGCTGCCGGCAGACATACGCGCCGATGGCCTTCCAAAGCAGCATCAATGGGGCGTACGTGCGCTGGTACTCGGGCACGACGAAGCTGCGGCCAAGCTCAAGGGCGGGGCCCAATTCGTCGATCAGTCGCTCGCGGTAGCTGAAGAGCGTGCGCGTGTAGAGCCCCTCGAGGCCGGAGGCGGGAATGATCTCGTCGGTCGCCCCAATGCGGTAGCCCCCGACGATCTTGCCGGCGGCGTCGTCCCAGAGGATGAGTTGCACGTACGCCGCATCGAAGCGATCCACGTCGCACGGGGTGCCGGTGCCTTCTTCGATCTGCCGGAACGTGATCTCGCGGAGGCGCCCGATCTCTCGGATCGTCTCCGGGATCTGGTGGGGCCGGGCGGCGATCACGCGGAGCGAGCCGTGGCCAGCCAGCGTTTCCGACGCGGGAATCGCGTCGATCTCGTCGCGGACGACCTGCGGATCGATGGGGTCGATGACCGGGGGCAGGGCGGGCTGCCCTTGGTTGGCGGCCTCAGCCGCTTCGTCGCGCTGGCGGATGCGCCCGCGGAGCATGTACGTGCGGGCCCGCATGTACTCGGTGCGTTCGCCGTCGGTCGCGCAGCGGCGCAGGCGGTCCGGGGCGATCGGCGACCCAACGACGGCGCGAATCGTGGAGCCGGCCCGACCGAGCAGTTCGCGGCCCAGCATCAACGTCCGAAGCCGAGGATGCACGAACCCGAGCAACTGAAAGGCGAGCGAGTTTCGGCCGTCAAAGTAGATCGGAACGACGGTTGCGCCGGTCCGCCGGACGATCCGCGACACGGTGTCCGACCACGGCGGATCGACGATCCGCCGATCCTTCAGCGTGGCGTGCGAAACTTCCCCGGCCGGAAAAACGCCGAGGCAGTTGCCGGCCGAGACGTGGTCCATGACCTTTCGCACGGTGGCCAGATTCTTGCGTGCCGCCTCCGGGCCGCCGAAGGGGTCGACGAAGAAGAATGCGTCCCGCAGGACCGGGATCCGCGAGAGCATGTAGTTGGCCATCAGCTGCGAGTCGGGCCGGACCTGGTGCAACAGGTGGGCCAGGGCCACGCCCTCGATGCCGCCGAAGGGGTGATTGGCCACCACCACCAGCGGTCCCTCGCGCGGGATGCGCTCCATTTCGTCGGGGTCGACTTCCAGCCGCGTCTCGAGGCAGTCCAAGATCGTGCCGTTGACATCTTCCGACGGTCCGCGGGCGACGATGGCGTCGTGGAAAGCATTCAGCCCGTCGATGCCGATCATTCGCTCGATGCGCGGCTGGACCGCCTGCATGAGGCGGCGGCTCACCGGATCGCCAAGCCCGTCGAGCGGCGGCAGTTCGATTCGATTGGGAGCGGGCGAGCTGACCATCGAGGGGTCCAACTGGGTGGAGGCCGCGGCGGGGAGGAGGGGGCGGCGAATGGGCTCCGAATCACCGGAAGCCATGGTTTCGAAGTCTACCAACGGGCGGGCGTTCCACCGCGGGCGTGGCCGCGGCATGAGCGCGAGCCCGACCGTGGCCCGGCCGCGAGCCCGACTGTTGCCCGGCCACGAGCCCGGCAGTCTGGCCCGGTCTCGTTCGCGAGGGGCGTGCGCCGCGTCCGCACCTGCCCATGGTTCGGTTTTTCGCCGCGCTGATTGCGGCCAGGGCCGGGCCCAAGGACCGATATACTCCGACTTCCCGGCGCGTCTGGCCGGTATTCGACCCCATCCGGAAGGCTCCCGCCCGTGCATCGGTCCGCCGTGAACCCGCGAACGTTCTCCGAGGGGGCCGTGGCCCTCTGCGACTCCTGCGACTCCCGCGTCTCCCGCGCCTCCCAGGACTCCCGCGTCCTGGGCGACGCCCTCCGCCGCGGCCGATTGGTCGGCCGGGCCGAGCCAAGCGTGGCCGCGGCCCAGCCACACCGCATCGGAGCCGGGTCATGAAGCGAGTCGTCAGTGCGATTCTCGGCGGCGGCCGCGGCACCCGGCTCTGGCCGCTGACCGCCGGCCGGGCCAAGCCCGCCGTGCCCGTCGGCGGCAAGTTCCGGCTCATCGACATTCCGATCAGCAATTCGCTGCACGCGGGCATCGACAAGATCTACGTGCTCACGCAGTACCTCAGTGCGTCGCTGCACCGGCATATCTCCCAGGCGTATCGCTTTGATTCGTTCAGCCAGGGCTACGTCAACATCCTGGCGGCCGAGCAGCGGCTGGACGACGAACGTTGGTACCAGGGCACCGCCGACGCGATTCGCCAGAACATTGAACGCCTGATCGAGTCCGATCCGACCGAGGTCTTGATCCTCTCTGGCGACCAGCTCTACCTGATGGACCTCCGCGGCTTTGTGCAACAGCACCGGGACGCCGAGGCGGATCTCACCGTCGCGGTCAAGCCAGTCCCGGTGAGCGAGGCGCCTGAGCTCGGCATCATGGCCATTGCCGGCGACGGTCAGATCGTCGAATTCGTCGAAAAGCCCAAGGACCCGGCGGTCATCGCCCGCTTCCAGCTCGACGCTGCGACGATTGAACGGCTCGGGCTCAACTGCGAGCCGGGCATGGTGCTGGCCAGCATGGGCATCTACACGTTCCGCACCGGCGTGCTCAAGGAACTCCTGTCGGGCAACGAGCGCGTGGACTTTGGCCGGGAGATCATTCCCGAGGCGATCACCCGCAAGCGCGTGCACGCATTCGTCGAGCCTGGTTACTGGCGCGACATCGGCACGATTCGCAGCTTCCACGAAGCGAACATCGAGCTCACCGCCCCGACGCCGGAGCTCAATCTGTACGACCCGGACCGGCCGATCTACACGCGGCCGCGCTTTCTCCCCGGTTGCCGCGTGCGCGACTGCCGCGTGGAGCGGTCGATTCTCTGCGACGGATCGGTCGTCAGCGGGGAGCGCATCGCTGATTCGATCATGGGCGTCCGGGCGGTCGTCGCCCCCGAGGCGGTCGTCGATCGCACGGTCTTCATGGGGGCGACCTACGTGGACGGCGAACGAGATGTGGACTCCACGGTTCCGCTGGGGATCGGTCCGCGCACGCTGATTCGCAACGCGATCGTGGACTTCGACGTCCGCATCGGGCCAGACTGCCGCATCACCAACGAACGCGGTGTGGACGACGAGGACGCTCCCACGCACGTGATCCGCGACGGCATCGTCGTGATTCCCCGCGGCACCACGGTGCCCGCCGGCACGGTGATTTAGCGCCATGCTGCGCATCGCCTTCTGTGCGGCCGAGTTCGCCCCGCTCGTCAAGACCGGTGGCCTGGCCGATGTGGCCGCGGGCCTGACCCGCGCCCTGGCCACGGTGGAAGCCGACCAGCGCATCTTCATTCCCTGCTACGACACATTGGATACGCGTGGGGCCGAGCCGACGGTCTGCGATTTTGCCGTGGACGTCCCGATTCGGATGGGCCGGCGCGAGCTGCGGTTCACGCTGCGGACGATGGCCGTGCCCGGCACGATGCATCCGATTCACCTGATCGATTGCCCCGAGCTCTACCACCGCGGTGGTCCCTACACCTTGGACGACGACGAACACGTGCGCTGGGCGTTCTTTGCCCGGGCCGTGATCGAGAGTTGCCAGCGGATGGGATTCAGTCCGGACATCGTCCACTGCAACGATTGGCATACCGCGCTCGTGCCTTTGTACCTGCGGAGCGTGTACGCCTGGGATGAGCGGTTCGCCGAAACCAAGACGCTCCTGGGGCTGCACAACATTGCGTACCAGGGCGAGTTTCACGCCGACGCAGTGAATGATCTGTCCCTCGGCGACTGGGTCTGGAAGCTGCATCAGGAGCATCTGTTCGAGGGACGCATCGGGTTCCTGGAGACGGGCATCTTGCACGCCGATCACCTGATGACGGTGAGCGAGACCTACGCCCGCGAGATCCTGGAGCCGAGCGGCGGCATGGGCCTCAGCGAGTTGCTGCAGACCCGTTCCGGCGAGCTCGTGGGCATCATCAATGGCGTCGACGGAACCGTGTGGGACCCATCGACCGACGAACATTTGCCGGCGCGGTACAGCGCGGCGGACATGTCCGGCAAGCGAATCTGCCGCGACCAGTTGCTGGCGGAGCTTGGGTTGATGGCGGATCCGGCCGGCCCGGTGCTCGGGCTGATCGCCCGGTTGACGTGGCAAAAAGGCATCGACACGATCATCGGCCCGCTCGAAGAACGGCTGGCCAGCGATGACCTTCGGGTGGTGATTCTGGGCTCCGGCGAAGAAGGCCTCGAGGCCCAGCTTCGCGACATGGCCGACCGGCACCCGGAACGGGTGAGCTTCTGGTGTGGGTACAACGACGCGCTGGCCCACCGAATCGAAGCCGGGGCGGACGCGTTCCTCATGCCCTCGCGTTTCGAACCGTGCGGTCTGAACCAGCTCTACTCGATGCGCTACGGCACGGTGCCGGTGGTGCATCGCACCGGCGGCTTGGCCGACACCGTCGCACCGCTGCGCCGGGGCGCGACCGTGGCCGACGACTCCGGCACCGGCATCGTCTTTGAGCATCCCGACGAAGCCGGCGTGCGCTGGGCGCTCGGCGAAACGATGGCCGCGTGGAGCGAGCCGGGGCGATGGAGTGGCTTGGTCGCCCGCGGCATGGCCACCGACTACGCGTGGCGCCGGCAATTGCGGGCGTACCTGTCGCTGTACGACCGCATGATGCGCGACGCATGAACGACAGCGCGGGCGGCGAACCCGTTGAGGTTCACCGCCCGCGCGATGGTTCACGGTTGGCGCGGCTGGCCGCGCCAACGAACCGGCTTACTTGAGGAAGCCCTTCACGAGGCCGAGGACATCGCCGGCGCCCTTGTCCTCCAGGAAGCCGATGATCGTCGAGCCGAACTTGCCGATCATGTCGCTGTCCAGGTCGAGCTTGCTGAATCCGCCAGCGAGTTCGGCGAGGTCGCCGAGGCCTTCAGCCTTGTCGCCGCCGAGCTTGCCGATGAGGCCGCCGATCGCGCCCATCGCGCCGCCCGAGGGGGCCTTGTCGATGAGCTGTTCCGCCTCGGGGATCACGTTGGCAATCTGGCCGAACTGGGTGCCGTCGAGCTTGTCCTTGACGAGGCCGAGCACGAGGCCGGCGCCGCCGCTGGCCTGATCTTCATTGACGCCGAGCTGGCTGACGAGAGTCTTGATGAGTTCCACGCGTATATCCCTCTGCACGGGTGAATTTGGGAGAAGTGGCCCCACGCCCACTGCGAGCGGTCGGGCCACGGGAGTCAAACGATAGCGAAACGAGCGTTCTGACTGACCGGCGGTTTCGGACCAGCTTTGGCGTCAATTGCGACGAACGGTCCGGGATTCCCACGCATTCGCCGCTCCTGAGCCTGGAGGCGAGCCGGGTCGCCGGGGCGGAAGTCGGCCTCAATCGAACTCGGAGAGGACGAACAGGATGTCGCTGAAAGCCACTTGGCCGTCCAGATCCTGGTCCTCCGGGCAGCCGATGCAGGGGCCGAACTGGCTGATGACCTGCAGGATGTCGGTGAAGCCGACCGTGCCGTTCAGGTCAGCGTCGCCCAATCGGTGGGCGGCGACCCGCAGGGCATCGGGGGCAAAGACGAGGTACGGCACGTCGGAGCCGGCCGCGGCCTGAAGCGTCGCCGAAGCGGGCGATCCGCTGACGGAGCCGGCGAGGACCAGGACGCGTTCGTCGCCGGCGGCGAGCGGCGTCTCGAGGGAAACGTCGAGCACGGTACCGGTCAGGTCGGCCAAGCCGCTGGCCGCGACGAGTGGATTGGGATCGTCGGCCGCGCCCACCCGCCAGGCAATGTGACTGGCCGACACCGTGCCGGGAGATGGATCGGCGGCGGGTGTCCCGGAGAATGCGCTCGTGATGACCGTTGCTCCGGCCGAAAGTTCCAACCCGGGCGAGCCAGTGATTCCGACGCGCGACCGCTCATCGACCAGAAGCTCGGTGAACGCGCCGGCGCCGCCGCCGAGCACCACGCCCGCGAAGTCCAGCATCGCCCCGCCATCGTCAACCGTGATCTGGCACGAGGTGCCGTCGCCATCACCGCCGGTCAGGACGGCGGACCCCAGTCCACGCAAGACCGAGCTTCGGACCCGAAGTTGCCCGGACCCCAGGGTGCCGACCGCCGCCGACGTCGTCGTCGCATCGATGCCCGATCGCAGGTCGACGCCGCCGATCGCCGCGGGCGCGCTGCCGGTGGCAACGGCGCCGAGGTTGACGATACCGGGGCCAAAGAACGCGATCGTCCCGCGCGTCCCGCTGAGGTGGGCGGAACGCGTCGCGCCGAGGGTGATGCCGCCGCCGGCCGATGACAAGAGCACATCGACCGACGCATCGCCGGACATCGACGCCGCATCGAGGGAACCGAGGGTCATGTCGATCGGCAGCGCGGTGTCGCAGGCGTCCGTGCAGACGGGGTCGCCGAGGGAGCAGCTCGGGCCGCACCAGGTCCCGTCGAGGTCGAAGAACCACGAGCCGCGGCGGACGTCGAATGCACCGTGGACGACGAGCGGGTCGCACGCGGCCACGCCGAACGTCGTGGGGCCGGCCCCGCAGTTGCCGGGGCGCGAGAAGTCGTCGCAGTACGCATTGAACATCACGGTCCCGTTCGGCGGGAAACCGTCGGCGCCGAACACCAGGCGGTCGCCGGGGCCCGGGGCAAGGGCCGGGTCGCCGGGGCTGTAGTGAATCGCGGCGCGGCCACTGAGTCCGGGCGGCGAACCTTCCGGTGTCCAGCAGGTGTCGCCGGTGTAGAAGCGTTCGGCCGGACCGGCGGCGGTGGTCGAGGTTGCCGCCGCGGCGGCGGAGTTTGCGGCGGGCGTCACCATCGTTGCGGCGACGGTGATCGACGACAGTGCGATGGTGTGCCGGCGGGTGCGGTCGAGATGCATGGGGCCAACTCCGGGAGGCGGGCGGACAGGGGGGGCCGGGGGACGACAGGCGTCCGCCGTCGATGGGCGGCCGCCGGCGAGGAGCGCTGCGTGGCGGGCCTGCAATGGACGTATGCGCGGATGCGGGGTGAAGCTGCGACACCGCGCAGTCGCCGGGCAAATATTGCGCGTTCACGGTACTCGACTGGGGCCCGGCGGGCTTCAGCTTGATGATGCGGCGTTTTTGCGAATGCGAAACAGCGGAGTGGAGGGCCTGAGTGCGAAAACGCCTTCGCTGGCTTTCGTGCAGGAGGCGATTCCGCCGTCCGCGGAGAGAGGGCATGCATTTTCTGAGGGTCTGGCGAGGCCGCGTAACTTGCGGACATGAGTGAAACGAGCGAAGCACAACTCGCCCTGATCGCCCTCGAAGGTCTCCGCCGGGAGTACGGACTGACGATGCAGCTCCGGCGAGACGGAGCGGAGCCGGCGGACGCCAAGGCATCGATCCAATCGGCGCCCGCGACCCTCGATGCGCTTTGGGATGACGTGCGTCAGCGGCACGGGATGGCGCCGTCGGTCGAATGGGACATGCCCTCACCGGTGACGCGCATGATCGCCAAGCCGGTGCGTCTCCAACGCGCCGGCCGAGGCTGGATCGCCGGGCTCGCCGCAGCCGAACGTGCCGCCGGTGTCCGGGTGGCCCGCGAAGCGCCAGACTCCGGTGAAGGCGACGGTTCACCCGTCCCGGCACGTGGCCCACGCGGCGCCGGAGAGCGCGGCGGCTCGGGTTCCACGGCCGGCGCCCCCCTGGCCGCCGGGTCAGCAATCGATCCGGAAGCCGCGCGGCCCGCGCGCCCGGCGTCCTGTCAGCCCCCGTCGGAATCGCGGCGCGATGCCGCGGCCGGTGTCTGGACCGCGCGAGCCATCGCCGCGCACGGTGACGAGTCCTGGGCGGCGTCGGCGCCGTCGGCCTACGAAGCGGTCTGCCGGTTGGCCGAGCGATTGGACGAGTCAATCGTGCCGTGAGATCCGCTGCCGTTCGCGGTCACCGGGCGCCTTGGGGCGGGCGGCGATCACGGGGAATCGAACGCTCGCCGTTCGCCGCCCTCAATCGAGTGCGATCGTCGTCACATTCGTATTGGTGTACACGCAGATTTCCCCGGCGACGGTGAGCGCGGCCTCGCAGACCGCGGCGGCGGGGAGGTCGGTGTGGGTGCAGAGCGCACGGGCGGCGGCAAGGGCATACGAGCCGCCAGACCCGATCGCGCACACCCCGTCGGACGGTTCGATCAGGTCTCCCTGGCCCGAAAGCAGCAGCGTTTGCGTGCGGTCGGCCACGACCAACATGGATTCGAGCCGCCGGAGGGCCCGGTCGCTTCGCCACTGACGCGTGAGTTCGATCGCGGCCCGGAGCAGGTTGGTCGGCGTGCGTTCGAGGGCCGACTCAAAGCGTTCGAGCAACGCGAACGCATCGGCCGCGCCGCCGGCAAAGCCGACGAGCACGCCCGCTCGTTCGTGGCCAACATCGTCCAAACGCCGCACCTTCGAGGCGTCGGCCTTGGCGATCGTGTCGCCCAGGCTCACCTGGCCGTCGCCGGCGATGGCGACCGAGTTGGCGGTCCGGACGGAGCAGATGGTGGTGGCGTGGATCGTGGGGAGCGTCATGCGAAGTCCGATGGGTTCGGCCGGCTGTTCGGCCGGCTGTTCGGCCGGCAGTTCGGCCGGCAGTTCGGCGGGCAGTTCGGCCAGCTATGCGGCCGGCCCGTGCGCGCGGGTCCAGCAGCTCTCCGGATCCGGTCGCTGAGCACCGTCGCACTCCAGGGCGAAGAGGGCTTCGGCCCCGTTGCGGTGGGCGACGATGAGCATGACCTGCCGCCGCGGATCGTAGCGCTGCAGCATGCCGCGAAAATCATCGCCGCGGTGGATGATCGTGGCGGTCACCCAGGTGCAAGGCGGGGCCACGGTCGGATCGTCCGCCGCCGCCGCCAGCAGGTCGTCGGATTCCAGCAGCAGGACGCCGCGGCCACGCTCGCGGTATTCGCCCCACGCCCGCGCCGCGAGCGGGATCCAGAGGGCGGCGGCGGCATCGATCGCCGCGGGCAGTCCATCGGGCGGGTACGGCGGGGCATTCGGCGGTGGGGGATCAGCGGCCGTGGCATCCGGGGCGACGTCCGCATTAAGGACGTTGAGCGAGACCGTTGGCGGGTTGCTGGCGAACGACGGGGGACGGCCATGCAGATGGCCCGGCGATGGATCGGATGGCGTCGGCGACGGGGGGCTGGGGGGCATGTTCGGGCTCGGCGGTCGGGCTCGGGAAGGCTCGCGCGCCGGCCGGGGCCGCCGCAGGAGCACCGTACCATCGGCGATCCAGCCGGGGCTCGCAGGTCGGGGCTCGCGTGTCGGGGCTCGCATTTCGGGGGGCGTGGGGGGGGGCACGCGGGGTGGGCGTCGGAGGACGGCGCCCGCCCGCGCCCGCCCCGGCGCCCGCCGCGGCACCCCGCCCGTTCAGCCGGTCCACTTCGCCGCCTCGCCCGGCGGAACTGCCGTCCCGCGGCGGTTCGCGATCGACGCCCACGACCACGTCATCGCGCGAGGCTGGCGGCTGGGGCAGTCCGAACGGCGCGTCCGATCATCCGGTGCTGCGGGCCGATGCTGCGGCCTGTGCGGTCCTGCTTGGCGGGCCATTGGGGACACCGCGCCGTCCGGTGATTTCGAGTCCCGGTGGGCCTCGGTCAGGGGCTATGCTGTTGGTGGACAGTGCGGCCACGTGGGCGGGAGACCTGGGTCCCCGCCGTGGTTCGGCGTCGGTTTGGTGCCGGCGTCCGCGTTCAAGGATTCCGTCACGTCGCACGCGTGGTCGGACGTGAGTCGAGCCCATGTGCAGCTCCGGGTTGGTTCCCGGCGACGCCCCCGCCGCCCTCGGTGATGCCGATGGACGGGGCGAGCCCTCGGACGAGGTTCCGCCTTCGGCCTCGGGTCGCCCGTGCGACCCCGCCGTCTCAACCGATGCCTCGTTGCCGGCGTCCACCTCCGGGTTGGACGTGATCGCTGCGCCCACCATCGTCGGCCGCGTCGACCTGGATCGGCTGTCCCAGCGACTCCGGTCGGTCATCGCCGCGTGCGCCCCCGCCCATACCGTCGCCCGGCTCACCGTTCGTTTGGTCGACGACGCTGAGATGTCCGAGCTCCACGCCCGGCATTTCGGCGATCCATCGACCACCGACGTCGTGACGTTTCCGGCGTCCTCGCCCGGGGAGCCGGTCGACGCCGATCTCGCTTGCTGCGTGGACGAGGCGGCCCGGCAGGCCGCGACTCGCGGGCATGACCTGGATGACGAAGTGCTGCTCTACGCCGTGCACGGACTGCTGCACTGCATGGGCCACGATGACCGCGATCCGGCGGCCTTCGAGCGCATGCACGCCGAAGAGGACCGCTTGCTCACCGCCATTGGCGTCGGGCCGCGGTTCGCGCCGGCCAAGGGAGCGAGCCGATGATCATCTGGGCCATCGCCGCCGCGCTCTTGCTGCCCACCGCGTGGATCGCGTCGCTCGCGCTCTCGGTCAAGACGATCTCGCGATCTTCGCTCAGTGCCCGGCTTGCCGGCACTCGCCGCGAGTCGCTCGCCACGTGGTTCACCGAACACGTCGACGCCGCCCACCTTTCGCTTTCGCTCGTCCGGACCGCCCTGCGCACCAGCGTGTTCGTGGTGATTCTGGTGGCGTTCACGGGATTCGGTGAAGGCAGCCAGCTCACGCTGCAGTCGCTTGGGCTCGCCGCCCTCGTGGCCGTGCTCGTGTTGTGGTTCGCCACCGTCGTCCTGGCCACGGCCATGGCCCGCTACTGCGGCGAAAACTTGGTCGCGTCCAGTTTGCGGACGATCTACGCCCTGAGCTTCTTCGTGTACCCGCTTCGGCCGGGCGTACACGTGGTGCAGGAGTCCGTGCGCCGGCTGTCTGGCGCGGACCGCCGCGAACTGGAAGAAGAAGCCGAGGCAGAATTGCTGCGATCGATCGAAGAGCAGCAGCGCGAGGGCGGCCTCGACGAACAGCAGGCCACGCTGCTCGAGAACATCGTCACCTTCAATCAGACCGATGTCGGCGAGGTGATGACCCCGCGTACCGACATCGACGGGATTGAGTACACCGACGACCTGTCGGTGATCCGCGAGATCATCAAGGACCACGGGCATTCGCGGATGCCGGTGTACGACGAAAACCTCGACCACATCCTGGGCGTGCTCTACGCCAAGGACTTGGTGCAGTACCTCGGCGAATCGTCGTCCGGCTTCAAGCTGCGTCCGATCCTCCGCGAGCCGATCGTCATCCCGGAATCGAAGCGGGTGGCCGAGTTGCTGCAGGATTTCCAGTCGAGCGAAGTCCATATGGCCATCGTGGTCGACGAGTACGGCGGTACGGCGGGCATCGTCACGATCGAAGACGTGCTCGAAGAAATCGTCGGCGAGATTCAGGACGAGCACGACACCGACGCGGAAGATCTGCCGAGTTTGGACCTGCTCGCCGATGGCCTGGCCGAGGTCGATGGCCGGTACCACGTGCACGATCTCAACGAAGAGATGGCCTTCGACCTGCGCGACGACGAGGAATACGACACGGTCGCCGGTTACGTGCTGGCCCGGCTTGGGCGCGTTCCGGAGGTCGGCGAGGTCCTGGAGTCCGAGGACGTCCGGTTCACCACGCTCGCGGCCACGTCGACCACCATCGACCGGCTCCGAGTTGAAGCGGCGGTGGCGCCGGACGTGGCGCGAAACGGACATGCGGATTCGAGCCCGGGCCCGAGCCCGGCCCAGACCCCGAGCCGGGATGCGAGTGCTGGCCCGCCGGACGCCGGGAACGCGAACGGTGCGGCTCCCGTCGGGAACGCCGCGAGCGGTGAAGGCGACGCTCCCGGGGACGCTGCGATCTACGAGCCGCCGGCTGCCCACGCCAATGGGCACGCCGAGCCTCCGGCGCCCAATGGCGCGGTGCCTCCGGTCGTCCGTCCCGCTGATGGTGCGGCGCCGGACGCCCGCGAATCAGCCGCCGGTTGAGAGGTCGTCGCCGAGCGGCATGACCATGCAATGCGCGGTGTCTGGACAGTGCGCGCGGAAGAGCTCGGTTTCGCCGACGGACGGCGGAGCGGCCGAGCGTGCGACGCCCACAAATCCGTGCCGGGCGAAGAACGGGCCGGCGTCCATGGTGAGGAGCCAGAGTTCTCGCAGGTCGCGGGCTCGGGCGTCGCCCACAATCGTCTCGACCAGTTGGCCGCCGATGCCGCGACCTCGGCGGTTCGGGTCGATCACGACCCCGCGCACGATGCCGCGGTCCCCGACCACGTCAACGCTTGCCGTCCCGACGTAGGACATGCACACGGCGTCGTGGGTTTCCAATGTTTCGCGAACCAACCAGGTCCGGGCGTTCTCGCCAACGTCGAACGGAGCGAGGCGGGCGGCTTCCACCATGGCCGCGGCGATCGTGTGATCGTCACGGTGGCGGGCACGGCATACCTCGATCGCCGAATCGCAATCAGTCTGCATAGGGATCCTTCCCCGCGGCCTCCACGCCGCGGTCCTCCAGAACGGGAGGTCCTTGCAGTGTTGCGGACGGGGCCGGTTCAGGCCAACGGAATTGTGAAGCCAGGGCGTCGCTGCGCGTTCGCGGACCGAATCCGGGGACATGCGCACACGGGCGACGGGGAGGCGGGGCGAAAGAGCAGTTGCTTAACCGCCGCGAAGTAATTCTACCACCAGGCGGTCGTCGTCCGCCGGTTGGTCGGCAAAGCGTTCGACCGCTTGGAGCAAGCGATTCGGGACGTGCACCGGTCCGGTCCCGGGCATGGTCCGGCGGCTCGTGATCCGGGCGAGCAGCCGTTCAGCGCCTTCGTCTTCGAGCATGCGGCCGCGTCGATTGCGAGCTTCTGGGATTCCGTCGGTCATCAGGATGAGGCGATCGCCGCGGTCGAGCTTGACCGGTGCCGCATGGCGGGTCGGCCCACGCAGCGTTTCGCCGGGGCCGAGCACCCCCAGCAGGGTGCCGGTGGAACGGAGGCGTTCGAGGTCCCCGGTCCGCCGGACAAGCAGGCCGTCGAGGTGCCCGGCATTCCACCACTCCAGTCGTCCGTCCGCCGGATGCAAGCGGGCGGCGAACGCAGTCGCGAACGTCGCGTGCCGGGCGAGGGTGAGCACGAAGTAGTGGTTGAGGCGCTCCATCGCCGCGCCGGGCGCGAGGTCGGGATCGTCGTTGTAGAGCCGTTCGAGTTCGCCGTGGATCCGGTTGACGGCCAGGGCGGCGCCGATGCCGTGTCCCGTGACGTCGATCAGGATGGCGGAGATTGGGCCGCCGGGCCGCGCCTGGTGGGCAAAGACAAAGTCGCCGCCAAGGTGGCCAACCGGCTCGAACGCGTAGCGAAAGCGCAGCGGGCCGTCGTCGATCGGCTCAGGGAGCATTGCCTCGTGGATGGTCCGAGCGCTCACGAGTTCCGAGCGCGTGGCCCGAACTTCGTCTTGCAGCGTCCGCAAGAGAAAACGCCCGCGCTCCCGTCGCAAGCGCCAGCCACAAAGGGCCAGTCCCGGCAACGCGGTGAGCGGCGAGGCGATCGCCGCCGCGATGCGAAACGGCGCGGGCCCGGACGCAAACAGCAGGACCACAAAGACGTAGACGACGATCAACGGCACGATCGGGCGCAGGGCTTCCTTCGGTGTCCACGGGAGGAACAAACACGCGCCGAGGTGACTGGCCAGCAGCACTCCCAGGAGCACGAATGGCCCCCATGGGCCGAAGGATTCGGGCATCACGACCGTCGGGCTGAACATCCCGGCCAACACGGTCAGGCCGACGATGTCGATCGTGCCCATGATGACGATGGACCAACCGACGACGCTCAAGAGCCGTGGTCGGGCGGGCCGAGCGCCGACCACCCAGGCCAAAAGGCACGTTTGGGCGATGACGTAGGCAAAGCTCACGGCCAGGTCGGTCACCGCGGCCAAGCGGTTGATGTCTTCGAGCCGGACCAACTGCACGGCGATGAACACGGACCGCACCGCAATGATGGCGGCCAGGGTTCCGTGGTACCAGGCGGCGCGACTTCGCAGTCGCCGCGTCCGTTCGCGGTCGAAGGCGGGGCCGTACGCGGTGCCGAGTTCGGGCGCGAGATCCGTCCCCAGGATCGCGTCGAGCGCGTCGGGATCGAGCCGGTCTCGGAAACGTCGTCGTTGATCGTCGGGTCGGTCCCGGGCGTCAAGGTCAATGGAGCCGGGGACCGCAGGCGCATCGCCGTCCCGGGCCACATCGGCCACGGCCGGGCTCCGTTGATGGTGCGTGGACGGCGTCATCCCCGCCGACGATACTCGTCGCCGGACGCGCGTGCACCGTTCGCCGGCGTCCACCGGCCCGCCACCTCACCCACCCGGAGCGTTTCTCATGGCCGCAACTCAAGGATCCAACTCGGGCCCCACGCCCGGCACCCTCGGTTGGCTCGACCTGACGGCAGATGACGCCTCGGGGCTCCGCGACTTCTACGCCGCGGTGGTCGGATGGACGGCCGAAGACTGCCCGATGGACGGCTACAGCGACTACATCATGAAGTCGGCCGACGGCGAGGCCGTCGCCGGCGTGTGCCATGCCCGGGGGGCAAACGAAGGCATGCCGAGCGGTTGGTTGCCCTACGTGGTGGTGGTCGACATCGACCGGGCGGTGGCCGAGTGCACCGCCCGCGGCGGGGAGATCGTGGCCGGTCCGATGCGTTCCGGCGACGGGACGATCTGTGTGGTGCGCGACCCGTCGGGCGCGGCGATCGCCCTGTACCGGACAGGTTGAGGACCGCGACGTCCCGGCCAGGATGGCTTCAGGGCGCCGCGCCGGACAAGGCGGCCGCGGCGCCCGGCCACTCCCGGCTGAGCATGCCCCAGACTTCCAGGTCCTGGCGTCCGGCGGAGACGGCGTAAACCTCGCGCAGCGTTCCCTCGTGGACGAACCCGAGACGCTGGGCCACGGCCCGGCTCGCGTGATTCTCGGTGGCGATGCGGAGCATGACCCGGTGGCCGTCGAGGGCGCCGAAGCTCAGGTCCACCAGGGCAGCGGTGACCCGAGTGGCGTATCCACGGCCGGTGTGGGCGCCGCTCAGCCAGTAGCCGATCTCCCAGCCCTCGTGCTTGCCTGCACGGGAGGCGGGAAAGATCCCGCAGTTCCCGATGAACGCGCCGTCCAGCCGGATGGTCGCGTCCGTGCCTTCGCCGCGGCCAAAGCGCTCGAGCGAGCCCTGGATGAACGCCCGTGCGCCGGCGATCGATCGTGTGGCATCGGTCCAATCGAACCACGGGCAAAGCCGCGGCCGTTCGGCCTCGACCACCTGGAACATCTCACCCGCCTCATGCGGCATGGCTTGGCCGATGGTCAGCCCATCGCCCAGATCAGTGCGGTACATCGCGGGCCTCCGCGGATGGGCGTTCGCTCATTCGTCCGCCGGCCGACGCCGACGTCGAATCCGCGGGTGCAGGTGCGGGTACGGGTGCCGGTGCCGGTGTTGGTGCCGGTGGTCGTGCCGGTGCTCGTGCCGGCGGTGGGGTCGACGGCGGGGTCGCAGACGTTGGGTGAATCAACGCCGGATCGTCCACGCGGCGCGGATCATCCGTCGCGCCGGTGCTCACCGTCGTCCCCGGTTCAAAGAGCAGCACGTGGACTTCGCCCTGGTCGGCCACCGGGCGGTGTTCGACGCCGGCCGGAATGCACAGCAGTTGGCCGGGGCCGAGGATGCGATCGCCGCCGCGGAATTCGATGCGCAGCGTGCCGGCGATCACCAGGAACAGCTCGTCCTCGTGTTCGTGGGCGTGCCACGTGAACGCGCCGTCCAGGCGCGCGAGGCGCACGTGGTGACCACTGACCTCGGCGGCGAGGTGCGGCGTCCACGTGGCGTCGATGGACGAAAACGCCGCCGCCAGATCAATGACTGGCGGCGGCGAAGTCGGTTCCCCGGATGGGCGGCTGGCGTCAGCCACCGGCGGGAGCGGGTTCACCGCCGTCGCCCGGCACTTCAACCGGAATGTCGGCGGGGTCCGGCAAGGCCGGGGGGGTGTTCCACGGCATGATGGTGGCAACTTCGCCCGTGGCGACGTCCGTCGCGACATCATTCATGATGATGACGGCCGGGCCCATGGTCATGGCGCCGTTGGCCTGGCCGGGCGTGAAGATGCCGTTGACGACGGCCGAGCCCTTGTCGCCTTCGATGCTGATGGCCATCAGGTTGGGCGTACCGCCGCCGTTCTGCTGCGCCAGTTCGGCGGTCTTCATGACCTGCAACTTCGCGCTCGTGATCGTGCCGACCTTCTCGGTGATCACGGCGTTGGCCTGCATGGACGGGATCGCTTGCTTGCCCGCCTCGGACATGCCCTTCTGGAACAAGAAGAAGCAGCCGCCTCCGCATGCCGCGGCCAGCACGACGAGGATGACGACGATGATGAGAATCACCTTCGCGGCCGAGGCGCCGCGGCGCGTCGGGAGGAGGTTCCGATGGTGGGAGAGCGTGTTCATAGGTGCACCATTGTGCCGAGTTCTCGCGGCGCCGTACAGGGCGGCGCGTGTCCGCATCCCTCGATTTCCCGGCATGCAAGGCGGAAACGGGCGGTGGACGTCCGGTATGGCCGGTGGCGGAGGCGTCCCAACATGTGTCCTCAGGAGCGAGCTGGGGCCCGAAGTTGAAGTCGGGTGCGGAGCCCGGCGGCCCCGGGCGTTCGGGGTGCGGTGGGGTGCGGCGAGGTCCCGGCCCCCCGGACATTCAGTCGTACCAGGGGGTTCCGGTGGTCGGCTCGCCAGTCGCCAAGTCCAGTCGCGTCCCGTCTTTGAGGACGAGTGCCCCGGGTCCCAGCGTGGCCGTTCCGTCCGGTTGATCGATGAACTGGGCGATCAGGCGGCCATCCGCTTTGGACCCAGTGAGATCCACGTTGAGGACATCCCAGTTGTCGATTCCTTCTTGGGCCATCATGTCCACCGATGCGGCGGTGACGTTCCCGAGGTGGTGCGTGATGACCGGGTGCTGATTGGCTTCCCGAATCGCATCGTCGACATACAGCGCGAGTCCGGCGCGGCCGATCAGGAAGATCCCGAGGCCGCAGAACACGCCCATGATCAGGAGGCCGCCGACGATTGAGCCGATCACGATCGTTGCCGTCTTGCCACGGCGGGGCCGGTGCGGGCGAGCTCCAAGGAGCGGCATGGAGGTTCGCGAGTGCGAGTGCGTGGGCCAGGCAGCGAGGTTCATTGGTATTGACTCGGGCGGGTGCGTTTGGGGGCCGGGCCGTGTGGCGCCGGCACGCATGGCCCGGGGATGGGCCACGGGGCGGGGCGGGGCGCGGGGACTGGCGGCGAGGGCGATGGGCTCGCACTCACGGCGGCGGCGGCGATGCCGATGGCGCGGTCAGGCCGATGTGTCCGAAGTCTCCGACGTGTCGGCCGACTCCGGCGACTCGACTTCAACCTCGGGTGACGTCTGGCCTGGCACCTTGAGGCTGCGACGCTTCTTCACCGTTGCGCTGGAGTGGCCGGCGGATTCGCCTTTGCGGATCATGCCGACGTCGGTGATTCGTTCCCAGGCGCTCTCAGCGTTGCCGGGCGAGAACTCGATGGAGATCGAGCGGCGGTCCCACGCCCGGGCCACGGTGCTCGTCGTCCCGCTGCCGCCAAAGGGATCCATGACGAGATCGCCTTCGTTCGAGCATGCGCGGATCACCCGTTCCAGATACACCTCGGGAATCTGGTTGTGGTGTTGGTGCCGGCGCTCGAGGTTGTTGCCCTGAATTCGGCCCCAATACTTGCCGTACCAGACGTCCATCGGGACGCGCATGCCCTTGTTCGAGTCCTTGGCCATGGTGCGCGGATCGGCGTACACCGTCGCGCGGTCAGATGGTTCCAGGATGTCGCTCGGGTTCCAAATCCGCTTGGACGGATCCTTGCAGAAGTACAGCGCGTGCACCTTGCTCATGATGAAGCTGGAATCGCGATTTTGGCCGAAGCGAAAGTGCCACAGGCACCAGTTGATCATCGTCAAGCCGCGGCGCTTGAGGTGCAGCACGATCTCCGCCGCGGTGTCGTCGGGGATGTTGACCCAGATCGAACCGTGCGGCGCCAGGCAGTCAATGCAGCCGTCGATCCAGTCGTAGGTGAACCTCTCGTACTCCGCCCGCGGCATACCGTCGTTCCACTCTTCGTACGGCACGTCCCAGTTGAAGGGCGGATCGGCGAACACCAGGTCGACGCTGCCGCGATCGGGGAGGTTGGCCAAAACGTCGCGGCAATCGCCGACGTACAGCCGTGTGTCCGGATCTTTGGCGTGGTGGGCTGGCTTCAACCCTCCCTTGGGCGGCGTTTCCGCCACATGGGATTCGACGCGATCGCCCAGCAGGACGACGTCGGCCTCGGTCATTTCCGCCGCGGCCTTGCGCTGGACGACCGTCGCGCCCTTGGGCATGGCGTATCCGCCGGGGCGGTCGAAATCCGTGTTCTTGCGTTCGGCCATGGTGCAGCGTGGCTCCTGGGAGCGGGGGGGGCGGGGAGCGAAAGGCGGGAAGCAGAGGGCGAGCGGGAGAGGGCAGTCGGCGGGCTGCAGTCGGCAGTCGGCAATCGGCAGTCGGCGGGGGCACGGGGCCCGCGGTCTACGCCGTCCCGAAGATGCGATCTCCGGCATCGCCCAATCCCGGGCGGATGAAGCAACGGTCGTCGAGTCGTTCGTCGAGGGCGGCGGTCAGGATCGTCACGTCCGGGTGGTCGGCGGCCATGCGCTCGACTCCGGGCGGGGCGACCACCAGGCAGATCAGCCGGATGTCGCGGCAGCCTTCTTCTTTGAGTCGCTGTACGGCGAAGCTGGCCGAGCCGCCGGTGGCGAGCATCGGGTCGACGAGCAGCACCTGGCTGTCGGCCACGTCCTTGGGCAGCTTGCAGTAGTAGGTCACCGGCTCCATCCGCTCTTCGTCGCGGTACAGGCCGATGTGGCCGACGCGGGCTTCCGGCAGCAAGGCCAGCATGCCGTCGGTCATGCCCATGCCGGCCCGCAGGATCGGGACGACGGTGATGGTCCGGGCGAGGGACGTCCCCGTGGTCGTCTCGAGCGGCGTCTCGACCGACGTCGCCTCGGTCTGGAGGTGCTTGCAGGCCTCAAACGTCATGAGGCCGGCGATCTCGTCGATGAGGCGCCGAAAATCCGCCGGCGGCGTCGCCCGATCGCGGGCACGGGTGAGCTTCACCCCGATCAGCGGGTGATCGAGGACGCGGAGATTGGGGTGCCGCTCGGGGGAGGCCTGCATGGGCGCAGGATAACGGAGGCGCGCAGAACGCTCGGCGTCGGCACAGGTTGTAGGCGGGGGCTGCCGGGTGCGAGGCGTGGTGGCTGAGCCGAGGTGGCCAAGGCGAGGCACTGGCGTCGGCGGGATCCGCAGGGGGCGACCGCGTTGGCGTTGAACGGCGTCGTCCGGTGGCGGCCTGCATCGGCCGTGTGGGCGGCCGTGTGGGCGGTGCCATTGGGCGGCGGTCGATCAGCCCAGGCGGGCGACGGCCACGCGGGGACTGGGGCAGAACTCGGCGGCCTCGGGGAACGCTCCCGCGTCGTCGCCTTCCAGCCAGACTCGGGCCGGTCCGGCCACGTCGGCGGCCAATTCGGCCAGGCGGTCACCGCCGAACATCAGGTGCCGCTGGAGCACCAGCGTTTCGGGGCTGACGAACTCATGCTCCGCCGCGATGGCGAAGGCCGAGTGCATGGCCCGGCGCACGGCGGCCGGGGCGATCGTGATCAGTCGGTCCAGATCCGGCCAGACGAAGGTCTGCATCTTGTCGATGCCGCTGGCCGCCCGGAGCCGGGCCGTCAGTTCGACCAGGGCTTCCTCGACTTCGCCAGCCGGCGTGGACGCGTCTGCGTCGCTCCCCAGGACGGGGTACAGGCGCGAAACGTCCACGATCCGGCCCCGGTGCACGACGTCCAGGCGATTCCGGACACTGGCCGCGAAGCCCGACCGGTCGGTCTCGTCGGCGACCACGACGATCAAATGGGACTCTTCGAGGGCCTTGACCGCCGATTCGGGGCCATCGAGGGCCTCTCCGTCCAGGCGGGGGCGCCCGAAGGCGGCCAGAAGATCACTGGGGGGTGACGTGCTCATGGCCTCAATGTAGCGCGGAAACGGGGCAAGTCACGCGGCGATGGCATCAATCTGGGCTGACGATGCCAATTCCTCGGGCGAGGGTCCGAGAGGTGGTGGGCGGAAGAGATTCGGGGCCACGTGAGACGTACACTGGCTCCCCATGGCACTCTCCCCCATCCCCGACATTCTCGACGATCTTCGCGCTGGCAAGATGGTCATTCTGGTTGACGACGAGAACCGCGAAAACGAAGGCGACTTCGTGTGTGCGGCGGAAATGGTCACGCCCGAGGTCGTCAACTTCATGACGCGGATCGGGGCTGGCTACCTCTGTGTGGCGATGACCGGCGCTGACTGCGATCGGCTCGACCTCAAACCGCAGGCCCAGGTCAACACCAGCATTTTCGCCACGCCGTTCACCGTCACGGTGGACGGGTCGCCGCGCCATGGCGTGTCCACCGGGGTGAGCTCCTCCGATCGGGCGGCCACCATTCGGCTGCTCGGCGATCCAAACACCACGGTCGACGACTTCGTCCGGCCGGGACACATCAACCCGCTGCGTTCGCGCGACGGCGGCGTGCTTGTGCGCACCGGTCAGACCGAAGGGTCGGTCGATCTCTGCCGGCTCGCCGGTCTGCGGCCCGCCGCGGCGATCATTGAGATCGTCTTGGACTCCGGCGAGATGGCCCGGATGCCGGACCTGGAGACGATCGCGGCCGAGCACGGCATCAAGATGTGTTCCGTCGAGCAGATCATCGAGCATCGGCTTCGGTCCGAGGGGCTCGTCCAGCGACTGGATCCGCGTTCCGGCACCACGGTCGAGCTGCCCGAGGGCACGTTCAACCTCGTCGCCTGGGACAGTGCAATCGATCCGGTCCCGCACCTGGCCCTCTGCGTCGGCGGCGTCGGCGACTTGGATGAGCACGGCATTCCCGTGGTGCAAGAGCAGCCCACGCTCGTCCGCATGCACCGGCGCGACTTGCTGGGCGACGTGTTCTTGGAAGCGGGCAATCCCAGTGGACAGTCGCTGCGGACGAGCCTTCGGATGATCCAAGAAGAAGGGCGTGGGGCCGTCGTGTACCTGCGGCCCGAGGGCCACGGGGCGGACTTGGCCGCCCGGCTGCAGCGCATCCGTCGGCCGCGCCGCGAAGACGAAGTGAACGTGCCCGACCTCACCGATCCGCAGGGCGTTTCGGGCCGGGCCCAGCCGATGGACCGCCGCGACTTTGGCATTGGCGGGCAGTTGCTCCGCGACTTGGGACTGCGCGATCTCCGGATCATCACCAACCGGCCGAAAACGCTGCGCGGTCTGAGCGGCTTCGGATTGGATGTTGTCGAGCAGGTGCCCTTTGATGTCAGTCCCGCGCGGTAGGCGGTGCGCCGGTTCGGATTGAACGGCCGATGCGTGCATGGGGGGCGTGATGTCTGATCGAACGAGTGCAGCATTCGAATCGCAACGTGATCCGATCGAACGGCGCGATCGTCTGGCCCTTCAGCATCTCTTCGGGTTTGCCGCCGCGTTCGCCATCCAGTGGGCGATCGGAGTGGTCGTCTCGCTTCCGCTGCAGCTGGGGTGGAATCACTCGTTGGTGAATACCGGGGTTCGTGTTTCGGCGTTCGAGGGCCGGCATCGCGGCACCGCGAACGTGCCGGACACGCCGCGGTCGATCGAAGCGGGACTGCCGTTTCGCGGGAACTTCGTCATCTACGGCGGCGGGGAGGCGGCAGCCCGGTCGCCGCGCGTCCAAGACCAAGGCTTCATCTTCCGGCCGGGCGGTACGGCCTTTGGTGGCCGGCAGCGGGACACGGTGGTGCTGCCACTTCGCCCGCACGCCGGGCCGTCGTTCGCCAACGCGGCGATGCTCTACGGCGTGGTGGCCTGGTACCCGTGGTTCCGGCGCGTTCGCCGGCTCCGCGCGGGACGTTGCCCGGATTGCCAGTATCCGCTGCGCCCCGGAGCCGTCTGCTCGGAGTGTGGCACCGACCCCGACGAAACCTGAGCACCGTTCGGGTGGTGCGGATTCCGTGCCGCCCGGAGATCCGGGGCGCGCACGCAGCACGTGTGCCGCCCGCAGCTTCTGTGCTGCCCGCAGCCCCGGTGCCGCCCGCGCCCCACGCCCCACGCCTCGAGCGTCCTCCCGTACCACTCCGCCATCACCCCACCCACGAAAACGCCCCGCGCCGCGGTCCGTTGCCGGAGTCCGCGACGCGGGGCGATGTTCGTTGGCGACGCTGGTTGGCCAGCCGTCGTCGGTCGTGCGGTCAGTCGCTCTTCGGCGTCGCGGGCATGGCCGCGAGCACCTGGTCAACAAGACCGTATTCCTTCATCTCGTCGGCCCCGAGCCACTTGTTGCGCTCGCAGTCGGCGTGGATCTTGTCGTAGGTCTGGCCACTCGCGTCGGCGTAGATCTTGAAGAGCATCTCCCGCAGACGCAGCATTTCGCGGGCCTCGATCTCCAGGTCGGTCGCCTGGCCTTCCATGACCCCAGACAGCAGCGGCTGGTGCATGAGGTTGCGGGAGTGGGTCAGCGCGTGCCGCTTTCCCTTGGTTCCGCTGGCCGCGATGATCGAACCCATCGAAGCCGCTTGGCCAATGATGTAGGTCGAGATGTCGCACGGCACGAAGTTCATCGTGTCGATGATGCCGAGGCCAGCGGTGACGCTGCCACCCGGGCTGTTGACGTACAGGTGGATGTCCGACTTCGGGTCGTCGTTGGCCAGGAAGAGCATCTGGGCGACGATGAGATTCGCCCCGGTGTCGCTCACCGGCTCGCCAAGAAAGACGATGCGGTCGTTGAGGAGCCGCGAGTAGATGTCGTAGGAGCGCTCGCCGCGGCCGGTCTGTTCGATGACGATCGGGACGAGATGGGAGTCAGGGCTGTTCACGTGTCTGGACTCGCTGGATGGCGATGGGCGGGTGCGGGAGAAGCGATGAGGCTGGGCCGGGCGACCGGGGCCGCCGCGGACTCAGGACTTCTTCTCTTCCTTGCGGCCTTCGAGGGCGAAGACTTCGTCGACGAGGCCGTACGCCTTGGCTTCGGCGGCGGTGAAGAACTTGTCGCGTTCTCCGTCCTCGGCCACTTGGTCGACGGTCTGACCGGTGTGCTTGGCCAAGATCTCATTGAGCGTTCGCTTGGCCGCGATGATCTGCTCGGCCTGGATCTGGACGTCCGTCGTCTGGCCGGTGACCCCGCCGTACGGCTGGTGGATCATGACCTTGGCGTGCGGCAGGATGTAGCGTCGCTCGGCTTCGCCGGAGGCCAGCAGGACCGCGCCGCCGGAATAGGCCCGGCCGATGCAGTACGTGGCGACCTTGGACGAGATGAACTGCATCGTGTCGTACAGGGCCAACGTGTCATCCACGGCCCCGCCGGGGCTGTTGATGTACAGATTGATCTCCTGGCCTCGCTTCTGATCCTCGAGGTAGAGCATCTGCATCATGACCCGGGCGGCCGAGACGTGATTGATCTCGCCGATCAGGAAGATGACCCTGTTCTCGAGCAGGATCTCGTCGATCGTCATTTCCCGCGTGCGCTGGTAGTTGGCCGCGTTGACGATCTCGGGAAGGCCGGGGTAGCCCATGGCCGCGCCGGCGGCAACGCCGCGGCTCGCGGCGAGTCGGGTCAGATCAACCGGATCAGAGGCCGGAGTGCCGGCGTGGGGGGGTCCGGGGTGGTGCATGCGTCGAAGTCCTCCTGCGAAGGCAGGCATGATAGGTCGGCTTGGAGGCCCCGAAGCGGATTCGGCGTCCCGATTGGGGACCCGAGACGTTCCGGGGAGGTCTCGGTGTATCGGCCGCATGGCCCCGGGATGGTCAACCGAGGTCGCGGAAGGAGCGAGAGGAAGTCGCTTGATTCGGAGAAGGTGCGGTTCCGAAGCGTCAGAATGACCGCGTCGCGAGCAGATCCGGCCGAGATGGGGCGTCAAGCGGGCAGATTCCGCGCGATGTCGGAGTTGGCCCGTCCGTCGGCCCGTCCGCCGGCCCGTCCGCCGGGCCGGTTGGCCGCGTCGTGGGCCATCAGTCTCCCGGGCGGGCGGCGAAACCGTCGTCTCGCTCTTCCCGGGGGAGAAACGTCGCGCTCGGATCCTCTTCCGACTGGCCGGATGGCAGCACCAGGCTGACCGTCGTCCCTTCGCCCGGCGTCGAGTCGATGACCACCCGGCCTCCGTGCTGGCGGGCGATCTTTCGGGATACCGCGAGCCCCAGCCCGGTCCCACGCTGCCCCTTGGTCGTGGCGAACGGCTCGAAGGCCCGCTCGATCTCGCCGCCGTCCATGCCCGGGCCATTGTCCGAGACGTGGACGGCGTAGGTCTGTTCGTCGGCCAGGAACTCGGTCCGGAGGGTGATGACCCCGCGCCGCGGCGGAGCGGCCTCGGCCGCGTTCATCAAGAGGTTCATCAGCACCTGGTGCAGGCCAGCCGGGTCGCCCGGGACCGGCGGCATGTGTTCGTCCAGCTCCACGATCAGGGCGATGCGACGGGCGTCGCACTGGCGCTGGATCAACTCGCGGGCCTCGTCGATCAGGTCGGCCAGATCGAGCATCTCGATGTCCACGCCGGTCTCGCGGGAGTACGCGAGCATGTTCATCGTCAGGTTCAGAATCCGGTCGAGGTTCCGGGCGAGGATCGGCCAGCCTTCGCGGGCCAGGCCGAGGTCGTCCTTGTTCAGGGCGAGTTCGACGGCGTCGGCCCCGCCGCGCAGTCCCTGAAGGATGTTCTTGATCGAGTGGCTGAGGCTGGCGACGGTCTGGCCCATGACGGCCAGCCGCTCGTCCCGCACGCGGGCTTCGACCAGTTCAATCGACCGCAGGGCCAGGCCCGTGAGCCGGCCGACGGATCGGAGCAAGCGCAACTGCTGGTCGGTGAACGTGAAGTTCGCGAGCTGCGAGTCCACGTGCATCACGCCGAAGATGCGCTCTCCGGTCGTGATCGGCACGCAAATGGCCGAACGGATGCCGTAGTCCTGCACCGAGTCGCCGCTGGCGAACCGATCGTCGTGCATCGCATTGGTGGAAAGGACGCCCTCGCCGCTTTCCCGCACGTGCCGAATGATCGTGCGGCTCACGGGAATGCGGCCCGCCGGGCGCCGGGCGCCCGGGACCGGGCCGCCGGGGGGCGACGACTCCCCGAGCACCGGCTTGCGGTACCGCATCACCGCCATTTCCATTGGGCCGGCGGACTCGCGCGACAGTTCGCCCATGAGCACGAACCCTCGGTCCGGCCCGATCTCGGCGAACACCACGTCCATCACCCGTTCGAGCAGCTCGTCGCGCTCCAGCGTTTCCGCCGCGATGCGGGTGATCTCCTCGATGATGCGGAGATGTTCGACCGCGGCTCGGACCGGGTCGGGCGAAGCGAGCACCATGGAATCGTCATTCGGGTCGCTGGTTCGCTCAATGGTGACGTCGAGTTCGTCGTCTTCGAGCAAGACGGCGGCGGATCCGCCGGTGCCGTCGGTCCGCGACGTCAACAGAAACAGCGAGGACCCGCAGCGAAACTGGTCACCGGGTTCCAGTCGCGTACGTTCCCGAATGCGCCGCCCGTTGACGTAAGTGCCATTGGCCGACTCCAGATCGCGGATGAACCACGTTCCGTCGTCGGGAGTGAGTTCGGAATGGCGCCGGCTCACCGTGGTGTCGGTAATCGGCAGCGCTTCACTGCTGCGGCCAATGAGCTGCGGCTCATGGGCAGGAAGCTCAAACTGGCGGCCCTTGTCGGGGCCTTGGAGGACCTGCAGCAGCAGCAAGGGGGCGTCTCCGTGCCGCGGGATCAGGCGGCGATTCGGCGCGGCATGGTCAGCCTAGCAGCCCTCAGGCGTCGGGAACGCGGGTGGAGCGTGCCGAGGGGGCATTCGCCCGACGCCGGTCTACGATGGTCCGCGGTGCGAGGTTCATGGGGCCGCGCGACGGGGAAGGCGCGGGGGCGGTGGGAAGGAGGCGTTCCATGCGTCGAAATGCAGATCGAAACAACGATCGGATTGGGTGCCGAGGAAGAACCGTTCGCGCGGCGGCGTCCGCGATGGCGATCGGGGCGATGGCCGGACTGGCGGGGTCGGCGGCCGGATGCACCGATCCGCCAGAGCGTCCGCTCCAGCCAAAGGGCGCCGAGGCCGCGCCCGCGAATCCGCTCGGCCGGGCCAGTGATCCTCCCGGGAATCCACTCGGCCAAGCGGCCAACCCCCTCGGGCGGCAGCCTGGCCGTAGGGCGGCCAATCCACTCGGGAATTCGTCCGCTCCCGGTGCCGCCAATCCGCTGGCCCGCGGTGCCGGTGCCGCTTCCGGTGCCGCTTCCGGGGCCGCTTCCGGGGCCGCTTCCGGGGCCAGTACCGGTCTCGCTTCCAGTCCCACCTCCGGTGCCGGATCGGCGGTGGTGGCCGACGCGAATCCCGGGCCACGCGATGCATCAGAGGCCGCGATCCGCGCGTGGGCTCCGGCCGACGCCACCGGCCGCCCGCTTCGTCAGTGGGGGAACCTCATCTTCCCCCTGCCGCTCGGCTGGGAGATGCGGGTCGACGACGGCGTGGCCGAGCTCCGGCCCGAGGACTGGACGGACTTGGATTCGTACCTCGAGATCCTGATCCTGCCCGGGGCGGAACGGTCCGGCGATGTCGCCGGCCTTCGCGCCTGGGCTGCAGGGCAGGTTCGTGCGTACGTGCAACGCGAAGAAGAGTCGCACACCGCCGAGATGATGGCCTGGCGACCGACCGTGACGCCGGCCGGCAAAGCGGTGCAACTCGCCGCCGCGGCGGTGCGCGACGACGACGGTGACCTTGAGGACGTGCTGGTCATGGCGGCCTTTCAGCGCGGCGGCCGGGCCGATGTCATTGTCGCGATCCCCAGCCGAACGGAGGACGTGGCCCAGCACAGCCGCACGTTCGAGTCATTCGTGGCGACGATCGAGAGCGCGGCGGAGCGCGGCCGGCCGCTCGTTGGGGCCCCGGTCGGCGGTCCACTTCGTGGCATGTATTGGGGAACGCGCATCGCGTACGGCATGAACTTCGATGCCACCATGCGGATGGACGTCGTGCACCACATGTATGTCTTCTGGCCCGACGGGCGATTCTCCGAAGATGTGCCGCCCGAAGGCATCAATCAATTCGATGCGGTTGCCTTGGCCGACACCCACGGGCACATGCTCGGCAACTACTACGTGCGAGGCGATGCGGTGATCTTGCACTACGCCACCGGCGAAGTGGAAACGCTCGAGATTGATGGCGACGTCCTGGTCGATGGGCGTGCGCGCATGCACGTCACCCAACTCGCGCCAGACGGATACGCACTGGTCGGAAAGCGGCAGTGGCTCTACTACTCCGGATTCGCCGCGATGGAGGGGGGCATCGGAGCGGGAGGCACGGTTGCGTTTCGGGCGGATGGAACCTTCACCAACAGCCGGTGGTCTGGTGCATCCGGTTCATTTGATTCCGGTGGCGGTTTTGCCATCGGTTCCGATCGCGACGATGTTCTTGGCCAGTACGTCGTACGCGGCGGCCGCGTCTTCTTGACTGATCCTGACGGAAGCCGGCGCAGTTGGCCCGTGCATCTGTCGACCGATGACGAGACCGGCGAGGTCGACGTCTGGATCGGCGGGGAAGTCCTGAAGCGTTAGATCGGGCGACGCGCGGTGTGACGGGGTCGCGTTCGGTCGCGGGTGGTGCGGATGGTGCGACGGTGCGTCGCGGTGCGTCGCGGTCCGTCGCAGTGCGTCAGTCCGCGGCGTCGCGGCGGGCGGGCGATCTCCTCGTGTCAATCTGAGGTCGAGTCGAACGTCTTCCCGTGCGTCGAATGCGGCGCCAAACTCCTCATGCTCTTGGGGTCGCTTGGTCTGGGACGACATCGTGACGGCGGTCGAGGTCGACGGTACGCTGTCCCGTTGCTCCGCCTGGCATCTGAAACTTGCAGTTCTGCCGCCATGCGTTCGTGGCCGGCCCTTTGAAGAATGGAACTCCATGCGAACCATCAGTCCACGTTTTCGAACCGTCGCCGTTGCGGTGGCATCACTTGTGCTCGCCGGGACCGCATTGGCGGCAGAGACGATTCAGTACGCGGTGCCGAGCGGCCTGAAGTTCTCGTTCGACAACACAATGCGTCTGGATCTGTCCATCAGCATGGATCTGATGGGCCAGCAGATGAAGTTCGATCAGAAGATGAGCCAGATCATGAAGGGATCAGCCGAGGTGCTTGAGTCGGCGAACGGTCGGCCGACCCGCGTTCGCATGACCTTCGATGACTCGTGTGGCGGAAGCACGAGCGGCATGGGCGGTGAAGCTCCGATCCCGTTCAGCGTCGGCGGTCAGACCGTCACGGTGACGGTGAAGGGGAAGACGGTCACCCTTGAACCTTCGGACGCCGTCGACGATGTCACGCGGCAAGCGATCGCCGATTTGGTCGTCCTTGATGATGGATTCCTGCCCAAGAAGCCGGTGGACGTCGGCGATGAATGGGAAGGAAGCTTCGGTTCGTCAGCGAACGCGGCGCCCGGTGCGGAAGCAAGCCGGGTGACGTTTCGGGTCGAGAAGTTCACAGAGATGGCCGGCCGTCAGGTCGCCGTGTTGAGCGCGCGCGGAACGATGGATGAAACGGCCGATGGTATGAACATGAAGACGGACATCACCGGGCCGGTCATCGTCGACCTCGCCACCGGTCTGGTCATGAAGGCAACGGTCGACGGTACCGTGGTGATGGACGGCAAGGCAGTGCAGCAGGGCATGGAGATCACCATGCAAGGCACCGGGGCCATGAAGGTTCGCAATGGCGTGGTCTTCGGTGCTTCTGGATCCGCAGGTCGCGTCGCGGCCCCGGCGATTCGGCCGGCCAAGAGCAATCCCCTCGGCGGTGAAAAGGAGCCCGCGAGCGATCTCGACGGGACCTGGTCCGGCGACGGGCTGACCATGGTCGTCAAAGGTTCGGTGGCCACGCTCACGCTCGGCGACCTCGCGCTCGACGGCACGCTGACGGAGCAGACCAGCGGCAACTTCAAAGGAACGTTCAAGTACGGCGGAGAGACCTTCACGTTCGAAGGCGACTTCGAGGGCGATTCGGCATCGCTCGTGACCGGTGGCGCGACGTACGCGCTGAAACGCGGGTGAGACTCGGTGGGTTTGGGTCGGCGGGACTGCTGCTCGCGGCCAACGTTGCGTGCCGCCACCGAGCCGTGAACGTCAATTGAGCCAACGACGTGCGGGCGGCAGATCTCGATGGATCTGCCGCCCGCGTTCTCGTCATGCGCTGGCGTTCGGCATCTTGTTCCGACGCCGTCGGTGGCGTCGTTGCGTGGCGCCGGCGTGCCATCGCGGCGTCCGCCTAGTTCGACGTCACGGTCATGCGGTCGATGCGCATCTGGTGTGGTCGGTTGCGGCGATTGCTGTAGACCCGAACCTCAACTTCTCCACTTCCATTCACGTACGTTCCCGCCGAGAGGTTCGTGAACGTGTAGAGCGTGTCGTTGGATGGTCCATTGAACCGAGCCAATCGCTTCCAGCTATTGTTCGACTGGTTGCGAATGAATATCTGCGTACGAATGGTGGTCGAGACCGACAGTTCAACCGCCACGGTCAAGGATCCGGAATTGCTCGCTCCGTTGTAAATGACGCGCAAGTCCGTCCGGTCGCGACTGTTCGAAACCCGTTCGGAGTCGAGCAACACACGATCGTTGTCGCTGTTGATGAGGCTTCCGACGGTCCCGCCGGCAACGCTGCCGACGAAGACGGTCGCCGAGGTGATGTCCAGATCCCCGCTTGGCGGAGGAGGCGGGTTGCCGCCGCCATCTTCCAGGCAGGTGCGGTTGTTGCGGAACGATGCAATATCGCCGCGGGTGAATGTCGGACTGAACGTGTTGGCCGAGACGATGAACGGATTCATCGTGAATGACGTGCACGAGCAGTGGTCGGCGTTCCAATTGTGCCCGAGTTCGTGGGCGGAGAGATCCGTCGCGCTGGCGAAGTTGTTGTTGAAGTCGGACTGCACCATGCCGTAGCCGAAACTGGTGCACACGGCGCCGATCCAGGCAATGCCGATGGTGCCGCCGTCGATCTCCTTGCCGGTGAAGAGCTGGGCGACGTCTCGAGGAACCGAGCCCTGCGAACTCTGCCAATGATTGCGGAACTGATTGAGCAGCGTTTCGGCGTTTGACGATGAGTACGGATCGTTGCTCGTCGACCGAACAATGATGGTCGTCAACTCGTGGGAGATGCCGACTTCGGATTCGTACTGTTGATTCATCGTGTTGATGACGGACTCGATCCGGGCACCGACGGCTGCAGTACTTCCGTAGTCAAGGAAATACTCGTAGTCCGCGTCGCAGGCAAGTTCGGCGATCTGCAGCGCGCCGCCCTCGACCGCGCCGTCATGGCCGTGCAATTCGTCGCGCCCACTGTGGGCCGGGCCGGCTTTGGGACTGATGCGCATTGCATCGCCGCTGACGCCGCATGCGTGGTCGCCGGAGATGATCTCGGCGGGGTCGTACACCACGTGGAGGCCGGGCCGGGCGGCGGTGCCTCCGACCGGCTCGATGGCCAATCGCCGGCCGTCGTCGAAGATGATGATCGCTTCGAGTCCGCCTTCGACCGCGGCGCCCGACACCGACGCGTCGACCGCGCCAGCCAATCGGCCGCGGTACGTGCGGACAGGGCCCGGGTCGATCTCTTGCAGCCCGTTGGCTCCGGCTTCGATCAAACGAAAGGAGTCGCTGCGCACGGAGAACGGTTCGAGCTCGAGGATGCCAACCGTCTGTTCGGCGACGAGCGGGGCGAGGTACGCATGGCCCGGAACAGGGTTCACGGGCAGCGTGACCAGCGTGCCGTGGGCAAGGCCGTGCTGCGCGAGCACGGATTCGATCGGTGGTTGGTCGACGGAAGAAGCGCCCGCGGTGGTCGCGACGATCGCGGCGCAGCAGAACGCCGCACCTTTCGGCAAGAACGTTGACATAAGACAGGATCTCCAAGGGAGCGGCGCAGCGACAGGCGATGCGCCTGACTCCCGTACCAGCCCCGGAACCCACATCCGGTTCCCCCGGTTCGTCTCTCATCACGCGAGCGACAACCGTCGGCCGCACCGTACGCCGGGATTGGTGCGATGCGAAGCGTGAAGTTTGGACTTTGTTTCTCTGGAGATTGGTTCCTCGCGTTCGCGAGGTGGGTGCGCGCAATCGCGGGCTCTCGCGGTGTCAGTTGTGGACGCGAGTGCGCAATCGTGCGCGGTCGCACGGGAAGAATCGAGTAGAAACCAGGGGGTCCACGTGGTCTCAACGGCTTCGGCGATCAATCGATCGTGGTCGCTCGATCGGCTACGGTCGACCAAACCGTTCGACATGCCAATCGCGCAGTCCGGAGTGAGGAAAGACGACGGCTGACACGACAACGACGAACACGGCGACGGAGATCAAGCACATCACCCGCCGCGATGAAGAAGCATCCGAAGCGGATGCCGCGGATGCCGCGGTTGATGCGGCCGGGCGTTCTCATGAAGTGTCGGTCGCGGATTCGTCGGTCTCGGTGTCTTGCCAGCCGCACTGCCGACACGCCGGCGTTCCATCGTTCAGCGATCCTCGCTCTTCGCCACACTGCGGGCACGGCAGGTTGCCATTGAGGAACTGCTCGTGGCTCCAGGTTTCGAAGATGCTGGCGCCGCATTCCGGGCAGTTGCCGGTCCGAGGCAAATCGCCAAGCGGATAGGTGCAACGATGACACAAGAACTCGGGCCGCGGTTTCGGTCTCGGCTTCTGGGCCTGCTTGGGCGCGGAGAGCGTGAAGACTTCAGACAGTGGCCGGGTCAGCAAGTGGCAGAGCCAGTTTGTGTTTCGTTCAGACACGTCCATCCCTCGTTCGGTTGTCGCGCAGCCACGGAACAGCAAGATTGACCGCGGGTGCGGCAAGCATCCGCGTCACGGTCGCCGGCCCGAGCGCTCGCGTGACAAGAGAAGCGGTTGCGGGCGGCGAGTTGCCGTCGCCTCTCAGAACCTGATCAAGATGCTCGCCGAGGGCCGGAAAATCGTCGGAGTCGACATCCGGTTCGGCGAACGGTTGCCATGCCCGGCCGGTATCCGTGACGATCGGGGAACCCGTCGAGTTCGTGGCTTGCTGCGAGCCGAACGCGGAACGCTCGGCCAGATGCAACATGGTGTTGGATCCGTGGCCGACGCCGAGCAGGAGCACAGATCCTCCGGCGGCTGCGATTCGGGCGAGGGGTGAGTCCGCGCCGAGCGGATCCTCGAGCGGCTGGTCGCGGACGATCTCGGCGGCGAGCGGCCCGCGGGCGGCGAACGAAGCCGTCGGATGATTGCTCCGCACCGTCCCTGGCCAAGTGCGAAAGATTTCGGCGACCGCCCCCATTTCACGGCTGGGCGTGGTGCGTGGGTCGAACGCCGGCATCGTGCGGCGGATGGTGTCCCACCATTCCTCGGGAACCGGCGGATTCACCCAGTTCTTCGGGTCGGAATACTCGGCCGAATGGGCGGGCATCACGATCGTGCCCTCGTCGCCGGCGACGGACAACACGGCCTGGATGACCGCCGTTGCCCCGCCGCAGACCCACCCGAGGGCGGACAACGAACAGTGGACGAGCAGCACCGGGCATGCATCGGCCCCGACGGATCGGAGCGTCGCCGCGATGCCGTCCGTGGTGAGCGGTTCAGCGGACGGGTCGATGGTCGAGGTTTCGGGCATGGCGGAACCTGCTGTCTCGGCGAGGGGCTGCGGGCAGACCGGGCCGTCGCAACGGGAGCGAGGTGCCCAGGACCTCCCCCCCGGCTCTACACCGCCACCGGCGCGGCAATCCGCGGATGTGGTTCGTAACCGAGCAGCGTGAAGTGCTCGTAGCGGAATTCGTCGATGTGCTTCACCGACGGGTCGAGTTGCATGCGGGGCAGAGACCGCGGCGTGCGGCTGAGTTGTTCACGGGCCTGCTCGAGGTGGTTCAGGTACAGGTGGGCGTCGCCGAAGGTGTGCACGAATTCGCCCGGCTGCAGGTCCGTGACTTGGGCGATCATCAGGGTGAGCAGGGCATAGCTGGCGATGTTGAACGGAACGCCAAGAAAGACGTCGGCCGAGCGTTGGTACAACTGGCAACTCAGGCGGCCATTGGCCACGTAGAACTGGAACAACACGTGGCAGGGGGCGAGCGCCATCTCGGGCAGTTCGGCGGGGTTCCATGCACTCACCACCAGCCGCCGTGAATTCGGCGTGGTGCGGATCGCGTCGATGACCTGTCGAATCTGGTCGACGGCGGTGCCATCGGCCGCGCCCCACGAACGCCACTGCTTGCCGTACACGGGGCCGAGGTCGCCCTCGGCGTCGGCCCACTCATCCCAGATGCTGACGCCTTCGGCTTGCAGCGAGCGCACGTTTGTCTCGCCGCGAAGGAACCACAGCAACTCGTGGATGATCGATCGCAGGTGCACCTTCTTGGTGGTCACCAGCGGAAAGCCCTCGGCCAGATCGAAACGCAACTGCGGGCCAAAGACCCCACGCGTGCCGGTTCCGGTCCGGTCGCCGCGCTCGACGCCTTCGTCAAGGATGTGCTGCATCAGGTCGAGATACGAACGCATGGCGGGCCTCGTTGGGGAACGGGCGGGCCAGTCGGCCGGGGGCCGCTGCTGCTGGCGGCCACGTCGCCCATGACCGGGTGGTCACGGGGCCGAGGATACCGCTCCCGCGTGGCCCGGGGCCATCGCCGGCGACTCGTCACAAGTGGCCCCCCGAATGCGCGATCGGCTCGGGTGATCCGCCGGAACCGCGTCGATCAACGCTCGCGTGACGGGGTGTTTGGGCGATCGGAGCACCGCGGAACCGCCCATTTCGACGATCTGGCCGCGGTCCAGCACCGCGACCGAGCCACCCAGGCCGGCGGCCAGCGGCAGATCATGCGTGATGAACAGCATCGAGAGCCCGCGTTCCGCCTGGACTTCGGCCAGCAAATCCATGATGCCTTGCCGGACGTGGACGTCGAGCGCTGACGTTGGCTCGTCGCACACCAGGAGACCGGGCTCAAGGATCAGGGCCCGGGCGATGGCGATGCGTTGCCGCTGCCCGCCGGAGAATGCCGCCGGGTATCGATCAACGCAGTCGGTCGGCAATCCGCAGCGGTCGAGCAGCGATGCCGCCCGGCGCCGGGCCTCGACCCGGCCGGCGATTCCGTGCACCCGCAGCGGTTCGGCCACCTGGTCGCCGATGCGCATCCGTGGATCCAGCGACCCGGCCGGATCCTGCCAGACCATTTGCATGCCCCGCCGGACGTCTCGCAGGGCCTTTCCGCGCCGATCGGCCAGGTCCACGCCGTCCAGCTTGACCCGCCCGCCGGCGATCGGCACCAGCTGCAGAACCGCTCGGCCAATCGTCGTCTTGCCCGAGCCGCTCGCGCCCACCAGGGACAGCGTCTGCCCGGGGGCGATCGAAAACCCGACTCCGTGCACGATCGTGTGGCCGCGTCCCGGCCCGAGGCGAACCGTGAGTCCGGTGACAGCCAGGCGCGGAACGCCGGGATCGGCCGCGCCTGCCGGGTCGGCCTCCTCTGCCGCGCCGTCCGCGCCCGCCACACCGGCCGCGTCAATCGTATTCCTCACGTCAGCCGCGTCAGCCGCGTCAGCCGCGTCAGCCACGTCAGCCGCATCAGCCACGTCGTCCCCATCAGCCAAGTCGCGCACGCCTGCCGCGACCCCTCTTGCGCCCGCCCCGCCGACGTCATCGGTCGTCACGGAGGCCACGCAGATCAAACAGCCGGACCTGGTCACGGCGGCCATTGGGAAGGGTGCCGAAGATGTACACGCCGCGGCTCCGCCCCCGCAGACGACGCATGTCGCTGGTGCGAAGAATCGCGCCCAGCTCTTCAACCGTTCGAATGTCCCGACCGTTGGCCCGGTCGGCGAGGATGAGTCCCGAGAATGGACGGCGGTTGGGCGGCGACGGGAGGTCGAGGTCCATCAGGACGCCGGGCGTGAACGGGCGGCCGTCCCGGCGAGCCATCTCGGGTGTGTACGTCTGCATCGACCGAATCCCGAGGGCGGGGATGGTGTCGAGCGGGGCCGACGGTGACAGTGAGCCAAACTGCCGCAACGTGTCGAGTTCATCGAGCACCACGTCGAACACAAGTTCGGCCGGCTCATCGGGATTCCGCGGCTGTCCGGCGGGGACGGTCGGCAAGACATCCCGTTGGCGGAGGCGCCGGTGCCAGGGGACGCGGGCCCGCTGCACCACCACGGACATCTCGCTCCCGGGCGCCATCTGCGCGACGCGGGCGCGAAGCTGCTCGCCGGTCGCCACGCGTTCGCCGTTGATCTCGGTGATGATGTCGCCGTGCTCGAGCCCTGCCCCCGCGGCGGGTCCGTCGGCGGTCACGTCGACCACGAGCACGCCGTCGCCGTTCCAGCCGCTCTCGATTCGGTTCTCGTCGGTGATCGTGTTGAGTTCGATGCCCAAGAAGCCGCGGGTTACGAAACCTCGGTCGATGATCTGGCCAACGATGGGCTCGATCATTTCCAGCGGAATGGCCAAGCCGATGCCGGCGAACTGGCCAGGCTCACCGCTGCCTGGCGTTGACCGCGTGGCAATGGCGGTGTTCATGCCGATGACGTCGCCGCGGTGGTCGGTGAGCGGGCCGCCCGAATTTCCGGGATTGATCGCCGCATCGGTTTGAATGAAGTTCTCGTACCCCGCGACACCGGCGTCTCGAATCACCCCGGCGGCCCGGTCCTTGCCGGACACCACGCCCGCGCTCATCGAGAACCGGAAGTCGAACGGCGAACCGAACGCAAAGACCATATCGCCCTGCTCGACCGGCTCCGCGACGTCGCCGCGGGTGGCCGGATGGAGAAACTCGGGGTCGACGCGGAGCACGGCAATGTCGGTGAGCGGATCGGAGCCGACGAGCTCGGCGTCGAGAATCCGGCCGGCCGACAGCTGCACGTCCACTTCGCTGGTGTTCGCGATCACGTGGTAGTTGGTGACGATGTGGCCGTCGGCGTCGTAGACCCAGCCGGACCCGGTACTCATGCCCGAGCCGCCGTCGGACCGTGCCTGGCGGGCGGCGATGTGCACCACCGAAGGTTCGACTTTGACCGCAATGTCGCGGAAGGCCTGATTCATCTCGTCCAAGATGTTGCCGACCTGCAGTCGCTCGCTCGCGAGCTCGATGCGGGAGGCATCGCGCTGGTACGCCAGTTGGCGGACAAGCCGCGGGCCGACCAACAGCACGGTGGCCGCGGCGCCGAGCACCACGAGGCTCGGGCCATACTCACGGGGCAATCGCATGACGGGAAGGTCTCCGGCCGCAGCGCGGCGTCAATCGTCCAGGCGTTCGGCTTCGCCGGCCTTCATTCGGTACGGGTGCGGTCCGAGATCGCGCGATCCCACGCGATTTCGCCAATCGGCGGCAAAGCCGACCATCGCGGTGCCCAGGTCTCGCATGGGCGTGGCGAACGAGGGCTGACGATCGGTCAGCCCGAGCAAGTCTTGGGTGACGACGATCTGGCCGTGGCAGGCCGGGCCGGCCCCGCAGCCAATCACCGGCAGGCTCGTCTGTTCGACGATCCGCGCGGAGACTTCGTCGGGGGCGGCTTCGATGAGCAGCATCGTCGACCCGGCATCCTCCAGGCGGCGAGCATCGTCGATCATGGCCCGGGCTTCCGCCGCGGTGGTGCCGGCGGTGCGGTACCCGCTGAGCTTGACGTGCTGGGGGCGACAGCCGATGTGGGCGACGACGGGAATTCCGGCGCGGGCCATGCGGCGAACGAGCGGGGCATCTTCGCCGTCGACTTCAAGCTTGACCGCGTCGGCGAAACCTTCGGTCAGGAACCGGCCGGCGTTGACCATCGCGTCATCGGGCGAGGCCTGGTAGCTCATGAAGGGCATGTCGCCCAGGATGAACGCCCGGGGCGCCCCGCGGCGAACCGCGGCGGTGATCATCAGCATGAAATCGAGCGGGGCCCGGATCGTGCCGTCGAATCCCAGGACCATCTCGGCCGCGGTGTCGCCGACCAGCAACACGGGAACGCCGCCGCGCTCGAGCCAGCGGGCGGTGACCGCGTCGTAGGCGGTGAGGCAGGCGAAGGGTGTCCCGGCCTCGACCATCGCGCGGAGCGTGCGGACCGTGACCCGCCGCGTCAAGCGGTCGGGATGGGCGGCGGCGGAGCTGGATGCGCCAGCGCCGGGCGCGGGGCTGGATCCGGGGCCGGGGGTGGCCGCGGCTCCGGAGCCGGGCGACGCGCCGGGCGGCACGGAAGTCTCGGTGAGGGGGGGCGGCTGCATGCAGCACTCCGGGGAAGGCGAGGCCGGATCGGAAGTCCCGGCGGGCCCAGCATGATACGGCCCGAGGCTCGCCGTTCGGCGAACCGGCGGTTTCGGGGGCACGGGGTGGGGTTTCAGGCCCATCGAGCAGCCGCCCGGTGGTGCCCCGGCACGGGCATCCACCGAGCGGCTTGCGTGGGCTCGAATGCGGTCGGCTGACCAAACGGCGAGCCGGCCGCCCGACGCTCGGCAACCTCAGCGGTCGCGTGCGGTCGTCCCCCTCGCCGGCGGACTCAGAACGACCAGACGCTGATACTGGATTCGGCGTCGGGGTCCGGCAGGCCGCCAAGGCGGACGATCTGGTCTTCGCGCAGGACGAGGCGGATCTGGTTCGCCGCCCGCGTGGAAAACTCCCCGCGTTCGAATGACAGCTCCGTGAGCTCGCGGTCCTTGGCCTGCAGTTCGCGCCAGTCCGCGCCTTGCAAGCTCATCGTGTTCCGGCGGACGGTGCGGATCATCTCGACGATGCGATCCGTCGCCCCGGTCCACTGCTCGCGGTATTCGGCCAGCAAGCGGGCGAGACGCGCGGCCTGGTCCGGATCCAGATCGTCAAGTTCCAGGGCGCGTTCGAGGTGCCCGATGACGCACGCCGGGTCGTTGTAGACCGTGGGGTAGCGGGCCGTTCGCATGGCCAGTTCGAACTGGCGGCGGCCGTCCGGCGATACGGATGACGCGATCTGTTCGCTGACCGCATGCAGGCTCTCGCTGATGCGCTCGAGCGAGGCATTGAGTTCCTGCTGAGGCGTCTCCTGGTACTCGGCGTACAGCTCCTGCCACTCTTCGGTGTCGAAGTCTTCGCCGTCGGTCGTCATCGATTCCTGAACCGCTCGCAAGCGGATCTGCAGATTCTGCTGGGCCACATCGAACTGCAGGCGCGACTCGTACGACTGCTGGGCCAGGTCGATGGTGGACTGCGACCACTGGTCCAGTACGTCGAAGGCGATCGCTTCGTCCGATGCCGGGAGGTTGGCGCTGGTCACGACCGTGTACGGGTCCATGCCCGCGGCCCGTGCGTCGGCGGTGGAGACGGCCGCGAATTCCGCGCCGCTCATCCACCGCTCCCGCGCCCGGCGCTGGGCGAGCCGCGCGATCGATCCCGTTGGATCGCCGCCGGAGGCTTCGGTCGCCGCGGCAAAGAGCGTGGTGTCCAGGCCTTCAAGTTCGCCCATCGCGGCCCGGCGAGCTTGGTTGACGCTGCGCGACGCGGCGGCGATTGCGTCGATGTCGCTGGTTCGTTCGTCGCCGTACATCATTTGCTGCCGGGCGGACGTCTTCTCGCGCAGGGTCGCGAAGGTCGGCAGTTCGTTGAACGCGTTGCGATAGGTTTCGTACGCGGCCTCGGCGGCGGCAATCGCTTCGTCACCCGCGTCGGATGCACCAACCGCCTGGTCCAGATCGGACCACGGCACGCGGCCAGGCAGCATCGAGTCGAAGCGGCCGTTCTCAAAGTTGGACACCGGGGCGGAGAGGGTGGCGCTGTCGACGGCGCCGCCGAAGGCAAAGCCGCTGGGGAAGATCGCGCCATCGACATCGTCGCCGTTCCCGGTTGAAATGCGGCTGCGCCAGTCTTCCCCGAGCAAGGCCGCGATCTCGGCGTTGGCCGTCTCGGTGAGTGCGGCCATCCGTTCGAGCAGCGACTCGGTCGCCTTCTGGGCTTCCTGGACCGCTTCCTGCATCCCGCTCCCGTCCATTGGCGAGAGGCCGGAGAACGCTTCGCCGGCCCGCCGGATCAGCGGCTCGGAGGTCGCGAGCTCATTGGCAAAGCTGGACTCCAGTCCGGCTTGCACCGCGGGGCGCAGGCTGTCGAGGTCGCCAATCCGCAGGGCGTCGGCCCAGGCATCGGAGGGCCACGGCAGCCCAAAGGCGCCGGCGATTCCGCCGTTGGCCATGATTTCGCGGCGGAATCCGCGGGCTTGGGCGACGGGGACCGTCCGCATCACGGTGAACATGGTGCGGAGGTTGGACTTGGTGGCGTCGGCCGAGGCATCGGCCAGTTCGCGGCTCGCGTCGGTGAAGGCGGTTTGGGCCACCTCCATGACCGCGGCCATGATCTCGGGGTCGGTCTGCATCTCTTCTTCGGTGATGCCCATGAGTCCGGCATTCTCGAACGAGTCGAGGATGTTGAGCATCATGGTCTGGGTGGCTTTCCGCGTCTTGGAGCGGTGCCGCGTCAGTCGCTGCTCGTAGGGGATCATGATGCCGTCGAGTTCAGCCTGTTCGGCCGGCGTCAGGTTCCGGATCGTTCGGCCGCTGACGACGGCCAGGTCGACGATCTGCATGCCTGGCATGCCGCCGAATGGGTTGCCGGTATCGAGCCGCGTACGTTCGCGGGCCAGGCGTACCCGCGGCAGGCGAGCGGCCTGGGCCGGCGTCAACACCGACTGGGCCTGGTCAAAGAACTGCTGGTCGAATCGGGCGACCTGCCGGAGCAGGCGATCGGACGCGTCGAAGAGGGTTGCGACCTCCTCGCGGGACACGTCGAGTCCGCCGTTCAGGTTCGTTTCGCGTTCCAGTGCCTCGAACTCGACCACATCCGTGCGGCGGAACGTGTCGTACTGCCGCTTGTACGCATCGTGCAGTGGGTCGAGGGCGGCACGCTGCTGGGGGGTGAGGCCCAGCATTTCCGCGTAGCCATTCAGCTCCCGGCTGCTGATGGGGCCGGGGGCCGCGGGGCCTCCGAGCTGGGCCATGGCCATGGGGGCCGGAATCAGCGCGGCGACGACGAGGGCCAAGACCACAACCAAGAGGCTGGGCCGGCGTCCTCGCCCCGTCGGGGCGGAATGCAACATCGTTCTGGGGCTCCTCGCACGTACTGCCGGCGGCGACCGCGCACCCACGCAGAAAGACGCCGACGCCCGGACAGTACGATTCACCGGCCGCGCATTCGACGCGAATCCCCTGTTTTTGCCCTCGGCCTCGCGCGGATTCAGCGCTGATCGACGCGGAATCCGACGGCGAAGGCCTCCTCGTCCGACAGGGCGACCCGCAGGCGGCGGAGGGTTCGGCTGCTGAATTCATCCCGCTCGAACTCGAGTTGCTCCTGGCGGACGCGCCGCTGGATGCTTCGCTGCCAGCGATCCTGCCAGTCGCCGCGCTCGTCGGCCTCGGCCCGGCGCAGCTCGACGATCGCGTCGCTCAGGCGGCGGTACTCGGGGCGATACTCGGCCAGCAGCCGTCCGATCTGGATGCGGCGGCCGTCGTCCATCGAGTCGAGTTCCATCGCGGCCATCAGGGACGGTTCGGCGCCATTGCGATCCCGGTAGGCCCGAGCGTACGCCATGCGCTTGTACCGGCTCTGCATCTCCTCGCCGAGGGGCGTGCCGATCGTCGCGGCGATCTGCTCGAGGGTGGCGCGGTTGAGGTCGACGAGGGCGGAGCGGGCCGCCCGGATCGCGCTGCGGGCCGGCTGGATGCCCGACCAGAACTCGCCACCTTCGGCCGAGCTCACGGCCATTTGGGCCATCAGGGAGTCCATGTCGACCCAGGCGGCGTGCCGGCGGCGGAGCGACTCGGTCAAGCCCGCCTCGTACGACCGCAGAATCGGATCGGTGACCGACGCGATCGACGGCTCCTGCATCTCGAAGACCATGCGGCTGAGATCGATCAGTTCTTCGCTGCCGCCCGCGGGATCCATGCGGCCCATGAACTCGCCGGCGCCGCCCGCGAGTTCCGCCGACGAACCGCGGGACAACCGGACGCGCTGGCGGGCCTGCTGCACGCGGGCCATCGCGTCGACCTGCGCCGGATCGTTCGGGTTGACGACCAGGTCGCTGAGCATCCCCAGGAATATTGCGTCCATCGCCTCGACTTCGGTTGTGAGTTCCGCTCGCCGGACGGGAATCTGCTGGAGGGCCGCGACCCGTTCGGCTTCCGCGGCCGCATCGTCGTTCGGTTGGAACGTGCCTTCGCTCCGCAGAGCGATGTACGGCTCGACCTCGTCGGTCACGAACGTGCTGAACTCGTCGGCGTAGTCCATGTGCAGCGCTTCGGCCACCGCACGTTGGTCTTCGCCGAGGTTCAAGATCGTTGCGTACCAGGCCAACTCCTCGGGTTCGATCATCCCGGGGACGAAGTCGGCCGCGGGGGCGAACGTCGGATCGGTGATCTGCAGCGAGGCGACTTCCGGCTGCGTGCGAAGCAGCGAGGGCAGGCGACGGGCGACGGCCACGGTGCCGGTGGTTTCGGCCTCGGCCGGACCGCCGTTCTCGGGGCGGGCATCCAATCGTTCGGTGCGTTCGGGTCCCAGCAGGGCGTGGAGCTGCTCGACCGCCGTCGCGGAAGCGGCCTCGAGCCGTTCGCGTTCGGCGTCGGATCGCTCAGCCATGCGCGTGGTTTCGCCGCGGGCAGTGATCTGCTCGGGGTCGGTCTGGGCTTCGTCGATGCGGCCGATGAGCTGATCGGCCTGCTGCATCAGGTCCAGGCGGACCGATGCCCGCCACGCACTGATCTGCTGGCGTTCCGACTCGCTCACGCCGGGCAGGCGGAGGGCGCGGTCGTACTGGCCGAGGGCGGACTCGACGGGCCGCGAGGCCTCGCGGTACCCGCGGCTCCAGAAGGCAATGGCCAGCCGATCGGCGGTGGGTTCGCTGACGATCCCACGCCACTCGTTCAGCGAGCGGCGGTTGAACGACGACAGGTCGCGGACCGAGCGGGCGACGGGCTCGATCTTCTCAAGGAAGACGCCCTCCATGGATTCCCAGACGGTGCCGTCGGCCGGGACGTTGCCGGCGAGTGCGTCGCGGAGCATCTCCGAGGCGATCTCCACGAGTTCCAGGATCGTGGTCTCCGCGCGGTTCTTGAGCCGGTCGCGGGTTTGGGCGAGCTGCAATTCGTACGGCTGGAGGCGCGGGGCGAGGATCGCGCGGTCTTCGTCGGACATGGCGACGGCTTCGGTCAGCCTGGCGACGTCGATGCCGGCGCCGCCGGCTTCGCGCAGGGCCAGCAGCAGGCCGGAGTTGGCCCGGTCGAGGGCGCGGCGGCTGCGGATGCGCGGCATGCGGGCGCGTTGGTCATCGGAAAGAACGGCGTCGATCTCGGACAAGAACTGCTCGTCCATGATCGCGATGCGGTTCGAGAAGCGATCGAACTCGCGCAGGATGTCTTTGGCCATCTTCGGGTCGGGGTTGAAGATGAAGCGGCGCCACGAACGCAGGTTCCGCGTGATGAAGGGCTCAAGTTCCTTCTCTTGGAGCGTGGCGTACTGGGCCAGGTAACGCTCGTGCGGCGGGTCAAGGGCCACCCGCTGCGAGGGCGTGAGTTCGAGCCGCAGCGCGAGGGCATCGACGTCGCGTCCGGTCATCGGCGGGGCAAAGAGGTCGCGCGACGACTGGGCCTGGGCCACGGGGGCGGCGGCGAACAGGGCAAGGAGCAGGATCGCGATCCGGCGGAGATGGCCGAGGGACCCGAGTTGGCCGAAATGGCCGAGGGGCCGGCAGGATCGGATGGCGACGGACGACGCGGCGTGGACGGTCATCGGGGCTTGCTCCAGGTAGCGGATCGCGGGGCGTTCTCTGCCCTCAGCGTATGGAATGCAGGCGGTCCGAGACCAGGGGCGTTCCAACTGAGGTCAACCGGTGGCCCGGCGGCGGGCTGCGGGTGGCGGAAACCGGGGCGGGTTGACCGCGACCGGCGGCGACCGGCGGCGACCGGCGGCGACCGATGGCGACCGATGGCGACCGATGGAAAGTCGCGGCGGCGGGTGGTCGCGCTCCCGAGTGGCGGGCCGAAGCCATCGTTGTGACGGCCAGGGGGCCGCACATTGGCTCAGTGGCCGACATATCGGGCGTGGATCGCCCGAGCTTCGACGGGATCGTCCGTCCCGTGCACCAGCGTCCGGCCGTCGGCGAAGATCGTGAGATCGATGGGTTCGCCCCGTCGGCTGCGCACATCACGCAGTCGCCCGCGCACCAGCCACTCGTTCTCGACGAAGTCGCCGTGGGCGGCCAGGCGGGCCGCGATGTCGGCGAGGGTCGAGGTGCCCGCGGTGCCGCCGACGGCCGCAGCCGCCGCCGCCGCCTCGGTCGCCGTGCCGTCGCTGGTTTCGTTCCCAGTTTGGCCCCCGGTTTTGCCCCCGGTTCGGCCCTCGGTTCGGCCCCCGGTTCCGCCCCCGCCGTCGATCTGGACCGCGCCGCGGCCGCACAGTTTGGCCGCCGTCACCCCGCGGCGGCCTTCCAGCCACGCGAAATCGCGCTGGCCACACGTTGGGCAATCCGCCCGCCGGGCCCCGGTCACGTCGGCCGCGTGGTGCCGGCCGGACCAGACGTCGACCGTCGTCAGCCGCCGATCCACGGCCTCCGGGCCGGCGGCCAGCAGCTTGATCGTCTCGGCGGCTTGGCGTGCTGCCACCATCGCGATCACCGGGCCCAGGACTCCGGCGGTATCGCACGTGGCGGTGGTGCCGGCGGCGGGCGGCTCGTCGAACAGGCAGCGCAAGCACGGGCCGTCGGCCTCGGCCGGCAACAGCGGCAGGCTCATGCCCGAGGTCCCGACCGCGCCGCCGTAGATGTACGGCGTCCCGGTGTGCACGGACAGGTCATTGAGCAGGTAGCGGGTCTCGAACGAATCCAGGCCGTCGACGATCACATCGCACCCGCTGGCCAGGGCCTGGGCGTTGGCCGCGCGAAAGTCCGTCGCGTGGGGCGTGCACTCCACGTTGCGATTGATGCGGGCGACGGCCGCCGCCGCGGCGTGGGCTTTGGGCGTCGCGCTCCCGACATCGGCCTCGGTGTACAGCATCTGCCGCTGCAGGTTCGTCAGTTCGACGATGTCTCGATCGACCAGCACCAGCGACCCGATGCCGGCGCGGGCGAGGTGGTCGATGAGGGCGCAGCCGAGGGCGCCGCATCCCATGACCAGCACGCGGGCGGCCGAGATGCGGGCTTGCCCGTCGGCGCCGATGCCCGGCAGCAGCATCTGCCGGTGGTAGCGCGCGTTCGACGCGAAGTTGGTGTGATCGTCGGTCATGGTGGGAGGGCGAGCAGAAGGTTCGTGGCGCGTGGGGCGAGTCGCGCGGTGGGGGAGGGTTCAAGAGCCAGCGGCGGGGGGCGCCGCGGGCCCCCCGGCACACGTCATGAGGATCAAGGCAAGGCCGAGGAGCAGGCAGATCGCGATGATGATTCGGAGTGGGCGGAAGCTCCGACGTTCGCGGCGTCGTTTGGCCCAGGCAACGTCCGACGGGTCGAGCAGGTGCGTGCGCAGTGAATCTTCAACACGCTCGCCGCATTCCGGGCAGCGGCTTCGCCGGGTCAGTCCCCGGAGACTCTGTCCGCAGGCGGCGCAGGTGCCATCGGCCAGTTCGTGGTCGGGCGGAATCGCGTGCAGGAGCTCGGTCTGGTCTTGAATCACGGAAGAACCTCGGGCGCGGCCACGATAGATCGCGATGCCCCGCGAGAGCGGATTCGCCCAACGCCGACCATACGAAAGCCGGCCCAATGAAAACAGGGCAGACCGTGTGGCCTGCCCTGTTCGTCGGCATTCAGTTCAGCGTCGTCCAGCTCGCGGCGGTCTGCCGCGAGTGATCCTGGCCGGCCGCGCGGGCCAGCTCGAATGGATCAGAACGCGAAGTGGGCGAAGGCCTTGTTGGCCTCGGCCATGCGGTGCGTCTGCTCGCGGGTGTTGACGGCCTTGCCTTCGCGGCGAGCGGCGTCGTAGAGCTCGCGGCCCAGACGCTCGGCCATGGGCTTGCCGCTCTCGCTGCGGGCCGCGCTGATGATCCAGCGGAAGGCCAGGCTTTGGCGACGACGCTGGTTCACCTGCATCGGCACCTGGTAGTTCGCACCACCGATTCGCTTGGAGCGGACTTCGACGTTCGGGCGAACGTTGTCCAGGGCGAGGTGGAAGGCCTCGATCGCCGTGGGCGGGAAGCCCTCGGGCTTGTCGCGGTCGATTCGCATCTGGATCTTGTCCAGCGCGTCGTAGACGATCGCCTGGGCGGTCGACTTCTTGCCATCCTGCATGACGCAGTTGATGAACTTGGACAGGACCTTGTCCCCGTGCCGCGGATCGGGACGGAGCTGCTGTTCGGACTTGGTGATGCGACCGGCCATGGGTCGTTCCTCCGGCTGGGGGTTCGGCCAAGGGCCGTTCCCGGTTCACCGCGACGTGCCCGTGGTCATGGGCGGAACGTGTTCGTCGCGATTACATGCCGAGGGACGCGGGCCGACGTTCGGCCGCGCGTCCATTCGGATTGATTCTGGGCGAAGGTCCGCCGGCGAGCGCCGACGGGCGTTCGTCACTTGGGCTTCTTGGCGCCGTACTTCGAGCGACCCTTGCGACGGCCGTCCACGCCAAGCGTGTCGAGCGAGCCGCGGACCACGTGGTACCGCACACCAGGAAGGTCACGGACGCGGCCGCCACGCACGAGCACGATGGAGTGCTCCTGGAGGTTGTGGCCTTCGCCGCCGATGTAGGCGGTGACTTCCTTGCCGTTCGACAGGCGAACACGGGCAACCTTCCGAAGCGCGGAGTTCGGCTTCTTGGGGGTCACGGTTCGAACCTGCAGGCACACACCACGTCGTTGGGGACACGCGTCGAGGTCACGGACCTTCGACTTGACGGGGGGGGTGCGCCGCGGCTTGCGGACGAGCTGATTGACAGTCGGCATGCGACATCCTTCCGGGCGGAAATTCCGAGCCGAGCAATGTAGCAGGGCCCCGGGGGGGTGACAACTGCCCCAGGAACCTCAGGTTCGCGGATTCCGGAGGTCCGTGCCGGCGGGCGCTCGCGGTGGACAGCCGGTGGATGCACGGCGGGGACGCCACCTCGGCCTGGCGGCGATCCTGCCTCACGGGCCCAAGAAAGGCGATCCGATCGAAGAACTGCCGGCCGCTTGGGGCGCGGCGGAGGCCTGATTCGCGGCGTCGTCCCGGATCCAGCCCACCCATGATCCGAGCGTCTCTGGCCGAAGGACGTTCATTCGGCCGTCAATCGGCCTTCATTGGCTTCTCAATCGTCGACCAATTGCCCGACATTGGCCGACATTGGCCGTCATTCGTCGTCGCCGGACCATTGTTTGTCGGCCAGCAACGTGGCGGTCACCGCGAAGTAGCCGTGGCCGGTCGAGTCCGGCTCGGCCTTGCGGATGCCGAGGATTCGCAGGTCGATGCGGTGCAGTCCGGGGGTCAGTTCCGGAAGCGGGATGATCATCGGCTCGACGGCCGCGCCTGGGGCCCAGCCCGACCGGTCCAGATCGCTGGCCCGGAGGGTCTTGCCGTTGACCACGAGCGTGCCGGCCCAAGGGTTGCGTTCGCGCAGCGAAGGGTCGCCATCGCGCCAGGGCCGCCATCGGGCCACTTCACGCCCGTCCACCCGGAGGATGTGCGTGGCGGTGGCGAACTCATTGGCCCCGGTGCCATCGGTCGAGTGGCCGCTGGTCACGATGCGGATGCGAGGGCTGCTGGCTCCGGCGGGGACCGTGACCTCGGTTCGGAGGGGCATCTGCTCGGCGTCGTAATGCAGGTCGTCGAACAACGGCATGGCGATCAGGGGGTCGCGGCGGCCGGTCGCCGCGGGGTCGACGATGAGTTCGGCGCTGGCCCGCCAGCCTGGGTGGTCTCCGTAGGTCGCCACGGAAAGGCGCATCAGGCGACGGCCCGAGAGCAGCGGGGCCAGGGCGGTGACATCGGCTTCGTAGGTGCCGCCGGCTCCGTAGCCGGTGGTGAAGCGAATGAGCTCGGTCTCTTTGGCTTCCAGGGCGTCCGGGCCGATCGGGGCCACCGTCAGGGCGCCGAGGCGGGTCCAACGGTCGAGTTGGAGCGGGCCATTCGGCACCGGTCGACGGATCGGTTCCAGTCTGACGATGGCCCGAAGGCCGGGGGTTCGGCCATCGGCGGTGGTCAGCAGGGTCCGGGCGGCGTCCTCGGACATGACGAAATTCGGCAGTTCGATCGATTGCCGGGCGACCTGGGTCTCCCACCGCACGATGAAGTCGCCGTCCTTGCGTTCCGGGGCCGTCTCTTCGAAACGAAGGACAACGTCGGTGAACAAAGGAATGCGCTGAACGGCCCGGTTGGGCAGGCGGGTCGCGTCCTGGGAGGCCATGGATCGCGCGGCGGCGGGTGCGGCGGCAGGTGCGATGGCACGTGCGACCGCGGGTGCGGTCGCCGCGGCGTCCGTCTCGGGCGTTGCCATTTTCGCCGTGCTGGGGGCGACGGCGAACGCGCCAGCCAGGCATGTGGCCACGGCAATGGCCACCGACGTGGGGCGCCGGACCAGCCCGATCCGCGTCCGTCGCTGCATTGGCGTCCTGCTGCTTGTCACCCGCCTGCGCCTTTCGAAGAGCTCCCGACAATTGAAGGCCCGGTCCGGAGGCCCGGGATTCCATTGCCTCGGGAGAATGATCGGCGAAATCGCTCCCGCGTGTCGAATGCGCGGCTCGGGTGGCGCGGAACCGCGGTCGACGACGCGGGGAACTGTGCACTGCGCGGCGAACCCGCAGCGAACCCGCGGCGAATCGGCAGCGAACCCGCAGCGAATCGGCAGCGATTCCGCAGCCAAGCCCCAGCCAATCCGCGGCCGGAACCGTTCCGGTCGAAGTCCGGCCATGCGACCGGGCCGCCGGCGCGCGGCCCATTGCTACGATGCGGCGCCGCGATGGTCGCGGGAGTGAGTTGCGGTCGATCCGTTCGGCTTTCGGGCCGTGGGTCATGCCGCCCGTTCGCCGCCGCCCGCCCCCGCTGGGTCATCCCGCGGGGCCGCCGAGCCCGCCATGACCGCCGTCCACCGCATCGATGTCCGCCCCCGATCCGGCGCTCCGGATCCGGAGGGCGATGCCGCGCTCGAGTCTGCCGCCGGCCTCGGCCTGCCCATCCCCGAGCACGTCGCCTGCAGCCGCATCTACTTCGTCGAGGGCGACTTTGAGCCCGGCACGATGGAACGCGTGGCCAGGGAGCTGTTCACCGACCCGGTGACCCAGGTCGCGGGCGGTGCGGTGCCGGGCCAGCCCGGTCATGCGTCCGGCCACGAGTCTGGTGATGCCTCCGGCCACGAGCCCGGCCACGAGCCCGGCCACGAGTCTGGCCGCAAGTCCGCCCACGAGCCCGGCCACGAGTCTGGCCACGAGCCCGCCCACGAGTCCGGCCACGAGTCCGCCGCCGAACCCACTGCCGACCCCGCGGCCATCAGCATCGAGGTCCACCCCCTCCCGGGCGTGATGGACCCGGATGCCGAGCCGATCGAGACCGCCATCCGGGCGATGCTCGGCCGCGACTGCCGCGTGCAAACCGGCCGGCGCTACGAGATCCGCGGGCTCGCGCCGGCGGAGGCCCGCACGCTCGTCGAGCGTTCGCTGGCCAACACCGTCATCCACGCCGTCCACGATGTGCCGTGGACGCCCGATGCGTTGCCCGCCGGTCAACGACGCGAGATGACCACCCACGACATTCCGATTTGCGACCTGGACGACGCCGCCCTCGAACGCCTCAGTCGCGAGGCCCACCTCTTCCTGGATCTGGAAGAGATGCACGCGGTGCAGGCCCACTACCGCGCGGCGGAGCGCGAACCCAAGGACATCGAGCTTGAGACCCTCGCCCAGACCTGGAGCGAGCACTGCGTCCACAAGACGCTGAAGGCGACGATCAAGTTTGACGGTCCGGTTGGCGACATCGGCCGCGGCCCCGACGCCTCGGCCGCGGCGATCGACGCCGGCGAGCGTTCCGGCCACGAGCGCACGGAAGACGGCCGCGTCGTCATCCACAACCTGCTCAAGTCCACCGTGGCCGCGGCCACCCACGATCTCATGGCCGGCCCCGTCGACTGGTGCCTGAGCGTGTTCGTCGACAACGCGGGCATCATTGCCTTCGACGACGACCACGCCGTCTGCTTCAAGGTCGAGACGCACAACCACCCGTCGGCCATCGAGCCCTACGGCGGCGCGGCCACCGGCATCGGCGGCTGCATCCGCGACGTCATCGGCACCGGGCTCGCCGCCCGGCCCATCGCCGCGACCGACGTGTTCTGCGTGGCCCGGCCGGACGCGTGGCGACCGCGGGTGGACGGCGACGTGCAGCCCGAAGCCGAGGCCGGCGACGACCGCCAGCTTGTCCCCGCCGGCTGCTTGCACCCGGCCCGCATTCTGCGGCAGGTGGTCGCCGGCGTGCGCGACTACGGCAACCGCATGGGCATTCCCACGCTCAACGGCGCGGTGTGGTTCGACGACGATCACATCGGCAACCCGCTGGTCTACTGCGGCTGCGTTGGCGTGATGCCGCGCGATCGCATCGCCGGCGACCCGAACCCCGGCGACCGCATCATCGCCCTGGGCGGGCGCACCGGCCGCGACGGCATCCACGGAGCCACGTTCAGTTCGGCCGAACTCACCGATACCCACGCCGACGAATTCAGCCACGCGGTGCAGATCGGCAACGCGGTCACCGAGAAGAAGGTGCTCGACGTGATCATCGCCGCCCGCGAGGGCGGGCCCGGCGGCAGTTGCCTCTTCAGTTCGATCACCGACTGCGGGGCCGGCGGCTTTTCCAGCGCCGTCGGCGAGATGGGCGAACAGCTTGGTGCGGTCGTCGACCTCGACCGGGCCCCGCTCAAGTACGACGGCCTGACCCCCACCGAGATCTGGATCAGCGAAGCGCAGGAGCGCATGGTGCTGGCCGTGCCGGCCGAACACGTCGACACGCTCGGCCGTCTGTGCCGCGAGCACGAAGTCGAGATCTGCGACCTGGGCGTCTTTGGCACGCCGGATCGGTCCTTGGTGCTGCGGCACGAGGGCCGCGAACTCGGCAAGCTCGACATGGAGTTCTTGCACGAGGGCTATCCGGGCACGATGCGCGAGGCGCGTTGGAGTCCGCCCGCCGCCGCGCCCGCCGATGAAGCGATCGACGCCGCGTCGGCCGAGCCGGTGGAAGCCGAGGCGGCATTGCACGCGTTGCTCGGGCATCCCAACATTGCCAGCAAGCACTGGATCATTCGTCAGTACGACCACGAAGTGCAGGGCGGCAGCGTCGTCAAGCCGCTGGTCGGTCCGGCGGCCGATGGCCCGTCCGACGCCGCTGTTGTCCAGCCGGTCGAGTCGAGCTGGCGCGGCCTGGCCATCGCCAACGGGCTGGCCACCGGTTGGCGGGAGGATCCCTACCGCATGGCGTTGGCCGCGATCGATGAGTGCGTGCGCAACCTGGCGTGCGTGGGCACCGACACCTCGCGCATTGCGATCCTCGACAACTTCTGCTGGCCCAACTGCAAGCACCCCGACAACCTCGGCACGCTGGTGCGGGCGGCCGAGGGCTGCCGCGATGCGGCGACGGCTTACGGCACGCCGTTCATCAGCGGCAAGGACTCGCTGAACAACCAGTTCACCACTGAAGATGGCACGACGATTCAGATCCCGCCGACGTTGCTGATCTCCGGATTCGGCATCGTCGACGACCTGCACGCCACGCAAACGATGGACGCCAAGGAAGCCGGCAACCTGCTGGTGGTCGTCGGCACCACCGGCGCGGCGATGAACGGCTCGCACCTGTCGATGCTGGGGATGGCCCCGGCGGGGACGGACGCGGGCCTGCCGCCGGGCGTGGATCTGGTCGAGGGTCCCAAGCGGGCCCGGGCCGTGTCGCAAGCGGTCAGCGGGGGCATCGCCCGCGCGGCCCACGATTGCAGCGAAGGCGGCCTGCTGCTCGCCGCGGCGGAAATGGCCATGGCCGGACGCTTGGGCGTCGACCTGGACCTGGCCTTGCTGCCGACCGACGGCGACCTTGATCCGCTGGTCGAACGCTTCGCCGAAACGCCGTCGCGCTACCTGCTCGAAGTGGAGCGGGCGCGGCTGGATGACTTGGACGCGGCGCTGCATGGCCAGCCGTACGCGGTCATTGGGGCGTTCACCGACACCGGACGCGTGCGCGACGCGGCGGCCGGCGTGGATGCGTCGATCGAAGACCTGCTCGACACCTGGAAGAAGCCGCTGGATTGGTGAGGTCGGATGTCGCCCTCGCCTGCGGCATCATCGTTTCGCCCGCCTCGCCCCGCCCGCCCCGCCTCGCCTCGACATGACGCTTGCCCATTCGGACAAGGATCCCGACCGTGAACACGCCGCTGCCCACCGCCCTCGTCATCACCGCCGCTGGCATCAACTGCGACCGCGAGCTCGTCGAGGCGTTCTCGCGCGCGGGGGCGAGCGTGGAGTCGGTGCACCTGCGGCGCTTGCTGGACGATCCTTCCATCGTCGACCGCTTTGATCTCGTCGGCCTGCCCGGCGGCTTCAGCTACGGCGACGCGGTGGCCGCGGGGCGCATCGCCGCCTCGCTGTTGCAGCACGGCGTCAAGGATGCCTTGGTGCGGGCGGTCGATCGCGGCGTGCCGATGATCGCGCCGTGCAACGGGTTCCAGATCGCGGTGCAGCTCGGCCTGTTGCCGGGCGGCGGCGCCGGAGGTTCGCAGCGAAGCGTGACGCTGGCCCCGAACGCCAGCGGACGTTTCGTCGATCGCTGGTCGCGCATGGAGTATCCAAGTGAGACGCGGTGCATTTGGACGAAGGATCTCGACCCGGCCGGCGCGGTGAACCTGCTGCCCAGCGCCCACGGCGAGGGACGATTCCTGGCCGCCGACGACGCGGTCATCGAGCGACTTGAGTCCGCCGGCCAGGTGGCGATCCGCTACGCGGCCGACGAGAACTTCAACGGCTCGGCCGCCCGCATCGCCGGCATCTGCGACGAGACGGGCCTGGTGTTCGGCCTCATGCCGCACCCCGAGCGCTACACCCGTTGGACGCAGCATCCCTGGTGGACGCGGCTCGACGCGGCCGACCTGGCCGGCGATCCGCCGGGCCTGCAGATGTTCCGCAACGCGGTGGCGGTGGCGGAGCAGACGCGGCGGGAGCGGGCGAACGTGTCCGCGGGGGCCGTGGTGGCGTGAGCGTCGCTGGCGTGGATTTGATCGACTCGGTTGTCCGCCCAGTTGCTTCCAGTGCTCGACGGACCCAGCTGACAGGCCTTCGACTCGGCTCCGCGCGCGGGACGGAAGCATCGCACTCGGGCCGAGGCGGACGCGTCCAAAGGACTGCTATCCTCTGCGCATGAACAACTCCATGCTCTCCACCGCCATCGCATCTGCGGTGCTCGGGTTCGCCCTCCTCGGAGGGTGCGCCGGGGCTCCGAATTCGGCGGAGTTGGCCGTCGAGCGGGACTTCGTCGCCATGACCACCATGGGCGACGAGTTCTCCGGCGAATCACTCCGCGGACACGTCACCGTCATCGACTTCTGGGCCGTCTTCTGACCGCCGTGCCGGGCATCCTCGCCCAACATGCAGGTTCTGCATGACCGATTCGCGGACGACTCCCGCATCCAGATCCTCGCGGCCCATATGGGAGCCGGCGACCAACGCATGGCTGGGCGCGAGTCCGTTCCGGAGTACGCCGAGGTTGGCGGGTACACCTACCCCATGGTCGCCGACGGACGGGCCATCGCCGCCGCCTTCGGGGTTGGCGGCATGCCGCGCTTCCTCGTGGTCGGCCCCGACGGGACCATCGTCCACGAGCACCGCGGCCAGCTGACCGATGAGGCCCGCGAAGAGGTCGCCGCCGCCGCCCAGGAGGCCCGGGCGAATCTTTGACGCCGATGCGGGCCGGGGTGCTCGCCCGGGCGCCGGCTCGGATGCCGGGCCGAACCCTTGATCCGAGCCGCGATCGGGCCACCGAGTCGAATCGAACATCCGAATGCAACAACGATCGCCCCGGACGTGCCGAAGCATGTCCGGGGCGGTTGCGTTCTGGTCGATGCCGCCGTTCCCACCTGTGGGTCAGTCGGCGCCGGAGGCCCCGAATCTGGATGGCCTCCACTGCGGACACCGGTGGTCAACCCTTCGTCGTGGCGCCGCGGCCTTTCCATCGCGAACGGTGATCGCCAGCTCGGCAATGCGACACGGACTCCCGGATCGCCCTCATGATGCTCAGGCCAGAGGATCTCCATGCACCGAAACGGGGCGCGTCACCGACGGTGCCGGGCGACGATTGCCGGCATGTCCGAACGGATGGCGCTCGTCCCGGCGAGGGGGCCGTGTTCGCCCGAAGTCGCGTGACGGAGTCGGAGATCCGATGTATCGCGCAAGCGATGCGCGGCGCGGTTCTTCTCGCCCCCGTCCGGCTCCGCTTCGTGGTGCGGCCTGCAACCCGCCCGCCGCCTGCCGGTCCATGGCTGCTGAGGGGTCGCGCGATTCGCTGCGCTATCCTCGCCCAATCCCGACGGAGCCTCTGCCGTGCCGACTACGCCCGCCCGCCTCGCGATTCTGTCGCTCGCCCCCCCGGCCATCGCGCTCGGAGCGCTCGCCCTGCCGCCGGCGGCTGCCGCCAGCCCGCCGCAGAACCTCCAGCCGAAGCAGGCCACCGGCGTGGACCGGTTCCTGGCCGAGCACCCGAGATTTGACGGCCGTGGGGCGGTCGTGGCGATCTTCGACACCGGCGTGGACCCGGGCGCCATCGGCCTGCAGGAGACGCCGGACGGGCGGCCCAAGATCGTTGATCTGGTGGACGGCTCGGGCTCGGGCGACGTTGACACGAGCACGGTGATCGAAGCCGGCGAGGACGGCACCCTGGCCACCCTCACCGGTCTGACGGGCCGCACGCTGACGCTCGATCCGGACTGGGCGAATCCAACCGGCGAGTGGCGACTCGGGATGAAGGCGGCGGCCGACCTCTGGCCTCGCGGGTTGGCCGAGCGCGTCGCCACCGAGATCGGCCGTGAGCGCGACGCGGAAGGCCGCCGGATCATCGAAGGACTGCGGCGCCGCCACGCCGAGGCGGAGGAAGCCGACGACACGGACGCGGCCACGGACCTCGAGCGTTTGATCAAGGCAGCTGAACGGGCGCACGCCGCGGGCCCTGGTTCCCCGGTGCATGACTGCGTCGTGTTCCACGATGGCGACCATTGGCGGGCGGTGGTGGACACCGACGAAGATGGCGACCTGCGCGACGAACAGGCGATGACCAACTTTCGCACCTTCCGCGAGTGGACAACGTTCAGCGAGATCGACCGCCTCAACTTCGCCGTCAACATCTACAAGGACGGCGACCTGCTCTCGATCGTGACCGACTGCGGCGCCCACGGCACGCACGTCGCCGGCATGGTCGCCGCCCACTTCCCGGGTGAGGAGCACCTGGACGGGATCGCGCCAGGGGCCCAGATCATCTCGGTCAAGATCGGCGACCATCGAATCAACGGCGGTTCGACCGGTACGGGCGAGATGCGCGGCATGGTTGCGGTGCTCGAGAACGATGTTGACATCGTCAACATGTCGTACGGCGGCGCGACGGGATTCCCGAACTCGGGGCTCCAGGGACAGTTGATGGATGAGTTGGTCAACCGACACGGAGTGATGTTCGTCGCGTCGGCCGGCAACAATGGTCCGGCGCTCTCGACCGTCGGATCGCCAGGCGGCACGAGCACGTCGATCATCGGCGTCGGGGCGGCGGTCGATCCCGACATGATGCAGGAGCTCTACGCCGTGCGCGAGCCGCACGACGAACTTGCCTTCACCTGGTCGAGCCGTGGCCCGGTCTCCGACGGCGCGATCGGCGTGGACATCACCGCCCCGGGAGCGGCCATCGCGTCGGTGCCGAACTGGCAACTCCGCCGCGCGACGCTGATGAACGGGACCTCAATGAGCTCTCCGTCGACCGCGGGGGGGCTCGCGCTGCTGGTTTCTGGCCTGAAAGCGGAGGACCGCCCGGTCGATCCGCACTCGATCAAGCGGGCGATCACCCGCACCGCTCGCGAGCTTCCGACCACGAGTGTGTTCGGCCAGGGGGCGGGCATGCTGCAGGTCGATGCGGCGTGGAACTGGCTCGTCGAGCACGCCGACGCGCCCGATACGGGCATGCGCTACGAAGTCACCGTGGACGACGGCCGCGGCATCCTGCTCCGCGAACCGCACGAGACGGCTGAACCCCACGTCACTCGCGTGACCATCGATCCCATCTTCCATGAGGACGAGGACCACCGGCGCCGGATCGAATTCGCGATGGACCTCGAACTCGAGCCGTCCGCGGACTGGATCGACGTCGCCCCCGGGCTGCACATGGTGCACGGTGGCGGAGGATTCGAGGTCCGCGTCGATCCCACTCGCCTCGACCCCGGCGTCCACGCCGGGCGCATCGACGTGTACGACGCGGCGGGCCGAGCGCGCGGCCCCGTCACTTCGGTGCCCGTGACCGTCATCCGCGGCGAACGCCTCGATGGGCCGCGGGATGAGGATCCGCGCCTGGAGCGCCGGCTTGCGTTCGAGCCCGGCACGATTCGCCGTACGTTCGTCGAGATTCCTGACAATGCCCGCTGGGCCGATCTTGAACTCGTTCGCGCCGACGATGCCGACAGTTCGCGGCGCTACTGGGTGCAGTCGGTCCAGATGCTCGAGGATCGCGCGTTCCTGGAACGCCATCTCGACTCGCGGGCGACGATCGATGCCGACGGTCGGTGGCAAGGGAGCATCCCCGTTGTTGCCGGCGGCACCATCGAGATCGCCATCGCCCACTTCTGGTCGAGCATGGGCGACAGCGAACTCGACATGAGCCTCAGTTTCCGAGGCCTTGGTCCGGACGGCGAGATGATCACGATCGATGGAAGCCATCGACTCACGCCGATTGACGTGCACGCCCGGCTTGGGGATCACCCGATCGCTCCGTCGGCTTCGTTCACGCACGCGCGTCGCACGCTGCCCGCGTCGTCGGCCGAGATCAGCCCGATGGGCCCGGTGCGCGATCGACTGCCGTTGGATCGACTCGCCCATGAGCTCGTGACGGTGCATCCGTTCACGCTGGACACGGATGCCTCGATCCGAACGATCGCCCCGACCCGGAACATGGCCGGAGTGGACGGGGAAGTCTTCTCGCAGATCGTCCACGTGTACGAAGCCGGGACCGGCCGGCGCGCGTCATCGCGGTCGGCTTGGAACGACGATCCCATCAGTCTTACGAAGGGCGACTGGGAGATCCACTCCCACCTCGTCGCCCTCGATCGAGCGGTGCTCGAGGGGGCGAAGGACTTCACGGTCCAGATCGATCTCGAGCTGCCGAAGGCGATCTCGCCCCGGATCTCCGGTGAGCCGTCCGGACCCGGCCGCGGCGATGGCGGATCGGCGGCAATGCGGGTGGAGGCGGGCGGCTCGAAGCGCGTCTACCTCGGCCTTCCCGCCCGCAAGGACTGGCCCGAGCTGGTCCGCCCCGGCGACCTGCTGGTGGGCACGATCGGCTTCGGCGATGCCGACGGGATCCCCCGCGGCAACGGACGCCGTCCGGGCAGCTGGCCGCTGATGGCCACGGTGCCGGCGGGGTCGGCGGAGACGCCCAGCCAGAAGCCCGGCATGAAGTCTGAAGCGGATTCCGGCGGCGGAACATCCCCGGTGGCTGGCGATCCGAATGCGGCGTTGGCTGACGCGATCCGTGACGCCCGCATCGCGAACCTCGCCCAACGCGACGGAGAAGACCTCGATCGACTCGTCGCGGAGCTCGCCAGTGAGTTTCCCGACCACCGGCCGCTGCACCGCGCGATCCTCGACCGCCGGGCCGCCATCGCCAAGGCGACCGAGGGCGACGACGCGGCCGCCGCATGGGAAGCGGTGGTGGGCGCGGCCGACGTGCTGGCGGCCCGCATCGATCGTCAGGCCCTGGCCGCCGCGATGGCCGTCCCGCCGGTGGAGCAGGAGGACGACAGCGCCGGTGACGACGACGAGCACGACGGCGAACTCGGCGACGACTCGGGGAACGACTCCGCGGCGATTGACGTGGATGCGGAGCGCGGCGACCTGGGGCGAGCATTGCACATGCGAGCCGAGGCGCTGCTGCACCTCGCCCGGTACGCCGAGTCGGCGGCCGACAGTGCCGCGGCACAGGCGGTGGACGAGGCGATCAAGGAGCTCGACCGCTGGACGGAGGACGATCCCGCGGCCCGGCATGAGCTTCGTCTCGGTGCGGCCCGTCTCCACGGGCGGCACGGCGAGGCTCTCGAGTTTGTCAACGCGGCGATCGAACGTGCGCCGCGCGAGCGAGCCCACCATGAGGCGCACCTCGCGTTGCTGCGTGAGCTCGGCTGGGATCGCTGGGCCCGTGAATCATCGCAAGCCTTCGCGGCCCGGTTTCCGAAGGGTTCGATCGTGTATTGAGTTCGGGCGGGCGCGTCTTCCCGCGGCTCAACGAACGTGAGGCGATGGCGTTTCGAAGCATGCGGGAGGCACCGGAAATCCGCGGGGCGCTGCGCTGGCCGATTGAGCTGGCGCTGGTTCCGTGGACATCTTTGTTTCGCCGCGAACGCAGCGAATTGAAGTGGAAGCTCGAGTTCGATCGGGTGCACGTGGCCGAGCATGGCAACGGACGCGGACAGTAGCTCGGGATTGCGATACGGATCGCAACGATCTCTCGGGACTTTTTGGGGACCGGCCACCGCATGGCCGCGAGCTGATGCTTCGGGACTGGAGATCTGGGATCTGGGACCTGGACCTGGGACCTGGGACTCGGGGATGGGGATCGGGACTCGAGGCTCGGAGCCGGGAGCCGCCGGCCGTTCCGCCGG
>JBGCEZ010000049.1:0-52686 GCA_045106735.1 Phycisphaerales bacterium | reverse complement strand
GGGTGGTGTGGCGACCAGCGCACTGTGGACCGCGGGATGCGGGCGTCGTGCTGCATCGCCCGGAAGCGTGGTGGTCCTGACCGCCCACGATCGGATCCACGCCGAACCAGTGCTCCGGGCGTTTGAACGCGCGACCGGCATTCGGGTGCGGGCTCGGTACGACACCGAGGCGTCCAAGACCACGGGATTGATCAACGCGGTCATCGCCCGGAACGGAAATCCCGGAGCGGACGTGCTGTGGAACAACGAACCGGTGCAGACCGCGACCCTCGCGGCCCGGGGCTTGCTCGAGCCCCACCGGAGCATCGAGACGGATCGCTTTGATGCCCCGCACCGGGGCCCGGACGGACTCTGGACCTCGTTCGCCGCCCGGGCCCGCGTCTTGGTTGCGCGTCCGGGCCGCGGGCTGCCGCTCCGAGGACTCGCGGACTTTGCCGATCCGCGGCTCGGGCCGCAGCTCGCGTTCGCGCGGCCGTTCTTCGGCACCACGTTCACGCACATGGGAATGCTGCGGCAAGTCTGGGGCGAGAAGCGCCTCGAGGATTGGCTGCGATCGATGCGCGAGGCGGGCGTGGCGATCGTTCCCGGCAATGGGCCGGTGCGGGACATGGTGGCCGACGGCACCGCCGCCGGCGGCCTGACGGATACGGACGACGCCCACGGCGGCCGGCTGGACGGGGCGGACCTGAGTATTCGTCCGCCGGACGCTTCCCGTGACGGCATCGCCCTCATCCCGAATACCGCCGCGCTGCTCCGGGGCGCCCCCAATCCCGCGACCGGTCGGCGATTGATCGATCATCTGCTCTCGGCCTCGACCGAGCGCGCCTTGGCCGCGGGTCGGGCGGCCCAGATCCCGCTGGCCCGCGATCTGGCCGACGTCGAAACCCCGTGGGATCGATGGCGGGGCGGACGGGCGATGGAGGTGGATTTCGTCCGGGCCGGGGCCGAACGCGATGCACTGGTCGCGCTGCTTCGCCGGGCGGGAATGGACCGATGAGGCGCGTGGCCGGTCCGGCCGACCGTGGCTCGAACCTGGCGCGGATCGCGGCCGAAGCGCTGGCCGCGTTGATGCTCATCAGCGTCGTCGGCGTCCTGCCCGCGAGCGTCGCGCCCGAGGGCCGGGCGGCACTGGCGAGCGCGCTGCCGGTTCTGCCCGGCTCGCTCGGATTCGCCGCCCTGGCCGCCGCGATCGCGTTGCTGGCCGGATGGCCGATCGGTCGCCTCGGCGGCGTCGCGGTCGCGGTCGCCCTGGTGCCGATGGTGTTGCCCGCGGCCCTGCACGCTTCCGGGTGGCGGGCCATCATCGGCTCGACCGAGATCCTCGGCCGTCCGTGGTCGATTGCCTCGCCCTGGGTTGCCGCCCCGGTCACCGGCCTCCGATTCGCCGGACTCGTCGCGTTGGTGGCGTGGATGACGCCGATTCAGAATGCCGCCGACGATCCCGTCCACCGCGTGATGCCGGTGCGGCGGGCGCGATGGAACTTGCAGTGGCGTCCCATGCTTCCCGCGGGTCTGGCCGCGATCGGCTTGGCCGGCGTCATGGTCATCGGGGACCACGTCACGCCGGGCTTGCTGCTCGTGTCGACGTGGGGAACGCAGATTCTCTTGCAGCATGCGGCCTTGCTCGACGCAACCGGCGCCGCGGCGCTCGGCGCTCCCGTGCTCGTGCTCGCCGGGCTGGTGTCGGTGGCCATCGCTTGGTCCGCCCGGCGAGGTGGATGGGCCGCGGCGCCCGGGTCGGATCGGCCGGACCGCCTCTCGCGGCCGTCACGCGACAAGCCCCGAGCCTCGGCCAAGTGGATCATCGCGCTCGTCCCCGCGGCGCCGCCCGTTGTGGCCTTGCTGCTGGTTCTCGACGGCCCCGCCCAGTTGGAAGAGGCCATGCGAACCATGGGACCTGAGCTTCGGCGCACGATCTGGCCGGCGATGCTGGCCGGCGGGCTCTCCGCCGGCGGCGGGTGGTTGCTGGCCGCCGGATGGTCCGTGGCCCGGCGCCGGGGACGTGGAACCCTGGTACCCGCCGCGGTGGCGACGGTGGTCGTCCCGGCGGCGATCCCGGGCCTCAACCTGCTGGCCGTGCTCAGTGGCGGGCCAGGAGCCGGCTGGCTCGACGGCCTTGGTCCGCTCGTGGTCGTGTGGACCATCCGGGCGCTCCCGATCGCGACGGTCATCGTCCTGGTGGGCGCGGCGGCCCAGCGACGCGAAGCTGAACTGGCCGGCGTCCTCGGGGTGACGGCGGTCCGCCGTGCGGCGCGGCTGACGTGGCCGCGGCGCGGTCCGTCAATGATCGCCGCGTTCGTGGTCTGCACGCTTGTGTGCATGGCCGACGCCGACGTCGCCGTCCTGCTTGGTCCGCCGGGATTCACCACCGCCGGTGTCCGCTTGTCGACGCTGTTGCACACGGCCCCGCAGTCGCTCGTGGCCGCGTCGGCCTTGGTCGCCGCCGGCAGTGCGTTGGTGTTCGCCGGAATTGCATCGGTGGTGTTGGCCGCGATTGGTCGTGGACTGGCGGGCCTGGCTGGCCCTCGTTTTGATTGAAGAGGATGACCGATGATGGACCGAGTGACGGCGGCTTCCCCCAACGCTGCTCTAACGCACGACCGCGAGCCGGAAGCTGGTGCTCGCGCATCACTCTCCGTCGCCGCCATCGACGTGGCCGGCGCGTTGCGGACGGGACCCTTGAGCTTTGAACCGGCTGCAGTGAGCGCGATCGTCGGGCCGAGCGGATCGGGCAAGTCGACGCTGATCGGCGTGCTTTCAGGACTGATCGACGGTGGGTCGCCGGTGTCGGGATCCGGGCGCGTGGGGCTGATGCTGCAGGACGATGCGCTCTGGGGCCACCTCACCGCCCGTGCTCATCTGGAGCTTGTGGGGGCGTCCCGAACCCGGGCCATCGAGTTGCTCGGGTCCGTCGGCCTTGCCGAGATGTCGGCCCGGCGGCCGTCTGGCCTCTCCGGCGGCGAACGTCGCCGGCTGGCGCTGGCCCGGGCCCTGGCCGTGGATCCGGCGTGGTTGCTGTTGGATGAACCGATGGCCCACCTCGATGGTCCGGCGCGCCGGGCAACGCTCGAAGCACTGCACGCCGTGCGGGCCACCCGGCCGGGCATCGGCATCGTGATGGCGACCCATCATCCCGCGGAAGCGATGGGGTTGGCCGACCGGCTCATTGTCCTGGCCGAGGGTTCCGTGCGGCAGATCGGTTCGCCCCAGTCGGTGCACGATGGCCCGGTCGACGTCGGCGTGGCCCGAATGCTCGGGCCGGCCAGCCAAGTGGATGGCCGGATCGTGCGGCCGCGATCACTGGCCTTCGGGTCGTCGGTGGATCCTGAAACGGGTTCTGCGGCGGCGACCGTGACGGCTCCTCCTGGTGGCCGACCCGCCCGGGTCGTCGGCCAGCGATACGTCGGCGGGGGATGGCATCTCGACGTAGTGCTGCTCGATGGGCGCCCCGTGCCGGGTGGGAGCGCAGCGAACGGTTCAGTCGGGAAGCCGGGACTCGACGTGGCCCCAGGCGTCGACGACGAACGATCCCCGGATGGCCCGGTCGTGGTGTGGTCAGCCATGCCGCGAGCCCCAGGCACCGACGGCTGGATCGTCCTCTGAGGGAGACGCGAGGGAACCTTCGCCCGGTGCGGTCCGAATCGGCGGCCGGACGACCGTTGGGAGCACCGCCTCGCATCGACGGATCGTCGGCCGAAGCCACCGGGTGGATCCCGCACGGTTGTGCTACAGTCTCGATTCCGCATCTCGAACCCGACCGAGGCCCGAACGGAGTGCCCTCGTGCTGAGCTTCCCCTCTGCTGCCTACGCCATCCGACGCATCGCCGGCGCTGCCGTGCTTGCGATTCCCGTACTTGCTGGACCGAGCAGTGCGTCCGGCCAAGACGTGGCCGGCATGCTCGACGCGCTGAACCAGACCGACTCGGTGAACACCACCGACGATGTCAAGAGTTGGCAACTCGTCTTCGATGCCTGGCTTGAGACGTCGCCGCCGCCGATTCCGGTGGGCCAGGCATTCAACCTGTTCACCGTGCATCCGGGCATGGAACGCTGGGACGAGATTTCCGGTTGGGCCGAGTCCAATGGCGACTTGGCCGCCGCGATCCTCGAGTCGCGCAACCGGACGCTGTTCGGTCTGCCATACGGCGAGGACGCCGTCGCCTCGAAGTACCGCGAAGCCGGCATCAGCGCCAACGTCGCCGAAGGTGGCGATCTGACCGTGGTCCGCTTCCCGTGGCTGGACGCGATGGACGGCATCACTGCCTTCGCCACCGCTGAGATGTACCGGCTGATGGAGCTCGGACGGGCGGACGACGGCCTGGACCTCGCCCTGGCCACCACGTTCTTGCTGCGGCAGTGCTGTGACCGCGAGTTCCGCTCCGAGCAGGACTACATGATCACGCTGCTGACCGGCAGCCTGGACAATCTGCGGGACGTCTTCTACCTCTATCGCGACGCGATCTCGAGCGACCGCTTCGCCACGATCGCCCGCAACGACCTGCCGTTCCTCCGCCCCGACCGAGGTCGGCTGTTGATGCCCGAAGGTGACAAGGCGGTCGCCGTCGAGTTGCTCAAGAGCGTCTTCGACCGAAGTGGACAGGCCGACCGCGACAAGTTCGCGCTCACGTTTGCGTCCCGCCAGTCAGGACTCGAGCCGCTGACCGTGTTCGGTGCCGGCCGCCGTTGGCGTTTGATCGCCGACATCCACGACAGCCTCGACTCGTCGCTCGAGCGGTTGGACCTGGTGTACGACGATTGGTGGCGTCGCTGGCGCGTCCAGGAATACGACGCGATCCTGTCGATTCCGTCCGAATGGGACCGTACGAACCCGATCCGCTTCGCCGCGGTGCTGTACTCGATCGAGGACGTCCAGGGACTGTTTTCGGTTCGCGACTACCTCTACTCGGCCACGCAAGGGACAATCATGGCCGCTGGCCTGTGCGCGTACGACAAGCGATTCTCCGGCTTCCCGACCGACATCGAGGCGACCTACGCCCTCGCCGTTCGGGCCCGCAGCAACCGTGATCCGTACGACCGCGAGTTCGCCCCGTTCAAGTACCGCCGGCTCGACGGCGTCACCCGGGTCGATACGCCCTTCGGCCGCGTCCGCGTGGAGTCGGGGACCGGCTTCCTGTATTCGCGCGGTCCCGACCGGGCGGACAACCGCGGTGAGACGCACTCCGACTCGGCCAGCGTCACCGGCGAAGAAGCGGACATCGTCTTCTGGCCGCCGCTGAAGGCGCTGCAACGCGAGCAGGGCCTGCGTCCCTGACCGATGGCGGGCGCGTGGCGTGGTGGCGGAAGGGCGGAATGACGGAATGCTCCGCACGTCCGGCGATACCTGGCCGCCGCGCCCCGGCGTGCTGCGGTGCGGGTCCGCCTCGACGCACCGGTCGCGACACCCGGCTCTTCGAGGCCGTTGTCCGGGCCGCCGGCGTCGGACGTGCCGTCTCGACCCGTCGGCCGAGCAGAAAGCCCACTTCGGGTGTTCGGCCCTGATCACGCGGAACTCGCCGCCGAACGTCGCCCCCCCCGGACGCCCCGATCGCCCCGGACGCGGCCCGAGACGCCGGCGGGAACAATCCGGCCTCGGGGCCGGTTGTGCGACTTCCTCGACCTGAACCTGAATCCCATCCACGCCTCCACGAACCCGCCCGGTGATGCGTCACCGGGGCCGTAGGAATCCCGCCCCATGAGCGATGTGCATCCCCTGGTCATCATCGGCAGTGGACCTGCCGGCTGGACCGCCGCGATCTATGCGGCTCGGGCCAACCTCAATCCTGTCTGCTACATCGGCGTGGCCAAGCAGAAGCCGACGATCGTGCTGCCGGGCGGCCAGTTGATGCTGACCACGGAAGTCGAGAACTACCCCGGCTTCCCCGACGGCGTCACCGGTCCTGAAATGATGATGATGTTCCAGAAGCAGGCCGAGCGCTTCGGGACCGTGGTCAAGCCCGAGGACATTGAGTCCTGCGAGTTTGGTTCGCCGCACGTGCTGAAAACGAGCAGCGGCGACACCATCAAGGCCCACGCCGTGGTGATTGCCACTGGCGCGACGGCGAATTGGTTGGGACTTGAGAACGAGATGCGACTGGCCACGAGCGGCGGCGGCGTCAGCGCGTGCGCGGTCTGCGACGGTGCACTGCCGGTCTTCCGCAACAAGCCGCTGGCCGTCATCGGTGGTGGCGACAGCGCGATGGAGGAAGCCAGCTTCCTCACCAAGTTCGCGTCCAAGGTGTACGTCATCCACCGCCGCGACGAATTCCGTGCGTCCAAGGCGATGCAGGATCGCGTCCTCAATGCCGAGAACGCCGAGGTCATCTGGGACACGACGGTCGAAGACGTACTCGGCGACGACATGATCACCGGCCTGAAGCTGCGCAATCTCAAGACCGACGAAGTCAGCGAGCTGCCGGTCGCCGGCATGTTCGTGGCCATCGGCCACACGCCGGCCACGAAGTTCCTTGCCGGCACCGGCCTGGAATTCGACGACAAGCAGTACATCGACCTCAAGGGCCGCGACAGTGCGACCAACGTGCCTGGCGTGTTCGCCGCCGGCGACGTGGCCGACAGCCGCTACCGCCAGGCGGTCACCGCCGCCGGCATGGGCTGCCAGGCCGCCCTCGACGCCGAGCATTGGCTCGGCGAGCACGGCCTGATCTGAATGCACTTGACCCGTAGTATCTGACGCGCCCCACTCGGGACACGATCCGAATGACGACACGGGCCCCGGCGTTCTGCACGCCGGGGCCCGTGTCATTGGTTCAGTGACCAATCATGACCCGAGAACTCAGTCGGTCTGGACCGGTGTTCCGAACGGTCAGTCTGGAACCCGTTCGTCTCGATGCTCAGCTCGCCGCCTGCTCGAAGTCGTCCTCGGTATCGGGGGCGATCCGGGTGATGAGCTTCGCGCCCACGGCGTCACCCCACACGTTCACCGTCGTGCGGCACATGTCGACGATGCGGTCGACGCCGATGATCACGCCGATGGCCGTGAGCGGCAGGCTGCCGGGGCCGCCATCGCCGACTCCGAGTGACTGGTTCACCGCGGTGATCACGATCACCATCGTCACGAGTCCAGCCGACGGAATGCCCGCCGCCCCGATTGCCGCCAGGGTCGCGGTGATGACCACCACGAGCAGCTCGACGAAACTCAGGTCGATGCCGTAGAGCTGGAAGAGGAAGACGACGGCCACCGCTTCGTACAGGGCGGTGCCGTCCATGTTGATCGCGGCGCCCAGCGGCAGCACGAAGTTCGCCGACCGCTTGGAGCAGCCGCCCTCGGTGGTCGCGCTCTCAATGGTCACCGGCAGCGTGGCCGACGACGAGTCGATGCCGAAAGCCGTCATCAAGGCCCGGCGCATCTGCCACATGAAGCGGAACGGATTCTTGCGACTCAGCACCCACAGAATCAGCGGCAGGACCACCAATCCGTGGATGGCCAGGCCGAAGATCACCGTGCCCATGTACTTGCCCAGTGGGCCGAGCAGCTCGCCGAGTCCGATCTTGCCCACGGTCCAGGCCACCAGCATGAAGACGCCGATGGGGGTGAGCCAGATGATCCAGCTGACGATCCGCATGATCGCGTCAAAGAGGGCGATGAAGAACTCGCGGGCCGGTTTGGTTGCGTCTCGCCCGGCGGCCAATGACAACCCAAGGAGCAGGGCGCTCACGATCACGCCGAGGGTGCGGCCCTCAGACAGCTCCTTGAAGAAGTTCTTGGGGATCACTTGCTCAAGGATGTTGAGCCACGCGCCGCCCAGTCCCTTTTCCTCGCCGGTCGCCACGCGGGCCTGGAACGTCGTGTCGCCCTCGAAGGCCTGCGTTCCTTGGTTCACCAGGCTCTCGGTCACCTCGGCCGGCAATTCGCCGGGCTTGATGACAGTGACCAAGGTCGCGCCGATGGTCACGGCGATCAGCATCGTGGCCAGGTAGTAGACGATGGTCGAACCGCCAACCACGCCGAGCTTGCTGGGGTCGCCGATCGAACACACGCCGCACACCACACTGACAAAGACCAGGGGGATGATCATCAGCATCAGCGGCCGGATGAGCACCAGGTCGCCGATCATCTTGGTCCAGTGTTCGTCGGTGATGCGCTGCGACGCGTCGTCAACGAACAGGCCGAACTGGCCGAAGGCCGCGCCGGCAATCAGCGCGATGATGATCAAGAAGGTGAGCGTGTTCGCCGAGCCGTGATTCTTCATGGGCAACAGAGTACGGGACCAACGGTCGGCGTGGGGCGATGGCCGGCCGCGGGCTCCGCAACGTCAGTTTGTGTTTCCCAGCCCCCCGGCGATCGGACGAATCCCAGGGATCGCGACCATCGGGCGTCCGGTCGCGTCGCCCGGCGGGTCAACCTTCGGCGGCCAGCTCGGGGAATCGCTCGGCCCAGACGGCCAGGCCGAGAAGCGTAAAGAGCGCCATTCCATGATCGCGGCGTCCGTCAAGGTGCGCTCGATGGATCGCCCGGGCCGCCGACGGATCAACGTCCAGGCCGCCGAACGGGTCTTGTCGGCCGAGCGCGTCGCCGAGCAGGGTCCCCAGGCCGCCGGTATTCGAGCGGAACCACGCGTCGACGGGGATGGCGAATCCCTGCTTGGGGCGATGGGCGGGCGGACCAATCACTCGGGCGGCGAGCGTCCGGAGCAGGGACTTGGTGCGGCGGTGGACGCCGCCAGAAATCGGGCCCACGTGCCACTCGGTCGGAATCGCGAGCGCTCGCCTGGCCAGCCGGCGGTCAAGCATCGGACTGCGTACTTCCAGGGCGTGATGCATCGACGCCACGTCCATCTTCACCAGGAGATCGCCGGGCAGGTAGTTGCTGATGTCGAGTCGGCGCATGGCATCGGCCGGATCGGCGGCGTCGGCAACTCGCCCGGCATCGCTGGGGAATCCGAACGCGGCGCTCGCCGCGGTGGCGTGGGTGGCCAGGGCCGCCCCAACGTCGGTCCGGCCGGGACGCAGACGACGATGCAGCGGCCGCGAGATCACGCGTTCCATGGCCAGAAGACCTTCTTCTCGCGCGGCTCGGGCCATTTCGCCGACGCGGCCGGCCCGGCGCAGTCGGCCCCGAGGATGGCGTCCGGCGCCGCGTCCGAGTCCTTCCGGCAGCCAGCGCAGCAGGCCGGCTGGTCCGCCGCCGGCGGCGCGGGCGATCAACGGGGCAGCCCGGTAGCGGTCGTAGCCAAGAAACAACTCGTCGCCGCCGTCGCCGCCGAGGCAAGCCGTGACATGCTCGCGAGCGGCCCGGCTGACCCAGGATGCCGGCAGGATGGAAGAGTCGGCGATCGGCGCGCCGGCGGCCTCGATCAGCGCGACAAAGTCTTCCGCCGCCGATGTCTCGGCGACGGCGTCGAGCGTGCAATGGTCGCTGCCGATCGCCTGGGCCGCAGCGGCGGCGTGCTCGGACTCGTCGAACCGTGGATCGGGCATCCGGACCGCGAATGTGCGGAGCCGGCCGAGGGCGCGGCGGGCATGATGGGCGACGAGCGACGAATCGACGCCGCCGGACAGGAAGCAGCCGAGGGGCACATCGGACTCAAGGCGGCATTCGACCGCGGCGGCGAGGGCCTCGTCGATCCAGTCCAGGAGCGCGGATTCGGTCGTCGGCACCGGGCCGGGGGCGTCCGGATCGTCGGGCGCGGAGCTGGCCTCGCGGACAGCCCTGGGGACCAGACAGGACGTGGGCCAGGCGAACGTTCCGGCCGCCGCCTCGCGGCCGGTGTAGCCGAGGGCAAGGTACCGGTCCAGCCAACCGTCGGCCATGCTCCCCGCGTCCTCGGGGCGGACCGCGCTCGGTGCGCCTGAACGCCCGGCATCGCCATCGCCGTCGGACGTTCGCGCCGGCGCGGAGCTGCCGAGTCCGCCGAGCCCACCCACTTGGAGCGGCTGCATCATCGCGGCGAGCTCGTGGGCATCACGGGCCGCGCGGCCGCCGAACCGCTGGGCGATCGAGCCGACGACCGCGGGCATGGATGCGGCCACGAGCAGGCGCTCGCCATCCGGCCGCTCTCGTCCTGCGACCCACAGCGGCTTCTCGCCGAAGGGGTCCCGCCCGAAGTGAATCCGGGCCGGCTCCGCTTGCCAGACCGCCCACGCTTGCATGCCCTGCAACCGGTTCGCCGCCCGCTCGCCCCAGTGGCGAACGGCATGGAGCACGACCTCGGTGTCCGAGTGGTCGCTGCGGAATTTCGTTCCTTCGGCTTCCAACTGCGTCCGCAGCGCGGCGTGGCCGGCCAGGCAACCATTGAAGACGATCGCCGCTCGCTGCGGATCGTCCGCCCCTTGGGGCGCGTGGACCATCGGTTGGTGGCCGCCATCGGGGTCAATGACCGCAAGGCGCCGGTGCACCATCGCCACATGGCAGCTTCGGCCACCGGGCAGCGTGACACCGTCGCGGGAACGCCCGGCACCGTCGGGGCCGCGGCCGCGAATGGCGACGTCGACCTCCTCGAGCCAGGCCTCGGGAATCTCGCCCGAGCCGATGCGAATGATGACGCCGAGGCCGCACATGAAGTCGATCGAACCCTCGATGAATTCGCGCTCGCCAGACACGACCGGCCGCACGGGCGCGATACGCTGGCCAGCGAAGCCAAACGCATCATGTCCACCCCATCCGAATCTCGCCAGTCGCCCGATCGTCCGGGCCCCGAACTGCTCGTCATGGCCTACGAGCGGGGGATTTTTCCGATGGGTGATCCCGACACCGGCGAGGTCGACTGGTACAGCCCGGACCCTCGGGCCATCATTCCATTGGACGACGCCTTCCACGTGCCACGCTCGGTGGCCCGGATCATCCGCGCGGGCCGTTTCCAGATCCGCCACGACGTCGACTTCAGCGCGGTCATGCGGGCCTGTGCCGCGCCGCGCCCGGGCGAGCCGGAGACGTGGATCGACGAGCAGCTCGTTGCGGCGTACTCGGCCCTGGCCGATCGCGGCATCGCTCATTCGGTCGAGGCCTGGAGGGCTGGAGAGCGAGTCGGAGGGCTCTACGGCGTGCATCTGGCTGGGGCGTTCTTCGGCGAATCGATGTACCACCGGCCGGACTTGGGCGGCCGGGACGCGTCCAAGGTGTGCCTGGTCGCTCTTGTTGACCACCTTCGGGCGATCGGGGCGGTGCTGTTGGACACCCAATTCATGACCCCGCACCTGGCCCGATTCGGGGCCCACGAGATCCGGCGATCCGACTACCTCGCCCGATTGCGTCGAGCCCTGGACGTGCCGGCTGATTGGCGGATTCCCGCCAGGGCCGCGGACGCTCGCCTCGACGCGCGTCCAGATCCCTCCTCGGGTGCTCAGCCCCGCGCCTGAAGCGTTGGTGGGGCCACGACTTCCGTGAATCAGCGTCCCCGGTGGATGGCCAGTGCTGAGCCCCGCAAGGAGGCCCCGGGGCGGGGAGGCTCGGGTACACTCCGCGGTGTCGACGGACACGGCCTCCGCAGCGGCGGAGGCGTCCACTTTGAACCGGCCAGACGTCGCGGAACTGCGCATGGATGTCGCGTACTGCGAATTGATCGCTTGGGTCCCCGGAGCCTCTCCGGGCGGACGCCCTGACGGCCGACCTGGACAGCGAATCCCGCTCCCAGCCCTGCGACGAGCCCTGCGTTCAGTCCCGCTCCCAGTCCCGCCTCACGGTCGGCTTCGAGCCCGTCCGGCGCGTCCTCTCGGCGGAGCCGACGGATGATTCCTGGACGCCCCACGACCAATCCGTTCCAGCGGCGATTGGTGCTGATCGCCGGCTTGATGGTGCTCGTGGTCGTCGTGCTCAGCATTCGGCACGCGTGGTTGAGCGTGGCCAATGGCGATGCGAACTACCGCGCGGCCTTGGTGGCCCTGCGGAGTCGGACCCTGCTGCCAACCTGGCGCGGGCAAATTGTCGACGCCGAAGAGCGCATCGTTGCCCGCGACGCGGCGGGCTACGCGGTGGAAGCCCGATTCAATTTCGTCGTGGGCAGTCGCTGGGTCAACGCCATGAGCCGCCTCGCGGCCGAGCGCGAAGTTGGGCGCGCTCGCTGGCGAGCCCTTCCGTCGACCGAGCAGGAAGCGCGGGCCGACGTCTTTCGTCCCGAGTTCCGGGCCGTGCGCGAGGCCATCATGCGCGAGTTGGCCTTGGCCGGCGACACGGATGCGGCGACCTTGCAAACGTCCTTCGACGGAATCGCCCGACGCGTCCAGTCGATGAAGGCCCACGTCAGCGCTCGGCAATACCGCACCTGGATCGCCACCCCCGGCAACGAGGACGATCCCGCCGCCTTCCGACCACCGAAACTCACCGAAGAACTCGGCTTCCACCGGGTGGTGGATGACTTGGCCGCCGACCGTGCCTACCTGGTCCGGGCGCGGCTGCAAGAACTGCAACTCGAAGATTCGATCCGCGTCGTCGATTCACGCATCCGGGCCCGGCCGTGGAACGAGCGAATGGTCGAGGTCGACGGATCGACGTTGCCGGATCCGGTGCGCTATGAGGGGACGCGCGAGATTCCGGTGCGCGGCATCGCCGACCACATCGTCGGGCGCATGCGTCCGGTGTGGCGAGCCGATGTCGAACGGCGTCCGTATCAAAGCTCCGGTGACGCCGTCGACCTTGGCGGCTACCGTGCCGTTGGTGATCGCACGGGTTCCTATGGACTCGAGCGCGTGCGCGAAGATCACCTGCGCGGGACGCGCGGCGAACGCCGCGAAGCGCGGGACACCGACACCATCCAGGTGCTCGAACCCCAGCCCGGTGACGATCTTCATCTGGCGATCGACATTGAGTTGCAGACGCTGATCCAGGCGGTCTTGCATCCGGACGTCGGCCTGACATCCGCCCAAGCCTGGCATTCGAATCCACTGGTTGATCTTGGCGGCGGCGGGCGCCCGCTGCGCGCGGCCGTCGCCGTCATCGAAATCGAAACCGGCGAGGTGCGGGCACTGGTCAGTGGCCCATCGTTGGCTGAGGCATCGGATCCCACACGGCGGCCCGCACCCGATCCGGTGCTCGACGCGGTGCGCTGGAGCCCGCTCGACCTAGCCGCGGAAGGTGCGGTCGTGCCCGGATCCATCGTCAAACCCCTCGTCCTGATGTCCGCCGCGGCTGCCGGGGTCAGTGAACCGGGGCGCGAGATCGAGTGCACCGGCCACTACTTCAGCCACAACCAGACCGTCGCCCGATGTTGGATCTACCGCGAGCGATACGGGCTGACGACCCACGGTCAGCTCGCTGGTCCCGATGCGATCGCCCAATCGTGCAACATCTACTTCCATCGCGTGGCCTCCGAGATGGGGGCCGAGCGGATGAGTGATTGGTTTTCGCGCTTTGGAATGGGCGACGTGCCGCGGGCCGGAATGGCCTGGTACGAATCGCCGACGGAGTTGATTCCCGGTCACTGGCGCGGCGCGGTTCCGGGCGTCGCCCCCGATGGATCAGAGATTCGCCGCAGCGATGCACGGGCCTTCCGCACCATCATGCTTGGCACCGGGCAAGAGGCCATGGCCTGGAGCCCGCTGCAAGCGGCCAATGCGTACGCGACCATCGCCCGCGGCGGTCTGCATCTGGATCCGACGATCGTGGCACCTGCCTCCCGGCGCGAGCCGCAGCTTGAACGTGACCTGGAGATTCCGCCGGCGGCGGTTGACGCGGCGCTCACCGGACTGTGGCGCAGCGTCCACAATCCAGAGGGCACCGGCCACCACATCACTCACCGATCGGTCGATCCGGACGGCACCGAACATCGCCGGCGAGAGATTATTTTCACCGCCGACGGCGTCGACGTCTGGGGTAAAACCGGCACTGCTCAAGAGGCGGTGCGCTTGGGACCGACGAACGAAGCCGGGGCGCTGACCGGCCCGGTGCACACGCTCACGCACGGATGGTTCGCCGGCCTGGTCGGACCAGAGGGATCGCCCGAGCCGCTGTTCGCCATCGCGGTGTTGGTCGAATGGGGCGGCAGCGGCGGCCGCGTGGCCGGTCCGATCGCCAACCAAGTGATCCTGGCCCTGCAGCGGACCGGCCGGCTTCCGGGTGGCGACGCCCTCGAACCGATCGAGATCCTGCCGCTTCCGTCCACGTGGACGGTGCCGGAAGCTCCCGAAGCCGAAGATGTCGCCTCGCCCACGGGCGAGCAGGTGCCGGGAACTCCCGGCGAACCCAGCGTCCCCGGCACCCCCGGCACCCCCGGTGCACCCACGGAAGTCTCGGTGGTCTCGGCGCGCGAAGGGCCGCGACCGTGAGCCGCGGCGGTGCACCATCAATCGCTCGCGGGGCGGTGGGCGTCGGCGACACGCTGACGGCCGCCGGGCTGCGCACCGCCACCCGCCGGCTGGCCCGCCCTCGCATCAGCTTGCTGAATGCTGGTTGGCTGTGCGTCGTCAGTGCGCTTCTGTTGAGCCTGATCGGGGTGGCGTCGATCGCCACGACCGCGCCGGAAGTCGCGCCGCGGCAGATCGCGTTTCTGTGCATGGGCATCGTCGCCGCCGCCGGCGTCGCCGTCGTGCCGTACCGCATCCTGGAATACACGGCCCCCGCGCTGGTGGTCATCGTCGCCCTGATGCTCGTCTTCGTCTTGCTGCCGTTCGTGCCCGAGTCGATTGTGCGCCCGCGCAATGGAGCACGCCGCTGGATCTCGCTGCCCCTCATGGACATGCAGCCCTCGGAGCTGGCGAAGATCGCGTACATCGTCGCCCTGGGCGTGTATCTGAAGAGCCGGCGAAACTACCGGCGATTCGTCGGCGTCCTCAAGCCGCTGGCCGTCACGTTCATCCCGATGGCCTTGATTCTGAAAGAACCCGACCTCGGCACAAGCCTGCTCTTCTTGCCGACGTTGTTCGCCATGCTTCTCGCCGCGGGCAGCCGGATTCGCCACCTCGTCGTGATCGTTGCCATTGGTGCGGCGACGATTCCGGTGCTCTATCCGATGCTCGAGCCGCACCAGAAGGCTCGGGTGACGGCGCTGGTTTCGCAGTGGAAAGGCGAGACGCGGCACCTCCAAGGGGTTGGCTACCAAGGGGCCAAAGCCATGACGTTGACCGGAGCCGGCGGAATCGACGGCGTCGGCCTCGAACACGGCCGGACCTTGGTCGACCACAACCATCTCCCGGAAGAGCACAATGACATGATCTTTGCGGTCATCAGTGTGCGCTGGGGATTCGTGGGGGCTCTGGCCACGTGGATCCTCTTCCTCGGGCTCTGCTTTGGCGCGATCTTGGTGGCGGCGCAAACCAACGATCCATTCGGAAGGTTGGTGGCGATCGGTATCGGCGCGATGCTCTTTGCCCAGATGGTGGTGAACACCGGCATGACCATCGGGATGCTGCCGATCACCGGCATGACCTTGCCCTTTGTGAGCTACGGCGGATCGAGCCTCATTTCGATGTGGCTCATGATCGGACTGTTGCTGTCGATCGGCTTGCGCTGGCCACAACATCTGTCGCGAGAAGCCCGCGACTTTGACCACTTCACCGCGGAGACCGACTGATGCCCGGACCGATCTCGGAGTTGCTCGAGTCCTTGCCGGAGCTGGAGACGTACCCGGCCCCGGGTCGGCTGACGCCCGGCACGCCGCCGATCACCGGCAGCACCATCGACTCACGTCGGCTCTGCGAGGGATTCATTCTGGTGATCGATGGCTGCGATTCCGAAGAAGCTCGCCGTCGGGCTCTGTCGGCGGCCGAGCAACGGGCCGCAGCCGTCGTGCTGGGATCGGAAGCTCCGGACATCGCCCGAGACGTTGCCGCGTCGGTCGCCGCCCATCGCAACCCGGTCAACGTGCTGGTGACGAAGGATCCGCGGGCCTGCGGAGGCCGCGTGGCGTCGTGGATCGCGGGCGACCCATCCCACCGCCTCGACGTCGTGGCCGTGACGGGCACCAACGGGAAGTCGACCGTGGCCTGGCTCGTCCAGCACCTCCTGGGCCAGGCGGAGCGTGTCGGCTTCATCGGCACCGTCCACGTCGACGACGGAACGAGCGTCGTCCCGGCGGGCCTCACCACGCCAGATCCGCACGATCTCGCCCCGATCTTGAGCACGATGGTGGCCAACGGATGTACGGCGGTGGCGTTGGAAGCGTCGAGCCACGGTTTGACCCAGGGCCGGCTGGCGGGAACCCGGGTGAGTACGGCGATCTTCACGAACCTCACCGGCGACCACCTGGACTACCACGGCACGATGGATGCGTACGGCGAGGCCAAGGCCAAGCTCTTCGCGGATCTTGATCCGAGCGGTACGGCAATCGTGAATGCCGACGATGCGCGAGCGGACATGATGCTCGACGCGGCGCCGGCCAGCGCGTCGCGCGTGCGCGTGTCCGCGGTCGACGACGATGCCGATGTGCGCGTCACCCTTCGCCACGCTGGGCTCGAAGGCAGCGAGATCGACCTGCGCGGACCGTGGGGAGAACATTCGATTCGCGTGCCGCTGGTCGGCGAACACAATGCCATGAACATTGCCCAAGCCGCCGCCGCCGCCTGGTCGATCGGCATGGCTTCCCACACGCTCGACGCCGCCATGAAGGCGGCCACGGCGCCGCCTGGGCGACTCGAACCGATCGGCGGCGGCGGTCCAGCCGTATTCGTCGACTACGCCCACACCGATGATGCGCTTGACAGTGTGTTGGCCGCGCTGCGACCGCTGACCCCGGCGTCGGGTCGGTTGATCGTGGTGTTCGGCTGTGGCGGCGATCGCGACCGGACGAAACGCTCGCGCATGGCGGCGGCGGTCGCGCGGCACGCGCAGGTCGCGATCGTGACAAGCGACAACCCACGCAGCGAACCGCCCGAGTCGATCATCGACGACGTGATGCCCGGATTCGCGGGCGAGCCGATCGAGATGCACCGGAACGCAGATCGCCGCGCGGCCATCAAGCTGGCGATCGACGTGGCCGAGCCGGCCGACGTGGTGGTGATCGCCGGCAAGGGGCACGAGGACTACCAGGAGATCGCCGGGGTTCGCCGCGTCTTTGATGACCGCGTGGTGGCCGGCGAAACGCTGCGGGCGCGAGGCCGGCCGGCGGATGCAGCCGAGACGGAAACGTCGGAGGCAGGCCGGTGACTCGCGCCGGGTCTTCTGAACCCGCTGCAGACTTCATCGCCGCGGCGGTTGGCGGCCGATGGCTGGATCCGTTGGAACCGGCGGAACCCGTCGTCGCGTCGGTCCGTGGGTCGGGTGATTCGGTGCCGAGGATGCGCATCGGAACCGATACGCGCGGCGATTTGGCCGGGGCGTGCTTCGTCGCACTTCGAGGTCCGCGGCACGATGGACATGATCACTTGGCCGCCGCCGCGGTCGCCGGAGCGGCCATGGCGATGGTTGATGACGGGTCGCCCGCGCCCGGGAGCCCGCGCCGGCTCTTGGTCGACGACACCCGGCGGGCCCTGGGCGCGCTCGGCCGCGCCTGGCGCCACACCTTCGGGGCTCGCGTCGTCGGCATCACCGGATCCGTCGGCAAGACCACGACCAAGGAACTGGCCGCGAGCGTGTTGCCGGCGATCGGTCCGGTCACCGCGGCGCCTTCGAGTTGGAACAACGACATTGGCGTGCCGCTCACGTTGCTGCGGGCGCATCCGGATGACGCGGCGGTGGTCGTCGAAATCGGCAGCGGGGGGCCTGGTGAAATCGCCGCGCTGGGAGCGATCGCCGAACCGGACGTTGCGATCATTACCGCGATCGGTCGCGCGCATCTTGGGGCGTTCTCGGGGCCCGACGGAATCGTGCGAGAAAAGGCCCAGCTCGCAGCGAGTACGCCGCGCGGTGCCCCGGCCATCGTGACCGCCGATTCGCCGGCACTGCGCCGCGAACTGGCCGGGCGCGCGGGTTTGATCACCGTCGGCTGGTCCGACGATGCGGATGTGCGGATCGTGGGCGTCGAGGCGGTGCAGCTGGCGGGGGGCCACAACGCGGCGAGCGCGGCGATGGGCGGACGCGATGGTGATGCCACGGCCGATCGAACGCACGCCGACGGCCTGGCGGTCGACGTGCGCCGGTCGATCGCTGCGGCTCCGGGCGTGGTTCGCCCCGTCTACGACGCGTCGTCCGTGCGGTTCGTGGTGCCGCTGGTGGGCGTGCACCACGCCGCGAACGTGGCCGCGGTCATCGCGCTGGCCGCGGTCATGGGCGTCGACGATGCGCACCTCGCAGCTGGACTCTTGGCCGCCAAGCCGCCAGCGATGCGACTCGAACGGCTCCGCGTGGGCGGCGTTTGGATCCACGACGATTCGTGGAATGCCAGCCCCGAATCCATGGCCGCCGGGCTCCGAGCGTTCCACGCCACGACGGAGCCAGCCGTCAGCGCCGGTGGCCGGCGCGTGGCGATTCTCGGCGACATGCTCGAATTGGGGCCGTCGGCGGAAGCGCTGCACGCAGACATCGCCGACGTGATCGCCGAGCTCGACCGCGTGTCGCGCTTCGAACACTTGGTCCTCGTGGGATCGGTGGCCGACGCGTACGCGCCGCCGGGCTTTGGCGACCGGGTGACGGTGATTCCGGCGGTCGATGACGAGGCGGCCAACGTCGCCCGGGCTCGCCTCGCCAGCATTGTTCGCCAGGAAGACCACGTCCTGCTCAAAGCGTCCCGCGGCATCGGGCTCGATCGCTGCCACGCGTGGTTTCGCGAACCCGCGATCGCCTCGACCTGACGCGTCGTCGGCGGACGCATCCGCCCGCGCTCACCCGGCTCGCATTTTCTTCCGGTCCTCCGGACCCTCGGACCTCCATGCTCTACGACCTGCTCCAACTCCTCGCCCCCTGGCTCGAATCCAAGCTGCCGTACAAGGTGCTCCAGGTGCTCTACCAATTGGAGTTCCGGGCGTTCGCCGCCGCGGTGCTCAGCTTTGGCTTGGTCATGCTGCTCGGCCGGCGAACGATCCGCTGGCTGCTGTCGCAGAAGGTGCAGGATCATCCGGAGTTTCACAATGAAGACCTCAATGCCCTGATGGCCGATCGCAAGATCGTGCCGACGATGGGGGGCATTCTGATCTGCGGCACCATGCTCATCAGCGTGTCGTTGCTGGCGAGCATTCGCGAGCCGTACGTGCAATTGGCCATCGCCACGGTCGTGACGCTCAGCGTGCTCGGCGGCGTGGATGACTGGCTGAAGCTCACGGCCGCGCGGCGCAACCCGGGCTCACGCAAGGGTCTGTTCGCCTGGGAAAAGTTGCTCTTTCAACTCGGGATCGCCTTTGTCATCGGCTTGTTTCTGTTGCGCAAGGGCGATCCGGAAGCGGCCCGCATCCTGACGTTGCCGTTCCAGCGCACGTACGTGCCGGGCGAGTTGGTCCTCGAAGCCGGCGTCATCATTCTCCCGACGATCATCTTTCTCATCAGTACCACGCTGTTCATCAGCGCGACCAGCAATGCCGTCAATCTGACCGACGGCATGGATGGTCTGGCGCCCGGCACGCTGCTCATCGCTTCGATCGGCATGATGCTGCTGGCGTACATCGCCGGTTCGACCGACCTGGCCAGCACGCTCAACTTCCCGCGGGTCGAGGGGGCCAAAGAACTGATGGTGGTCATGGGGGCGATGGCCGGAGCGTGCCTCGGCTTTCTTTGGTTCAACTGCCATCCAGCGCAGGTCATCATGGGCGATACCGGTTCGCTGCCCCTTGGCGGCTTGCTCGCGTTCGTCGCCGTGGCCATTCGCCAAGAATTGCTGCTCGTGATCATCGGCGGCGTCTTCTTCATGGAGATGGCCAGCGTCATCATGCAGGTCGGGTACTTCAAGTGGACGCGCGGCGAACGCATCTTCCGGATGTCGCCGATCCACCACCATTTCCACCTTGGCGGATGGTCGGAGACCCAGGTGGTCACTCGGTTTTGGGTCCTTGGCGTGGCCTTTGTCATGGTCGCCCTGGTCAGCCTGAAGCTGCGGTGATTGGGCCCGCCAGGCGTCGGCCGCGCGGGAATCTCCCGATTTCGGCCGATCGCCTTGACTGACCCATCGCATCCGCCAATACTCCGCCCATGAGCAACCGCTGGCTCCATCACATGCATCATCTGCACCCCGCCCACGGCGAGGCGCGTTTGCGTGTGAACTCCGGCTGACCCCGGACCCATCGATCCCATCGATTTTCACCCGCCTGACGCCGGCCTCCGCCGGCGTCGTGTCGTTGTGGAGGCCAGCCGTGGCCCACAGAGACCGGGCCGGGGGACTCGCCGGCCGAGGGCATCGGATTGCATGCCATGTCTCCCAACTGTTCGACGAGTGCCGCGTCATCCGTCTCGCCCGTGCCCGTGCCCGTGCCCGCGAGCGGGTCCGTGAGCGGGTCCGCGTTCGATTCGGCATCGGATCTGCCTGATGCCCCGGACATTCGCATCCCGGCGACCATCCCGCTGCGGATTGCCCTGCCCAAGGGTCGGATGGCCGCCGGAGTCGAGGCGCTCCTGGAGGGAGCCGGGCTGCCCGTGCGATCTGGAGCCCGCGCGTACCGTCCGCTGATCGGCCCTTCGCCCGAACGGTTCGTGGCCAAGCGGCTGAAGGCCCGCGGCGTGGTCGAGATGATCGCCGCGGGCACCCAGGACGTTGGATTCGCGGGAGCCGACGTGGTCGCGGAACTGGGAGCAGGCGACGACGTCGTTGAACTCTTGGATACCGGGATGGACCGTGTGTCGATCGTTGCGGCCGGTCCGTCGGGCGCGATCGATGACGCAGCGGGCCGACCACGCCGCATCCGTGTCGCCACCGAGTACCCCGAACTCACGCGGGCCTGGCTCGATCGGACCGGACGTGCCGCCGATGTGGTGCGAACGTGGGGGGCAACCGAGGTCTACCCGCCGGAAGACGCGGATCTCATCGTCGACAACACGGCGACCGGCGCAACGCTCGCCGCCAACGGCTTGCGAATCATCGACACGTTGATGCGGAGCAGTACTCGGCTCTACGCGAGCCGGTCGGCGATGGGCGCGGGCCCGCGCCGGGCGGCCATCGAAGACCTTTCGCTGCTCTTGCGATCGGTCCTCGAAGCCCGCCGCCGCGCGATCGTCGAATGCAACATCTCCGCCGCCGACTTGCCCGCGTTGATCGAGGTCTTGCCGGCCATGCGCGAGCCGACCATCAGTCAATTGCACCGCGGTGACGGCCTGGCCGTGCGGACGGCAGTTGAACGGGCTGCGGTGCCCGAACTCATCCCCGCCATTCGCGCCCGGGGCGGCACCGACATCGTCGTGAGCCAACCGGGACAGATTGTTCCCTGAACGCGAAACACCGGCCCGGCCCGGCCCGGCCGCCATCGACGGCGTCGGTCGGCCTCGTCCGCGCAACGCTTGCAACGCCCTCCACGCCCACCACGCCCGCGTCAATGCACGCAATGTCGAAGCCAGGTCCAAGCCACGTGCAAGCCAGTTCTCAACCAGTTTCAAGCCCGCATTCCGTCCCTTGTCCGTCCTCCGCACCCGCCGACACCCTTCCAATCCACGAGCTCCCGATGAACCCAACCGCAACGCCCCGCGCCGCCGTTTCGCCGCCGAGCCAGGCCTCGAGCCCGAGCCCCAGCCCGAGCCCCAGCCCGAGTCCCAGTCCGAGCCCGAGCCCCAGCCCCAGCCCCGAATCTCACGTCCCGCCGTCGGCCACCGTTCGCCGGCCCGTCGAACCGCCGGCCGTTGCGCTCGCCAGCGGCTTCGTCGGGATCGATCCGTACCGGCCCAGTTCGCGGGTGGACGACGCATCGCTGCGACTGGATCGAAACGAAGGCCCGATGCCTGCGTCCGTCCAGCTGTCGGCCCTCGCCATCGATCCGGAGGCCGCGCGGCGCTATCCCGACGCGCGTGGACTGGCCGATCGCTTGGCCGTCCGCCTGGGGCTCGATCCGGCCCGGACCCTCATCACCGCCGGTGGTGACGATGCCATCGACCGAATCTGCCGGTTGTTCCTGGAGCCGGGTCGTTCGGCGGTCATCCACACGCCGGGCTTCGAGATGATCGAACGGTCGATTCGGGTGACCGGGGCCACCGTGCGGGCGGTGCCGTGGTCGTCGGGCGGATTTCCGGTGCCGGCCATGCTCGAAGCATCCGACGCCAGCACCCGTCTGTTCTGCGTGGTCAGTCCGAACAACCCAACGGGACTGACGGCCCAGACCGAGGACGTGCGCCGCTTGGCCCGCGCTCGCCCGCAGGCCATGGTGCTCGTCGATCTTGCGTACACGGAATTCGCCGGCGAGAAGCGGATCGACTGGCGGTCTTTGCTCGACGAACCCAACGTGCTCTTCGTCCGCACATTCTCCAAGGCGTGGGGTTTGGCCGCGCTGCGGCTGGGATGGGTGGTCGGTCCGGCGTCGATCATGCGGGGGGTGGACGCAGCTGGCGGGCCGTTCGCCGTCTCCGGTCCGTCGCTCGCCGTGCTCGACCAGCTGCTGGCCGCCGGGGCCCGGCCGGACGCCACCCGAATTCGTCGGATCGCCGGCGAACGTCAAGCCCTCGCCCTCCGATTGCGCGAACTGGGAGCCGACGACGTCCCCGAATCGTCGGCCAACTTCGTGTACGCCCGCTGGAATCGCGTGACCGCGGCCGAAGACATGGCCCGTGATCTGGAGGGCCAGGGTGTACGGATCCGCCGTCTGGGCGCGGGGGCGGTCCGCATCACCTGCCCGGGCGACGCCGACGAATGGGCCCGACTCGAACGAGCGCTCGACGCGCTTGCGGGGACCGAGGGAGATCGGGCCTTGGCCTTGCCGCGCCAGATGCCGGCGGATGTCCCCTCCATGGCCGCCACGCACATGCTCGAAGTGGCGGAAACCTGGAGCGATGACACCCTCGAGGGACCGGACTTCGAAGACGCGCCGGCGATTCCGGCGCGGCGAACCGGATCGCGGATCGGCACCGTGGAGCGCCGAACCAACGAAACAACCGTCGCCGTCCGTCTCGACGTGGACGGCCGCGGCCGGGCCGAGGTCAACACGGGGCTCGGGCTCATTGACCATTTCCTCGACGCGCTGGCCACCCACGCCCGCTTCGACTTGAACCTGGCGGTGCGCGGCGATCTGGAGGTCGACGACCACCACACGATCGAAGACGCGGCCATCGTTCTAGGCCAGGCACTGGATGCCGCTCTGGGGGATCGGCGCGGCATCGTGCGATTCGCCGATGCGTCGGTGCCACTGGACGAATCGCTGGCCCGCGCGGTGGTGGACTGCTCCGGGCGTCCCGGGGCGTGGGTCGATCTGGGCTTGGTGCGTCCGGCCATCGGACCGGTCGCCACCGAGAACATCGAGCACTTCCTGGTTTCGTTCGCCACCAGTGCCCGCTGCACCGTTCACATTGACGTTCTTCGTGGTCGCAATGACCACCATCGAGCGGAAGCCGCGTTCAAGGCGTTCGCCGTCGCCTTGCGCCGGGCCGTGGCCATCGACCCGATTCCCCGCATGCCGAGTACGAAGGGATCGCTCACATGATTCGCGTCATCATGGTCGAGACCGGAACCGCCAATCTTGCTTCCATGCGCGCGGCTCTGCAGCGCGCCGGAGCCGAAGTCGGGGTGGCGCGCGACGCAGCCGAAGTGGAGCGCGCCCCGGCGGTGGTGCTTCCGGGCGTCGGCACCTTCGGGGCGGCAATGCGGACCCTGCGCACGCGTGGGTTCGATCGGGCGATCGCCGCGCGGATCGCGGCGGATCGTCCGACGTTGGCCGTCTGCGTGGGCCTTCAGGTCTTGGCCGAAGCGAGTGATGAAGGCGGTGGCGAGGGCGGAGATCCGATCGGCGATGCACGCAGCAACGTGGCTGGCCGCACGGTACGAAGCAGCGGCGCCGAAGACGCAGCTCCGGGTCTGGGCATCATCCCCGGACGGGTCCGACGCTTCGGTTCAAGTGCGGCGGTCCGGGTGCCCCAGATGGGCTGGAACCGGATCGTGCCCGGACGAAGCGGCGGGCGAGTTTCCGCCGGAGATGCGTACTTCGCCAACAGCTACGCCCTTGACCCAGAGCCGGCCGAGCGCGCCGGATGGACGGTGGCCCGCGGTGAGTACGGCGCTCCGTTCGCCGCGGCGATCGAACGCGGATCGGTCTTGGGTTGCCAGTTCCACCCTGAACTATCGGGCGCGTACGGCGCGTCGATTCTCGAATCGTGGGTGCGAGGGGTCGAGCAATGTTGAAGCGGCGAATCATCCCGTGCCTTGATGTGCGCGACGGTCGCACCGTCAAGGGCGTGCAATTCAAGGGCCTGGTCGATGCCGGCGATCCCGTGGACTTGGCCGCTCGGTACGCGGCCGACGGGGCGGACGAACTTTGCGTGCTGGACGTATCGGCCACGCTCGAAGCTCGCCGCACCACGCTCGACGTCGTCGCGCGAATCCGGGCGGTCATCGACATTCCGTTGACCGTGGGCGGTGGGGTACGCAAGACAGTCGATGCCGCGCGTCTCCTGGAAGCCGGGGCGGACAAGGTCGCGGTGAACTCCGCGGCCCTCGACGATCCGAGCCTGCTCGTCCGACTCGCAGATCGGTTCGGCCGTCAGTGCGTGGTGCTCTCGGTGGATGCCGCGCGGGCTGGACCGCGGGTTGGCGACGGATGGATCGTGGTCACGCACGCGGGGACACGGCGGCGCGGGGTGGACGCCATCGCCTGGTGCCGGGCGGGCACGCGGACAGTGCCTCGAGCCGGAGCCGGCGAGATTCTGCTGACGAGCGTTGACCGTGACGGCGTCGGGCGCGGGTACGACTTGGATCTTCTGGCCGCGGTCGCCCAGGTGACCGACGTCCCGATCATCGCGTCGGGCGGTGGCGGGAGTGCCGCCGACATGCAGGCAGCGTTCGCGGTCGGGGCGAGTGCAGCTCTGGCTGCCGGGATGTTCCATCGCCAGGAGTCGACGATCCCCGGCGTGCGGCGAGCACTGGCGGCGCACGGCGTGCCGGTCCGCGAGCCCGTCGAAACGCCACCCGGAGCCCCGATCCATCCACCGGTCGATCGTCCCACTCAGGTTGCGTCAGCCGCGTCAGCCGCGACCGCCGCGTCGTCCACAGTGTCCACATCCGCCGGGTCGGGCCCAACGTCCACCCGTCGTGCCATCCCCAGTCGCCCCGATTCGGAGTCCATCCAGTGATCATCCCCTCCATCGATTTGGCCCAGGGCCGGGCGGTCCAGCTCGAACAGGGACGCGACCTGCGCATCGACGCGGGCGACCCCGATCCGATCGCCGCGCGGTTCGCCCGTGTCGGTCCCATTGCCGTCGTCGACCTGGATGCGGCCCTTGGCCGGGGCGACAACCGCGCGGTGATGGAGTCCTTGGTGGATCGCTTCCCGTGCCGGGTGGGCGGCGGCATTCGCACGCGAGAAGACGTGGTGCGTTGGCTCGACCGCGGCGCGGACGCAGTTGTCGTGGGCACCGCGGCCGATCCGGAACTCTTTCGCGGCCTGCCGCGCGAACGGCTGGTGGCCGCGCTCGACGCCCGAGACGGTCAGGTCATGGTGGAAGGCTGGCGGACGGGAACCGGGCGCGGGGTGATCGATCGGATGGACGAACTTCGGCCGTACGTCGGCGGGTTTCTCGTGACCACGATCGAGCGGGAGGGATGCTTGGTGGGGGCGGATCTCGAAGCCGCGGCGGATCTGCGGCGGGCGGCCGGTGACGCCCGGTTGGTCATGGCCGGTGGGGTGGCTGGCCCCGAAGATGTGGCGGCGCTTGACCGGCAGGGCATCGACGCCCAGGTCGGCATGGCGATCTACGCCGGCCGCATGCGACTGGCTGAGGCCGTTGCGGCGACGATTCGCGGGGCCAGTGACGGACGTTGGCCGACGGTCGTCGTCGACGAACACGGGGTGGCGCTGGGCCTGGCCTGGTCCACGCCCGAGAGCCTGGACGCGGCCATCGAGTCGGGGCGCGGCATCTACTATTCGCGCTCGCGGGGCGAACTGTGGGAGAAGGGCCGAACGAGTGGGGCGACGCAAGAGCTGCTTCGTGTCGATTTGGATTGCGATCGCGATGCCCTGCGGTTCACCGTACGCCAGGCAGGCATCGGATTCTGTCACCGGTCCACCCGAACGTGTTGGGGGCCAGACATCGGGGCGGGGCGGATGATGCGTCGGGTCGCGGACCGGGCGCGTGATGCGCCGGCCGGCAGTTACACCGATCGGTTGCTTGATGATGTCGGCTTGCTCGAATCAAAGCTGGTCGAAGAGGCGGGGGAGCTCGCCGCTGCGGTGCGCGAGCAATCAACACAACGCGTGGCGGAAGAAGCGGCCGACGTCCTGTACTTCACCGCCACGGCATTGGCCGCCCGAGGGGTCACGATGGCTGCGGTCGACGCAGAACTGGATCGCCGCGAGCGACGCGTGACGCGCCGCGGTGGCGCAGCAAAGACCGAAGTGGATCGACGTACAGAGAATCGTGGGTTGCCGGTGGCGAGTCGGCCCGAGCGCGATGCGTCCGATGCGCTGGAGCGTACGTCGGCCGACGATTTCCTTGCGTCATTGAATCGAAGTCCGCGTCAGCCGGTGGACGCCGTGACGCTGAACGCGGCGCGGGAGATCGTGGACGATGTCCAGCGGCGCGGCATGAACGCGGTCGTCGAACACGCGGTGCGATTGGGAGATCGACAGCCGGGCGAGCCATTGATCATCGAACGGGCCGGACTCGAGGACGCCGCTCGCGCTCTCCCATCCGAAACGCGGTCACTGCTCGAACGCACTGCCGGCCGCATCCGGCGTTTCGCGGAAGCGCAGGTTGCCGCCATTCGTCCCGTGGACGTGCCGATCCCCGGCGGAGCGGCCGGTCACCGGGTGGCGCCCGTGGATGGCGCCGGATGCTACGCGCCCGGCGGTCGTTTTCCCTTGCCATCGTCCATGCTGATGACCGTGTGTACCGCCCGGGCGGCTGGGGTGACCCAGGTATGGGCCGCTTCGCCGCGGCCGGCGCCGATCACGCTCGCCGCCGCGGCCATCGCCGGGGCCGACGGGGTGCTGGCCGCCGGGGGAGCCCACGCGATCGCCGCCCTGGCGTACGGCGCGGGGGCACTGCCGGCCGCCGACGTGATCTGCGGGCCCGGCAATCGATGGGTCACCGCGGCCAAGCAACTCATCAACGGGCCGCGCCGAATCGACATGCTCGCCGGTCCGTCGGAGTTGCTGTTGGTCCTCGATGCACACGCATGTCCCGAGACTGCCGCCGCGGACCTCCTCGCGCAGGCGGAACACGACGATGATGCCGTGCCCACGATGCTCGCCGAGGATGCGACCATCTTGGATGCCGTCAACCGTGCCTTGGCCCGTCAGCTCGAGACGTTGCCCACCGCGGCGTCGGCGCGGGCCGCTCTGGCCAACGGTCGGGCGATCTTGGCCACCGGCGTCGATCAGATCGTTGCGGTGTGCGACGCGATCGCTCCGGAACACTTGCAGCTCTCGCGCGTTGACGCGGACGAGATCGCGGCCCGCGTCCGGCATTTCGGTGGGCTCTTCATTGGCGCCGGCGCGGCCGAGGTCCTGGGCGACTACGGGGCCGGCCCGAACCACACGTTGCCAACGGGAGGCACGGCTCGCCACCACGCCGGCTTGTCCGTCGCGGACTTCCTCCGGTTGCAATCGTGGATGCGCATCGATGATCCGGCGGCGGCCGAGGCTCTGGCCGACGACGCCCGAGATCTCGCCCGATTGGAAGGACTGGAAGGACACGCCCGGGCGGCCGAACGCCGGGGAGGCGCGAAGCGGGTTTCCGCTCCGCTGCCGTCCCGCCCGGTCGGGGCCGGGGGCGGGCAGTACACTCGGCGGACTCAGCCAGCCCTTGCCCGGCCCGGAGCCAACGATGTCCCATCCCAACGTCGCCCATGAGCCCGTTGATCGCCTCCGCGCGTTGATCCGGGACGTCCCCGACTTTCCCAAGCCGGGCATTGTCTTCCGCGACTTTACGCCGCTCTTGGCCGATCCCGCGGCCTTGGCCCTGGCCGTCGAACTGATGGCCAACCCATTCCGCGGCCGAGGGATTGAACTGGTCATCGGGGCCGAAAGCCGAGGGTTCATCTTCGGCACCGCGATCGCCCAGGCGCTCTCGGCCGGCTTCGTACCGATCCGCAAGGCCGGCAAGCTGCCGCACTCGGCCTTTGGCGTCGACTACGAACTCGAGTACGGCACCGACCGGCTCGAATTGCACTCCGATGCTTTGCGCCGCGGTCAGCGCGTCCTGCTGGTGGACGATCTCATTGCCACCGGCGGGACGTTGGTCGCGTGCACGCAGTTGCTCGAGATGGCCGGAGCGGAACTGGCCGGCATCTCCGTCTTGATCGAACTCGCGGCCTTGAACGGGCGATCGCAGCTCGTCTCCGACAGCGACGTGCACTCGGTCATCCGGTACTGACGGCCACGAACACACGGCCGAGTCCCCGGGCATCCACAAGTTCGGCGGCGAGTCCGGCCGCGTCGAAGGCCGCGGCGTAGTCGTCGGGGGCAAACAAGCGGATGTGATGGGTTTCGACGTGACGCTCCGGACGGCCCTCCGAGCCGGCGGCGTTGCCAGCATCGATCTCGGTATCGATTCCAGCTTCGATCGTCAGCGAAAATTGAACGTGGAGCACATCGCCATTGCGTTCGGCTGTGGTGCGCCGGGTGACGACCCGGTGGCCAATGGTTGCGCGGTCGTGTTGGACTTCCGCGGGCTGGACATCGGCCGGAAAGAGGGGCGGCTGGATCACCAGCCGGCCGCCCGGGGCCAGGTGCATGCCCATGGTCATGATCGCGGCGTCCAAGTCCGCGTGGTCCGCCAGGTAGCCGATGGAAGCAAACAAGCACGTGATGATGTCGAATCGATCGGGCCGCCGAAACGAACGCATGTCGCCGCTGTGGATGGTCACGCCCGGCAGTTTTTCCTGGGCGATCCGGCGCATGTCCGGATGGGCGTCGAGCCCTTCGGCCCGGGTCACGCACTGGAACCACTGGAGGTGTGAGCCGGTGCCGCACGCCACATCAAGAAGGCGCGGTGGCGGCGTCTCGCCGGCGAGCGTCGGTTCGGTGGCGCCGGATATCGGGACGGCGGTCCCGGCGACGTCCGCCGGCAAGCCGGGATGCCCGGCCGCCCGCAGCGCGGCGTCTGCCTCGGCCCGGTGCGCTTTCCCGCGCACGGCGTAGACCGCGTCGTACCAGGGGGCCAGGGCATCGAAGGGAGGGCGTACCATGGCCGGCGATGGTAGATGCTGGGCGTGGGATCCGGGACTCGGGTGGGACTCGGTTGGGACTCGGTTGGGACTCGGTTGGGACCCGGTTGGGCTCCGGTTGGGGCTCCGGTTGGGGAATCGGCGCGGGCATCGACGCGGCCATGGACGACTTCGCTCGCTTCATCGCCCGCCATCGCTCCCCCCGGCGCTGGCCGGCCGCTTGCGCTGTCGCCAAACTTTTCTGACATTGACGTCTCATGGGAGTGCGCATGCACGCTTCCGCCGAAACATCGCCATCGTCCGAGCCGGTCCCACTGCTCGATCCGTTGCCGCCCGCGGCACCGTCTGACGTTCTGTCCGGGGAACCGTCCCGCGCCGGCCGTCCGCGCCGGATCATGTTCGTCACGAGTTCCCGAGCCGATTGGTGCCACCTGCGATGGCCGCTGGAAGCCGTCCGACGCGATCCCCGGATCGAGCCGATCCTCGTGGCCACCGCGGCCATGTTGGCCCCGGAATTCGGCCGGGCCGTTGACGTCATCGAGCGCGACGGGTTCACGGTGGACGAGCGGGTCGATTGCCTCCTTGCGTCCGACGGCGATGCGGCCATGGCCCGCGGGCTGGCCTTGGCCACAAGCGGTTTCGCCGATGTGATCGACCGGCAGCGACCCGATGCGATCATGGTGGTGGCCGACCGCTACGAAATGCTCGCCCCGGCCACCGCGGCGATGACGATGCGGGTGCCCATTGTGCACGTGGAAGGCGGCGAGGCGAGTGAAGGCGTGATTGATCACGCGGTGCGCAATGCCCTGAGCATGCTCGCGTCCCACCATTTCGTGACCACGGCCGAGGCGGCGCGCCGGTTGGTCCGGATGGGCGAGGCGGCCTGGCGCATCCATCGAACCGGGGCGGGTTCACTGGACCATCTCGCGCATCCGCTCGCGCCGTCGCCCGCCCACGCGGCGATGTCGGCGACGGCCGACGGTCAAGACTCGGCGCCGTACGCCGTCGTCGCGTACCACCCCGTGACCTTGGACGAAACGCCCGACGCGGGCATCGACGCACTGCTGGCGGCGATTGAGGCGAGCATCGAATCGCGCGGGATCGGGGTGGCCATTTGCCATTCGAACGCCGACGCCGGCGGCCGTCGGATCGTCGCCACCATCCGCCGTTGGTTGGACCGGCGGGCCATCGATCGGCCGCCCGCTCGCCTCTTTGTGAACCTGGAGCCGGCGGACTACTGGGGCTTGCTTTCGGGGGCCTCCCTCATGGTCGGCAACTCCAGTTCCGGCATCATGGAATCGCCTTCACTGGGCCTACCGGCGGTTGACGTCGGCCCGCGGCAAGCCGGCCGCGAGCGGGCGGGGAACATCTTGCACGCGGCACCGGATGCAGCGGCGATGGCCGATGCGATCACCCGAGCCCTCACCCCGGAATTCCGTGAGGTCGCCTCGGCGGCCGTGAATCCGTACGGCGACGGGCGGGCCGGTCCGCGGATCGCCGAGCAGCTCGCGACGATCCCGATCGGGACCCGGGTCCTGCGAAAACCGGCGATTCCCGCCCCGGAAGGCGGTTGAGGGGTCTGGGGCGGACGATGCCTTTCCACCGCGGTTGGGCCAGGCGGTGGGCCGATCTGAGCGGCGTTCGGTCGTCGAGCGGCGGCCAGCCGCGGTGCTGACCGGGCGGCGGCGGCAACTTGACAATGAACCCAATCAGCCAGGAATGGCTGAACCCCGTGGCGTGTCCGAGCGTCTCACACACTGGACATGACGCGGTCCAGGGGACACGAGAGACTGAATGGGTCGAGTGATCCCGTTGGCGCGGGGGACACGAATGGAACGCGGCCCCGGGAGCACGGCTCTCGGCGCTGGGAGCACGGTGATGGTCATGATGATTCGTTCGCACCACCAAGCGTTGGCCAGCCGGCTGCCCGGTTGGACGGATCATGCGCCGGAAGGCACGTTGCTGTGGGTCGACGTCGACATGCAGCGGGTCTGGGTGATCGATGGATGGCGGGTGGTCGCGGTCATGCCGTGCTCGACCGCGGCCGCTGGTCTGGGCGAAGAACGTGGATCGCTGCGCACACCACGCGGATGGCATGTCATCAGCGAGACCATCGGCAATGGCCTCCCACCCGAAGCGATTCTGCGGAGCCGCGAGTGGACCGGCGAGGCCTGGGGCGGCGATTCCACCGCCGCTTCCACCGACGCAGTGGCGAGCGGCTCGGCCAGTGAGTTGGCCAACGACCTTGCCTTTGACCGCACCACTGACTCGGCTGGTTCGTCCGATGCCGATACCGACGAGGACCTCATTCTGGGGCGGGTCCTCTGGCTGGACGGGGCTGAGCCCGGTCGCAACCGCGGCGGCGACCGCGATTCACACGATCGCTTCATCTACCTGCACGGGACCAACCATCCCGAGCGGCTCGGACATCCGGCCAGCCATGGCTGCGTCCGCGTGTCCTGTGCGGACATCGTGCGACTGAGCGACTTGGTCGCCGCGGGTCACCCGGTGTGGATCGGCTGAACGATTCCGGCAACCGGGCGGTACCGCCCGCGACCGGAGCTCGACCAGAGCTCGACCGGAGCTCGACCGGAGCTCGACCAGAGCTCGACCAGAGCTCGACCGGGGGCGCGGCCGGGGTATGGCTGACCGGTCAGCCCCTCGCGCACCATCCGCCCCCATTCGACGCAGATTCTCGCGGCACCGCGCACGATCGGCCGCCCGCGGCGACAATGGGAAGCGTCCGCCCGGCCAACGGGCGGGATGACTGGCGATGCGGCCCCGGGTCACCCGATGGCACTGGAGTCCGCGCGATCTGCGTCCCCCCACGGAATCCCTTCTCGCCATGCTCCCCTACGAAGCCTGGTGCGTGCTCGCCGTTCTGGTGATCGTGCTGCTGATGCTGGCCAAGAGCCGGCTGCCGGCGGATGCGATCCTCGTCGGCGGGTTGACGCTGCTGATGGTGTTGCCGGGCCGCCGCGACGGCACGTGGCAGATCGGCGGGATTCTCACGCCCGAAGAGGGGCTCTCCGGCTTGGCCAATCCCGGGGTGGTGACGATCGGCGTGCTCTTTGCCGTGGTGGCGGGATTGCGTGAAACCGGGGCGATCGACACGATCGGCGGCCGCCTGCTCGGGCGTCCGCGCAAGCTTCGCGGGGCCCTGGTCCGGGTGACGTTGCCGGTGTCGGCCCTGAGCGCGTTCCTGAACAACACGCCCGTCGTGGCCATGCTCATTCCCGCGATCATCGATTGGTCGCGGCAGCGCGGGTTCGCAGCTTCGCGGCTGCTCATGCCGTTGAGCTTCGCCGCGATCCTGGGCGGGACGTGCTCGCTGATCGGCACGAGCACCAACCTCGTGGTGGCTGGGCTCGTCCAGAAGAACATCCAGAGTGCACGGGCCACCCTCGAGTCCATCGATGCGGCGGTTCCGGCGGCAACTGATGGTTCGGCCGCGTCCGGTGCGGTGCCCGCTCCAACGCCCGGTGCTGGCGCGGTACCCCCCGGCGTCGCTCCACCCGCCTCGGCAGCGCCCACTTCCGCGGCCCCCGCGAACGCCGGCGTGCGCGCCCCGGCCATCTCGGCGGAAGACGAAGCGGTCGCCCGTACGCTGGGGGACATGAAGCCGTTGACGATGTTCGGCATCACGCTCATCGGTTTTCCGTGTCTGGTGCTCGGCACGGCCTACGTGTGGATTTTGGCGCCGAAGCTCCTGCCGGACAACGGCGGCAGCGCCCGCACCCTCGGCGATCCGCGCGAATACGTGGCCGAGATGGTCGTGCCCCGGGCCAGTCCATTGATCGGACGGACGATCGAAGCGGCCGGCCTGCGGCACCTGCCGGGCTGCTATCTGGTGGAGATCGAACGGGCGGGCGCGTTGATTCCTGCCGTCGGCCCGGAAGAAGTGCTCCAGGCGGGGGATCACCTGGTCTTCACCGGGATCGTCGAGTCCATCCGCGACCTCGCCAAGCTTCGTGGCCTCGAACTCCCGAGCGACCAGGTCTTCAAGCTGGAGGGGCCGCGGCATGCCCGCTGCCTTTTCGAGGCGGTGGTGTCGAACACATTTCCGGGCATCGGTCGCACGGTCCGCGAAGGGCGATTCCGCAGCCGGTACGACGCGGTCATCATCGCGGTGGCCCGCAATGGCCGCCGCCTCAAGGGCAAGATCGGCGACATCCGCTTGCAGCCGGGCGACACGCTGTTGATCGAGTCGCAGCCGAGCTTCGGCGGACGACATCGAGACTCGCGCGACTTCTTCCTCGTCAGCACCATCGAGAATTCCACGCCGCCACGGCACGCCAAGGCGCCCATCGCCATGGGACTGCTCGTCTTGATGGTGGTGCTGGCCGCGGCCCAGTGGATGAGCATGCTGCAGGCATCCATGCTGACGGCGGGACTCATGTTGTTCACCCGCTGCTGCTCGTTGCGATCGGTGCGATCCGCGGTGGACTGGTCGCTCTTGGTGGTGATTGCGGCCGCCCTCGGGATCGGGGCGGCCATGAAGTCAACCGGTCTGGCGGCGGCGGTGGCCGACGGTCTGACCGCTGCCGCTGGCGGCAATCCCTGGCTGGCGCTGCTCGCGGTGTACGTCGCCACCAACTTGCTGACCGAGCTCGTCACCAACAACGCCGCGGTCGTATTGATGTTCCCGGTGGCGATGGTGACGGCCTCGCAACTCGACGTGAGCGCGATGCCGTTCGTCATGTCGATCATGATGGCCGGGTCGGCCAGTTTTTCGACCCCGCTCGGCTACCAAACGAACTTGATGGTCTTTGGCCCGGGCGGGTATCGATTCAGCGATTACCTGCGATTCGGGCTGCCAATGAACATCTTGGTTTGCCTGGTGACCGTCGGGCTCGCCCCACTGATCTGGTCATTCTGAGGCCGGGGTCAGGTTGAGGCGGGGGCGGGCTGAGCCCGACTCGAGCGTTTCCAGGGGGCCGGCAGCAGCTTCTCGCTTCCTCATCGCCGGCCGCCGGCCGCCAGCGTGTCGCATCCGAGTGCAGGAAAGACTGGCCCGCGGCCTCGGCGGACGCGACCATACAGAGGCCATGATTCGACGACCTTCCCAATCCGCACCCGCTGCCGCACCCGCACCCGCTGCCTCGCCCAGTCGCCGCGCGCGATCGAACGAGCCGCGATCCGAGACGCTGCTGCTGAGTTCGCGTCCGCCGATGCTCAGTGCCGCCGGTGGTCTGTTGGCCGGAACGGTCGTCGGGGTCGTTGGCCTGGGCGGTGCGGTCCTGGCCGCGGCATTGCTGCAGCGGATCATCGCCACGAACGGCAGTGACATGTCGGACTGGGCCGGCCTCGCCATCGGCTTGGCCTTGGTCGTCTTGGCCGGCGGCGGAATCGCCATCTTGGCCCGTTCGGCCGCGACCTTGGAACTGCACATGGTCGGCGACGGCAACCTCGTGGTGCGGCGCTTTCCGTTTCGGGACCGCACCGTCGACGTGAACCGCATTCGCAGCGTCCGTGTCCGTGGCCGGATGGACCGTCAGGGTCGTCCGATCGCGGTGGCGGAAATCCGAATCGGTCGGAGGCCGGTGCAGTTTCTCGTCGACTCGGATCGCGACATCGACCGTTTGATGGACCGCATCCACGAACCGGTGACCCGTGTGGCCAGCGCCCTTGGCGTCAGCATTGAACGATCGGGTTGGACGCTCGACCCGGGCGCGCGGCCCACCGTGGATGCCGCGCGCCGGCCGACGGTCGGGTGGGACTGATCCCGCCGGTCACGGAAGATCGGGGTTCTTTTCTTCGATTCGGGTGCCACGGGTCGGTCCGTCGACGACGCGCTCCATGAACGCGAGGATCGCCCGTTCCGACGCCTCGGCCGCCTCGGCATCGTGCCCAATTCCGGTGAGTCCCCAACTCGTGGACCGTCGGTTGGAGAACGAATGCTGGGCCCAGGCGTAGTTCGTGAAACTCACGCGCCGGGTGGAGCGTTCCATCGACGCACGAAACTCGACGACTTCGTCGTCGGTCACGAAGGGATCCTTGCCACCGCGGAGGACGAGCACCTCGCCCTTGATCCGGGCATTGCGGCCGGGATCCGGCGTCCAAAGGCTCCCGTGGACCACGACCACGCCGTCCAGGGTCGTGCCGCCGCGGGCCAGCTCCAAGGCGGCAGTCCCCCCGAAGCCATAGCCGATGGCCACAATCCGGCCCGGATCGACTTCGCTTTGGCGGGCGAGGCGGAGAAATGCCGCCGTCGCTCGACGGCCCATCTCGGGCCGGTCCTGATAGAGCGCGGACGCCAAGTTGACGGCTTCTTCCGGCGTGTCGGCGACAACGTTCGTGCCATCAACGTTCATCCCGTACATGTCGGCCACGAAGACGACGTAGCCCGCCTCGGCCAGCGCGACCCCGCGTTCGACGATGAACGACTCGAGTCCGAAGAATTCGTGGAAGAGCAGCACGCCGGGGCGCGGCGCGGGGCGGGCGTCATCCCAGAGCTTCCAGCCGAAATACGCGTTCCCACCAACTTCGTAGTTGATGCGTTCGCGCCGGACTTCGGCGGATGCCTCGCGGTCCAGGGCGGGGAACACACACGCCGCGAGCAGCATCAGGACAACGAGTGGGCGGCAGGAGCGGGGCGAGGCGGTGCGCATCGGTGAAGTCCGGGGGAGGGGCAATGGGGGGAAAACGTGCGGCGGGCCGAGGCCCGTGAATCGTACGGGGCGGAGGGTTGGCCCGCGTCCAGAAGTGGCCAAGGCGACGAGGACGGCGAAGCGGCGGTGTGGCCTGATTGGCCGTTCAGTTGGCCTGTCCGTGGGCGTCTCCGTCGGGCGCATGGTCGGGCGCTCAGTCGGCCCTTCAGTTGGCCGTGGAGCTTGCAGCCGGATTGGCGGCGGATTGGCGGGTTCGGGCGTCCTCTGGGGCGGGGGCAACGGGTCGCCAGCCACGGCCAGGGGCTGGCTGGTTCCGCGGTCGAACGTTCGGACGGAGAATCAATTGCCCCGACCACCAACGATCGACGTTCTCGACCCGCCGGGCCAGTTCTTCGTCGCCGCGGATCCGAAGCTCCCACACATCGTCGGCCGTAGGCGGAGGTCCGAGAACCGCGTCATCGCTGAACGGAACTTCGAAGACGTGCTCCGGGGCCCGGGCGGCGGCGTGGAACCAGATCCGGAGCGTTCGGCCGAGGGCTCCGTTGCGGCGGACCTCAACTTCCAGGCCGATGGCCAGTCCGGGGTGACCGCGCAGGGCTGCGGACTGGCGATCGACGAACACGCGGACCGGCAGCTGGCCGCTGGCGTAGTGGATGATGCCGTCGGAAAAGATGCCGGCCACCGCCGCAGCGGCCCCCGGCTCGTCCACCCCAGTCCACGCGTCGTCCGTTTCGTCAGGGCCGACGATGTCAACGATGGCGTCTTGCTGAACCACCGCGCTGGATTCCCAGGCCTCGGTGTCCGGGCGGGCGCGGTCAATCTCCAGTTCCACGCTGATCGGGTGCTCGCCCGCTTCCGTCGCTGGTGGCAGGTGCACGACGAAGCTCGGTCGTTGCCACGGCCGGCCGGCGTGCGACCAGGCGGCCCTTCCGGCGTCGGTGTCGTTGATGGTGGCTCGCGTGGGAATCGTGCGGATCCACGGGTCCTGGATGCGGACGCCAATCGGAATCGGACGCCCGACAGGCCAGTTCGGCGGCGGATCCAAGGCCACGCGTGGCGGACTGCGCATGCACAAGGCGAAGATCAGGTCCTGGATCTCGCGACGGTCCGACTCGAGTTGTTGGGCGTCGAACGTGTTGACGCCATCGGCCGCGGTCAGGGATTCGACGGCGGTTGAGAACCAGTTGCCGTACGTGTTGCCCCAGGACTCATCTTCCGGACGCCGGCCGGGTGCGCCGTCCACCGCCCCGAACGCGATGCGTCGCCAGTCATCGCGATCGAATCGTGCGGTCCGCCGACGCATCTCCGTCGAAACAGCTCGCAGGTCCGGTCCGCCGAACTCGAAGAATGTGAAGAGCACCCGGTCCGGCAGGTGGCCGGCCCACGTACCGGTCATGCCGACCTCGATGAGCCGCATGCCGGCGAGGGTCGCGCCGATCATGCAGAGCACCGCCATCACCGGCTTTCGCCGGGTCCGGGTCAGTTCCGATTCGCTTCCGGCTTCGCGTCCGCACTCGCCGCACACGAGCCCGGGGCTGTACGTCATGTCGAACCAGCATTCGGGGCAGCGCCGGCGACCGGCCGCTCGGTCGGCGAACAGCGCGCGGCGGGCCATCCAGACGAAGGCGACAACGCCGACGAGCGAACCGATCAGCATGACCCAGGCGAGGGTGGAGGCGGTGGGCACGGCGGGGGTCCGGCGGGGGTGACCGGGAGGTGTGACCGGGGATGGTGAGAACGCGAGGCGGAGCGGGCCGGATCGTCAGTTGCGAAACGTCCCATCACGGTAGCGGGCGTGGCACGCACGGCACGACGCCGCGAGCGAACCGATGGCGTGGTCGGCGTCAGCCAGCCGCGGGGGCACGGCGGCCAGGGCGGTCTCGATGTGAGACGCCCAGGCGTGGGCCTCGCGCATCATGTGGTCGTGGGCGAGCGGGTCCGGCGAAGGGGTGGGCGGGGCGACGTCCGGGGTGCCGGGATCGCCCGGATGGCGGGCGTCGCGAGCACCGCTGAGATCGCGGACATCGCGGACATCGCGGACATCCCGGACATCGCGGGCATCCGATCCCGCGGTCTCGGCTGTTTCGGGCAGCAGGGTGCGAAACAGGTCGGCGAGGATCCCGGCCTCGGCCACGGCCACGAGATCCGGATGGGATTCGAGCGGGCGGTAGCGATTGTCCGCGAGCCATCGGAGGTGATCCCAATGGCGGTCGATGGCCGCCATGGCTTCGGGCAAGGCGCCCGGCTGAACCACGGAAGGCAGGTCGGGGGCGAGGGTGCTGATGTGGTCGGCGGTCTGCGGGGCGGCCTCGCGGACATCGTTCCAAAGGCCTACGTAACGGGGACTGGTTCCGGCGGCCCCGAGAAAGCGTTCGGCGCCATCGGGGGCCATTCGATCCAGCCACCGCAAGGCGGCAGCGGTCGCGGCCGGTCCGCGGTGTTTGCCATGGTGGCAGTGCACGTAGATTGGACCGGGGAGATCGCGAATCACGCGGGCGACGGATGCGATCTGGTTCGCTTCAAGCGTGGCGTACGTCACCGGGACATGGACGACCCGCAGACCGTGGGCCTGCGCTCGCTCCAGATCCGGCCGGGCGGCGTCGACCGACACCACGGTGCGGATGCCCAGGTCGGCAAGGGCTTGGAATCCAGCGTCCCCGGACGGCATTCCGCCGGACCAGACGTCGGCGTCGGCCCGGATGAGGTTCGCGAGCCGCGGCTCGCTCGGGTCGACGGCGAACGTGGCTGGCGCCGCGCCTGCCCTGAGGGCGGCGGATTCTGGGGCGATGTTCGACGGGCTCGACGGGCTCGACGGATGTGGCGGATGTGGCGGGCGAGGTTGGCCGACGCCGGGGCCTGAGACGGGGCCGGGGCCAAGGGCCATGTGGCCATCAGGATTCGGGCCAGGTGGTCGGCACCCTGACGCGGGCGCGAACGCGAGCAGCAGGATCGCGCCGACGAGGAAGGGCGTCCGGCGCAGGCGGCGGCGTGGGTGAACGCGAACACGATCGTCGATGGGGGCCAAGCAGCGGGGCATACGGACGCGGGACTCCGGCGGGAACGCGGCGGCTCGGACGAGCACACGCCCGTCCGCAGAAGCCTACGAACCAGAACGCTCAGGGGCTGCACGGACTTCCGGGTTCGGGGGAGCGATCGACGGCGGGGCATTCGGCGGGGGGCTGGGCGAGGCCGGCGGTGGGGCGATCGATGGCGGGGCCGGCACGGACGCCGTCGCCGAGGCCAGGGCCGACGCGGACGCCATGACGTTGACCGTCGATTCGCGTGCTCCGGTGGTCTGGGCTGTCGTGGCGGGCGCCGTCGGTTCCGTCGCCGCCTCATTGTTCGTCTCGGCGGTCGCGTTGGCGGACGTCCCGGCGGTCGAGCCCGACGGCGTGGCTGCATCCGGTGCAGGCATCCTTCGCCGTGCGGTCGGCGGGACGGGGGTTGAACGGGTGGTGGCCCAGGGGCCGGCCAGAACGCGCTCGGCAATGGCTTCGCCGACGGCGAATGCCGACGTGGCGGCGGGCGACGGCGGGTTGAGGACGTGGACGCTGGCCGGACCTTCAGCCACCACCAATTCGTGGACGAGCGCGCCGTCGGGGTCGACCGCGTGGCTCCGGATCCCGGCCGGGGCCGGCTCGAGGTCATCCAGTCCGATCGCGGGCACGAGGCCCTGCAGCTCCCGAAGCAAGGTGCGGCGCGAACACGTCGGACGAACATCGGCGACCCCGCCCCGCCAACGCCGGCCGATCCTTCGCCGGACGCCGCGAAGTGAGATCGCCGACGCGAGCCGACCGTCGTTGGGATCGTCCAAAGCCTGGTCCGGGTCCACGGCCAGGACCGCGCCGGGACCGCATTCCACGCGCCCGTCAAGTCGGCGAGCCAGATGCACGCCGATGCTCGTCGCGTCCGCGCCCGGTACGGGGTAGATCAGATGTCGGCAGAGGCTCGACGCGGACTCGCGGAGTTGGTGGTATTCCGAACGAAACGTCGCCACCCGAACGTCGGTTTCGACGCCGGCAAGCCGGGCCATGTGATCGCTCGATCGGCCGCAGCACGCGATGAGACCGCGGGCGGTGAATCGATCGCCATCGGCGGTGGTGACCGCAATCAACGAGGGGCCAGTTGATCCCGCGGGCGGCGGTTCGACGTCGGCGACCCGCGCCCCGGTGATGAACCGGGCGCCGGCGAGACGCACATCTTCGGCCAAGGCTTGGGTCACCGCGCGGTAGTCGATGATGCCCGCGTCCTCGAGCCAGAGTCCGGCGATGCCGGCGACGGCCGGTTCGCGATCGCGGATCCCCGCGGCGTCCAATCGTTGTGCGCGGACCCCAAGGGCGTCGGCATTCGCCGCGAGGTCGGCCAGGCGGTCGCGTTGGTCGGTCGTGGCGGCGACCAGGAGCTTGCCGCAGCGCTCCATCGGGAGCGATGTCTCCCGGGCAAAACGCTGGAGGGCGGAACGCCCGGCTCGGGCCACGTGAGCCCGCTGGGTTCCCGGGGGATTGAAAATTCCGGAGTGGATCACCCCGGCCCGGCGTCCGCTCGGCGTGCCGGGAACCGTCGGATGCTGCTCCAGGATGGTGATCGCGATGCCCGGGGCGAACCGCGTGAGGGCCCGAGCAACGGCGAGCCCGAGGAGTCCCGCCCCAATGATCAGGACATCGGACTCGGGAAGCCGACGATGATCGGACGACGCCGTTGGGTTGGCCGAGTCGGCAGGCTGGTTCATCAGAAATTCCGACGCTGAGGTGCAAGATCGGGGCCCGGAGCGGACATCATGCTGAGGATGATACGACTGGAGATCATTGGCCACGGAGTTTCCGCGGCCCCCGCCCGCCCTGGGTCGCTCTGGAACCTCCTTCCGTCCGCCGCGACCAGGCGACGGCGATCGGGGCCACGGCAGATGGCTCGTTCCACGCCGCCAAGCCGGCTCGTGGAGCCCGGGTGGCGGCTGCGCGGTGGCGAGGGCCGCGGACGCGATGGCGATGGCGATGGCGACGGCGATGGCGGAGGCCATGACGGCTGGTGGGCCGTGGCGTGGACGACGCTTTCGGGTCACCTTCGCGATTGGGGCTTCCGGACGGTCGAGATGGCCGACGGTGGCCGGCGAGACGAGGCGTCGGCGGACCGCGGGGCATTGGCGGCTTCGGCCGGAGGTGGCCCGTCGGTCGGCGGGGTGGCTGGAGACGCGGCCGGCGATCGGGCCGGCAATCGGGCCAGCGGCCTGACCGGCGATTTGGCCGACGGTTTGGCCGGCGGCGGGGCTGAAATTCACGGCGGCGGCGGGGCTGGTGGACACGGCGGGAATCACGGCGGCGGCCCCGGAGATCGACCGAGCCCAGACGCCGCGCGGGACGATTTGCTTCGCACCATTGCCGCGGATTGGCGGGTGCTCTGGTCCATCGCCGCCGGTGTGCTGGGGGATGCGGCGGACGCCGAAGACGTGCTTCAAGATGCGATTTTGGTCGCCCTCGAACGGCTGGACGGATACGAAGTCGGCACGAACTGCACCGCGTGGCTGGCTCGGATCGTTCGCTTCACCGCCCTCAATCGACTCCGCCGTCGGCGGCGCCGGGCCGCGTTGGGCGGAGACTCCATCCAGTCGGTTCCGCATGCGGCATCGACGGCGGAAGAAGCGGGCGAATGGCTGACCGATGGCGCCGGCGAATTGCACCGCGACCAACGTGCGTTCGACGACGAGACGGTCCGCGCCCTCCGCACGCTCGATCCAAGGGCGCGGGCGTGCTTGTTGCTGCGGGTGACGCGCGGCATGTCATACCGGGAACTTGGGCGGGTGATGGACATGCCAGAGGGCACCGTGATGAGTCATGTACACCGTGCCCGGTCGGTCCTCCGAGTGATGCTCCAAGCCGAGGAGTCCGGCCGATGAGCCAAGGGTCAGATTTCGACGAACGTGTCGACCAAGTGCTGCGTGATCGCTTTGGCGCGCCGCCGGAGATGCCGGCTCGGGTGCGCGAGCTGATGGAACAAGTTGCGTCCGGGGCAGCGGCAGCGGCAGCAGCGACGGCGATGCCGACGAACCCCTCGGTGGAAGTGGAACGTTCGTCGGCCAGCGCGGACGGGCGCGCCGCGCCGGGCGCCAGGAATCGATCGGCGACTGGCCCGGTGGGCGCGGTCGGTCCCGCCAGCCCCCACGCTCCGTCGATGCAAGTGGACAATGGCGAGGCGACGCGGAACGCGGTGACCGGCGCTTCGGATTCGGTCCGGGGAGTGGGCGGGAACGCGAGCATGTCGCGGCGCTGGTGGTCGTTGGCGGCCGGTCTGGCGATGCTCATCGGTGGTGGCTGGTTGACGATGAGTGTCATTGGCCGGCCAACGCCGACCGTCGGCCCGTATGCGGACCCGGGTCCCCAGCGCACGCTGCTCGCGGCGTACGACGGATTGGTCGCCGACGGCTTTGAGCCCGCGTGGGTCTGCGATGACGACACTGAGTTCGCGTCGATCGTTGCGCGGCTGCACGGTCAGCCGCTCTCGATGGAGGGGCCGGCCGACGCAGGTGTTCGCATGCTCGGTGTGGCGCCGTTGAACGTATGGTCACCGCGGACCGTTGGCGTCTTGATGCGGGTCGACGACCGCCCAGTGGTCGTCACCGTGGACCGCCGAAACACGGGTTTGGATCAAGCGATTGCCGCGGCGGAGGCCCGGACGGACGTGCACGTCCACATTGGCCGGATCGGCGACTTGGTCTTGGTAGAACTTTCACCGTTCGCGAGCCCGCGAGCCTTGGCTGCGTTTGTCGTGCCGCCCTTGGACGATGCGCGGGCGCCGGGTCTGGACCGCGAGCCGGAGTCGGGACGCGAGCCAGAGCCGTCGCGCCCGCCGAGCCGGGAGCGTGAGGCGGCGGAACCGCCCGAAGCGGCATCGCCCGGAGCCGCTCCCGGACCGGCTTCGGGCTTGGCTTCTGGCTCGACGTCGCTTCCGCAATCCGGCTCGGCCAGCGGTTTCTCGCCGGGGATCCACTCCGAACGGGGGGCCATCGCAGCCGCACGACGTGCCGGCGATGCCCCGAACGTGGCGGGGCGGATGGGCCCTGACCGCGGGCGTGGCTCCGGCCGTGTCCATGGACTCGTCCACGTTGCACGACCACGCGCATGCCGGAGCATCCCGTCATGAATCACTGGGGTCACTCGAAACGTCGCTCAGGTTTCACGATCGTCGAACTGATCGTGTCAATGGGCATCCTGGTGATGCTCGCCGGGATCACGATCACCGCGTATTCGGCCGGTTTGCGGCGGATGCAAGCCCAAGAGACGGCCAGCACGCTTCGGCAGCTTGAGGCGGCGTCCGAGGCATGGATGGGTGCGACCGAGCGGCGACTCCGTCGGGCGGACGACGCGTCAGCGGATCTCGATCCCGAGACGGAGTACGTCTACGTGATCGGTGAGGTCCTCGCCGCGCTCGAGCGTTCGGCCGACGCCCGGAAGTGCCTGGCCACGATCGCCCCCCGACGGACCCACCGGTATGTACCCCGCGATCTCGATCTTCCACCGATCTGGATCCGCACGTACTCGGAAGAGGAACGGCTCCCGGATCAGATCGGACGGTTGGTCGTCTTTGATGCGTGGGGAACGCCGATCTACGCCACGCATCCCGGTGAACTTGCCGGTCCGGACGCGACCGACGTCGATCCCGACGGCACGGAACGAACGCCCAACGAGGCAGAATTCGGGTCGGCTCGCGGCCGGCAAGTGTGTTTCGTGAGCGCGGGACCTGACCGGCGGTTCGGCGTGTGGACTGAATTTCCCGGAATGCCGGGGCCGGAGCGTCGCCGCGCGATGGCCGAAGCCCGGCGCGACAATCTGTACTCACATCCCCCCGTCAACGGGACGCCGGAGTGACGGCAGAACACTGATTCCCGGGAGAGGTCCTGCTGCGCGAATCGAGGTCCGGTCAGGTTCGCCGCGTTTGATCCGCGGAAGCGGCCAGAACGATCGGCGTGGCTGTTGGACGCACTGAGATCTGGAAGCGCGGCGAGAGGCGAGAGGCGAGAAACCGGCGGGGACCGGCGAGGAGCGACAGGCGACCGGCGACAGGCGGGGGCGACGTGTGAGCGATCGTGTGAGCGGTGGGGCGATCGTGGGGGCGAAAGTCCCGGAGCGAGGGGCGGGTTGGGCGGACCTGCCGAGATGCCGTTCCACCGAGGAGGCCCGGTGGGTGCGCGTGCCGGATGTGTCCACTACCATGCCGGGCCCCGTGAAGGAGCCCGAATTCCATGCATGATCCTCGCCACGACACGCTCGCCGAAGTGCTTGCCCGCCACTCAACGGGCCTTCAGGCCGGCGAACACGTCCTCATTGAGGCGTTCGAGATTCCGTCGCCGATGGTGGTGGCCATGGTCCGAGCCGCCCGTGCGGCCGGGGCCCATCCGCACGTGGCACTGCGCGACGGATCGGTGATGCGGGCATTGCTCGAGTCGGCCGACGAAGCCCAGATCGCGACATGGGCGGACATCGACCGGCATCGCATGGAGAAGATGGACGCGTACATCGGACTGCGCGGTTCGGCCAACGTCAGCGAGATGTCGGACGTCCCCGATGAACAGATGCAGACCTGGGGAAGCGTCTACGCCAAGCCAGTGCATTTTCAGCAGCGGGTGAACCACACCCGTTGGTGCGTCTTGCGTTGGCCCAGTGCGTCGATGGCCCAATTGGCCGGGATGAGCACCGAGGCATTTGAGCGATTCTACTTCGACGTGTGCACGATGGACTATTCACGGATGGCGGAAGCCGTCAAACCCTTGGTCGAGACCATGGAGAAGGCGCGCGATGTCCACATCAAGGGACCGGGGGATACAGATCTTCGGTTCTCCATCGCCGACATGCCGGTCATTCCGTGTACCGGTTCGCACAATATCCCTGATGGAGAATGCTTCTCCGCGCCGGTTCGGGATTCGGTCGAGGGCGTGATTGAATACAACACGCCGACGATCTACCGCGGCACTTCGTTCGAGAACATCAAGCTGCGATTCAAGGCCGGGCGGATCGTCGAGGCCACCGCGGATGGTGATCAGCCAGCCTTGGACGCGATCTTTGATACCGATGAAGGCGCGAAGTTCATCGGTGAGTTCGCGATCGGCTTCAATCCGTACATCGAGAACGCGATGAAGGACATCCTCTTCGACGAGAAGATCGCCGGTTCGCTCCACTTCACGCCCGGCCAGGCGTACGAAGACTGTGACAACGGCAACCGGTCCGACATCCACTGGGATCTGGTACTCATCCAGCGTCCCGATCACGGCGGCGGCACGATCAGCTTCGACGGGGAAGTCATCCGCAAGGACGGCCTCTTCGTCCCCGCCCACCTGGCCGGACTGAATCCGAAGGCACTCATCGGCGGATGAACGCACTCGCAACCGCGTCAGACAGCACCGCTGCCTCGCTCGGTTGCCCCATCCCGCGCTGAATCCTCCCGCCACACGCCCCGAATCAGAAAGACCGCGTCATGCCGTACCGTGCCGACGTCGACGAGGGACCCTCGGAAGAGGATCTCGCCCGATTCTCCGACGACACCGGATTCTGCCCTGAGTGCGGACATCGCGTGCTCGATGACGCCGATGTTTGCACTGCATGCGGAGCGTGGATTACGGGCGACGTTGCGCCGCATCCGCCGCTGCGAAGCGAACTCGAGCGCCGCATGCTGATCATCGTCGTTGGCGTGCTCATCCTTGGGTTGACCGGGTGGTGGCTGATCTTCTGATCGCGGAACGATCGGACATTCAGCGCACCCGACAAGCGGTGTCGGCGTCGGCGTCGACGCGGAGCGACGCGGAGCAACTGGCGCAATGGCCGATCAGCAGGGGCGAGCCTGCTGAGCCATGGTTTCGCGAAAGAAGTCCCGTGGGTCCTTTGATTGTTCGGACCCACGGAGCATCAGTACTTTCGCAGGACGCCGGTCACCACGCCTTGCACGCGGCAGTCATCGACAATGATCGGATCGAAGTTCGGGTTCGCCGGCTGAAGCCGAATGCGCCCGTCAGGCATTCGAAAGAACGTCTTCAGTGTGGTTTCGCCGTCACCAAGCAGCGCGACAACCCGTTCGCCATCTCGTGCCGTTTCACGGCGCTCGATGAGGACATAGTCACCGTCCAAGATGCCTTCGTCGCGCATCGAGTCGCCGTCGACCCGAAGTGCGAAACTGCCGCCACGCTGGCCGACCCGCGGACCGAAGAAGTCGGCGAGATCAAGGCGATCATCGTCGGCGTACTTTTCGATCGGGTAACCGGCCGCGATCTTGCCCACCAGCGGAAACGTCAATGGCTGGTCCTCGTCGGGGACGACGACATCTTCCGCGATGGAAAGCGATCGAGCCTTATTGGGCTCACGGGACAGGGCACCCTTGCGCACCAAGGCTTCGACATGCTCGAAAACGGTGACCTTGGAGATGCCGAGCGAATTCGCCAGCTCTTGCATGGTCGGTGAGTAACCGCGGGTCACGCGGCTCGAGCGAATCAGCTGCAAAATCTTCAACTGCTTGGGTGTGACGTTCATCGACATGATGAAACTCCCGGGATCTGGGACGCCGGCGGTTGGGCCGGCGTGCGGTTGGCCACGACCGAACTGGCCGAGGCGGGGAACATTCGGGCGGCGGCGTGGGAAGCAGCCGAACGAACACTGAATCGAGGCGAGTCCTCGATCGGAGCTTGGGCACCTCGGGCGTTGCGACCCGGGATGGAGGGTTCCGACGCCGACTCGGCCGGGACCTGAACGCTCGGGAGAAGCCGTTCAGATCGACCTGGCCGAATCGCGTGGGAAACTGAGCACCGCTCAGGTGCGAGGTCAAAGGGCCGGCCGGCCGACTTGGCCATCGCAGGGGCTGCTACAGGGTCCGTCACGGGGTCCGTCACGGGGTCCGTCGCCGGAGCGTGGCGCCTGCTCGGAATGGCCGCCGGCATGCTGGTTGGTCGGGTGGCCGGTCGGGTGGCCGGATCGCCAGCGGGAGCGCTCGCCCGGAAAACGCCCAGCCATCTCAGCGGGCCGCCTGCTTCGATCCGCCGACCGCGTCGCCAATCGGGCGTGGCATGCCGGTTGGGCAAGGACGCTCCGTTCTCCGCGCTTGCCTGGCTCGACGCTTCCAGTCCTGCATCTTCCACCACCACGAACTGAGCCCCAACCCCGAACACACTCGTGCCGTGGCCGGAGGCATGACCGATGCGAATGATCGGTACAGAGGATGAGGTTGTGATGGACATGAACGTTTCTGGCGGGTGAGCGTTGCGGCGGGTGTGGTCGATGGTACGTCCGAGAATGGCGATGTGAGCAGGTGCAGACGGATGTCTTCCGTTTGAAGCCACGCCTGTTCGGGAAACATTAGCCGAACGTGCAGGGTGGTGCAAGCATGAAGATGAACGTTTTGCCCAACCTTCATGCTCGGCGTTCGACGAGGGCCCGGGCATCGATCCCGAACAAGCTCGGATAGCCTTGGGTCATGGCATCCACCGACCCGTCATCCGCACCCCATCGTTTCGACGCTTCCGAGCTCGCTGAGTCGGCTGCAGCGCTTCCCCCGGAGGAGTGCCCGCTCGAGCTTGAGCCCCCGGCTTCGCTGCCCGCGGGGCAGCTCGATCGCTGGATGCTGGATCCCCGGATCACGTACCTGAACCATGGCTCGTTTGGCGCTCGACTGCGGACGGTCAATGAAGCGCAGGCCGCCCACCGCCGCGAGTTGGAGGCTCGGCCGGTTGCCTACCTCGACCGAGAACGCGACGAACGGTCCCTCGACCGGCGGGAACGGGTCGGCCGCTTTTTGGGAATGGACCCCTCGTGCTTCGGCTTCGTCGTCAACGCATCCGACGGGATCAATGCGGTGCTTCGTTCACTCGCGTGGCGGTCGGGTGACGAGATCCTCACCACCAGCCACGTTTACAATGCCGTCCGCCAAACGCTTGGTTGGCTGGCGGCGACTCAAGATGTCGTCCCGATCGAGGCCAGTGTTGAGCTCCCGGTCTCCGGGCCGCGGGCCATCGTTGACGCGATCACGGCCCGACTGACGGATCGCACGCGAATGATCCTGGTCGACCACGTCACCAGTGAGTCGGCTCTGGTGCAGCCGATCGAGGAGATCGTGAGGCTGGCCCGGCGTCGTGGAATCCCAGTGTTTGTTGACGGCGCTCACGCGCCGGGCATGCTTGACTTGGACGTCACGTCCGTCGGGGCGGACTACTACGTCGGCAATCTGCACAAGTGGGTCAGCGCTCCCTTGGGTTCTGCTTTCCTCCACGTGGCCGGCGCAACGGCCGATGGGCCGCCCCCGGTGCACCCCACGGTGATCAGTCACTTTCACGGCGAACCCATGGCAACTGAGTTTGCGTGGCAGGGGACGCGCGATGTCAGCGCGTACATGACGGTGCCGGATGCGATTCGGGCGATGGCCGACGTGTGCCCGGACGCCGGATGGGCCGGCGTGCGGAGCCACAACAATCAGTTGCTGGCCTGGGCCGAGGATCGTTTGTGCCGGCGATGGCAAGTGGACCCGGTCGCGCCGGCCGCGATGCGTGGATCGATGGCGACGATCGAATTGCCCGCGCGACTGTCGAAACGATTCGATGCGCCATCCGATCTCAAACGTTCGGTCTACGACGAGGATGGGATCGAGGTCCCGTTCATGGAGATTGCCGGCCGCTGGTACCTCCGAATCAGTGCACAGGTGTACAACCGCCCCGACGACTACGAACGCTTGGCGGACGCGATCGCACGACGCGTGACGTAGGCCTTTCGTCACGTTGCGCGCGAATCGGAACGTGCCCATTCGCTGCGGGCTGGCGATTGCGATGCAATTCGGAGATTGATGGCCGGCCACGCGTAGAGTGCGGCTGCTTGTCGTGTGTCGTTTGCGACCGAAGAGTCTCTCGGTCCAGCGGCGCATCCAATCCGTCAATCAGGGGGGAAACCCAACCATGAACGAGTTCACTGCGCCGCCCGCGGCGTGCGCGATCGCTGCGTCAACCGCACGCTCCACGAGGAATCCAGGCTGTAAATCTGGCTCCGAGTCTGGCTCCGAGTCTGGCGGCATGTCTGGCGCACGTCGGCCAACATCGTCGATCAGTCCATCGGGGACCTCCTCACTCGTCGCTGGGATTGGGCTGACGCTTGCTGCCTCGGCCGCGTGTGCCGCGCCGGCGATCGGAGGCGATCTCCCGGCCGATTGTGCGGGGCCTGACCTTGCGTCGGTTGTGGTGGCTGAAGATCAGCTCGCTCCGGGCGTCGGGCGGCCATACCAGCGCTTCGATCGCGCCAACGTAGCCCGGACGCCATCCGGCGAGGTGCTCGTCGCCTTCACCGCCGATCTCGCCGGGGATGTCCTCACCGACGACGTCGCCTACGTCGGCGAGACCCTCATGCACCAAGAAGGCGAAGACGTCCCCGGTACGGGCGGGACCGTCGCCGACATTCTGACCTTTGACGGCCAGCGATCGGTGAATGGCTCCGGCGTACTCGCCGCTCGGCTCCGCTTGAATGGCGTTCCGGCGGGGACGGATCTGGTCGTTGTCGCGGATGGCCAGGTGCTCGCGCGGAGCGGCGACCTGGTTCCGGACGGAACCGGTGATCGATACACCAGCTTTGACTTCGTCGGCATCGCCGATGACGGCCGGGTGGGTTTCCACGCCCGGACCGATGGCGACTCGAGCATCGACAGTGTGATCGTGCAAAGTGGAACGGTGCTGTATCGCAAGGGCGATCCGTCGCCATTCGACGACGGGGCCGCATGGGATGGACGATTCGATGAAGTCGCGTGGAATGCCCGCGGCGATGTGATCTTCGAGGGGAACCTCGCGGGCCCCTCCGCCACCGACCGGGTCATCGCCCACCGCTACGTCGCCAGCGACGGCACGGTGCACGAAGTGGTTCGTGCTCGCGAAGGCGACGCGATGGGTGAGGCGGGTGCTGCATCGCTTGACGTGATCGAACAATTGGTCCTGTCCGCCGAAGGGCATTGGGCCGCGCGGGTCCTCCTCGAAGATGCGTCTGGTGGGACCAACGAAGCGGTGATCGACGCCGCTGGGCTGGTCGTTCGGGAGGGCGATGCCGTTGACGGGATCCCCGGCGCTTTCGTCGGGCCGATCTTCGCCGTGTCGGTGGATTCCGCCGGGTTCGTGGTTGCGGCCGCTGACTTGACCGGCACGCCGCCGCCGGGTGTGGAGCAGGCGATCCTTCGCGGGCGGTGTGCCGTGGCCGCCGCTGGCACCCAGCCGACCGGCTTGCCGGAAGGGACGTGGCTTTCCACGATCGGTTTCGAGGACCTCGTTGCCGGGCCGGCGGGTGAACTGACGTTCAGCGCGAGCTACGGCGGACGAGCGAGTGGCGACGGAATCTTCCGGGTGGACGACGGGCTGTCGTGCCCGCCGGACGTCTCCGGTGATGGCATCGTCGGGGCCCTGGATCTGGTGATGTTGCTTCAGGCGTGGGGCGCGTGCCCGGGGACCGTCTGCCCGGCCGACCTCGACGGAAACGGCGTCGTCGACTTTGCCGACGTCTTGGAACTGATGGCTCGTTGGGGCAGCTGCACCTGATCGTCGGCATCGAACGCTGCCGACCGACATGACCGGAGGAGCGCCGGTCGCGGTGGACGCCGCGTGCTCGGGGGAGCGCGGCGGCCCCGCGGCTGGTCGCCGGTCGCGCGGCGAGCGGTGGGAAATGGGATGGGCCCTGGCCCTGGCCCTGGCGTGGGATTGCCGCCCGAGTCCATCGGCCCTGGCCCTTCGCCTGGGCCCGTCGCGGGAGATCAGTAGCCCGGCGACTCTCGGTAGAGATCCAGGTAGAAGTCCAGCGTGCGGCGGCCGTCGACTTGGCGATCCTTGGACAGCGAGAAGCCGAACTTCTCGAAGATCCGAATCGCCGGCGCGCGTTCGACGCGAACGTCGAGCACGATCTTCAGCACGCTGTTCTCGCGGCAGAAGTCAATCGCGGTTTCCGTGAGTCGGGAGCCGATGCCACGGAGTCGGTATTCCCGCTGCACGCGGAGTCGCCGAATGTCCGCCGCGGCGTCGCTGGTCCGCTGCACACCGATCATGCCGATGACCCGGCCGTCGGATTCGGCGACCCAGAACCCGCTTGCATCCGGCTCGGAGAGGTACGCATTCTGCAGGTTGCGAATGTCGGCGCCCGTGTCATTCTCGCGCAGGAGCCCTTCTTCACCGCCCCGGCGGAACAGCCGTTCGACCGACGCTTGGTCGGCGGCGGTGGCGAGACGAATCACGACCGCGGACGGGTCGAACTCGATCATGGTCTCGCTGGAAGATGGCGACTCAAGGGACATTGGAGGATCCAGGGTTCGGCGAGAACAGAAACGGCGCGGTCCACCAATGGAGAGGCGGCGGACATCATGCGAGCGGACGCCGAGTCGGGTGGCCGATCGGCTCAGGGGACGGGAGCGGCGATGGCCACGGGAGGACCGCTGGGCATTGCCCTGCGGGTACGGCCCCGGCGTGATCGAGGTTCGATCGGGGGGCGTTGTGGCATCCAGAACGCTCGGATGTCGCGAAAGACGGAATCAACGGGGTTGGGGCCGTCCGACCTCGCACCACGCCATTCGGCTGGTTTTCAGGTCCGCGATCATCGCAGTATACCGGGCGGCCCGGAAGAGCGCACCCGGGTTTACCACCCGCGTCCGGCCGCGCATCTCGTCGGCAATGCAGTGGGAATGCCCGATAAACAGCAAATCTGCGCTGGCTTGGGCCTCTTCGACGCAATGCGGCAGATGCCCATGGGTCCAGGCAACGTCGACTCCGTGGCTCGAGAGGCGTCCGATCGGGTGGGTCACATCCAGACCGAGGTGCTCGGCGTAGGCCCCCAGTCGGCGTGCGTCGTCGCAGTTGCCGAAGACGACCGACGACGGGACATCGGCCACGAGCTCCTCCAGCACGGCTTCCGAGCCGACATCGCCGAGGTGGATCAGGCGGTCGACACCCGCATCGAGCAGCATGGCCACCGCGGTCCGGCACGTGGCGGCCCGGCCGTGGGTGTCGGACAGCACGCCCAGCCGGGTCGGGGCGGGCGAGGAGATCGATGACGACGTGGGCCGCGGCGACTCGGGCGATGACGACATGGGGCAGCGGGCCTCAGGTCTGCTCGGCGTCGATTCCGAAGACCTTCACGCCCTCATCCTTGAGCCTCGAGTGCTGCACGATGAATCCGCCCACCGCGGCAAGCAGCGTCAGGATCGGCATGAGCAGCGGGGTCGTGGTCAGGCTGTCGGTGATCGAAGGCTGCCAGTCGGGGATCAGCATCAGCAGCGCCACCAGGCCGAAGACGAGCATGAAGGCGCCGCCGACGCTGGTGAAGAGCACCACGCAGAAGCGGAACATCATGAACGACAGCATGGCGAGGGCGACGAAGCCGATCACCGCGCCGATCCACTCTTCGCCGGCCTGGACGCTCTCCAGCGTGCCGACCAAGCCCGTCCAGGTGTTGGCGCCAATGAAACCACCGGTGCAGCCGGCGAGCAAGGCCACCGACACACGGAGCAGCGGTGCGGCAACGATCGCCAGCAGCAGCCCAACCGCGAGGCCGATGACCATCGGCCGGCCCATGCCGGACGCCAAGTCGTTGCCGAGGCCGATGCCCACCATGAAGGCGAGCAGCGCCACCACCGGCTTGTGCCAGCGATAGCCGTTGAGGATGCAGAGCAACCCGAGAACCCCAAGCACCGCGGGCCACAGGGCGCCGAGGTTCGAGAGGTAGTCGAGGGCGGGCATCGGATCGTGAAGAATGTCGAGACGATCGACGAGTTCACGAGCCGAAGGCAGCGCGTTGGTGGCCGTTTCCGTGGCCGCCGTCGCTCCCTCCACTGTGGCATCTGCGGCGTTGGCCGCATCGGCTTCAGTGGGCTCCGCCGTCTGCGCAAGAAGCAGGGGCAGAAAGTCCATGGTCCGGGTCTCCGGGCAGAATCCATTCAGCGTGTGATATCGGACACCCGGGGACGATACCTCCACTGGACCGCGGCGCCGAGGAGGGTCATGGCCAACCATGTCCCGGCGGTGGCCGCCGGGGCGGCAATGGCCAGGTCGGAGAGGCCCATCG
>JBGCEZ010000048.1:0-55914 GCA_045106735.1 Phycisphaerales bacterium | reverse complement strand
AATGGCGTACCTCCGCGACCTTGAACGACGGGCGGCGGCAAGTGGCAAGCCGGCGGACATCCCCGTCGATTTCCTGGCCGACTATTGGGCCCGGCCCGAAGCCGACACCGAACACCTCGTTGTGCACCGCGATGCCGACGGCATGATCTTGCTGAATCGCTACCCGTACGCCGGCGGTCATCTGTTGGTGGCCCTGGGCGACGGACGGCGCGCCTTGCTCGACTATCCGCGCCCGGCCCGCCGGGCGCTCTGGGACCTCGTCGAGCTCGCGACCGACCTGATGCACCGGGCGATCAATCCGCAGGGCATCAACACGGGGATCAACGAGGGCCGCGCGGCCGGCGCCGGGCTGCCGGGGCATTTGCATGTGCACCTGGTCCCACGATGGACCGCGGACACGAACTTCATCACCGTCACCGGCGGCGTGCGGGTCGTGCCCGAGAGCCTCGAACGGATGCACGAGACGTACGTGGCCACGCTGCCGTCGGTCCTGGCCGACCGCGACGAGCCATCGGCGTAGACCACGACGCGGTTGATGCCGGGGCGGTTGATGCCGGGGCGGTCCACGGGGGTGGTCCACGGGGGGGGTGGTCGGGGCGGCCCTCGGCGGGCGGCCGGGGCGGCTTGTTTCGCCGCGTTCGCCCGAGGGCTTGGCTTGGTTCGTGCCTGCATGCGGGCCGCAAGGCCGCCGATCCATCGGGGTCGCACGTGCGGCCGATTCACCGGCCGGCGGGTGTGTGCCCGAACCCTGTCCGTACGACGTGGGCTCGCCTCTCGTCGATCCCGACCTTCCCCTCGTTGGAGGCTTGGCCATCGTCGCGAATCGGCGATCCCTGGGGGTTCGACTGAGGGTCGGACAATCTGTCCCGACGCCACGGCGAGCCCGAAGGATCGGCGGCCCTCCCCGAGGGGATCGGCCGCGGGAGCAATGGTGCCATCGGTCAGGTCGTCGGCCAGCGGCCAATGACGATTCCGGGGCACGTTTAGGGTACGCCGCCCGGACGATCGATTCTGCCCCCCGGGCTTGGAAAGCCGCTTCCGTGTCCGATATCCGCTCCCACGACCCACCATGACGGGCAAGCGCGGTCGATTCCGACGGTGCAGGCCGCCGACGGCCGATGGGCACGCGGGGGGTCATTCCGCATTGCCGAAGCGGTCCACCCGCCCGGCTGGGAACCCGGTGGCACTTCGCGAGAAGGCCCGGATCCTCCTCGCCGCCCACTCCAGGCGAAACCGACCCAAGCGGGATGGAACCGGGCGGCCCGTTGACACGGATCCCGGGCGGTGCGACACTCGCCGCTCGCCATGCGGCCTGCGGGTCGCATCGGCCGTCCCCCCCGCGGGCCCGATCGGGCATCCACGGGCCGGGAAGGCAGTTTTCGTCCCGCTACGCCCAGCACGAGTTCGGCCGCGATTTCGCGGTGCATAGAGGATCAGGCAGATGACCACCACCCCCACCCGCCGCCCCGCGATCATGCTGGCCACCGTGGCCGCTTGCGGTGTCGCCCTGCTCGGCGGTTGCGCCGGCAGCTCCGACCCGTACAACGTGAGCTACTCCGGGATCACCGGAAACCTCACCCCTGAGCTTCGCGGCATCCACCAGCGTCCGATCGACGTCGACAAGGACATGCGGATGGTGAACAACTTCAACACCCGCATGATCAGCGACGACCTGGGCCGCGTGTTCTACACGAACCGTCCCTCGCGTCTCGCCCCGTACGAAGTCCCGAACTTCACCGGCGGCACGCAGTAAGCATCGGCTGAATCGCCCCGCCGCCGGCGTTCCGCCGCGGTTGGGCGCCCAAGACCATTGGACGACACCCGGCCTCGTGCCGGGTGTTGTTCGTTGACCGCCGGCCGATTGGCCCGACGTCCCGATGTCCCGATGGCCACCCGTCTTCGACAACCGGCCGGCCCCCACGCTCCCGCCACCCCCACCCATCGGCCAAACCTCCCTCCGGCCCGGCGCCCGGCCTAGGCTTGGCCCCGCTCCACCGATTCCCACGCCCGGCCGGCCTTCGCCCCCCGGCCACTCCCGGCTCCCTCGGCCATTCGGACCGACTCCGTGACCGTCCTCCACGCCGCGGCCAGCGGCATCGTCCGCGGCCTGTCGGGCTGGCACCCCGCGTCCATGCCGGTGCTCTCGCGCATCCACTACCGGCGCGAGCTCTCGGCTTGGCTGTTCCTGAGCGTCCTGATCGGCGCGATCGAGGGCGGCGTCGTCGGCGTCATCGCCAAGACCGGCTTCGAGGGCGTGGTGCCCACGCGGACCCTGAACTTCGCGGTGGCGATCCTGGCCTCGGCCCCCGCCTTCGCCAACGTGACCAGCTTCATCTGGGTGGGCGTCAGCCGCGGCCGCGACAAGGTGCGGATGCTGGTGACGCTGCAGCTCATGGCCGTGCTGCTCGTGGCCCAAGTGGTGTTCGCCCCGCGGTCGGTCGTCGGCCTGGGCATGCTGATGCTGGCGTCGGTGGGCGGCCGCATGTGCTGGGCCGGCGTGGTCACGCTGCGGGCGACGGTCTGGCGCGCGAACTATCCCCGGCATACCCGCCCCACCATGGCCGGGCGATTGGCCACGATTCAGGCGGCGATGCTCTCGCTCACCGCGCTGTCGATGGCCCTGGCCCTCCGCGCGAACGAAGAATCGTTCCGCGTGGTGTACGGCATCGCTGCGGCCAGCGGCGTGGTCGGGGCGTTGTTTTACCTGCGGATGCGGGTCCGGCGGCATCGGGCGATGCTCGAAGCCGAGCGGCGCGACGACGCCGAGCGGGCCGCCGGCGGTGTGCGGCTGGCCGGCCCCCGCGCGTTGCTCCGCGTGCTGACCGAGGACCGGGCCTACCGCAACTACATGGCGACGATGTTCGTGTTCGGCATCGGCAACCTGTCGGTCGGCTCGCTCGTGATCATCGTCTTGCGCGACGTCTTCGGGTACGGCTACCTGAGAGGCATCCTGGTGGCGGCGATCATTCCGACGACGATCATGATGCCGGCGATCCCGTTCTGGTCGCGGCTGCTGGACCGGATGCACATCCTGCAGTTCCGCTCAATCCACGCGTGGAGCTTCGTCTCCGCCGCGGCCTGCTTCACCGCGGGTGCGGCCCTGCAGCTGGAGTGGCTCATGTGGGCCGGCGCGGTCTGCAAGGGCATCGGGATCGGCGGCGGCGTGCTGGGCTGGAACCTCGGCCACCACGACTTCGCCCCGCCGGACAAGACGAGCGACTACATGGCCGTGCACGTGACCCTCACCGGCGTCCGCGGCATGATCGGGCCGGTGTTGGCCGTGGGCCTGTACGAACTGCTGGAGGCGACGCCGCCCGAGGCCGTCGATCAGGCGGCGATCGCCGCCGCGCCGGATCTGATTCCCGGCGGCGGGGCGTGGGTCTTCGGCCTCTGCTTGGCCCTGACGCTGTTCGGGGCGGCGTTGTTCATGGTGCAGCGGCGGATGGGGACCGCGCTGACGGATTGAGTGGTGGTCGCCGGGTGGCCCACCTGGCGTCCGTCATTCCGGGCCGATCCTGCGCGGGTGTTCGGATTCCTTTTGGTTCCCCCCGGGAATCCTGTCATCCGTTCGCCGGCGACTCGTGACGCCCGGTATGATCGCCGATTCTGATCTCGGGTCCGCGTGGACTCGAATCAGTCAGCTTCAACGCGCCGCATCGAACGGCCGGGCAGTGTGCCCGCCGGCGGTCGCACCAACTCTTTTGCGAGGCGCCGCGGCGGACGTTCCGCCGGGGCCGAATACATGGTCGATCACAATCTCATTGCCGATCTCGATCTGCAGCAGGACGACGTCGATTCCCTCATCCGCGATGCCTTCGGGTCTGACGTGGTTGAAGGGGATATGGACACCCTGCTGGGGACCGACATCCAGAACTTCCAGCCCGGCACGATCCTCAAGGGTCGCATCGTGGGCAAGGCCGGAGACGACGTCGTCGTCGAAGTGGGCCTCAAGTCGGAAGGCCTGGTCAACAAGAACGAATTCGAGAACTTTGACGAGCTCCAAGTTGGAGACGAAGTCGAGGTTCTGCTGGAAGCCATCGAAGGCGAATCCGGGACCGTCAAGGTCTCCAAGCGCAAGGCCGACCGCATCCGCGGTTGGGAGGAAATCCTCCGCACGCGCAAGGAGAACGACATCATCGAAGGCCGCGGCATGCGGAAGATCAAGGGCGGTCTGCTCGTCGACATCGGCGTGCCCGTCTTCATGCCCGCATCGCAGGTGGACATCCGTCGTCCCAGCGACATCGGCGAATACATCGGCAAGACGATCCGCGCGGTCATCCTCAAGATCGACGAGGAACGCCGCAACATCGTCATCTCGCGCCGCAAGCTCATTGAGCAGGAGCGCGAGGAAGCCAAGAAGACCCTGCTCGGCACCATCAACGAGGGCGACCTCGTCACCGGTACCGTCACGAACCTCGCCGACTTCGGTGCGTTCGTGGACCTCGGCGGTCTCGACGGACTCCTGCACATCACGGACATGAGCTGGGGTCGCGTCAGCCACCCGAGCGAGATGGTCCGCGTGGGCGAGAAGCTCGAGGTCAAGATCCTCAAGATCGACCACGAGAAGGAAAAGGTCGCCCTGGGTCTCAAGCAGAAGGAAGCGAGCCCCTGGGAGAAGATCGACGAGAAGTACCCGATCAACAGTCGCGTCAGCGGCAAGGTCGTCAACCTCGTCTCCTACGGCGCCTTCGTGCAGCTTGAAGAGGGCATCGAGGGTCTCGTGCACGTCTCCGAGATGTCCTGGACCAAGCGGGTCAACCACCCGAGCGAGATGGTTCAGGTCGGCCAGGACTGCGAAGTCGTGGTGCTGGACATCGACAAGGACAAGCAGGAGATCAGCCTCGGCATGAAGCAGACCGAGGTGAACCCTTGGGAGCTCGTGGCCGAGAAGTACCCCGTCGGCACCATCATCGACGGCACCGTTCGCAACCTCGCGAACTACGGTGCGTTCGTCGAGATCGAGCCCGGCATCGACGGTCTGCTGCACGTCAGCGACATGTCGTGGACCGAGAAGATCTCGCACCCGAACGAGAAGTACAAGAAGGGCGACGCCGTCGAGTGCGTGGTCCTCGAGATCGACCAGGAGAAGCAGCGCGTCAGCCTTGGCGTGAAGCAGCTCAGCGAAGATCCCTGGATCGCCGCCATTCCGGACGCGTACAAGCCCGGCATGGTGGTCCACGGTTCGGTCACCAAGATCACCAACTTCGGCGTGTTCGTGGAGCTGGAAGAGGGCCTCGAAGGTCTCCTCCACATCTCCGAGCTCAGCGACCAGAAGGTCGAGAACCCGCAGGACGTGGTCAAGGTTGGCGAAGAGCTCGACGTGAAGATCCTTCGCGTCGACACCATGGACCGCAAGATCGGTCTGTCGCTCAAGCGTGCCCAGTGGGGTGACGGTGGCGGCGCCGAAGGCGGCGGCGAAGATGGCGGCGGCGGTGGCGGCGATCGTCCCGATCGCGGTCCCAGCCCGACCCGCGGCGGCATGGACGATCACGGTGCCCTGGGTACCGACAAGATCACCCTCGGCTGATCGCGCTTTGCAACGCACCGCATGAGCGGTGTTCATGAACAGTGTTCAGGGCCCGTGGCATTTGCCGCGGGCCCTGTTTCATTGGGGACGGGGCTGTCGTCGCGGTCGGGGGTGTTCGGCGCGTCCGGCGTGCTCGGCGTGCTCGGCGTGCCCGAAGTGCTCGGCGTGCTCGAAGTGCTCGGCGTCCTCGACGTGCTCGACGTGGCCGGGGCTTGCGCTCATTGCCCCCCGCGTTCCACACCAATCCCCTTCGATCGCCGGGGACGATCTGCTACGGTCGTCGGGATCCCTGAAATCCACTCCAAGGAGACCGTCCCCATGGTTTCGCCCTCCCCCGCACTTGGTTCGCTGGCCGCCGGCGTGGCGCTCGCCATCGCTGCCCCCAGCTTCGCTGGACTCCCCACTTTCACCGACGCAACGGACATGCGGCTCATCGCCGCGCCCGGCGTCGGCGCGGATGACGACAGCGAACGCGACTACGCGCTGGCTGACCTCGACCAAGACGGCGACCTTGACGTCGTCGTGTCCCGCCGCGTTGGCCTGAACAACAACAACGGCAGCCCGCTGCCCGACTTGCTGCTCATGAACGACAACGGCGTGCTCACCGACATGACGGCCACGCTCGCCCCCGCGCTGGCCACGAGCCGGCGCAGCCGCGACACGATCGCCGTCGACCTCAACAACGACGGGTGGCTCGACGTGATCGTCGGCCACGGCACCGCTGTCCCGCTGACGGTCCTGATCAATCAGGGCGAAGACGCCGGCGTGTGGCTCGGCTTGGAGCCGGCGGCCGCGGGCCTGGTGCCCGCCATCAATCTCGACGTGTGGAGCCTGAGCGCCGGCGACCTGGTCGGCGACGGCGATGGCCACCCCGACGTCTTCATCGGCAACCGTTCGGGCATCGACCGCTTCTACACGAACCTCGGCTCGGACAAGGGTGGCGCGTGGCTCGGCCTGACCGACCAGAGCTTCCCGCGACTCGGCTCGAACAGCGGCACCACCGCCGTGCGCTCGAGCGCGGTGGCCGACATGAACGCCGACGGCGCCATGGACATCGTCGAGGGCGTCACCAATCCCGCCGGCGCGGCGCGGATCCTGTACTCCAACGGCGGCGTGTTCAACGGCACGCCCCAGACGGTGTCAACTGGAGCGACCTACAACTTCGCGGCCGACGACATGGACGGCGACGGCGACATTGACATCGTCAGCGTCCGCAACGGCACCGACCAGTACTACGAGAACACCGGACCGGGCGGCAACGGCCAGGCGACGTTCGCCGCGGCGGTGACGCTGAGCGGCTCGAACGGGTTCGGCTCGATCGCCCGAACCGGCGACCTCAACGGCGACGGCTTGCTCGACGTTCTGATCTGCGACCTGGACCAGGAGTTCCCGCAGGACTGCGCCCGCCGCCTTCGGGTCTGGCTCGGCGATGGCGACGGCCCCGGCCCGGATCAGGCGTGGGCCGGTGGTGCCGCGTGGCTGCCGAACGGCACCAGCGATGTCGGCCTCCTGGACCTGGACGCCGACGGCGACCTGGACATGCTGATCGCCCACTGCGGCGGCACGTCGATCTTCCTGCAGGATGGCTCGGCCGCGGTCCCCGGTGACCTCAACGGCGACGGCCTGGTCAACGTGACCGACCTGCTGGCGGTGCTTTCGGCCTGGGGTCCGTGCCCCGCCCCGTGCCCGCCCGACATCAACGGCGACGGGACCGTTGGCTCATTCGAACTGCTGACCGTGCTGGCCAACTGGTCCTGACCGGAGGCGGTGGCTCGAGCCTGGGCCTCGAATCGGCCTGGACCACTTCGGCCGAACGCGACCCAGCCGACCCGGCCGATCCGGCGAAGGGCCGGCAACGCTCTTGCCCCATCCGATGCTCGATTGAATGTGACGGCCCGGCGCTTCCTACGAAGCGCCGGGCCGTCGGTCGTTCATCCCACTCACGATCCCTCGCTTCGCGCATTCGACCCATCGGCATTTTCGAATGCGCCACTTTTTGCCAAAGTCTCCCGGGCTTGATCCGGCTTGGCCATAGACTCTCGTGGGTACCCAGTCACGTTGCGTGCTTCCGGACACGCCCGCCACGGTGATGACGATGAACCCAATCTTCATCCTTCACGATCGCCTGCTCCGACTTGACCACCGCAGCCAGATTCATCTGGCGCGGACGGCCGCGGTCACCGTCGGCCTCAGCCTTGCTCCGGCAATGCAGGCGTCTCCGACTTTCGCCCCAAGCAGCCCGGCGAATCTCCGACCAGCCGCGGCGGCGGAGGACACGTCCAGCCAGACGTCAGGCCAAGCGTCCAACCAGACGTCCAACCAGACGTACAACCGGTCGGCTGGCCAACCCCCGACTTCAGCGTCCCCGGCGCCGACGAACGTCGCCACCCCGGCGACCGCACGTTCCGCCGCGCCCGACGATGCATCGAACGACAGCGCCTCGCTCCTGCAGCTGACCATGGCGGCCGCGACGCCCGACGAGAATCGGCCACCGTTCACCGTCCGCACGCGGGCGGACGTGCGGCGATTCCAAGTCGAGCACGGCCTCCCCCAGGCAACCGTCACGTCGATCGCGCCCTCTCACGACGGCCGACTCTGGATCGGCACGTTCGGGGGCCTGGCCCGCTTCGACGGCGTGGGCTTCCAGACGTTTGACGTTGCCAGCTACCCGCAGCTTCCGACCAACAGAATCCTCTCGCTCGCCGAAGATGATCGAGGCACGCTCTGGATCGGGGCCCACCGCCGCGGACTGATCCGCATGGACACCGCCGGCTTCCGCCCCGTCGCTCATCCAGAACTCGAACGCGCCAATGTTCGCGAGATTGCCGTCGGCCCCGATGGCGTCGTCTGGGCCGGCACCGACCGAGGCCTGTTTCGCGTCCGTCCCGACGGCATCGTTCTTTCTTCCCCTCCGCCCGACGCCCAAGGGCCCCTGAGCCTCACCCGCGACGACGTCCACATGTTCGTCGCTCGCATCGACGGCGTTGACGTCTACGACGCCCGGACCGGCCAAGAAAAGTGGTCCGTTGACGCGCCGTTTGGCTTCGTGCCGCACGCGATCGCCGATCAATCGGGCGGCGTGTGGATTGCCGCCGGAAAACAAGTCTTTCGCGTGCAACGAGACAAGCCGGCTCTCCTGGCCGCCCAGCTTGATGAGACGGTCCAGTCCATCGCCCGCCAGCCGAACGGCGACATCCTGCTCGGCGGGCACGCGGTCCACGTGATCCCGGCCCGACGCTGGTCCACGAGCGTCGCCCCGATCCGCCCCGAGACGCTGCTCGACGAAGAACACCTCTCCGAGGGCCCCAGCTCGAGCTCGCACTTCCGCGCGTTGCATCTGGCCAACGACGGCTCGATCTGGGCCGGTCACAACACGCGCGGCCTTCGGCACATCTCCCCCGCCCGCTGGTACCACGTCCCCGTGGTCGCCGGGTTCCCGAACGGCTCAGTTCAGATCGAGGCCGACGGCAGCCTCCTCTTCGGAACGTACAAGGGCATCCACCGCGCTGGCTTCAACGGACGTACCGAGATGGAGCGGACCGGGGCAGGAGCCCGCGTCTTGGTCACCCGCGATGGCCGACGCGTCGTGGGCATCGGCAAGGTCATTTCGATCGAAGCGGCCGACGGAACCGCGCGGCGCACGTGGGAACTCCCCGTGCCGGTGGAATCACTCTCCGAGGACGCGTCCGGGACCATTTGGTTCAGCAACGGCCAACGCATCGGCTCTTTGTCGGCGGCCGGTCTCGTGTGGCTTGGCCTCCCTCCGAACATCGGCCGCGTGGCCGCAATTTTCCGCGACCACGAAGGAACGCTCTGGATCGGCAGCGATGGCGGCGTCGGCCGCGTCAACCTGTCCGACTGGAGGCCGGCGCTCGGGCGCGAGGACCGGGCGCGTCAGATCTCCTGGCTGACGGTGGAAGACGGAATGCCGGGCGGCAGGATCCGATCGATCGTCCAACAAGACGATGAGACACTCTGGTTCGGTTCGTACGGCGGCGGGATCGGCATCATGCGCGGCCAAACGCTGCATCGCCTGACCGTCGCCAACGGCCTCCGCGACGACTCGATTTCTTCCATCGTGCTGCGGAATGACCGCATCTGGATCAACTCCAATCGCGGCGTCTTCTGCCTGGATCGTGACGCGGTTGATCGCTTCTTGAACGGCGATGCGGCGCACGTCCCCAGCGTTCACCTTGGGACACCAGAGGCCGCGGGCGGGAACCAGCCTGCCCACGATGTCAGCCCCGATGGGACGATTTGGTTCTCCACGATCGAGGGCCCCATCGGCATCGCCCGCGATGTGATCTTGCCACGGCCCGAGCTCGGAGTGCCGTACATCTCACAGATCACGGCGGGCGTGGGCGAAGCGGCCCGCGTCCACGATCCGGCGGTCGCCGCCATACCCGCACTCGAACCCGATCAGCGGGACATCGCGATCGACTTCGGGGCGGCAACCTTGTCCGCTCCCGAATCCGTCAGCTTCCGATACCGACTCCACGGGCATGACGCATCGTGGGTGCGGAGTGGTGCGCGGCGCAACGCTTTCTACACCGGGCTGCCGCCGGGGCAATATCGATTTGATGTCCAGGCCATCGACGCATCCGCCGGCATCCAGACCCCGCCGGCATCATTGGCGTTCGACATTCGGCCGACCGTCTTTGAACGTCCGCTGATCAGGGCCGGCGTCGTCGGTGGCACACTCCTTTGCCTGGGCGGCACCGTTGCCCTGGCGATCGTTCGGCTTCGCCGGCAGACCCGTCGACTGAAGGCGGAGAACGTCCGCCGGATCGCGGCCGAGCGCGACGTGCGCCGGACCGTGCACCGCATGAGTTTCGGCTTGGCCGGGCTCGACTCCGGCCTGTTCGAGTACGACTTCGACCATCAAGAAGGTCTCTGGACCAACGGCTTCTACGATCTCGCCGGCTTGCCCCGCGGATCAGAGCCATCCGTCCGAGCGGTCCTTGCACGCGTCCACGGAGAGGACCGGTCGATCATGATGGCCGCGGTCCGTGATGCCCACGACGCCATCGGTTCGGAACGTCCGTTCGAAGTCGAAGTTCGCGTGCGCCAGATCGACGATGCGTATCGTTGGCTCCGCGTCCGCGGATGCTTCGCGGTGGGCGAATCGAACCGCCCCGTCCGCTGCTTCGGCGTGGTCCAAGACGTCGACCGTCAACGCGAAGCCGAAATGCAGCGAGCGGTGGCCGAAGCGCAGCTCACTCGCGCCCAACGGCTGCAAGCCGCCGGCACGTTGGCCGCGGGCATCTCCCATGATCTCAACACGATGTTCGCGATCGTCGAACGCATTTCCGAAGACCTGACCGAACTGAGCACGGATGGCCGCGTCAACGGGCCTGTTTCTGGCTCCCTGCCTGACTCGCCGCCGGGCTCGCGGCCAGGCTCGCTGCCACGCTCCGCCACGCCCGTGCCGTCACTTCCCGACACGGCCGCTTCGGGACCGGCCCACGCTGCCCGCCGCCTGCGCACCGTCAGTCACCAGGGCAAGGAACTCGTGGGCGCCTTGCTCGCCTACTCGCGCACCACACCCGGAAGACGGCATTCCTGCGATCTCGCCGCCGTCGCGTACCGGGCGCTCGATTTGATCCGCCCGACCGTTCCCCAGTCGATCGAGTGCCACGTCGAAGTCGATGATCCAGGCGAACCCGTCAAGCGAGCGGTGATGATCGAGCCTTCCGCCGTGGAGCAGGCGATCGTCAACTTGTTGATCAATGCTCGTGACGCGATCGACGGGAGCGGACGAATCACCTTGCGGGTCCACGCGTGCTGCGTGGGCGAAACCGCATTTGCTTCCGATGACGATGCCACCTCCACGATGGCCTGCGTTTCGGTGACCGATGATGGTTCAGGCATGGCCCCCACGCTCGTGGAGCGGGCCATCGACCCGTTTTTCACCACCAAGCCGCGCGACCGCGGCACTGGCCTCGGCTTGAGCGTCGCCCATTCCGTCATTGAAGACCACGGCGGAACGGTCTTGATCGCGTCGACGCCGGGCGAAGGCACGTCGGTTGAGCTCCGGCTGCCTCGGGCGACATCGCCCCCGGTACCGATCGACACGAAGGTCTCGCCGGCCAATGCATCATCGGATCCCGCCTCGTCCTTGGTCGGCCGTGGAATCCATTTGGTGACGTTCGACCATCAAGTCGCGGCCACCCTGCACACCATCTTCACGCGGGCCGGTGCGGTGATCGCGTCGACCGATGATCCCGACGCGCTCTCGCGGGCGGAGCCTCGAGAGATTGTGGTGCTCGCCGCCCGCGACGAATCCCAGCACCCTGACGGGCTGGTGGCCGCCAACCGCGCGGCGAGCAGCACCGTGGCCGGCGTGGTGCTTGTCGGCCCGGCCGACGGGGCACACGCCGGGGTACACCCCGCCCGGGCCCGGCGCATCGATCGCCCGGTTCGTCCGGTCGCCGTCCTTGCCGCCGCCCGCGAACTGGCAGCCAATGCAACGCTTTCGCCCGTGTCCGATTCTGTTTTCCATCGCACCGCCAACGCCCTTGAGACTTCTGCCCAATGAGCCAGGTCCACATCGTGATCGCCGACGATCACCAACTCTTCGCCGAGACCCTCGCCGAACGCCTCGAGGCTGAGGCGAACATCGTGGTCGACGATCGATGCCCGGATGCCGAGCATGCGCTGGCGGCGTGCACCACCCACCGGCCCGACGTGGCGGTTTTGGACATCGACATGCCGGGCCGACCGAGCTTCGACGTCGCCGAACACCTCAGCAACATGCGTCCACCGGTGGCCGTCTTGATGCTGTCGGCCCACGTCCACGACACATTCATCAGCCGGGCCTTGGGCGTGGGTGTCCGCGGGTACCTCACCAAGCGATCTGCGACCAGCGAACTGGTGGACGCGATCAGCGAGATCGCCCGCGGCGGCACGGCGTTTTCCGATGAGATCGGTGAACGCTTGGTGCTCGACGACGATGGCCTGCGATTGGATCAGGGTGAAGGCCGCACGCGGCGCGATACCCTCACGGGGCGCGAATTTGAAGTCTTGGAGCTGGTCGCCCGCGGGCAGACCGCCCGAGAGATCGCCGCGGCGCTGCACATCGCGGTCAAGACCGTCGACAAGCACACCCAAAGTTTGATGCGCAAGTTGGCCGTTCACAACCGCGTGGAGCTCACCCGATACGCGATTCGAGAAGGCATCGTGCAGCCGTGAACCGATGGAAGAGCGTGCGCGAAGTCGCGGCCAATTGGAACCTGCGAGCCGATGTGCAGTCCGCGTGCGGCCCGAGCACAGCTGGGGGTGCAGCGGCGTGCAGTCCGCGTGTGGCCGGACATTCAACGTGGCGTAACGGCCACACCTGATTCGCGGCGAAGTTCTTCGCGGATGGCCATCAGTGTTCGGCCGACCATGTTCTGGCCGCTGCCGTCCCCCCCGTCGCCCCAGTACCGATCGCCGTGGCGTCGCAACGACAGCAGACACGAGCCGGTCGCGAGCAACGCATCTCGAACGCCGGGATGCTGCCGGCACTTGGCCATCAAGCCGCGGTACATGAGCCCATCGCGAACATCGGTCCAATCTGGACGCGTTTCCGCTTGGCTGCATACGACAATGCGTTGCACCTCGCTGCCGCAGGTCGCCGCTTGAATATCCTGGCGTTGGATATCGCTGGCGAGGAACCGATGGGCCTGCACGTAGTGCTCGACCGTCGGCCAGTGTTCGCCGTCGATGTGCACCGAATGCGGTGACGTCGTCGAGAATGCTGCATGGCCCGCCCCGTGGCGTTGAAACTGAATCTCGCGCATGACGGATCGTTCCGCTTGTCCGTGTCTCGTGGCGAAAGCCGAGACGACGGTCCACCCACATCAAATGGCGACGTCGCCGAAGCAACACCACCCACCACCGACCCCACGTCGATGATGTTCCCCCGGCAACCCGTGACCATCCGTCGTCGATCGTGTGCATCGACACCCGCGTGGTTCACGCGCCCCCGTTCGCCACGTGCACCTTACCGATCGAGCCCCGCCGGAAACAGGGGCGAGGCCAATCCGCACGCACGAACGTTGCGTTCGAAACGAAGGTTGCCTCATCAACCGCGGGCAAACCGGTCAATTCGACCGTTTCGCTGCTCGCATTGCGCACGCCTCCGCGCGAGAGCGCTGCATTGCGCTGGCGAGGGTTCGCCCCAGGATTGCCTCAGGAAACCTGCTTGCAGCCGCGCGCATGCCACCCAACTCGGCAGCCCACGGCGACTCGTGGTTCGCCCGCCCCGGTCCTCGCATCATCGGCGCGGATCGAGCATGATGCGGCGCATGGACCACAACACCAACGAATCCGCAGAACTGGCCATCGCCATCGCGGATGCTGCGCAGCGTTTGGCGGCGTCCACGCACGTCACGATTCTGACGGGCGCCGGCGCTTCGGCCGAGAGCGACATTCCAACGTTTCGAGATTCCATGAAGGGACTCTGGGCATCCTTCGACCCACAGTCATTGGCCACGCCCGAAGCGTTCGCCGCCGACCCCGGACTCGTGACCAAGTGGTACGACCAGCGCCGGCTTGGCTGCCTGGCCGCCGACCCCAATGCCGGACATTGGGCGCTGGCGGAGATGGAATCGCAGCTGCGGAGTCGCGGCCGCTCGTTCACACTCCTGACCCAGAACGTGGACGGACTGCACCAACGCGCAGGAAGCCGCGCGGTGGTGGAACTGCACGGTTCGATCTTGCGGTGGCGATGCACCCGCACCGGACGCCCGGTCGATCCTGGGGCAGACCCGATCGACCCGGCCCCCCATCCGTCCCCGCACGCCGACAACGCGTGGATTCGCCCGGATGTGGTGTGGTTCGGCGAGTCACTGCCGACCGACGCCGTGGTCCGCGCGCAGACCGCCACGCAGCAGGCTGACTGTTTTCTGTCGATCGGCACCAGCAGCGTCGTGTACCCCGCGGCTGGCTTCATCGCCGAAGCCGCCCGGGCGGGCGCGACGGTGATCGAGGTCAACCCCGACGCCACGGAACTGAGTCACCACGCCGATGTCGCGCTGCGCGGCACCGCGGCCACCGCGCTGCCTCGACTGGTGGCCACTGCGTTTCCAACGGACACCGCGGCGGACGACGAATCGACGAGCGGCGGCTGACTGGAAGATCCGTGGACCGTCGTCCGCGCGTCAACATCACGCCTGTCAACATCACGCGCGTCAACATCGCGAGCACCAACATCACGAGCGTCCGGCATTCGGGGGGCAGGACGAACCGCTCCCGGCCGAGACGTCGGTTACGGGATCGACGCAAAGATGCCTTCGACGCGTCCGACGTGGGCGAGCCGAACGCCATCGGCGGATTCGTCGGCCCGCACCACGCAGTCGCACGTTTCGTGACGAAACAGCCCACCGGTCGTGGTGACAAAGTCGACGTACTCAACGCCCGGCTCCAGCTCGTCGAGCCCGATGAAGGTCCATCGCTCCGGTTGCTCAGGATCGTCGAGCATGGCTCGTCGGTCCACGAACTCATGGTAGGCGAGGTCGGCCAATGGCATGGCCCCAGCCTGCTCGGAGACACCATCACACGGCCCGCCGAGCGTCGTCCACCCCTCGGCCGTCATCCATCCCAAGTCGTGGATGGCTGCGTGATCGCCCCGGCCACTGGGGTCAAGCCACGGGCGCAGGTACGTGGCCGGCGCGGGCCCCGCGTTCGCGACGCGAGACTGGCCGAGGCATCCGACGACGACCAAGGGCCAGGCATCCACCGGCAGCAGGTGTCCGCCGCGATTCGAACGGGCTCGCTCGAGCGCCCGGGCCCGCTGCTTGTCGGGCTCCAGGTGCGCAGCCAAGCCATCGCGGACCGCCGGCTCAAGTTCTTCGGCGACGTCCAGTGTGCCGTTGCGCACATCCCGAATCAGCCGCTCCGAGACATCGTCGGCGGCCTGGAACAGCATGGCGAGATCCGCCGGGGTGCCGCCCACGAGTGCGGTCACTGGCCGGGCCATGGCCAAGCGCATGATCGTGCGTGCGCGAATCACCGGGTCGACAATGGCGACGGCCGCGGGCTCCACCGCCAAACGACGGCGGACGGCGACCGGCAACACGTCGCCAAGATGCGACCATCGCGTGCCCGGTCGGGCGTCGGTCAAGCCGTCGCCGGCCCCGCCCACCGATGGAGCCATCGGCGGCACCACCAGGATCGGCCCATCAAGCATCGTCGGATGCTGTCGCACCGCTCGACCGAACCAAGCGGCGCTGGCGTCCCGCGCGGCCCGATCACGACACCGCGACGAGATCGGCACAATGAGCCGCGGCTCGCGGGTCGCCGCCACAACGGGAGCGCGCACCGGGCGCAGGCCGCCGCCGGCAGCGCCGTTGGCCGCGCTGGATTCGGCGCCGGACTCGGAACCGGACCTCGGGCCGGCGGACGAAGCAGTCCCCGGATCGTCGTCGCCGATTCGTTCACCACCCGGCCCACCGGATTCCGTCGCCGCCGACCGGGCCGCCACCGATCCGTTCGCCGCGCCGGATGAGCCCGAGCCCACCGCCGCTGCGACCCGCACGCCCACGGCGCGGCCGGCGAACAACACGTCGGCATCGCCGGCGATGCATCGGGCTCGGTCAAAGGAAGACTCTTCCCGGGTGCTCACGGGCACCGCGGCCCGGAAGGACTCGACCGAGTCCACCCCGCGGAGCCGGCATCGCCGGCCAAACTCACTGTCGGCCGCGGCATCGACGATGCCGCGAAGCACGCGCCACTGTGCCCGGCGCGCATCGGCGGCGGACCGGCGGACGCGGCCGACGGCGGACTTCAACGCGAGATGTTCGAGTTGCCGCACGCTCGGAGCCCACCAGTGCTCGCCGTCAGGGTCGACGCTGGCCACGGCGGCTCAGCGTCACTGCGAGAGCGTATCGATTGGCGAAGGCCGCGTCAGGCGGGACCGGGCGAGGATTTGCCCGTCGCCGCGCCCTCGCCGGCGAGGGCCACGATTCACGGACTTGCCGGGGGAAACTGCGGCGTTCGCAACCGAGATGGGCGACGGGCGGACGTGGGAGCCGGCGAGCGACGGTGGACGCGGGCGAAGGAGAGCGACGATCGACGCGGGCGGTTCGAGCGACGGCAGCGGCGGCGGTGGCAAGCGAGGCAGCGGCGGCGGCGGACGAGGCGGCGGCGGGAGTGGCAAGCGAGGCGGCCGACAGGTGGCGGCCGCGCCGGGACCGTGCAGCGGCGGGCGACCGCGATCCGGGCATCTTCGATCGGGAGCCCACGCAACCGCGGCCGTCGATGGATCATGCCCGCACGTTCGGACGTACGCTGGTGGGTTGGGCCTGGCCGTGCCGGCGGGAAGCCTGGGCGTTCGCGGCGGCGGGCCACGAACGACTCAGAGCAAGACGATGAACGTCAGCAGGCTCAGCAGGATCATTCGCTTTCGATTCTCAGTCGAAGCGACCACGTTTTCGAGATAGAGGCTCATCATGCGTCGGATCTCCGGATGTCGCTCTACAAGCCACAACCTCCGTGCCGGAATCGCTCCGTCGGCGGGCGTCGTGTCGCGGACCGTTGAGCCTCGGTTCTACCGGACGGGCCCGGTGGGTCGCAACGGCACGTGGCGGATTCGCATCATTCGATGGGGGCATGACGCATCACGTTGCGTTTTCGCCACACTCCGCCGCAATGGCGCACGTCCGAAAACACCCAACGATCGCGCGCGACCCATCCCGCGCGTCGCGAGCTCTCCGGCCATCGGCATGCCGGCCGGTTTCCCCGTCGGCCTGGTGCTGGCCATCGGCGTGTCGTTCATCGCTGGCCCCACCGCTTCGGCCCAGAACGCTTCCGCCCCGACGGTGGACCCGGCTGCCGCCGCCGTCGCCGTCGCCCGCGCCTCCGAATGGGTGCGAGCATTCGACGCCCCGGCCCCCAATGACCCGGCCGCCCAGTTGGCCTTGCCGGGCGTCAGCGGTGTCCGCACCGCCCTCCGCGCCCGCGGCCGAATGGTGAGCGAGCACATCGAGTCGGTCCAACCGTTTCGCATGACGCCGGACGAGATCGCGGCCATGGAGCCGCGGTTGCTGCGGCGCAGCGTCGGCGGAGCGCTCGCTGGCACGCTGGCCGACGGCATGATCAGTCGCCTGCGCGACACGCTGGGCGACCGCATCGGGCAACGCCTGACGTTGGAACTGGAGCTCGCCGGCCCGATCGAGCCGCTGCCGGGCCGCGATCTCGAACGCATCTTTGCGACCTTGGAACCCGGTCTCGACGGCATCGCCCTGCGCCGCGACGACAAGATCGCCATGCGCTTCCCCGGTCAGATGATCACCCGGGGCGAAGCGTCGGACTTCACCCGCGCCTTGGCCCCGCTGCTCATCGAGCTGGATCTCCCGCTGGAAGACTACGGCGAATTGCGCGAGCGCTTCAACGTCCGTCTCTACCGCTTCCGATCGGTGCACTTCGTGCAGGAATCGCCGGGCGCCACGCCCGATCAGCGCATTCGCGGCCACCGCTTGGTCAGCCGGGTCGGACTGGACGCCGCAACCGTCGTCGACACGGGCCGCGACTTGTTCAATCACCTCGTCAGCCGGCTGTGGGCCGCCGACCAACCGATCGGCATGCGCGGCACGTACGATCTGAACCGCGATTCCTACACGCCGCCCGTCGCCCCGCCGCGCGAGCAAGCCTTGGTTGCTTTGGCCTTTGCCCACTGGGCCGGCAGCTCGTTCATCCGCCCCGACGATCAACGCCGGGCCATCGATGCCGCACTCGTCGTGCTGGAAGAACTGCGACTGGTCGCCCCCGGCGAACCGGACCCGCTCGCCGACCCGCTCGCATCGGCCGCAATCGTCCTGACGGAAATTGAACTTGATGCCCTGGGCCGCGGCGTTCGCCCGGTGCCAGAACCGGAACCGGCCGGCCCAGGTGGCGCGGCCCCAGCCGACAGTGAAGACGACGACGGCGACGACGGCGAACCGCGTCCGATCGATGTCGACGGCCCCGCAGTGCCCGCGGCGATCGACCGTGCCGCGCTTCGCGCTCGGGCCATCGCCGACGTGACCGCCCTGACCGCAGTGATCGCCGCCGCCGCGGAGAACGACCGAATCACATCCCTGCTTGACGAACACGATCGCGCGGTACTTGTCGCCGCGGCCGCGCGGCACGCCATTCGGCCACAGGGCATGCCGGCCAACAACGCCGCCGAACTGACGACCGCCATCGACGCGGTCTGGACCAGCCTCCCGACGGGTGAGCGGCTGAGCCTCATGCCGTGGATCCACTGGGCCGATGACTGGCGCGCCACCGCCACCCGCACCGAACCCCGGCTCGGGGACGATGTCCGCACGATGGTCAGCGTGCTGGAGCGCATCCAGATCGGACGTGGCACCGCCCCTGAACTCTCCGGCGGCTTCCTCCTCGCGGGATCGACGGTGCCGATCGCCGGAGCCCAGTCGATCCGGCCGACGGTGCTGATCGCGTCGATCCTCCGCGACCCGCGCATGACCGCCGAAGACGAACGCCTCGGCCGGGCCGCCCGGCTCCAGGCGGCCATGCGTTTCATGATGCAGTTGACGGTGCGGCCGGCGGATCGCTGGAGCTGCCAGTCGCCCTCGCGGGCCATTGGGGGCATCCGATCTGCCCCCTGGGACGGCCGAATGCCGCTGGCCGCCCAGGCGATCGGACTGATGACGTACGGCGAGACGCTGCGTTCCTTGGGGACGGTCGGTGCGTTCCGCGATCCTGAGCTCGACCGCTGAGGTCATGGACGGCGGACGGCGGACGGCGGGCGCCGGGCGGCGGACGACGGGCGACGGGCGACGGGCGAAGCCGGAACGGCCAACCGGAGTCCTGTTCGCATTTTGGCCGGGCCTCTGGTCATCAACAGATCAGCCGAAGCTCGCTTCAAAGCGTCGATTCTGGCCCGGAGCGGCCGATAGACTGCAATGGCGTGCATCCCGAGGATCCTCCGATGGATTGGACGGGAACTTTCGACGCCTCGGTGCATCCCACTTGGCGGAACGCCCGCGGGGCCCGGCCGCCTTGGCCCGGACCCGCACCCACCGGTCACTCGCTCGCTCACCTGGAGCCTTACGTCATGAAGAGCCGCCTGTTCATCGCCGGCCTCGGCCTCGCCACCTGCTTCGGCGGGTTCGCCACTTCGGCCGACGCCCAGTCCCTGTCCGACCGCCTCAACGGGGTGGCCCGGCAGCAGGCCCGTTCTTCGGCCAATGAACAGAAGGCCGTCATGCTCGGCCGGCTGCTCTACTCCGACATGACCGTCGACTTCGACGAGACGCCGGCCCGCTCGGCGATCGAGTACTTCCGCACCGTGCTCGGCGTGACCATCCTCGGACGGTTCAATGACGACCGCACCGGCGCGGGCATCGACCCCGAAACCCCGATCACGCTGTCGATCCGCAACCAACCCGCGCTCACGGCGCTGGAGATGGTGCTGGACCAGTGCGCGGCGGAAATCGATGAGCCCTGCACGTGGCAACTCCGCAACGGCTTCATTGAAGTCGGCACCAAGGAGCGGCTCGGCGGCCGGTCGGCTCGCGAGACCCGGTACTACCCGATCAAGGACATGCTCTTCGAGACCCCGAACTTCGACAACGCGCCGGACTTCGACCTCGACAGCGCGTTTGGCCAAGGCGGCGGCGGCGGCCAAGGTGGCGGCGGCGGTGGCGGCGGCTTTGGTGGCGGCGGCAGCGGCGGTGGCGGCAGCGGCGGCGGCGGTGGTGGCCGCGGCGGCGGCGGTGGCGGCGGCTCGTTGTTCGGCGGCGACATCGAGGATGTCGATCGCCTGAGCGAAACCGATCGCGCGAACCAGATCATGGACATCATCCGCGAGATCGTGGAGCCCGAGCAGTGGCAGGTTGTCGGCGGCGAGGCCGCTCGGATGCGCTACTACCAAGGCGTGCTGATTGTGACCGCCCCGGACTTCGTCCACCGGCAGGTCAACGGTTATCCGTTCCGCCCGGCGGCTGGCGCCGGCACCCAAATTGGCAGCGCGGCCGTGCCGGCCGCTTCGGCTGGCCGACGATTCGTGACGTTCGGCGGCAAGGGTTCGAAGATTGAGATGCCGGATGGCACCCGCGTCGGCATCGGCGTGGATCCGGAAGAGTCGCTCCCGGTGGCCGAGCGAGCCCGTCGCCAGCGTGAACAACGCCAGCGCGACGAAGCCAAGCGTGAAGCCGCCCGCGGGGCGACGCCCCCGGCCGCGCCCCCGCGCCGCAACCGTTCCGGCGGCTGATCACGGGACTCGAGGCTTCGGCCTCCACAACTGCAAGCACAGTGGCCCGCGGCCGCGACGTTCAGCGTCGCGGCCGCGGTTGTGCGCGGTGTGAGGTTGCGCGGTGTGAGGTGGTGCACAGAGCGAGGCCATACACAGCACGCGGTCGCCTGTCGTGCGTGGCGATGGGTCATGCGCGGCGCGCGGCCGGTGGCAGTGCCCAAGGAGGCGACGGGGCGGCTGCCCTCAGCTCTCTGGCGCGTCGCCGCTCGCCGCATCTGCCGCCCGGCGCATCGCTTGATCGACCCAAGCCCGCTGCACCGGCGTCAGTGCGTCCAATGCCGCTGGCTCGATGCGCGTCGCCGCATCCGTCCGCACACCATCGGTGGACGGCGTCGTATCCGGCCCCGCTTCCGGCCCAAAGGAGGCGCCGAAAAGCGATGCCCCCGAAAGATCTGCACCCCGCAGATCCGCCCCGCTGAAGTTCGCGCCTTCGGCGTCGGCCCGGAGAAAACGCGCGTTCCGAAGGTCGGCCCGCTCAAAGTGAGCGTTCGAGAGGTTCGCGTCGGTGAAGTCGGCGCCGACGAGTCGCGCGCGCCGAAAGTCGGCGTCGCGCAGTTGGGCCCCAGCGGCGGAAAGGCCGTCGAGTTCGAGCCCGGCGGCCACCAGCGACCGAAGATCAAGCCCGCTGAAATCGCGCGTCTCCATCACCCGAAGAACGGTTCGGCGGTCGAGGTCCGGGGCCATGTAGCGCTGTTCAGCCCAGGGCTCGCCGCGGTTGTGGTAGCCGCAACTGCCTTCCCAGTGACCGAGCCGATCCTCGGTGAGCAGTTCGATCTCGGCCAGCCACTTGAGGCTCTTGTAGAAGTACCGCCCCGGCGTGACGATCCGCACCGGCCCGCCGTGAATCGGCTCAAGCGGGGCATCGTCGGCCGCCAGGGCGACCATCGCCCCGAGCTCGATCGCCTCGCCGAGAACGAGCGACGTATCGTGCCGGCGTTCGGTATGGGCGACGAAACGCACGTGGGTCGCGTCGGGCGAGGGCCCGGCGGCGGTCACCAAGGTGGCCAGGGGCACGCCGCTGAAGCAAGCGTCGAGCCGCGTCCACCGGGTGACGCAGTGCACGTCGTAGACGATGCGGGTCTGCGGCATGGCCCGAAGCTCGTCGACCGTCCAGCTCAATTCCCGCTCGACCGCTCCGTGAATCCGCACTGTCCACGGCCCCTCGGGCGGGGTCGCGACGCGCTCACCAACGACCGGCCAGCGGCCGGGAGCAACGAGGGACTGGTTCGGGGGAACCCGCGCGGCGATCGCCGAATCGGAAGCCGAGGGGGCGGCGGCGGACGGGTCAGAAGGGCTCGTCGTCATGTCGGGAGCGTACCGCCGGCCGCGGCCGGCGATGCTGCCAGCCAGGCGCAGACCCGGGAAACCCCGAGCGAGAGGAGGAAGCAGCGGGACGGGCGGGGTCGCTGGGCCAGAAAAGACAACCGGGCCCGAAACCCCCCCGGAGGACGGCTTCGAACCCGGAGGCCCGAACGAAGAATGGAAGCCAATCGACGTCCCGGAAGGATCCTGGAAGAAGTGCTCCGGACCTCAAATCTGCGCACGCGGGTTCCGGCGGGTTCCAGCGTGCACCCCGTGGGGATACGCCGCCCGGGAATCCAGCTTGCGCCCACGAATCGAATTTCCGAGAAGAAAAGTGCTCAGCCGGCTCCGAGCAGGATCTCGGTGGTCCGTTGGTCGAGGGCTTCCCAGGGGCGGGGCCGGGCGGCGAGTTCGGCCCGGTCGAATCGGCGAGCGGCCAGACGGCGAGCGGCGGCCTCGGTCGGTCGGCCAATGTCCTTGCCGGTGGCCACGTCGGCCTGGGCGAGCAGCCGCTGGATCTCGGGGTCGGCATTCCACTGGGCGGCCCGGGCGGCCAGCAGCTTGTAGGTCCGCATGCAGCCCCGGGCGAAGGCGATGACGTCGGCCCGGTCGGCCGTGCGGTAGGCGTGGGCATCGAAGTGCTTCGGCCCGCGGTAGCCGCGGTCCTCGAGCAGCTTCACCAGAAAGAAGGCCTCGCGGGGGTTCGCGGCCCCGAACCGGTAGTCCTGGTCGTAGCGACCCGGCGACTGGTCGTTGAGGTCGATGTGAAAGAGCTTGCCGGCATCCAGGGCCTGCCCAACGGCATGGGTCATGTTGAGCCCGGCCATGTGCTCGTGGGCGACCTCCGGATTGACGCCGACCATCTCCGGCCGGGCCAACGTGGCGATGAACGCGAGCATGTGCCCCGTCGTCGGCAGGAAGATGTGCCCGCGCGGTTCGTTGGGCTTGGCCTCCAGGGCGAACTTCATGCCGTAGCCCTGTTGCTCGTTGTAGGCGCAGAGGAAGTCAATCGCCCGGCGGAAGTGCCCATGCACCGCCACTGGATCACGAGCCGCGTCCGACTCACACCCTTCGCGCCCGCCCCAGAAGACGTAGATCTTCGCCCCGAGTTCGGCCCCCAGGTCCATCGCCCGCATCGTTTTCTGCACCGCGTAGGCCCGAACGTCGGCATCCGGACTGGTGAACGCCCCGTCCTTGAAGACCGGATCGGTGAACAGGTTCGTCGTGGCCATCGGCACCTTGAGCTTGGCCTTCCGCAGGGACCGCTTGAAGCCGCGGACGATCGAGTCTCGCTCGGCGTCCGTTGCGTCGATCGGCACCAGGTCGTTGTCGTGCAGGTTGACGCCGTGCACGCCGCCGACCTCAGCCAGCAACTCCACGATCTGAACGGGGTCCAGCCGAGGACGCGTCGGCTCGCCGAATGGATCGTGGCCGGGGTGGCCGACGGTCCAGAGGCCGAACGTGAAGCGGTCGGCCGAGGTGGGAGACATTTCGAGCGACGACGCGGCGGCGCGGCCGGATCGGGGGGAACGGGCGGTGCGAGGCATCGGCAAAGCTCCAGAGCGCGGGCGGGTCCAGACGGGGCGTCAGTGGGCGGCGGCGGGCGGTCGGCGGCGGTCGGCGGCGGGTCGGCGGGTCGGCGGGTCGGCGGGTCGGCGGCGGGTCGGCGGCGGCGGTCGGCGGCGGCAGATCGCTCGCGTTCGGTCCCCCGCCACAGCTCAGGTTGACCGTCGAACGCGGGGGTCGTCGAGGGCGGCGTACAGGTCGGCGTACTCCTCGACCAGCGTGCGGTACGCGGCGGGGGGGGCGGGGTCGAGCACTTCGGCGACTTCAATCATGGCGTCGGCTGCGGCATCGATCCCGGACGTGTCGCCGATCCCCACGCCCGCGAGCAACGCGGCACCGAAGGCCGGGCCTTCTTCAACGTTCAGTCGGGCGACGGGGTGGCCGTAGAGATCGGCCTGCATCCGCCGCCACAGTTCTGCCTGGTTGCCGCCGCCGCCGAGCCGCACGCGATCAACCGGCACGTCGAGGTCCTCGACCAGCTGAAGGGCCGCGGCCATGGTGCAGGTCACACCCTCCAAGACCGCGCGGATCAGGTGACCACGCCCGTGGCCGAGCCCCAGACCGGTCCACGCGCCGCGGGCTTCGGGATCGGGGTACGGACATCGCTCGCCGGCCAGGTGTGGCAGGAAACGCACGCCGCCAGAGCCAGGCGGGGCGAGCGACGCTTCGTGCATCAGGGCGTCGAAGGACGTGTCCGGCGCGACCACGTCGCGGGCCCATTGCAGAGCGCCGGCCGCCGAAAGCACGCACGCGGTCACCGACCACTCCCCCGCCCGGTCCGCGCGGCCATCGGCGGCGCACATCAGGTGCACGCGGCCGGCGGCATCGGACGCGCTCTCTGACGCGCCGTCCGCCGGCGCATCCACCCGCGGAACGGCCGCGTGCGCGTAGATCACCCCCGACGTGCCCAACGTGGCGAGCACGCGCCCCGCGCGGGTCACGCCCGCCCCGGCCGCCCCGCACTGGTTGTCGCCCGAGCCCGCCACCACCGGAGTGCCGGCAGGGAGGCCAGTTGCCGCCGCGGCCCATGGGGTGATGGTCCCGGCCACGGCGCCGGACTCATGCACGGTGGGCAGGATGTCCGGATCAAGTTCAAGCACGCTGGCCAACCCCGCATTCCAGCGGCGGGCCACCACATCGAAGAGCAAGCTTCCGGCGGCCTCGGCCACGTCGGTCGCGGCGGCGCCGGTCAACTGCAAGCGCACAAAGTCCTTCGGGCACACAAAGCGTCGCACGTGGGCCCACGTTTCTGGTTCATGCCGCCGCACCCAGAGCAGCTTCGGCAGGGTGAACCCGGCCAACGCCCGGTTGCCACTCGCCCGCACCAAGGCGGCACGCCCGCCGGCCGCCGCTTCGATGCCGGGCAATTCGCCGGCCGTCCGCTGATCGTTCCACATGATGACCGGACGCAGCGCATCGACCTGGCCATCCGCCGCGCCGTCGAGCGCCGCCTGATCGAGCAGCACCGCGCCGTGCATCTGGCCACTGAGCCCGACAGCTCGCACGGCATCCAGTGACTGACCCGTCGCCCGGCGAAGGTCGGCGATGGCTTCGACCGTGGCGGACCACCATCGCGGCGCGGGCGTCTCGGTCCATCCTGGCCGAGGCACATCGAAGCCGCACGGAGCACTGCCACCCGCGACCACCTGCCCGCGGGCGCCATCGACCAGCGACACTTTGACCGCCGACGTTCCGATGTCGATTCCAAGCAGCACGCGAATCCTCCGTCGAATGTCGGGGCGGGCGTTCCCGCCGGTGATCCGCGTGGCCACCCACCGAGCCGAGCGCGTCGATCCGGCGCCAAGCGTACTGACGCCGGCAGCGTTGCGCCGGGCTCCGGCCCCCGGCTCGCGAAGCGATCCTCGTGGCGCGCGAAAAATTTTCGACGCTCGGTCGGCTGGTCCGCGCGGGGCCTTCCCCGGATCGCCCACGGCCGCGTCGGAGTGACCAATCACCGGCGACCCGGGGCGGAGACCCGGCCGCGCGGGACCGGCCCCGGAATGACCCGCATCACCTGGTCTTCCCTCCTTGCCGGAAGAACTTCGGCGCACGCGAGACCTCGCGGGATCTCCCTGCGTCGGGCGGCGAATTCACACTGTCCTCGCGTCGCTTCTGGCGTTCCAATGGAGCTTCCGCTGAGGCCCCCGACTCGATCCCTGCCCCAGACGGCTCACCCCGGAGATTGCTCATGCACCGTCGATTCACTCGCTCCCTGGCTCCGCGTCGCACCGCCGCCACCCTCGTGGCCGGCTCGATCCTGGCCGCCGCCGCATTCGCCCCGGCCGCCCTCGCCGGCGATCAGACCACGGTCACCCTTCGCACCGAACTCTTTGGCAGCTTCAGTGGCCCGATGGGCATGAAGGTCGCCCCGGGCGATGATGCCAATCTGTACGTCTTTGAGCGCGCCGGGCGGATCCGCATCGTCGACCGCGAGACCGGGACCGGTCCGCTCTTCCTCAACATCACCGGTCTGGTGAGCACGACCTTCGAAGGCGGCCTGCTCGGATTGGCCTTTCCGCTGGATCACGCCACCACCGGAAAGTTCTACGTGCACTACACCGCCCCGAACGGCGGCGGACTGCAGACCCGCATCGTCGAGTACCAGCGCGATGCGGCCGATCCCACGATCGCCGACCCGGGCAGTGCGCGCACGATCCTGCAGGTCAACCAGCCGGCCGCCAACCACAACGGCGGCAGCATCGAGTGCCATCCCTTCGACGGCACGCTGCACGTCAGCCTGGGCGACGGCGGTTTTTCCGGTTCCGGACAGGCCCGCGCTCAGGACCTGACGAACCAGTGGCTCGGCAAGATCCTCCGCGTCGATCCCAGCGGCGACGACTTCCCGGCCGACCCGAACCGCAACTACGCGATCCCCGCCGACAACCCGTACGTCGGCCTGGCCGGCGACGATGAGATTTGGGCGAGCGGCGTTCGCAACCCATTCCGCACCAGCTTCGACCCCGAGACGGGCGACATGTGGATCGGCGACGTGGGCGAGGGTGCGTGGGAAGAAGTCAACGTCATCCCCAACGAACTTGGCGGCGCGAACCTGGGCTGGGGATGCATGGAAGGCTTCCAGTGCTTCGGCAACCAGTGCACCTGCAATGACCCGAGCCTGACGCTGCCGGTCCAGGTGTACTCGCACAGCGTCGGCTTCTCGATCTCCGGTGGCCGGGTCTACCGCGGCTGCGCGATCCCCGAACTGGACGGCGTCTACTTCTACGGCGACTTCGGGTCCAACAAGATCTGGACGCTGATCGACGACGGCTTCGGCGTGCAGAACATTGAACGCACCGCCCAGCTCAACCAGGGCACCGATCTCGTCGTGAACCCCGTCGGATTCGGCGAAGACCAGCTCGGCGAGCTCTACATCATCAGCCTCAGCGGCAAGATCATGAAGATCGTCTCCGACGTGCCGCCGGTCGACGAGAACGGCAATGGCATCCCGGACAGCTGCGAGAAGTCGGCCCCGTCGCCGGACCTCGATGGCGATGGCGACGTCGACTTCGCCGACCTGCTCGCCATGCTCTCGGCGTGGGGTCCGTGCGCCGGTTGCCCGGCCGACCTCGACCAAGACGGCGAAGTGGGCTTTGCCGACGTGCTGTCGCTGCTCTCGGCGTGGACGGGCTGATTCGTCCGAGTCGCGAGCCGGTTCGCTCTTCCGAGGCGTGACGACCGTCACCCAACGAGAGAGCGGCACCTTGCATGCAATGAGGGCGGCGCTGGCCATGAAGCCGGCGCCGCCCTTTTTCGTGCATGCGTTGGGCCTGGTGCGTCAGCCGCGAGTGGGCGGTGGGGCGCGGGGCGCGGGGCGCGGGGCGCGGGGCGCGGGGCGCGGAGAGTCGTCGACCGCGTGGCGGGTCACGGGTCGCGCCCCGCGGATTGGCTCACACCTCGTCGTAGCGCTCGGCGTAGTCGGCCATCGCGGCGGTGACCACGGCCCGCGCTTCGTCGGCCTCGTAAACGCGAACGATGCGGGTGTTCGATGGCTTGCCGCGGACCATCTTGTACGTCGAAAAGTAATGACGGAGTCGGTCGACGTACGCCCGCGGAATGTCCGAAAGATGGGCCGCGCCTTGCCAGATGTCGTCGTTCTCCAGGACGGCGATGATCTTGTCGTCGGCCTCATCGTCGTCGATCATCTGGATCCCACCGATGATCCGCGTGCGAAGAATGACCTCCGCGCGGTTGATCGGCCGCTCGCTGAGCACGCAGATGTCGAGCGGATCGCCGTCGCCCTTCTTCGACTCGGGGCTCAGGGCGGCGACACGCTTGCCGCAGTAGGTCCGCGGCACGAACCCGTAGAGGGTCGGCGGCTGCGAACTCGTTCGCTGGGGACGATCGACGACCAGATAGCCCGTCTTCTTGTCGATCTCGTACTTCACGTAGTCAAAGGGCGTGATCTCGATGTACGCGTTGACACGGATCGGCGGCTCTGAGCCGACATCGAGGCCGTGCCAGGGGTGCGGGCGAGAGCGATAGAACGGGGCGGGGAAGGTCATGGAGGCACGGTAGCACGGCCGCCGGTGCCTGCGAAGAACGATGGCCGGCCACGAAGTGGCCGAAAGTTGACCCGCCCGGCGGAAGACGCGCAAGTTCCGCCGCCGGAAGGCGATGGGTGGCGTTCTGAATGCGGTTCCGCGACGAATTCGGCCGACAGATGCGATGATGCCGGAAGACGGGCCCTCGCCGTCGTGTCATCATTCGTCGACCGCCGGCGTTGCCGCCGTGGTTCTCGCCCCGCCCCCGCCATTCACCGGAGCTCCCGCCATGAGCGATCGTCTTGCCGCGTCTCCTGCCCGCCGCTTCCGTCGCCTCCAACCGTTGGCCATCATCGCCGGCGGCATTCTGCTGACCGTCGCCGCCGGCTGCGAAACCGCGCCCCGGACGTATGGCTCGGCCGGAGGCCGCATGGATCCGGCCAACGACGCCCCCAGTGAATGGGGCAGCGGCGGCTTGCGATCGACGGAGCTGGTGAATTGGAGCGACAAGATGGCCGCGGACATCGCCGGCCGGATCGACATCGTCGACCCGACGAACCCGCCGGTCATCGTGGTGGGCGAGATGGTCAACCGTACGTCGACCCTCGGTCCGCAGAACCTCGATGTGTTCCTGGTTCGCACGCGAGGTCGGCTGACGTCGTCGGGCGCCCGGCACGGCCTGCGATTCGTGCGCGAACGTGGCTTCGTCGAAGACGCCCGAGCGTCGGAGTACGGTGACCGCACCGCTGGGTCGGCTCCCCAGGACTACACGTCCTTGGCCGACTACATGCTCACCGGCGAGATCTTCGACCTCCCGAGCGGCCAGACCGACTTCTACTTGATGTCCTTTCAGCTCGTGCAGTTGCGTGACGCGGCCAGCGGTCCGGACGTCGGCCGCGGCGTGCTGATCTGGGAAGGCCAGTCCGAGGTCAAGTACCAGTGATTCGGCCGCCACGGGATCGATGGCGTTGCGTGCTGCTCGTCGTCGCCCTGGCGACGATCGCCGGCGGCTGCGCGACCACGCCGCCCGTGGCCCGCACGACCTTTCTGCGCAGTGTGGATCTGATCGAGATGACCGACCGCATGGCCGAACGCATGACGAGCGATCCGGTCATCGGCGCGAGAACGCCGGCCAGCGATCCGTGGACGATCAGCATCGAACGGATCGCCAATCGGACGAATCAGATCATTCCCGACGGCGAAAAGTGGCTGTACATCGCCCGGCTCCGCGGCCGGTTGGAAGCGACGGAGTTTGCGGCCGAACGGTCCATTCGCTGGATCATGCCGCCCGAACGCTGGGCCCAGGTCGCGGCGGAATTGGAATCGCCGGCTGAACCGCGGCTGCTCCGCGAGCCGCCCACCCACCGTCTGACCGGCGACTTTCGGGCCCTCACCGAGACGAGCGCGACTGGACGACGCGACACCTACGTCTGCAGCTACCAGCTCATCGACCTGCTCTCCGGCGTCCTGACTTGGGAGGGCCAATGGGAAGTCTCTCGGGCAACCCGCGGCCTGACGTATGACTGACGCCCAACGCCAACCTGTTCGCCGGCTGGCCACCACCCTGTTGAGCGTGGCGAGCATGGTGTGCGTGGTGTGCGTGACCGGTCCGCTGGCTGGCTGCCAGACGCCCGCCCGCCGGAATCTCGGCGCGGTGCGGGCGTACTACGACCACGATTTCCCGGCGGCCCGGGCGCTGCTCCGGCCGTCGGCGATGGAGTCGCGGGGCGAAGACATCCTGCTGGACAACCTGCGGCTTGGCGTGGCAAGTTTGGCCGACGGCGACTTGGCTGAGGCCGAGCGCTCCCTCGGCACGAGCTTTGACTTGCTCTCGACCGCCGGGCTGAATGCCGATCGCACGACGGCGTCGGTCTGGGTGAACGAGGGCGTACGGATCTGGAAGGGCGAGCCATTCGAGCAAGCCCTCGGCTACTACTGGACGAGCGTGCTCTACGCGGTCAAGGGCGACTGGGAAAACGCGAGAGCGGCGATCGTCAACGCATCGTTCCGGCTCGCCGATTTTGGCGAAGGCATGTCCAAGGAAGATCTTGCCCGGCGGGCGGCCGACGATGATGACTACCTCGACGGTGGCTACACGCCGGTTGAGAACGAACTCGCCCTGGCGCGGCTGCTGCAAGGCGTGGCCACCGACTTATCGGGGACGAACGGCGCGAGCGATTCATTCGATGCCGCCGCAGCCCAGCTCCCCCGCCTCGCCCCGGTCGTCGAAACGCTCCGCCGGCGCGACTACGACACACTGCTCATCGTCGACTACGGCAAAGGTCCGACCAAGCGAGCCTACGGTCCGGACGATTCGCTGGCCGGATTCGTCGCCCAGGATCGCGGGCCAGCGGAACTGCGAGTGCGGACGGGGGGCATGGGTGGCGACGGGGGCAGTGGCAACGGCAGCGGCAGCGGCGGCGGCAGTGGCAGTGGCAGTGGCAGCGAATCGGACGCACGTTTCCCCAGCGCCCTCAACGTCAACGCCCTGGCCGAAGACTACCGCTGGAACAACCTGGAAGATGTCCGCAAGGCCAAGAGCTTCTTTGGCCGCGCACTGACCGATGTTGGCGCGGCCGTCGCGTTCAGCCGCGGGAGCAACAACGAAGAGCGTGCGGCCGTGGGCGCGGGCATGGTGATCGCCGGCCTGCTGCTGCGCTCGGGCGCGGCGGCGGACGAACGCCACATGGAGTTCGCCCCCCAGCACGTGTTCATCGCCCCGCTGCGACTTGGCGATCGCCGAACGCTGGATGTCTCGGTGGAGACGCCGGATGGCACGGGCTCACGGATCGTGCTCCCGGACGTCATGCCGGGCCAGGCCAATGCGCCGCGAACGATCTACCTGCGGCTCCTTGGCCCTGGCAGTTCCGCCCCCGAGTGGCTCGCGGCCACCGAACTGCGGTACTGGAACGATCACGCCCCTGGCCCCGCCGGCAGTCGGCCGTGGATCTTGGGCGGTCGCGATGTCGGCACGCCGGACCGCGCGCGTCTCGGCCGCTGGCGTGAAGCCGGGCTGCCGGCCGATGTCAGCCTCGACGACCTCGCCCAGCTCTACCGGCGAGAAGAGATTTCGGTGGGTAGCGGCGCTGATCCTCGCCCGGGCCATCGCAACGATTCCTTTGTCCACGTGCTGGACGGCGGGCGTGGCCTGTTTACGCCGGAACCCCATTCGATCGGCTACAAGCGCCTCATGTATCGCCCCGGCGCGAGTGCCGCCCCGTCGGATGATCGCACCCGGGCGATCCGCGACGAACTCACGCGTCCCTGACGCCCGCTCCCTCGCCGTTGCCGCCCGTGCCCGCTGCATCTGTTTCTCCCATTGCCCTCCGCCCTCTTCCCTCGACCGCCCTCTCCCTTCGACCCACCGTCCGGAGCCATCGAATGCGTCACCTTTCCGCCTGCATTGTCTTGCTTGCCGCCACCGCCCCCGCCGTACTGAGCGGCTGCGAGTCGGCCCCGCCTCCGCTGCAAGGTGGCGGCGCACCGATGGCTGATCCGCGGATCAGCGTCCTCGATGGTGTGGGCGCGTCGTTGCTGCGTTTCCAGCCGGCGATCATGGTCGACGTCGAACCGGCTCCGATCGAAGTGCAGGTCCCGGTACAAAACGCCAGCTTGCGCGACACCTACTACGCGGACTACCGATTCGTGTTCTTCGACGCCCAGGGGCGACAACTCGAACCGATCATGGGTTGGACGTTCCTCAACTTTGAACCGACGCAGTCGCAGCGCATGATCGGCAAGGCGCTCGATCGCCGTGCGGTCAACTGGAAGCTTGAAGTGAAGCGCTCGCGCTGAACCCGCAAGCGCCGCCCGGTGAGAGGGACGAGGCGCGAGGTGCGGGAAGCGAGGTGCCGGGTGCCGGGTGCCGGGCGCCGGGTGACGAGTGACGAGTGACGGGTGACGGGTGACGAGTAAGCAACACTCGGCGCACGATCATCCCATGCCGGCCAACGGCATGGCGAACATCGGGCACTCCGCGACCCGCGGCGGGTCGGCCAAGTCAATCGGCAGCACACGTCCTGACTCGTGATCGCTGTTGAGGATCACCACGCGATCGCCGACGGTCTCGATCCCCGACTCCACAAACTGGTGGCCAAGGATGAACATTCCAATGTTCCAACGGGCGGCCAGGGCCTCAATCACTGTTTCGTCGTAGCCGCGGCCCCAGGTCATCAGGTACGCATCGCCCGTCGGCCGACGTCGATCAACGTCCTCGAGCGGGCGGTCGAGAATCGACGGATCGAACTCGCCGAAGAGCGCGGCCGACGGCAATGAATGCGAGCACAAAATGCCGGGAGCGCTCGACGGACGCGCGTCATCCGCGATGTTCGATTCGTTTGCGTCGTCCATGTCGCTGGCGATCAGGGCCAATGGCATGGCGGCAAGAAACGAATTCACTGCGGCCTCAACTTCATCGCCGTCCGCACTGAATACGAAGTGCACGGCATCCAAGAAGAGTTCAACGGAGTTGCCGCCACCCTTGCTGACGCCGGCTCCCGTCAGCTGAGACAACTCGTGGTTCGCCAGAATCGGATGAACCTGTCCAGGATGGGCAAGGCAGAGCGCGGCGACCTCCAACAGCATGCGATAACTGAAGTCCATGCCGTTGATGAGACGATCACCGTGGATCAATTCATGGAGCACGACGTGGTGATCGCGCGAAGCACCAAGCCGGGCGGCGGCGACGATCCGCTGGTAGTGCACCGGGTTGTCGTGGAGATCGCCCGTGGCCAGAAGCCGGCCCCGGAGCGGAATCCGGTGCACGCTGCCGTGGCGGACGGGCGATGTGGTCAACTGCTCGGCGGCCGCGAGAAAGGCCTCGATGACGGCACCGGGGTCACGATGATTGGGGGCGATGGACACGGATGAGAGGATAGAGACTCGACCCGCCTGTGCGGCAGCGTGGGTACGGGTCCATCCAGATCCATCTGAACCGTCTTCCGGGAGATCGAATGAACCGGCCTCATCCCGGCTGGCGCATGCTCGCCGCTTCGCGGATCAGAGCCCGGAGCTCGTTCGCGCCAATCGTTCCCTTTTGGACGCAGCCCACAGCGCCGATCGCCTCGGCCGCTTCGCGAACATCGGGTTCACCGAGTCCGGACAAGACAATGAAGGGGGTGGTGGTATCGATCCGGCGGAAGTTTGGCAACGTGTCGATGCCGCTCGACTCGGGCAGGCCAAGATCGAGCAAGACCACGTCGAACCGGGCCTTCTGGATCGCGACCGACGCTTCGGCCAGCGACGCCGCTTCAACGATCGAAATGATGGTCTCATCGCCATCGCGATTGCGCTCGAGCAGGAGCCGCAACAACATGCGGTCCGCCGAGTCATCGTCGATGACCAATACGTGAATGGAGCTCGAGTGCGTCATGCCGGCACCTTTCGCGGAGAAACTGGACAGGCCTGAGAGGCGGGGTCTTGGATCGGTCGCGTCTGGCGGACGAAGTGCAATTGAAAGGGCGCCCGGTGACCCCGCCGGCAGTCGGGTCGACGGCATGGTAACTCCACCGTCCGAGGTTCGGCAATCGCGCCCGACGCGGGAAAGGTGCGACACAGCGCACAACACGTCTCCGCATGCCTGGCGGCCGACGGCGGCAACTTCGAACGAATCCACGCCACCAGACACGCCCTACGAAAGAGTGGGACGTTCAGCCGTCAAGACCCAGAATTCAAGTGTCCGGTCCATGATCCGAGAAAGCTCAGACCACGAATTGGGCTTGCGAAGAAAACCATTGCACGCATTGTCGTAGCACCAACGAACATCCTCCGGATTCCGGGACGTCGTCAGAATCACGATCACCAACTGGCGAAGGCGATCACTGTCTCGAACATGAGAGAGCAGCGCCCGCCCGCCCAGACCCGGCAGGTTCAAGTCCAGGAGCACGACGTTCGGCGGCGCCCCGGCGGCTACCGCGTTTTCGAGTCGCTCCAATGCCGTTGACGAATTCTCGGCGAACTCGATCCGGCACGGCGCCGAACTCGATCGAACGGCACGCTCGATCAATCGCCGATCTCCGGCATCGTCCTCCACCGAGAGAACCCACGGGTCCTCGCCATCGACTCGTTCGCGCTGAAGTTCATTCATGGGTCCATCGCCATTTCGTCACCCGGACCACCACCGTCAGACATCTCGCCGCCGCCATCACGGCTTGCCCGTGTGCTCGAATCCGCCGACTTCTCATCCGACGGGATCCGATTGCCGAGCACGAACCGGAACCACGCCCCAGTTCCTTCGCCATCTGTTTCCGCCCAGATTCGCCCGCCGTGGACTTCGACCACGCGGCGACAGATGGACAGTCCCACTCCTGATCCAGGGTACTCCTCTTTGGTGTGCAACCGACGAAACGTCCCGAATATCTGCTCGGCGAACGTCGGATCAAAGCCGATTCCTTGATCCTTCACGCCGAACACGACCTCGCCGTCGACCAGGTCCATGGTGCACCGCACTTCGGTGTTCTGTCGATCGCTGAATTTGGCCGCGTTCGCGATCAAGTTCTGATAGAGCTGCACGAGCATGGTTCGATCGGCGTGTACCACTGGGACATCCGGACGAACGATCCGGACTTCTTTTGACTCAATGAGCTGCGAAACATTTCCGACAGCCTCGTCGATCACGTCGTTCATGTCGACGCGATCAAACACCACCCCGTCTCGGCCCGCGCGGCTGAGCGCCAGCAAGTCGGAAATCAAACGCGACATGCGCCGTGCACCGTCCACGATGTATTCGACGTCTTCAGCCGCAGCGGCGGAAAGATCTTCCCCCAAGTCATCGATGAGCAAGTCACAGAAACTCAAGATCTTCCGGATCGGCTCCTGCAAGTCATGAGAAGCGACGTATGTAAACTCTCGCAACGCTTCATTTCGGCTCCGGAGCTCCCGTGTCTGGTCGAGAACGTCTTCCTCCAGCGCGGCCACTCGATTCCGCGACTCGATGAGAATCTGATCGACCAGCATGATGCGGAGTCGACGCGCGCCGCGCATGACATCCGGTGCCCACTCGCGAGAATGCCCTTGCAGCTGCGTCCGCCACACCGCGAAACTCCCTCGCGGCTCCAATCGCTTCAGGGTTGATGAGCGAGCGGAATGAATCGCCTGCTCCGCCCCCGCCCACGACACATCCTCGGCCACTTCGTGTCGAAAGAGCAGGATCGATCCAACGGCGGCACTCCCCAGATCGATGACGAGCACTCCGGCGAACGCATTTCCGTCGATCGGCGCCGTTGAACCAAGATGGCGCGTCGTCCAGATATCTTCCGGATGCTGGTCCCGAACCCACGTCGCGAACTCGATGGCCCCGACTTCCGGCGGAGCATGCCCGTGCATTGCAACATGGTCAGGGTCGACGAAGGCGCCGCCGTCCGCCCCCAAGCACGAGATGATCTCCGGCAGGACCGCCGAGATGCCGTCTGCCACGCCCCCCCGCGGCCCCATGGCTTGAATCAATGGACCGCGGAGCGCTTCGATGTCGGCCACAGTCTTGCGCGTCTGTTCGTCGATCCGGGCCGCGATCTGGACACCGGCCAGGTCGCCCACGAGCCGGCACCAGGCTCGTGTGGCCGCGTCAGTCCAACGCGCCGACGCATGGTGACCTGCGACCAGACCCCAGAGCTGCCCGTCCGATCGACGAATGGCGACGGTGACCGAAGCCCGCACCCCCATGTTGCGGAGGTATTCCGTGTGCACCGGCGACGGAGCCCGGAGCATCGCATCGGACTGGTCGAGCGGATCGCATGGATCTCCGCCCACGTGACGCAGCGGCGAACCGGTGTCATGGCTGTCATGGATTGCCCGAACCACGACCCGGGCGAACAGATCGCGAGCCTGCGACGGGATGTCCGCCGCAGGAAATCGCATTCCGAGAAAAGAGTCGAGCAATTCATCCCGTGATTCAGCGTCGATCACCCCGTCCCAGTTCGGCTCAAAGCGGTAGACAACGACTCGATTGAAGCCCGTGACCCGGCGCACTTCGTCGGCCAGAACCGAACATACTTCTTTGGTGTCTCGAGCTCGGAGGAGGCCGTCCATCACACGGCGTGTTTGATCGAACGAAAGCGGATCGCTCTCGATGATCGCCGACGCTTCACTCGACCGAACCGGAACAAGTTCGACAAGCCGTCGATCCCCTTGATCGTGCAACACGGCCTCGACGGTGTGCCGTCGCGGCCCGACATCGGTGAGAATCGTTGATACCCCGGTTCCTGGTGCCGGAGCAACCACGTGGTTGACGTCGTGCTCTGCGAGGGGGCCCGTTGCTTGGCTTCTTGCCTGGCCTCTTGCCTGGCCCGTTGCCCCCGCTGACCCAAGCCCCACAATCGGCGCCAAAGACGGCAAGACGGCACCGATCGGTTGACCGAGGAGTTCATCGGCCGATCGACCCAGGATCTCCTCCACGGAATCACTGACCGCCATGATCTGTCCGTCGACTCGGTTGATCGCGAGCAACCCGCCGAATGATTGAACCCGCTCCGGCGTATGAATGACCTCGCGATCGCAATCCGTCATGACCGGAGGTGTGACGAGGTCGAGCGCATGGAGGGGCGATTGTGGCGACATCTGGGTGACTCCCGGACGGCAGCCACCGCCCAGTCGGGATTCTACCCATCACCGATCGAATCGGGCCGCAAGACAAGGACGAATCGCGTATCAGCCCCACGCGCCCGAACGATGTCTTTCGCTGAGGCCGGCAAACGGGGCGCGCAGATCATGTCCTGGTGCTCGCGAACGGAGGTACTGTTGCGCGAGATGCACGTCCACCCATTCAGTCGCCGCCCAGCATGTCGAAGACCGAGCCGAGCACGGATCCTTCCCCTTGGCTGCGACCGCCAGTCTGCGGCGCGGCGGCGTATACCCGATCCGCCAATCGGCTGAACGGCAAGGTCTGCATCCATACGGTGCCCGGACCCGTCATCGCGGCGTAGAAAAGACCCTCGCCTCCGAAGATCTTGTTCTTGATCCCTTTCACCCACTGGATGTCGTATTGGACGGACTCTTCGAAGGCCACGAGACAACCCGTGTCGATCCGAAGCGTCTCCCCTTCGGCGAGATCGCGCCGCATCACACTGCCACACGCGTGAAGAAATACTTGGCCTTCATTCGAAGGGGAATGAACACGCTGCAAGATGAATCCTTCGCCACCAAAGAAACCCACGCCCAATTTCCGCTGGAACGCGATGTCCAGATCAACTCCGCGAGCCGCGCACAAGAAGGCGTCTTTCTGACAATTGATCGCTCCTCGATGCTCAGCCAGCTGAATCGGAACGATGCGCCCTGGATACGGTGCGGCGAAACCCACATCTCGTCGTGTATGACCTTCGTTGCCGAAGAACGTCACAAAGAAACTCTCGCCGGTCACCATGCGCTTGCCCGCTTGCATGAGCTTCCCAAACACACCCGAATCATCCTTCATCGACATCTGGGTGGCCATGTCGATGTCCGCTTCCATATACATCATGGTGCCGGCCTCAGCGACAACTGCTTCCCCGGGATCCAGAGTGATGATGACGGCCTGCATGTCGTCGCCGATGATGCGATGGTCGATGACGTCGGTGGACATTGGAGAATCTCCTTGAGCGGATGGGTGACTGCGCGAAGGGCCCGATTCTAACGTCGGTGTCGCACACCCCAGCGTTCGTGCGTGTCGCGAGCGGGCCGGGATCAGACGTGTCGCCCGGGGCCTTGACGCCGACGCGGCCTTGGGCCAAGGTCTTGCGTGCCCCAAGCCCCCACCCAACCTGATCCACTGGCGACCGACCCCTCGCCCGGCGACATCACACTCGGCCCGACTGGCCGCCGCATCTTGATCTTGATGTGTATCGGCCTGGCATTGGTGGCCCGCCACTGGTCGCTGAACGACGGCCTCTGGTACGACGAGATCGCGGCGTGGCGGGACTACGCGGCCCGGGGCATCAACGTCGCCCGTACGACGTACTTCGATCCGGCCAACCACGTCCTGCAATCCATGCTGAGCGCCGCGAGCGTGGATCTGGCCGGCCCGTTCGTCGGCGGCGAGCTGGCCATGCGGCTCCCGTCACTCCTGGCTTCACTGGTCGCCGTGGCCCTGATCGCCGGCCTCGCGATGGCCATCCTGCGTCGCCGCAGCGCAGCGATCTTTGCCGGTGTGCTCGCCGCCGCGTGTCCAGTGCTCGCACTCTCCGGGACAGAAGCGCGCGGGTACGCATTCATGATTGCCGGCGCCGCGGGAGCGTCTTGGGCCTGGATTCGTTGGACCGAGCGCCCGACGCGCCGATCACTCGTTGCTTACGCCGCGGCCGTGGTGCTCGGCACGTGGGCCCATCCAGTCACCGCGTGCGTGGCCGCCGGGCACGCGGCGGTTGCCGTCTTCAGCGCGATTGCCGAGCGACGACGATGTCCGCTCGACGGACTCATCCCCCCGCTGCTCGCGGGCGTGCTGGTCGTCATCGCGTACCTCCCGATTCTTCCCGACATGCTGACCGTGAGCCGAAGCTTCGGGCGATCCGCCGCCGACCAACCGACCGTGTTCGGGCCAGAAGGCGCGCACGCACTGATGCAACTCGGTGGCGCGTGGTCCTTGGCTGCCGTTCCCGGCGGCTTGCTCGCCATGTTTGGCGCGGGACTGCTTGCCGCCAACCCGCGCACGCGCCGCCCGTTCGCGGCCACCGTTGCCGGCGGAGCGATCTTGTTTGCCGCCACGTTGGCCGGCACCTGGATCTACGCCCGTTTCTCACTCTTCTTGGTGCCTGCCGCTCTGCTGGCAATGGCCGCCGGCCTGGTCCGGCTGTGGTCGTGGCGCCCAGCTGTGGCCGGCGCGGCGCTCGCGATCGTCGTCGGCGCATGGTGCGTTGATCTGGCCACGCGCTCCCCACGGCAACCACTGCGGGAAGCGGCGGACTGGGTTCGGGCCAACGGCGCCGAGGCGGGCGACGTCCACGTCATCGGCATCCGCGCTCGCGTGATGGAACGTTACGCCGCCGACCTGCAACCAACCTTCAGTCTGCTTCTGGGTCGCGATCTGGATCGCGAGCTTCCAACGGCTGGGGGCCCGACGTTCGTCATCGAGCTGTATCCAACGAAAGTTGATGCGTCGGTCCACGATGCGCTGCGCGGTCGCGGCTACACCGAGGCCGCGACCCTCGACGGGTGGATCGATTGGACGCACGGCGACGTCCGTATCTGGCGACGTCCAAACTAAGTGGGTCACCCCCGCGTTGCCTGCCTTTCGTCTGTCGCCTGTCTGTCGTGCGTCGCCCACCTCATCCGTCTCGTCCGCACTTCACTGCCTCGCCAATTGGAAGTCTCTCGTGCGCCCCACGCTTGTCCAACTGTTCTGCATGCTCACCGGTCCGGGGCTCATGTTGGTCGCCCTCCTTGGGCACCAGCGCGACCAAGCGATCATGTCGGCCGACCACCAAGCAGAAGCCAGGGTTGTCTCGAGTGAGCCGCATCCGGTCCGGAAGGGACCAGATCGCCTGGAACTCACCGTTGAACATGATGTCGATGGACATACGTACACCGGGCAAGTGAGCGTATCCGAGCCCGCCTGGCGCAACGCGGGCGATCCGGCCACGGTGACCATTCAGTACGACCGCGACGATCCTTCGCACATTCGATTGCCAGGACAGAACAATGGCTGGGTTCTGGGACTCGCGGGCGTGGTACTCACCGGGTTGGGCCTGCTCCGCTGGCAACTGGACCGAACCGCCGCGACCCGACGACCGGCGTCTCCCGACTGAACGGTGCTCGACCGCCGGAACATGGACCTCAGTCGCCGCGGCGCACCCGTCCGTCGGCTCCCATCGTCCGGGACAGCTCCGTTCCATCCGCACGATCGAATCGAACGCGCACCGTCGGCGGCACGGCGAAACGGTCGAAGTCCAACCCGCGAAGCGTCAACTCGCCAATGCCCTCAATCTCACTGGCGTGAACCAAAGATCGCTGGGCCCGGTCCACGTAAAACGTCAGCCGCGGATTGAACGCGCCCGGCGCGGCGGGAGGCTGATCGCGAACATCGCTCGCCTGCCGGGCCTTCCCGTGGCGAGTCGTCTCGGTCACGAGCAAACCATTTTCCATGCGGCGCGCTGTCACCGACACGCCTGTCCACCGATCCGTGCCGCGTGAGCGGCCGCTGGAAAGGTCACCCGAAAGCCCGCCAGATTCCGCGCCCGACTCCTCGCCCATTCCAAGCACAAGAAAGTGCACCGTGGTGTGCGACTCGTCGACGATCAATTGCTCGATCGCCACACGCCCGGCAAATTCCTGGGCCGACTCGGTCGCGGTCTCCAGCACGCGATCAAGATCAAGTCGCCGCGGATCCATCGGCGATGCTGCAGTGTTGAACCAAAGCAGCGCAAGTCCCACGACGCACACCACAACCACGAACACGCCGCCCACCACGATTCGTTTGACCCAGCGGCGCACAGAGCGCTCGCCGGGCGAATCTGCGGCGCCCGGTATTCCGCCCGGCGCGTCGCCAGGATCAGTCATGCCGCAAGGCGACGATCGGGTCTTTTCGGCTCGCCTGGATCGCGGGGTAGAGGCCGAAGACCAACCCGACAAAGGCCGAGACCAGGAAACTGGCCACAATCGACCAAGTCGTCACCTGCGTCTCCATGTCCAACCGCGGCGTCAAGCTCGAGGCGTACTCAATCCCCACGCTCAACCCGACGCCGACGCCGATGCCGATCAATCCGCCAACGCAGGCCAGCGTGCCGGTTTCGACCAAGAACTGCAGGGTGATGTGCTGACGCGTCGCACCAAGGGCACGCCGAATACCGATCTCCCGCGTGCGCTCGGTCACCGTGGCCAACATGATGTTCATGATGCCGATGCCGCCGATCAGCAGACTGATCGACGCGATCGAGATCAGCACGATGTTCCAGATGCGCTGCGTGCGCTTGCGCTGCTCCAGCAGTTCATACGGGACGATCACTTGTACGTCCGCGGTGTCGGCGTGGTCGACATCCACGATGCGCTCGACGCGCCGGGCCATGCGGACGACGTCCAACGTCGTCGGCGCGCTCACGTAGATTTCCGAGACTTCGATTTCTTCACTGACGAAGCTGCCCGACAGACGCCGTTGGATGATGTCGCCAAAGAGCAACTCCGCGGTGGTCAGCGGGATGTGAACGTCCTGATTCAGGTCGCGGCCGACGAGGGCCGAACCGGTGCCGCCGGCGAGTCCCACCGGCTCCAGCACGCCAACGATGCGAAAGAGCTGCTGGCCGATTCGAATCTCGCGGCCGATCGGATCTTCGAGCGGGAAGAACTGTTCCTCGACCTGGTGGCCGATGACGCAAATGCTCTTGCGCAGGTCCATGTCCGAGTCGGCGAGGTATCGACCGCGGGCGATGCGCAGCCGAGCCACGCCGAGGAGATCCGGGGTCGTGCCAAAGGACTGACTCACCGTGCGCTGGGCCTGGTAGCTGATCTCGTCCCCGACGGCCTTCAGCGGCACGATCTCCGAGGCGTCCGGCAGGCTGCTCGCGATGCGCCGCAAATCGGTCCGGCCGATGCCGAACTTCGCCACCGACGATCGGGCTTCATCGCCAACCGACGACGACTCGGGCGGCCGGACAGAACGCACGATGATGTTCGTGGCGCCGAGGGCGTCAATCTCACGGAGGGCGGCGGCCTCCGTGCCCTTGCCGATGGAGATCATGACGATCACCGCACCGACGCCGAGAATGATGCCGAGACTGGTCAGGAAGCTGCGGAGCTTGTGCAGCCGCAAGTTGTTCAGACCAAGCCGGATGATCTCAAGAAGAAAGGCCATCGTGATTCCGAAAGCGGGTGGGCGAGGAGCCGGTCCGGCCCATGGCCGGCCGTCGAGACCCGGGATCGTCAGGATCGCCGGGAGTCGATGGTATGGTCGACCAACGGATCGGTGGCAGTTGCTGGCCGGCCTGCGGGTCCGACCCTTCCGAAAAGCGCCCCCCGTTCAGCCGAGTTCCGGCCATCGGTTCCGCCCGGACCAGCTCTGGGCCAGCCGCCAGCCGCCGCAAGAGCCCCCGCCCGAGCCCCTGAATGACCGCCCCACCGCAATTCGAATTGCTCGACGAGTCCAGCGACGATGACGCCCGGGCGTTCACCTGGCGGCTCCAGATCCTCGCTCCCGACGGCGGGCTGACGACCCACGCCCTGCGACTGGCCTGGGCCGACTACGACCTGTGGTCAGGCGGGGCAGGATCGCCGGCCGCAGTGGCCGAGGCGGCCCTGGGGCTTCTGATGCTGCGGGCCCCCGAACTCGCGGCCCGCGACCGCATCGAACTCGCGTGGGTCCGGCGCGTGGATCCGGCGGCCGACGCGGAGATCCCGCAGCGGCTCCGATTGATCTGAGGTCAGTCGGTAACGCGAGCGTCAGAGGCCGTGTCGCTGCCCTCGGCGCCCGGACCGCCTTGGCCGCCTGGGCCGACATGCTCGCCGTGGCCGACACGCGCATCGCCGTCGCCGCCATCACGATCGCCGCCATGACCGTCACCGTCGCCGTCCGGCTGATCGCTCACCACCACATTCGTGGCCAGGTCGTCGCGCATGCGATGCTCCAGGGCGTCGCCGCCGAGCTTCAGCATGGCCCGGTCCACCCGCCGGATGGCCCCGCTGCGATCGAAGCCAATGTGGACGATCGGATCGCCGGGCGCGACGGCCGGATTCGTGGCCATGCCAAGCACGATGCCCGTCTTGGGCGCCACCAACTGGTTCAATTCCCGGCCCACGAGCGACGTGTTGGTGGCGATGACCTCGCCCGTCTCCACCGTGTCGCCCGGCGCGACGTGGAACTTGAGGAAGCCGCCGCGATCGGCACGCACCCATCGGGTCTGTTCGACCTCAATGTGGTACGGCGGTTCTTCCATCGATCCGTCGACCATGCCCAAACCGACCAGGCAATTCCGCACGCCGCGGACCGCGTACTCCAAAACGTTGGGTTCAACCTTCCAGACCTCGCCCGCTTCGAGAATGATCGTCGGAATACCGGCATCACAGGCGGATCGACGCAGCGAACCTTCCGGCCCCGAGCTGTTGACCAACACTTCCGCCCCGAAGTTTCTCGCGAGCGTCGCCACCTCGGGCTGGCTGAGATCCGCCCGAACATTGGGATAGTTCGTGCGCCGAACGGCCGCGGTATGCAGGTCGATGCCGTGCGTGCAATGGCGAATGATCCCGTCGAACACCGCGTGGGCCAGACGAGCAGCCAACGATCCGGTGGCCGATCCGGGAAAGGACCGGTTCAGGTCGCGGCGATCGGGCAGGTAGCGAGAATGACGTTCGAACCCGAACGGATTGATCACCGGCACGAACACGACGGTGCCACGAACGACCTCGAAAGGCGGCTCGCTGATCATCTCTCGGATCGCCCCGGTGCCGTTGATTTCGTCTCCGTGCACCGCGGCGGTCACGGACACGACCGGACCGTCTTCCGCGCCGCGGACGACGTGGAGCGGAATCTGCACCGTCGCCCCTGAGTACGTTTGGCCGACGACCAACTTCACGGAGCCACGCTGGCCGGGCTGAATCGCGGCCCCGGCCCACGACCCGCTGGCCGGGCGGCGCGATTCGGCGGCCGACTTGGCGTTCTTGGTCACGGGGTGCGGCTCCCAGGCAACGGCGATTCGGGCGGTGAGCGACGGCTCAACCCATCAACGATTGCGGCTGCTCCGGACGATACGCGGCCGGAAGCTCCACCGCGAACGTCGCCCCCTGCCCCGGAATGCTCGCGCAGCTCACCTCAGCCCCGAGCATCTCGGCCAGCGAGCGGCAGATCGCCAGCCCCAGGCCCGTGCCCGCATGCTCGCGGGTGTGGCCCGCGTCAGCCTGCCGGAACTTCTCGAAGATCATCTCCTGCAAGTCTTCGCCGATGCCCGGCCCCGAGTCGATCACGCTCAGCCGAACGGCCAGCGGACGGCCTTGCCGCGAGATCCGCTCGGCCACAAGCTGAACGGTGCCGCCGGCCGGCGTGAACTTGATCGCGTTCGACATGAAGTTGAAGAGGATCTGCTGCAGCTTTCCGGGGTCGGTTTCCACCACCGGCAGCCGATCGGCGATCACCGTGTCCAGGTCGACGCCCTTCTGCTGGGCCTGCGGTCCCATGATCCGCGTCAGGCCCTCGACCAAGTCGCCCACCGCGGTTGGCTCGATCGCGACTTCCATGCGGCCGGCCTCGATCTTGGCCATGTCCAGCAGTTCGTTGATCATCTCCAGCAAACGCCGTCCGCTGCCGAGGATGTTGTTGAGGTAGCGATCCCGCTTGGGGTCGGCATCGCCCTCGGTATGGGCCAACTCGAGCAGCAACTCGGCAAAGCCAATGATCGAGTTCAACGGCGTCCGCAGCTCGTGGCTGACGCCGGCGACGAACTCACTCTTGAGCCGGTTCGCCTCGTCCAGGCCGACATTGGCCTCGGCCAATTGGTCAACCTTCAGGTCGAGCGTCCGGTTCATCCGCTGCAGTTCGTCGCGTCCGGCTTCGAGCCGGTCGAGCATTTCGTTGAATGCGCCGGCGAGCTGCTCGAATTCGTCGCCGGTGCGAATGTCCGACCGAATCGTGAGGTCGCCATCCTGCACCGCCTCGGCCGTCTCGCGGAGGGTGCGCACCGGCGAAAGGATCAGCTTCTTCAGGATGAGCCAGAAGAGGCCGATGCTGGCCAGCACGCCAACGCCGCCGACGGCGATCATGAAGATGCGGTTCTGCAGCAGCAAGCTCTCGCTGCGCCGGGTGTCGCGATCGATGATCAGCAGCGCGACGGGGGTGCCGGGTCCTGAGCCTGGACTGGCCACGGGAACTGCCGCGGCGCCGGAGGACGCCTCGGACGCGGCCGGCGACGTTGGGGGCGTCTCGACCGACGGTGCCCGGGAGGCGGACCCATCGGACGCCTCGCGGCCATCCCGACCAATCGCCGCGTCAACCGCGGCCTGGAGGGCGGGCGGCAGGCTCCGCATCCCGGCGAGGTCGCCGGCCGTCAGGACGTGCGCGAGGCGCAGAACCGTGCGGCCACCGCTGGTATACCGACGCAAGTAGTCGACGTCCTCCGGCCCCCGCCGGAAGTACGACGCGGCATCGACCACAAACATCGCTGGGGCGCCGGCTCGCCGGGGCGAGGCAACGGCCACGTCATTCGGCGGTGCGCCAGATGGACCGGTGTCGCCGGGCGCCGCGGGTGAGACCGGTGTGGCAGCCGGACCGGAGCCCTCCCCTGGCGTCGCGGTGGACGCCGCGTCGGCATCACCGGTCGACGGAGCGGCCTCCGACCCATTCGACGCGTTGGCGGCGCTGGCCGCGCCGGCCGCGCCGGCCGCGTTCGACGCATCCGACCCATCAGGCGACCCACCCGCCGCGGCGCCCGGTTCCGATGCAGCGTCAACGTCGTCGGTCGCGTCCGGCATGAGCACGACGGCGATGCCGATGGAGCCGGTTTCGCCCACCATGCTCGGCAAGAACACCTGGGACGCGAGTTCGTTCGGCTCGATCGAGCGTCGACCGGCGAACCATGCCTCGGCCGCTCCACGCGACGCGTGATCCTCGAGCTGGCGTGCGGTGAACGTGCCCCGGACCCACGGAACGGCCAGGGCGACCATGAGGATCAGGGCCAGAGACGCACCGAACAGCAACTGCGATTTGTTCGCAAAACTGATGCCGGGCACCATTCGGATGGGGCCGCGGGGCCGGGATGGAGGGGTGGTGTCGCTCATGGGCTCGGGCGGCGGATCAGCCGCGCGGCGATCATGCCCCCACGCCGGAGTGCCGTCAACAGCCCGTTGAAGAAGCCCGTCTCGACCTGGGTGCGATGCTTCCGTCCCTCGCGCGGAGCCGAATCGAAGGCATCTCCACTCGATTGCGCCGAGATTCGGCGACAACGCGAGGGGCGGAATGATCGTGCTCAGAACGGGTGAGGCCTTTTCAACGGGCTGTCAATGGCCGACGCCCCGGGAACGCCCAGCACGGGGACCGGCTGGCATCTCCCCCCGGGTGAACCGCCCACGATTGGCGTCGTCGGATACCGTCCCTCGTCCCCGTCCTCGTGCTCGTCCTCGTCCTCGTCCTCGAGTCGGTGCCCGCGTCCGCCTCCGCCTCCGCCTCCGTGCCCCGACCGAATCCCGAATCCTCCCAACCGCCAAGCGGAGACCGTCGCCCATGTATCGCCCCGGCACCGATGAGTCGAACGTCCAGATGTCCGACGTGCTCTGCGACTACTGCCACCGCGCGTGGACGACGGACGAGCCGTTTCTGGAAGGCCACCGCGGAACGATGATCTGCGGACGCTGCCTTTCGGTCGCGTACGTCGAACTGCATATGGGCGGCGACAACCTGGCCGTCGGCGACTACTTCTGCCGGATGAGTCAGGAGGGCGGCGAAGATCGGAGCGCGCTCAACCGCGGCGATGAGCCGGGATGGCGCAGTCCGGTGGACCCCGAGGCGGCCGTCTCACGCATGTGCGTCCGAATGGCCGCGGCCCAATTGGAACGAGACGGCGACCACGACTGGTCGCGCCCGGCGGTTCCGGATGACGCCGCAGAACAACTGGCCCGAGCGGTTGCGGTGATCAAAGCGTCGGCCGAGGGCTGAGGAGGCGGGAACGGCGGAAGCCGACGGCCCCGAGTGCCGCCAGCACGTCAGTCCGTACCGCTTTCCGTTCCCCGGTCCGGCGTGCCGTCGATCGGCGCGACCGCATCGCCCTCAAGGCCATTGCCGACTCCCTGGCCACGAACCGAGGCCAGGCGAACCGCCCGCCGCACGACTTCGCCCGCCGCTCGGCCCCGCTCGTCGAACTTCAACGTCCGCACCGTCGGATCGCTCCAGACCGTCAGATCCATCGTGTCGTCCGCGGCAAACGCCCGCAGCGCCGCGGCACCACGCCGCAGCCGCACCAGCGCCACCACGTCCACCAATCGTTCGTGGCCGGGCAACAAGACCGGCGCGGTTGCAGGATCCTGCACGCCGTCGGCGGCCGGGGCATCGGTGACCGGCGCGGGGCCGACCAGCGGCGTCCCCACGGCTCCGGCCACGCGTTCCAAAGCCATCAGGAGCGCCATGCGCTCGTCCGATCCACGCGGCAAGAGGTCTGCTGCGGACTCCGCGTCGTGGAACGCATTGGCCGGCACGGACCCCGCGCGCACCGCACGGACGTCGGACACCGCCTGCGCCGCCGGCACATCCAATCGCTCGACCGACGCGGCGAATCCAAGACCAGACTGCGCTCGCAAGCGGGCCACCGCCGCGTCACGCGCGATCGCGGCGTCGTCGCCAAGTTCGCGAGATTGCTGGCCGATGGACGCCGGCCAGGCGTTGACCAGTGATTCCAGGTGCACGCCGGCCAGCGTCGACGCCGCCGGAACATCAGCCCCGCCAAGATCTGCGGCCAAACCGATCGCCGCGGTGACCAATCGGTCGCCGGCCGCCGCGATGGATGCGCGAGCCGCTGGATCATCGGCCGCGCCCCACGCTTGCTCATGCGCCGCAATCTTGTGACGCAGCACCACGGAGAGTTCGGCCATCACGCCGGTCCACGCGGGCAGGACGAGAGAGTCGGTCCGGGTCCGCAACGACGGTGCGTCGAATGACGAGGCCGCGGCGCCCGCGACCACGGCGTCGAGTACGGCGTCCACTGCCGCCGCGGTCGCGGCCACGGCTTCAGCCGCGGATCCGGCGTGTGTTTCGGGTGCATCCGGGCCCTCGCCCGCGCCCAAGCTGTTGGCCGGACTCGCAGTCGGGCTGGCGACCGGGTTGGCAGTTGAATCGGCCACCGCGTTGACCGCGGGGCTGAGCACGTCCAACCGCACCGCCGGATCAATCGCCAACCAGCGGCGCATTGCGATCTGATAGTGCGCGGCCGCATCGAGTGGTACCGCAAGTTCGCCCTGCGCCGCCTGCTCAAGCGTCTCCACTCGATCGGCGGCCGTGGCCATCGCACGATCTCGGCCCAAGATGACCCGCTCGAAACTGGCCATGAGCGTGGTCGCAAGATCGCCGGCTTCCCCCGCCACGACCTTGGCGGAGAGCGCGTCAATGTCTTCTTGTACGGCATCGCTCGGCGGCAACTGGGCGAGATCCGCCGCGTCGTTCAAGACTTCGCGCATCCGGGCCGCATCCTGCAACACCAATCGATCTTCACCGGCGTTCAGTCGCTCCTGGATCGAGGCCGTCTCGCCAAGCATCTCCAACATCTCGCCAAGTTCACGGCGCGCTTCCGGCCCGGCTTGCACCTGATTCTCGAACCAACCGACGAGCAATGTCGCTTCGCCGCGCAGCGCACCCGGCACGCCGAAACCGCCCGGGGTCGCGAATCGCCGACTGGAGTCCGCGAGCCGCGCCGCGCCGGCCGCGTCGATCAGGCCGCGGCGCATGCCGCGATCCACCAAGCGGTCGCCGAGCCGGTTGATCGCCATCGCCACGAGCGACGAAATCAGCACGCCATCGCCCGACGTGTGGGCGGCCAACTGGTCGATGGCGACGATGGACTCGACGAGCGCGGGCCCGTTGGTGTCGGCCAGGGCGATCGCCCCCTCGGCCGCGAGGGCCCGCCCGGCAAAACGCAGTTCATTCAGGTGGGGCAACATGAGCTCGGGGCCCTGGTCCAGGTCGAACCCCCAAGTGCAGCGATTCCGGCGGGTCCCGGCGCGAACCAGATCGAGGAACGGGCCGATCCGGCCCAGCGCGCGCTCGATGTTCGGAGGCGGCGGCCCCTGTCCGTCCCAATCGGCGATGGCCATTCGGTCGGACCGGGCGATTTCGAGGCCTTCTTCCATGGCCCGCCGGTACCAGGTCGCGGCATTCGCTCGTGAAACCGGCCGCGGAAACTGCTCCAGCCAGATCGGAGCATCGGATGGCGCCTGCCGAGCGGCGGCCATCGGCGTGGCCAGCAGCCCCCCGGTGACGGCCAGAACGCCGGCGGCAAGGCGAATTCGTGATCCGATGCCGTGACTCGTCGGTGCACCCATGAGCTCGCGTCTCCTGTTCTTCGTGCTGAATCTCATCGTCTCGTCGTCTGGGCGAACGCCGACAGCCGGGGCAAGCACCGCAAGATGGCCGCATGTTCTCGCGTGATCCAGGCCGATACCCGCACGATCGAACATGAACTCCCAAGAACAGCCCGTGAATCGCCCACGAGTGGCCCACGAATAGCCCAGCCCAACGACCGCGGCGAATGAAGACGCCGCTCGGACCGCCGCCAAGCCATGGCCGATCCGACCGGAAGCTGGTGCCAGCCGAGCCCGCAGACGCACCGCCGGCAGGTCATCATGTGATGCCGGACCGCCAATCACAACGTCAATCTGACTCCAACCACCACGCCTCCCGTGCCGCACACCGCCACCATCCACCGGACGCTGCTCTACCTCTTCTACTGGAGCGGCGTCGTTTTCTCGTTCGGGGCGACGACGCTCTCGTTCGCGTTCCTCAGCCGGCTGGGACTCCCGGCCAGCGTCCCCGGGGGCCCGCTGTTGATGCTCCTGCTGTCGCCGATGCCCGTGATCGGGATCTGGGTCGCCACGTCCACGATCCTGAGCGACCAGCCCCCCGTATCGCCGCGACAGCGGGCCAGAATATCGACGAGCGCCTTCCTGGCCGGGACCATCGTGATGCTGTCGGTCCTCCTGCCACTGGGATTGCTCGTCCACTCCGCCAGCGCTGCGACCATCACGTCCGTCGCCCGCGTGGCCGTCTTCTACGCCCTGAGTGGCATCGTGCCCATTGCCGTCGCCGACGGCCTGGTCCGATGGGCGGACCGAAACGACTGGCTGCTCGCCGAGACCGCCAGGCAGTTCTGCACTGAGTGCGGCTACGACCTCCAGGGTCAACTGCGCCGCTGCCCAGAGTGCGGCCAAGACCGGCCAGAAGACTGACGCCGAGGGGGGCCGGCCGAGAGACCACCGCCCGAGCCGCGCGGCCGGCCGTCGATGCCGGCCCGAGCCCCAGAACGCAGCGCTCGGCGGGAAGACTGTGCCCCCGAGCCGCGTTGGATGCGGACAGAAGCGCGTGGCGGCGATGACGCCTGCCCCGCCTGCCCCGCCACCGGACGCTACGCTCGGCGGCCCGAATTCCCTCGCCCGCCTTCGCACTCGCACCCAATCGCTCGCCCGCCCGCCCGCGCCGGAGCTTCCCATGGCCGAATCTCAGACGTTCGTCCCGTTCACCCCGTACGACCCCGGCTGCTCGCCGACCGAAGCCTCGGCCCAGATGCTCGCCATGATGCAGGCTCGCCGGAGCGTGCGGTTCTTCAGCGACCGCCCGGTCGAACGCACGGTGATCGAGAACATCGTGGCCACCGCCGGCACCGCCCCCAGCGGCGCCCATAAACAGCCGTGGCGATTCGTCGCGGTGCAGGATCCCGAGATCAAACGGCAGGTCCGGGTGGCGGCGGAAGAAGAGGAGAAGGCCTTTTACAGCGGGCGAGCCAGCGAACGGTGGCTGCAAGACCTGGCCCCGTTCGGCACCAACTCGGAAAAGCCGTATCTGGAAGTCTGCCCCTGGCTGATCGTGGTCTTCAAGCTCGTGCGGGACGACCGGCCGGACGCCGACAGCGACCAGGTCTACTACGTAAATGAGTCCGTCGGCATCGCCACCGGCATGCTGATCAGCGCGATCCACAACGCTGGGCTCAGCACGCTCACCCACACGCCCAGCCCGATGAAGTTCCTGGCCGAAGTCCTCGGACGTCCCGAGTACGAGCGGCCCTACCTGCTCCTGCCCATCGGTTATCCGGCCGACGACTGCGTGGTCCCCGAACTCGACCGCAAGCCGCTCGACGAGATCCTGGTGGTGGACCGCGGCGAAGGCTGACGGTTCGCCGGAGGCCGCCCGCGCCGGCCACACCCCGGACACACCCCGGCCGCGAGTTTCACCGCGGCGGCTCGTTACACTCGGGCCATGAGTTTCGGCATCTCCCGCGGACGCGAATTGGATATCGACGGCTGGGGTCTCAACCACGATGACCTCCCGCCGCTCCCGGCCCCGGGCGAAGCCCCCAACTTCGACCCGCGCGATTGGTTCGAACATCCCGAGCGACGGTTCGAACTGGAAATCGGGGCCGGCAAGGGCACCTTCCTGGTGCAGCAAGCGGTCCTGGAACCGGACACGAACTTCCTGGGCGTCGAGCACGCCGGCGAGTTCACGCGGTTTGCCGCCGACCGGGCCCGCCGCCACCAGCTGGCCAACGTGCGCATGCTGCACGCCGACGCGGTGGAAGTGATCCGCTGGCGCATGAAGCCGGCGGTCGCGGCGGTGATCCACCTCTACTTCAGCGACCCGTGGCCCAAGGCCCGCCACCACAAGCGGCGCGTCGTGCAAGACGAAACGCTTCCACAATTCCACCGCATCCTGCAGCCGGAAGGCGAGCTGCGGATCGTCACCGACCACGACGATCTTTGGGAGTGGTACGTGGAGCACGCGGCCCGCGCGGTCGACGCCGGACTCTTCACCCGCGAAGCATTCGTGCGGCCGGCCTCGGCCGGCGAAGGCGAACTCGTCGGCACGAATTTCGAACGCAAGTTCAAGGTCGAGGGACGGAACTTCCGGGCGATGACGCTGAAGCGCGTGGGCAACTGATGCATCGCGCGCGGCGCGTGCCCCGCGAGCAAACCCCACCCTCGCCACCCGCCCACACGACCCAGCAACGAAAACCGGACGCCCCCATGGTGGGAAGCGGCCGGTGGTGTTCGTTGGAAGCTGACCGGCTGACCGACTCGCGGCGATCAGGCTGACGGGCCGCCAGGCTGCCGGGCTCACGCCGAGCGGACCGTGCGAATGCCGCGTCCCTCAGCCGGCGCTGGAACCGCTGCCGGCGGTCGCCGCGGCCCGCCGCGTCAGCTTCACGCTGCCATTGCTCGTTCGCACCGTCGAGCTGGCCTTGCCCGGCATCACGATGTGGGCGCGGCGGCGTTCAATCTTGACGTCATCAAGCGTTCCGGCAAAGCCGTCCACACTCATCGAGCCGTTGCTGGTGGTGGCGGTCAGATCGCCGCCGAACGCTTGGCCGACCACGAGCGAGACCGCCCCATTGCTCGTGCGAAGGGTCACCGACTCCGAGCTCTCATCGTGCAGTCGGATGTCCATCGCGCCGTTGCTCGTCGTCGCCTGGAGCGGACCGAGGTGATCCACGACCGTGACGCGGCCGTTGCTGGTCGAGAGGCTGGCCGCACCGAGCGTGCCGTCGAGCGTGATGCGGCCGTTGGAAGTGGCAACGGTGATGGGACCGACGGGGCCGTTCGCCGTGACGCGCCCATTGCTGGTGCGAGCGTTCAGGGCCGTTGGACCGGGGACGCGGATATCAAAGCTGGCGCCATCGCCGTTTTTCCAGCCTCCGGGCATTTCCGGCGCGAGGCGGATCTTGCCGTCGCCAAGCTCGTCCAGGTCGATGCTCGCGGCACGGACGCGGGCGTTGGCCGAAGCGGCATCGGTGGACTTGGCCTTGAACGTCGCGGTGATCAGCATCGACTCGATCTCGGGATCGACGGTGACGGTGATCTTGCCGTTGCGGGTGCTGACGTCCAGGTCGGTGACCATGCCGACGTCGAAGCTCGAATCAAACTCCGCCGACTCGTCGGCCTCCAGGTCCATCGTGCCGATCAAGCCGGATTCCGGCCCGACCGCCCCGTAGCTGACCGTGTGCGACGCTTGGTGCCCGACCACGCCGCAGCCGGCGAGGGCCAGCGAAGCGGCCGCGGTCAGGATGGCCGCCGGCCAACGAAGCAGCGTGGACCGGCGGGTCGAGCGGAGCACGGCAAGGGCATCGGTGGACATCATGGCGGGGAGGCCTCCAGGGCTGGGCGAGCGGGTCGGGTCGGGTCGGACGAGATCGCTTTGGTCGGCAGTGACCGGTCGGCGGGAGTGGGCCAGCGAGCGCGGGCCGAAATGGATCGAGCCGCTGGCGTGGTCGCAAGTGCACGAATCAGCCCCGGGACCATCACGTTGGGAACGAATCGCGGCTGATTTCATTGACTGGCCGGCAAACGCCGACGAATCCTCCGACGATTGGATGATGTTCGGGTCGACGGCGCGGATGGGGCTCCAAGGGCGAGCGTTCCACCAACCGCCAGCCGTCACTTCCCCTCCGGCGGCTCGAACGTCCGATGCATGTCCCCCTCGAGCTGGGCCCACACGCGGTGGCCGGGCTCGGACGCATGCCGGCGGTCGGGCACGTCTTCGATCGACGGCGGGACATGGATCGCTTCCGACGCGCTGAGGTCCACCATCCGCGGCGGCTCGAACCAGGATGCGGTGACCTGGCCGCGGTCGGCCCGGGCCACGATCGCCAGACCATCGGCCCGCACGTCCACATCGCCTCGGCCACTCCACGCCCGCACCGAACCGCGGTGGGCGGTCACGGTCACCGCGCCATCGCGGGCCACGACATCGAGTTCGGCCTGCACGCCGTGGACTTCCACGACGCCTTGCCCGGTGCGCACCAGCAACTGCGGTAGCGGCGCGTCGATCCACACGACCAGATCTGCTTCGTCCAACTCATTGGATGCGGAACCGCCGCCGGCCAGCCGCAGGACCTGCCGGTCGGTTTCGCGCACCAACACGACGGACGCGTTGGCGTTGCGGGCGGCGGTCCGGTTGAGTGTGCGGTCGCGAACGCGAATGTCCGCTTGCACCACGAGCCGTCCGGTCAAGGCGGCGAGTCCGCTGCCAGCGATGCGCCGGGCGTCGTCGGACACCGCCGCGGCGTTGCCGGCCGCGCGAGCGCGCGCGTCGTCGGCCAGTCGCTCCTCAACTGTCCCGAGCGGCGCTCCCGATTCCACGCCGGGATCGCGCTGATAGCCCTGGTACGGCGGCTGCGCCCGAAACTCGATGCGGCTGAGTCGTTCGACGTTGGTATCCACCGACGCCCGCACCGCGCCGGGCTCCGGGGCGATGCCGGGCCGACTGGCGCCGGCCGCCGACATGGCCGCCACGCTCGGCGGGGTCCCGCGCACCCGCAGGTTGCCGCGCGGAACATCAATCTCCAATGGCAAGGTCGGATCGAACGCAATCTCCGATGCCTGCAGATGCCCGCCCTGGAACTTCAGGCCGGGGACCTCGGTGGTGCGCACGCGGTGGCAACCGGTCAGGGCGACGGCAGCAAGGACCGCCAACAGCATCGATCCGGACGACAACAAAAACTGGGGCACGGCGGCGTCTCCGGGGGCAACATCCAGCCGAGCGGGCCAGCCGCAACGGACCGGGGGCTCGAACCGTATCGCCGCCGCACGGTACCCGAACGCGTTCCGCGCTGCCGTTGATGGTGCCGTCCGCGGCTGGCTTGATGCGGGTTGGCCGCGGGACGACGTGGACCACGTGCAGGCCGATCGCGAGCCGCCCACGCCTTGACCACGCGCCGGCGCACGCGTCGACAAGGGCACCAACACACGCGCTAACATACGCACCAACACACGCGCAAGACTCGGGCCAACCCGGGGCCCGCGCCCCGACCCGTCAGGGCCCGAAGTTCTGTCCGCCGGGCGAGCCTGCCGGTGCACCGAATGCGGGCGCCGATCCGTTCGGCGCTTCCCCGGCCGATCCGCCATTGAACTGGCCGTCGAACGGGCGGTCCAAGACTTGCCGGCCGAGTGCTTCGTCCTCGGCCATCTGCATGGCTTCTGGGAGCACCACGCCGAACAGAATCGTCACGATGAGCATCGCGTACCCGAGAAGGGCCCCCGGCAGCAAGCCCCGCAAGCGCGGGTCCACGTCGTTGACGAACACGTAGATCAGATTGGGAATGGCGGTCACGAACAGGCCGATCAGGTTCACGACGCCCCACCCCGTCTGACCTTCAGAAAACGCCTCAATCACCGTCCACAGGAGTGCGGCGAGCACGGCCAACGCGAGGACAAGCAGCGCGACCGACGCCATGAGCAGGCCGATGCCGGAACCGGCCACGGCGACGATGGAAAACGCCGCGCCCACGAACACCATCGAAGCGAACACGCCAATGGACGAGCTGAAGAACCCGCCGCCGCCCCGGTGGCTCGGGCGCGCCCCCGCGGCGCGCGGCAGCTTCTTGGCCTTGAGCGTGCGCGTGTGGGCGGCGGTCCCGCGGCGCGTGTCGAACCCACATGAAGTGCAGACCACGGCCGAGGGCGCGAACCCGCCGCCGCAGTTCGGACAGACGCCCGCCGCCGCCGCCGCGTGCGAGGGCGTGGACGGCAGAATGTCATCCAGAAACGACGGACCGTCATCGAATGCCGGCGGAGCGGCGGCGGCCGACGTCACTGCCGCCGCGGCGTAGAGATCAACCGGCGCACTCGACGGCATCGCCCGCTCCCGGGCCGCCTGTTCGTGGCAAGCTTTGTGGTAGTAGCGTCCGCGCGGATCCTTGATCCGCGGCTGCCCCGCGCAGTCCGCCCCACACAGCACGCAGACCTTCTGCCCACGTTCCGCCGCAATGCCATCGCTCATTGGTGCCCCCGTCGTCCCGGTCCGCTGCGTTCAGGCCGGAGGCGCGGATCCCCGGCGCCCCGGCCGAGCCATCGCTGGGCTCTGCCGCCAGGGCGTGAACACGCAGAATACCGCTGGGAGCGACTGCTTTGAAGGACCAGCAAGCGGTTTCTGACGGGGCCCCGGCCGATGCCGGACCTCTGCCGTCAGCTTCGGTTGCCAACTTCGGACGTCGACTCCGGTGGTCAACCATTCCGCCAGCCGCCGTGGCCAGTCCCCGTGGTCAGCCCCCCGGTCAGCCGAGCCCGCCGCCGGCCACCCTGCCTGCCCGGCCGTCAGCCCGGCCCGCCGTTCTTACCCATCAGCCTCAGCCGTCTCGGCCATGACCTGTATCACGCCGTTGCCACGATCGTTCGCTTCGGCGGCGGGATACTCGAGCAGGTCGGCGACCCCGTTGTTCGCGTCGCAGATC